>JBGFRI010000015.1:0-134645 GCA_041695225.1 Deinococcota bacterium
GACAAACACCAGACACACAGCAGTTTTTATAAGATAACAACCAGACCGACGACAGACGATTTCCTTTCCGGCGGCGCAAACGCTTACAAAATCCTATAAAATCTATTTTTAGAGGTTCCCTATAGGCTATCGACTATTGACTATCGACTCATTAGATGTCTCAGGTCGCAGGGCAAAAGCTATCAGCTATTGGCTATGGGCTAATGGCTGACCCGCTGGTCAGGTAGAGTATGGGGGTGACGCCTGACCTGTTGTACCAACTCCGCTTCCTGTCTGACCTGACCGAAGGACCTGCCGGTAAGCCGCTTTTTGTCTACACTGATATTGAGCGGCCAGAGAAAGAGCCGCCCCGCTACCGCTCGCGCCTGGCCACCTGGGACGGCGAACTGCGCTTTCTAACCCAGGGCGAGGCCAAAGCGCCCTTCTGGCGCGGAAACTATATCTACTTTACCCGCAAGGCGGACAAGGCCGCCCAGCTCTTCCGCCTTCCGCTAAGCGGCGGCGAGGCCGAACAGATTACGCAGCTCAAGGCTGGGGTAGAAGTGTACAAAGTCAGCCCAGATGGCAGCCGGATAGCCCTGCTGACCAGAGGCGATTACGAGCCTCCCAAACCCGACGAACCCCGCATATACCAGACCTGGCCGGTGAAGTTCGATGCTAAGGGCTTGTTACCAGAGCAACCCAGAGAGCTCTGGTTATGGGAAAATGGCGAAGTCAGGCCGCTGGTCAAACTGGCTTTTGATGTCGAAGAAGTGGTCTGGAACGCGGCAGGGAACGGGCTGTATCTGACTGCCTCGAGCTCGCCCCAGGAGCGTTGGGGCTGGATTCAGCGGGCCTATTACGCGGGTCTGGACGGACAGATTGCCAAACTATTTGGGGGAGTGGGGCCCATTTCCGGCCTCGAGCCCACTCCCGATGGCGGCCTGGTCTACCTGGCTCATGCCTGGGAACGGATGGGCGGGACGGAGTCCAGGCTTTATTACCGAGGGCCAGATGGAACCATTCGCCAGCTGGCCGAGGGTTCGTTCCTCAACTCGGTAAACTCCGACGTTCGCATGGGCGCCGGGGTGCAGACCCCAAAACTAGGGCCGGATGGGCGGGTGTATGTGGTGGTCACCTATCAGGGTGCGGCCCGCTTGCTGGCGGTAACGCTTGAGGGCCAGGCCAGGTTCTTCAGCCCGGCGGAGTTTAACATCCTGAGTTTTGCCTTCTGCGGCGACGATCTGTACACACTCTCGGAAAGCTTTACCCGTTCTGCCTGCCTGACGCGCCGGGGGGAGTTGCTTTTTGATCCTAACACGGGCGCTCTGCCTGAGCTTTACCAGCCTAAAGAGGTGCGCTATTTCGCCCCGCAGGGACACAGCGTACAGGGTTGGGTCTTGTTGCCGGAGGGGGATGGTCCTCATCCGGTGATTCTGTACATTCACGGTGGTCCCCACACCGCTTTTGGCAATGCCCTAATGTTCCAGCTACATGTGTTGCGAGCCGCGGGCTTTGCAGTGGCCTACTGCAACCCCAGGGGTTCGACGGGCTACGGGCAGGACTACGCCGAACTGGGCAAGCGCTGGGGGGATGTTGACCAGGATGACTTGCTGGGCTTTTTGGATCATGTGCTGGCAAACTTCCCCCTGGACAGTAGACGGGTGGCGGTGGCAGGGGGTTCGTATGGGGGCTACATGACCAACTGGCTAACCGCCAACCAGCCAGGCCGTTTCAAGGCTGCCGTAACAGACCGTAGCATCTGCAATTGGACCAGCTTTTACGGCGCCTCCGACATCGGGCCGCGCTTTACTTATCTGGAGCTAGGAGCCAGGCCCTGGGAGAACCCCGAGGTACTGTGGCAAAAAAGCCCACTCTCGCTGGCGCATCAGGTACAGACTCCCACCCTGGTGGTGCACTCCGAACAAGACCACCGCTGCCCCATAGACCAGGGAGAGACCTGGTACACCGTCTTGCTGCAAAAAGGGGTTCCTACCCGGTTTTTCCGCTGCCCTGAAGAGGGGCACGAACTGAGCCGGGCAGGCCGCCCCGACCGGCGCATTGCTAGACTTAATGCCTATCTGGACTGGTTCAAGGCCTATTTGTGAAAGGGTGCCGGGGGTTGAGGGTCAAAGGTTGAGAGTGGAAGATTGAAGGCGAGGGATAGAGAGTATTTTCTCTCCTGCTCCTCCCCCCGTATCCCTCGTTGCCGCATGAACCCCTATCTGTTTCCCCTGTACTCGGTGCTGGCCTGGGGCCTTAATTTCGCGCTGATGAAGGTGCTGGTAGCAGAGCTGCCACCCCACGCCATGAACAGCCTGCGAACCTTGATTGCAGGGGTGATTTTCCTGTTGTTGTGGCGCTTTGTGGAGCGGCTGACCTGGCGCGACTGGGTGATTATTGGGGGCATCGGGATGCTGGGGAATCTGGCTTATCAGAGCTTGTTCTTAGAGGCTGTACCACGTCTTTCGGCCTCGCTCAACACCATTGTGAGCACCACCGGCCCAGTCTGGGTGGCCCTTATTAGCGCTTGGTGGCTGCGAGAGCGGCTTTCCTGGCTGGGTTACATGGGATTTGCCCTATCGTTTGTGGGGGTGGTGGCGCTAAGCTGGGGTGGGGGAGAGCGGCTGGAGCTGCTGGGCGTGCTCTTTAGCCTGGGGGCGGCCCTGGTCTGGGCAGTTTATACCGTGGCCTCGAGGCGGTTTGCTCTACGCTACCGGCTTTTGACCTGGACCGGGCTTGGTTTCATCGTGGGGATGTTCCCTTACTGGCTGTGGCATCTGCCAGAGGCGGCCCAGCTCGAGAGCAATCAACTTTCACCGCTAGTTCTGCTGGGGATCACGGCCTCGGCAGTTTTTGCGCTGGTGCTGGCTTTTTTGTCGTGGGTACGGGCCATACAGCTACTGGGGCCGGTACGGGTTGCGCCCTTCCAGTACCTGATACCTCTGGTTGGGGTTAGCGCGGGCGTGCTGCTGCTAGGCGAGACGCTGGCCTGGTTAGATCTGCTGGCTGGGGCTGTAATCCTGCTGGGGGTCTTTATTACCCAACGGGCAAAGAGGCCGTAAGACCTGAACGGCGAAGAGTTTGTGCCAAAGGCAACCGATCTGCACCTTGGAACCGTCGCCGGCCGCGGCGAAAAATGAAAGGCGGGCGACGCCGCCTTTCTACTGGACCCGCCTTTTGCTCAGGCTCTGGAAGTTTCCATGGCCTCGGGGATGACCCCGTAGGCCTCCTCGTAGCGCTGGATGTTCTCGGCCAGGCTACGTAACAGGGCCTTGGTATGTTGTGGGCTGGTGATAACCCTGCTGGTAATGACGGCTACCACCTGGTTGGGCTGGCCGCCGGGCTGCATCAGGGCGAAATCGAGATAGAACTCGTTTTTCTGGTGCGAAAAGATTGCGAAGTTGGCATACTTGCCAACTGCGGTCTCGCGGTCAATGTCTATACGCAGTTCGGGTACTTGTGAAACCTCACTCACGATAAAGCCTCCTTAAGGCGTGGGACACTCTTTTTAAGCTGGAAACGCACCCGGCCCAGGCTATGCATGGAGTCCATAAGCACCACCAGCAAGTACCCATGCTCGAGCGGAACCAGCAATACTGGCCCCTGGGGGTACTCTACCATGACTTCTTCCACTTCGCCGCGCCCCAGTTCCTGCGATAGCGCCCGTGCAGAAGCCAGTGCAGTGGAGGCTACCCCCCCAAGAAAATCTACATCGGGAGCCTGGTCGGCGCGGAAACTATCAACCACGAAGCCATCCTCGGCCACCAGGGCCGACGCCAGCACACCTTTGGTCACTTGCAGTTCGCCAAGCACTTCTTGAACCATACTCTTGCTCCTATCGCGCGCCTTGCCAACCTTGCGTCCTACGGCGGAGGCAACTGTCCCGATTCTGGTGCGCTCCTCTGGCTCATCATATGCCGTAACCACGCAACCAGCGCTCTAAATGGTCTGAGCCAGGCGTAGCGCTAGACGCGAAAGCTCGCTGCCAATGCTCTGGTAGTCGGCGCCCTTCTCGATCACTGCTCCCAGGCAGTAGCCAGAAAAAACCACCACCAGTACTTCCCGATGCTCGGTGGCTATGGTAAAGCGCCGCAGGTCTCCTCCCAGGCTCCGGGCCAGAGTGCGGCTGGCCCTGGCCAGGGCTACCAGCTCGGCTGCCAGCAGCTCGGGCGCGGGTATCTCCTGGCCTGCGCTTTCGATCACCAGGCCATCCCGGCCGGTGAAGACAGCCTGGCGCACACCCAGCGGTATTAGGGTCTCGAGCATTTTCATCACCTGCTCCCATGATTTGCCTGATGTGCCGTACCCATATGGCTTTACCCTAGCACATTACCCACCAGGATTCAGCCAAATTGCACCGCACGTCGCAGGTCGCAAGTCTCGGGTCGCGTGTCAAGCGTTACATGGGAACGGGAATGACAGCCAACGGTAAACAGACCTGGCTATTCGCTATCAGCCATTGACAATGGACTAGTTCTAGCGATATCCCCGGCGGTTTTCCATTGCTCTGGCTAAGGTTACCTCGTCGGCATACTCGAGGCTTCCACCCACCGGCAGGCCATAGGCCAGCCGGGTAGGGCGGACCTCGCTCTGGCCCAGGCGTTCGGCCAGATAGGCCGCGGTGGCCTCGCCCTCGACGGTCATACCGGTAGCCAGGATGACCTCAACCACGCCCTGAAGCCGAGAGAGGAGCTTCTCCAGGTAAAGTTGCTCTGGCCCGATCCCCTCCAGCGGGTTGAGCGCCCCACCCAGCACATGGTAAAGGCCGTTGTACTCGCCGCTGCGCTCAATTGCCATCAGGTCGGAGATGGTCTCCACCACGCAGATAAGCGATCTGTCTCGGTCAGGGTCGGAACAGATTGGGCATAGCGCATCTTCGGCCAGGTTGCCACACGCCGGGCAGGGGTGCAGGGCCTGTGCGGCTTGCAGGCTGCCCAGCAGATCTGAGGCTGAATCGGGGTTCTGCACCAAAAACAGCCCAAGCTTCTGGGCGCTTTTTGGGCCAATCCCTGGGAGCCCTGCCAGGGCCCGCACCAGCTTGAGGAGTCTCTCGGGGTAGCGCATAGCGAAGCTGATAGCCTATAGTCGATAGCCGATAGCTTTTTGCCTTTAGCTATTCGCTATGGGCTACTGGCTATCGGCCTACTCAGAACATCCCCCCCAGCATGTTGCCGATGCCGCCCAGCTCGCGGCTCATTTCTTTTTCCGAGAGTTCGTGGGCCTTTTTCTGGGCGTCCTGGATCGCGACCAACAGCAGGTCTTCCAGCATCTCGAGGTCTTCTTTGTCCACCGCCTCGGGCTTTAGCTTGACCAGCTGAACCTGGCCGTGCCCGTTGGCCGTGACCTCCACCATGCCCCCGCCAGCGCTGCCCACCACCATCATGCTGCCAAGCCTTTCTTGCACTTCGGCGGCTTTCTTCTGGGCTTTCTGGGCCTCTTTCATTATTTTCTGAATGTTCATCTACTCCTCCGCAGCAACCCTGATCATTATTGCATCAACCCAGGCCTGTTACAGTCACTCGGGCCGGCTTAGAGTATCCAGGCTTGGTATACCCCCCCGCAGGACCACCAGCAAGACCACCGCCGATACTGCGATACCTGAGAACATCAGCACCACCAGGACCCCCAGGGCTGGCTCCAGGAGGCCGGCCATAAAGGTTCCCATCAGCACCGAGCTCTGCATAGTAGCCCCAAAGGCGGCCATGACCCGTCCGCGCAGGTCGGGAGGGGTTGCCAGCTGGATGATGGAGCGGGCTGGAACGATGAACAGCGTGTTGGCAACTCCCAGGACGAAAAGTGCAAACCCCGCCCAGAGTACAAATGGAAAAAAGCCCAACGAGGCCAGTAGAACACCAAATGCTCCCAGGCCCATTAAGAAGACCGACTGACGCGACCGGGTTTTGAGCAGTCTCATGGCCAGAAAAAGCCCCAGAATGGCGCCGATAGCAGTTAGGGCCTCGAGCACGGCAAAACCCTGTACACCAATCTGGAGTACCCCCATCGCCAGCACAATGCCCAGGGTTGCTTCAACTGAACCAAACACCGCGGCTACCGCCAGGGTGCCTATGGTTCGCCGCAGAACCAGGTTCTGCCATAAAAGGCTGACACCAGAGACAACCATAGCGAAATAAGCGCCCCTTGCCGCTCTGCCAGGCAGCCGGGGCAGCCGGATCAGCAGGACCGTGGCGATCAGGTAAGTGGTAGCATCAATCCAGAAAGCTGGAGCCGGTCCCAGACCCGCGACCAGTACTCCGGCCAGAGCTACAAAAACTACCTCGGAAAAGCGATCGGTAAATGTCATCAGGCTATTGGCCCCGTCCAGCGCCGATGTGGGCACCAGGTCGGGGAGCGAGCTGTTGGATGCCGAGTAGTGAATTGAACTGAAAGCTGAGATCAGAAAAGCGATGACCATCAGCAGCGGCATGGAGCCCATGGCAAAAAGCGGAATGCTGGCTACCAGGAGGGCCCTGGCCAGGTTGGCGACAATCATCAGCATGCGGCGGTCATATCGGTCTACCAGCGGCCCCAGCAACGGCCCCAGCAGTGCACTGGCCAAAAACTGGGACCCCAGAATCAAGGCGACCCAGACCGCATTCTGGGTTTCCTGGAAGGCCACAAACAACAGGGCGATGCGCTGGATCTTGGCGCCCACCTGCGAGACCATGCTAGACAGAAACAGCCAGCGAAATGCGGAGTGCTGCAATGCGCTTCTCATAGGTTGCCCAATAATAAACTGTCAAGCTTAGGTCAGGAAGATTAACCAGGCTTAGATGCGGAGGGACGGAATTTCTCAAAACGGTATGACCGCGCTTTGCGAAAAAGGCCTTACGCTTAGGGCGGCTGTACCTGATGTGATTTTATTTTGCCTATCGGCCCTCAACAATTTTCTTGCTTTGAAGCCTGCTTTAGGCCCGACCTCAGGGGCTGGCCCGGCGCTGCGGTAAAAGCGTGACCAGATGGTGGGCGACCCTTATCCCTTCACGTGCAAGTACCAGCCCACCCTCCGGCACCATCCAGATCATCAGGTCTAGCAGCTTGCGCGGCACCAGACCGGTGGAAGAGACATACACCAGATTGTCCTGGTAACGTAACGAAAGCACAGCGCTGCCCGCCTTTACCGTGCTGGGGCTGTCGCCCACGGTGGTTGAGCCCACGTTCTCGCCCAGGGTATCGCGGGAAGGGGGGCTAAAACCCAGCCATTCAGAAAGTTCAACCTGTAAAACCTGGGCGTAGTTTTCCAGCTCGAGCGCCCGCGCTACTTCGGCCAGATAAACCAACCAGCTCGAGTTCTTTTCGATTCTGCCCTTGACTACCTCGAGGCCCTTGCGCACAAATTCTTGCAGATTGTCTATGGGCGCCTCGCTGTACTTGCCAGCCGACTCTGGAGTGAAGAGGGCATAGCTGACCTCTCCTTTGAAGCGGGCCGAAAGCGCACGCAGCAAGCGCAGGTAGGCAAAGTGATTCTCCGGCCACATCAGAAAGGTCATAACCCGGCCTTCGGCCAACAGGTTGGAAAGGGTGGCGGCCTCGCGTGGTTCAATACGCAGATTGAGGTAGTCCTGGTAGCGGACAGCGTACAACTCGGCATCGGGCAGGGTCAGACTGAAGGCGGCGTTGTCTTCAATCATCCGTTCTTGCCCAGCTAGGCTGAGGCCAAATAGCTTACCTGCTTGAGAGATGCCAATTTCGTGATTCCAGAAGTAGAAGCGCTGCGGTATCAGACGCACATTAACCGACTTGGCATCGTGTGGAACAGACTGTAGCCCAAATGCCGCGCTCTGGCTGCCCAGGATTTTCTGTGGAATCTGCGGCCAGCTGGCTTCTCCCCGGGGGCTGGGCAGATAGCGGGTGAGCAGGGTGGAGAGACGCTCGATAGCTGCGGCAAAACGCCCCCGATCATCCTCCACGACCAAAGACATCCGCCGCTCCTCGGCGGCTGCGGCTTGGAGGCGTTCCTCCAGGGCGCGAATTTCTGTCGGGCTAAGATTCTGGCGATAGGCTTCATCTAGGGCCCGCCGCAGTGCCTCGAGGGTGGGCCCGCGGATGCTGGTTCGCAGCGAACCTTCACTCTCCAACACCCGCCGGGCAAACCGCCTTATATACGGCACGGTTTCTTCTAGCGGCAGTTTGAGCTTGCCAGCCAGGCCATGGGCCTCGCGGAACAGCTCCAACAGGATGTTTCTGGCAACATCGGGGTTTTCCAGGTGTAAACGGGGGTCCGAAACGCCTGGGATGGGGTGGGCCAGCACAAACCGCGAAAGGTTATAGTCCTGTGAAAATTGAGGAGTTTTGGAGTAGGCCTCGAGGTTTTGCAGGATGGCATAGGCCATACGTAGCTCGTCGCGCTTACCGTGTTCATAGGCTTTGGCAGTACGAAGCAGGTCGCGCTCGAGCCGGCTCCAGTACACGGCCTCGGTCAGTTTCTCCAGCGCCTCGCGTTCGGGACTGACAAAAGAGCTCTCTTCTTCAATCAAAATCATGCCCAGATCGGGGGCTCTGCCCTCGTCCACGATGGTTTTGTAGCCGGGACGATGGGCTTTAAAACGCCCATCAATATCGCGAAATTTCCTGGCCAGGGGGCCGGGCAGACTGGACTGGATCAGGGTCTGCCGCAGGCGGGCCAGACCGACCATCCCACCCTTGGGCTCAAGGCCAGACACAAGGTCGTCTACCTTGTATTCATACAACTCAAGTAATTCAACCAATCCTGCCTTCATCCAGACGGTATTATAAGGTGTCATGCGACTGGCGCGGCTCGAAATTGCCACAGAATCCAATATTGGTCGTCGTCGCCGAAGCAACGAAGACTTCCACCGCGTTGCCATTCACCCCACCCCGGCTGGCAACCTGGTGCTGCTAGCCGTAGCCGACGGTATGGGTGGGGCTGAAGCAGGCGAGCTGGCCAGCAAATTAGCCATCGAAGGGGTCAGCTCGGCAGCCAGGTCCTACGCCGAACATGCCGCTACTGGTCGGCCTGGGGTGGGGCTCGGCCTGGTAATGGACAAAGCCTTGAAGCTTGCCCAGCGCCGCATTGTGCAGGAGGGTGAGCGGGTACCATCCCGCAAGGGCATGGGGACCACCCTCACCGCGGTCATGCTGACTGAGTGGAATCGGCAGGCGGTGATTGGGCATGTGGGTGATACCCGCGCTTACCGCTACTCGTCTGGGCGCTGGACCATGCTGACCCAGGACCACTCCTGGGTGGCTCAACAGGTGCGCCAGGGGGTACTAAGCATGGATCAAGCCGAAGACCACCCCTGGAAACACATGCTAACCAGGCGCTGGGTCTTTCTGATGTACGGCACGACATTGTGGCAGTAAACTTTGCCCCCGGCGAGGTGTTGGTTTTGGCTACCGACGGACTTTATGGACTGGTACCCCCGGAGGAATGGAGCATTACCGGCGATCTGCAAGCGGCCCTCGAGAGCTGGGTAGGCAAGGCCCTGGTGCGTGGGGGAACAGACAACATTACCGTGGTTGCCGCGAGGTTTAAATGAGCTACCTGATTGCTTTGTTACTGGTCGGTCTCTCTACCGCGCTGCTCTTGCGCACGGGACGTACCTGGACCACACTGGTATTTATTTTCCTGGTGTTGGGAGTACTGGTGGTGCTGGGGGCCCAACCCTTTTTGCTGGCGTCGGCCCTGCTGTTGGGCCTGGCTTCGATCTGGGTTCCTAAATTCTCCTGGGCCAGTCCAAGACGGCGCCCCAGGCCCCAACCCCGGTCCCCCAAAACCAAGCCCAGTTCGAAAGCGCCGCTGCCGAATACCGTCACCGGTCTGGAGGCCCTCTACGAGATCCAGGAAAAAGTAGGCATCGGCGGGATGGCCACCGTCTACAAGGGCCGTAATAAGAAAGATGGGCGCCAGATCGCGCTCAAGATTCCGCAGGAAAAGTATGTCGGCGACCCCAGATTTGTACGGCGCTTCCACCGCGAAGCCGAGCTGCTGGCCCATCTCGACCACCCCGGCATCGTCAAGGTTTACGACCACGGCAACCAGGGCGATACTCACTACATCGCCATGGAATTCCTCGATGGTGAGGGGTTAGACCGCCTGATCGAAAACAAGCGACTGAGCATCAAAAGCATTGTGGAAGTGATGTTTCGGGTAGCCGAAGCCCTGCAGCATATCCATGCCCAGGGGATCATCCACCGCGATATCAAGCCTGGCAACATCATGGTGCTCAAGAACGCCGTGCGCGAGGATGGCAGCGTAGACCCCCGGGGAGTTCGCCTGATGGACTTTGGCATTGCGGCCGGCAAGGTCTTGACCCGCCTGACCATCACCGGGGCCCGCATCGGCACTCCGGTCTACATGAGCCCCGAACAGGCCAAGGGCCAGCGCATTGATCACAAGTCTGATATCTACAGTTTTGGGGTGGTGTTTTACGAGGCCTTGTGCGGCCAGCCGCCCTTTCAAGGGGCCTACGAGGCGGTGATCCACCAGCAGATCACCCAGATGCCCGCCCCACCCAAGCAGGTCAACCCCGAGATTCCCCGGGTGCTCTCCGATCTGATTTACAAAATGCTAGAAAAAGACCCGGAAAAGCGCCCTGGGTTGGAAGCGGTACTTGAAGTGCTGCGAGGCAAGTGGCAGGAAGACCCCGGCCTCACCCAGCCCATCTACCTGGCCCTGGCCGTAGAGACCAAGAAAGGCACTCTGCGCCTGATGGACCTGAACGGCACCCTGATGCGGATGTGGAGCGGGGTGGGCAGCGGGCGGGGAATGTTCCCCTCGCCGCCGCTCTCGATCTCCATTGACCAGCACGGGGGTTTCTGGATCAGCCTCTTCGAGTATGGGGGCGGTGCTGTGCGGCTGGTGCACCGCTTCGACCTGGAGGGCGAGATCACCCACTCCATCGCCCCATATGGCATGAAGCTGGGGGAGTTACTCTATCCCATCTCGCTAGCAACATTGCCCGATGGTCTTTTGGTACTGGACGGTGAGGCATGTGCCATCACCCGCTTCGATCTGGAAGGTAAGCCCGTGACTCGTTTTGGGGGTTCGGGTCAAGGCCGGGGTACCTTCGACTCGCCCAGGGCCATACTGGCCAGCCGCAACTACATCTTTGTGCTCGATTATGGAAACCGCCAGGTGCAGCGCCTCGAGCACAGCGGTCAGTATGTCTCGCGCTACGCCTTCCGCAAGAGCCGAGAGTCGCAAGAGCTGCGTCTGCTGGGTGGCCTGGGCCTGACCCCCGACGAGCAGCTCTTAATCTACGACTCAGACAGCCAGAAGATCCGCCAGCTCTCGCTCCAGGGCGAGGTGTTGCTCTCGCTGCCCTTGCCGGTGGGCGAGGGCGAAGACCCCGCCAGCCAGGTGGAGATGGTGGTACAGGGCGATACCATATACGCTATCCGCCGGGGCGGCAGCAAAATTCACCGGGTCAGGCTGGACGGCCAAGCCCAGGCCAGCCTCGAGGTATATGCCCCTTTGCGCGGCATTGCTTTCTGGCACAACACCAAACTGGCCCGGTCGGAGGTACCCGTAGACCTCTCGGCCCAGGCGTTTGATTAGAGGGCCACATCTCGCAGGCCTCGAGTCGCCCACCGTAGAGTTTCGGCCTGGAATCTGGGCGAATTTTGCCCTCCGCCACAGCGGAGTTTTGCTGATTGTTCCAGAATAGAAGTATGAAGCTGAAGCCCCACGACCCCATCCCGCTTTTTACGGTGCAGGATGCCTATGGTAGAACGGTAGACCTGGCCGAACTCGCCAGTAACGGGCGCTACATTGTGCTGTGGTTCTATCCCAGGGCCAGCTCTCGGGGATGCACTGCCCAGGCTAAGCGGTACGCCGAGTTGTACAGTGAGTTCAAACAGCGCGGAGCCGAAGTGTTTGGCGTGAGTGCCGACCCGGCCGCTGCCCAGTGCCGATTTGTAGAACAGATGGCCCTTTGTGGTGGCATGATTCCCGACCCCACCAGGACTCTGGGGTGTGCTTTTGGCGTAGGAGGCTGGATGGGCTTCGGCCAGCTGCTAGGCATGTACAGCCGCGATACCATCCTGATTAATCCCCAGGGCAGAATTGAAAAAATCTGGCGTCGGGTTAACCCTTTCCGCGATGCCCAGGTGGCGCTGGAGTACCTGAAGTCGAAAGTCGGGGCTAGCTCCAGCCAACACGGGCCCAACTCAGCTTGAAACCTGGCCTATTGCCAACAGCGGCCCCTACGAACAGTCTCCAAAACACCCAGTTGAACAGGTGGCTGGTTTTAGCGTGTAGCCACATTCTGATCTAGCCCCCAGAAAGCTTCCATAACCCTGCGCGCGGCGGGAAGGGCCACCGTACTGCCCCCGCCGCCGTTCTCGAAGAAAGCCACAACTACCAGCGGCGGCCTCGGGTCGGTAGGGTCTACTGGACCATAGCCCATATACCAGGCGTGCTCGAGGCCGGGGGTCATGGTCTCGTTCTGTGCGGTTCCGGTCTTGCCGGCGGTGGCTACTGGAAAGCGCCCCAGCACGTGCCGGGCAGAGCCAGCGGTCACGGTCATTCGCAGCCCGTCTTGTAGCTCTCTCCAGTGATTACCAGCGACTCTGGTAGTGGGCCGTTTTATGTATTGCTGGCCAATCCTTCGTACCAGGTGCAGCTCGGGCTGCAGCCCGCCATTGGCAATGGTGGCCAGCATGCGGGCAATCTGGACCGGGGTGGTTTTGTTGTAGCCCTGCCCAATAACAATCGAAAGGGTCTCGCCTGGCCACCAGCGTGGGTCAGCGGGGACATTCTGCCGCTTCCACTGAAGGCTAGGAACAATGCCGGTTTGTTCCCCAATTTCTAAGCCTGTTGGGCGGCCCACCCCCAGCTCCAGAGCACGCTGGTGCAGCTTGTCTACCATACCAATGGGGTCCAGTATGGCCAGCTGGTAGTACCAGGTGTTGCAGCTCTGAGCGATGGCTTGCTGGTTGTTCATCATGCCCATGTCGTGGCGGGCCCAGTTGCGCCTGATTCCCCCAAACACGATGTAAGGGCTGCACCGAAAAACTGTGCTTGGCGTCACCAGCCCCCTTTCCAGGGCCATGCTCGAGGTCACCAGTTTGTAGGTTGAACCAGGCGGATAGGCACTGACCGCACGGTTTAGAGTCGGGCGCCCCTGATCGGTGAACAGACTGCGGATTTTGTCGTGGGGGCGGGGTCTGCGGCCAAACAGGTTGGGGTCGAAGGCGGGGGCGGTGGCCATGGCCAGAACCTCGCCGTTACGCGGGTCAACGGCCACGATGGCCCCCTTGGCCCTGGTAGCCAGGGGCAGGCGGTGGCGAAGGCGGATTCGATTGACATCCTCCAGCCCTTCTTGTAGGGCCTGCTCGGCGGCTCGTTGCAGGCTCAGGTCAAGGGTCAGGTAGACGTCGGTGCCAGCCTGGGGTTCTTTGAGTTTCTCAAAACGAACCCGCTGCCCTCGAGCATTCACCTCGGTCAGCACCACACCACTTGTGCCTCTAAGCTGGGCTTCCAGGGCAGCCTCGAGGCCCGAAGCCCCAACCAGCTCCTCGGGGTCATAGCCTTGTCTTAGCTGTTGCTGGCTTGGCAGGGTGGTGTGGCCGATTACCGGACCCGCAATGGGGTTTGGGTAGATTCGCTCGATACGCTCCAGGAGCCTCAGGTTGGGCTGTCCCGCGGTTAGTTCGGCCAGGGTAGGAATTAGTCTGTCGGGAATGTTGAGCATTAACTCAATTGGTTCGCGTTCTACCCGGGGTAGCTCCTTCAGCCCGGCCAGAGCCAGAATACGCTCTTCGAACTGTATATCTCCGCCTGAGTAAACCAGATCTACGGCCAGGCGGTTGGTAGCGATAACCTGACCATTACGGTCCAGGATGCGCCCTCTAGGTGCTAGCAGGGTTTCGGTGCGAAGGTAGTTGCCCTGGCTGCGGATGGCAAACTGCTCGTACTGCACAACTTGAAGCTGCCACAGCCGCCCGACAAACAGTAGCAGTATGAGGTAGAAAAGCCCCAGCAGAATCCAGATGCGGCCGTTCACAAAACACTCCTATTTGCTTCTAACCGCAAATATCCGCTGATAGAACCGGATAGCAAATGGCGCGATCAACAGTGTTAGCAGCATCTCCGGTAGGATAACTTGCCACAGAGTGAGAGGATTGAAGTTGCTCAGCCTTAACCACATGGCTACCAGTAGAATGCCCGCCCACTTGGCGGCAAAACTGCCTCCCAAAATTACTGCTTGGCCAGCTAGCTCATTCCAGTGCACTAAGCGTGAGAGGCGATAATAAGCGTAAGCGGCGAACAGCAATCCCACCGCATGAAGCCCCGGATGGCCCGCCGAAAGTAGGTCTTGCAGCAACCCAACAGAAAAGGCTAGCGGCAGGCCCACATAAGGCGATACCGAGGAGATCACCAGCAGCGTGGCCAGATAAATCAGGTCTGGGGGCACAAAGCTGTCCCCTAGCAGCCCAGAAACAAATCCCTGGAGGAGAAATGCTGCAACTACGATCAGAATAATTCGCATACTCAGGGAAGGCTTGATCCAGTCAGGACCCTGGTAGTGACGAGGACTAAAGATACTATCATCTGGAGCGAATTGCCGCCTATTCGATAATCTTCACCCAGCGGGTCGCTATGACATCTGCCTGGTGCCTCCCTGCAGCCCCCACGCACTTTGTGCTGCCAGGCTTTCTGAGGGCTAGCACTCATAGTGGTTTGAGCACCTGCACTTCCTCCAATAGCGAGAGCTGTACGGCGGGCCGCACCATTAAGACCTTTCGCAGCGCCCCTGGTGACAGGGGCAGCACCTCTTCGACGATACCCACAGTGATACCAGCAGGATAAAGCCCTTGCAGGGCGCCGGATACCACCTTATCTCCAGGTTTAACGCTGGCTTCGGGTGATATCTCGACCCGCAACATGCGTGGAGGAGCGCCATAGGCAATCCCACGGCCCGGTGCACCTGCTAGCCGCACCC
Source organism: Deinococcota bacterium (assembly GCA_041695225.1). Lineage (GTDB taxonomy): Bacteria > Deinococcota > Deinococci > Deinococcales > Thermaceae > Meiothermus. Next base: position 14,889 of record JBGFRI010000015.1, read on the forward strand.
CCACGCGCGATTCGGGGTCAAGCAAGGTACGAACCACAGCGTTGTGTGGGGTGACCTCGGTAATTACCCCCACCAGCCCGCTGGCAGTGGTGACCGGCATTCCCACCCGCAGCCCCTGGGCCGAGCCAGCCCCCAGATACAGCCTGCGAAAGAGTCCCGAAGCATCGTCGTTAATAACCGGCGCCACGGCTACCACGCCCAGGCCCTGTACAGCCTGCACCCGCAGGGTGGCCTGAAGCCTGCGGTTTTCTAAGGTCAGGCGAAGATTTTCTTGCCGAAGCTGCTCTAGTTCGGCCTGCATCTGCCGTTGTGCAGCCCGCAGGTCACGGCGGTCAAAAATGGCCGCCAGACTGGCCTGGGTGTTCTGGCCCAGGCGGAATGAGAAACCAAACAAAGGGGCCGTGCGGGCGGCAAACTCGCCCGGCAGTGTCGGCGCCGATTGCCGGGTGATAGTAGCCAACAGGACTCCCAGTAACAATAAACCCAGCAGCAGAGTACGACGAACAACGGTATCGCTCATGACCTACCCCAACTTGAGGGGCACAACCAGCAGTGGCGTACTGTCCAGGACGGCTTCAAAAAACCCAACTCCTACACCAGAGTCTAACGTACATGGGTCTGGTTGGCTCCAGAGCAGGAACCTACTGTACTGTATAGAGCACCAGCATGTAACCTGGATTAAACGGCCTCCAGGCCCCGAGCCAGAAAAGGTGGTCTGGCGGTCGGCAACACGATGAACAGAGCACCTGTCATGGCGAGGAGGTCGCTGGGCTGCCAAAGGTGCAGCCTGGGTAAAAGAGTAGCCGAAGATTCAGATGATCAATCCATAGACCTGGTGACGGAGTGGCTGAGGCTTGTCCTGAGCCTTGCCCTGAGCCCGTCGAAGGAGCCTGCCCTGAGCCCGTCGAAGGGGCAGTCGAAGGAATAGGGGTCATTAATCCATCCAGGGTAGGGTGGAAGCCCACCGGCCCACGGGGTGATCTGGATTGCTTCTCGTTTGGTTACACCTCAGGTACCGCCCTGGGCCTGTCGAAGGACAGCAAAGATGGTGAGAATGGCTATGGATTAGCTCGATCTGGATTATATTCCGTGGGCTTAGTGTCAGGCCAGAGCCTGATGGACAAAAGGCGAAGCTCGAGGTTAGAAAGACAGATGGCGAAAGAGCGCTGTTAAGTCAGAGGTGAGCTATCCAGCCTGCGATCCTGGAGCATCTGCAAGATCAGCCGATAGCCTTGCTTTCGCAGTGGACTCGGGTCGAGCCAGAGCCGCAGGTGAGCCTCGAGCCAGACTGCTTTGCTGTGCAATCCATGCAGCCAGGGGTAGTGAATCCGAGTATAGAGCAGCCCCCCCCGGTAGCCCTCAACAGTAAAACGTGGGTCCTGGGGGGTAGAGCTACCGCCCAGGTGCAAGACCCTGCGGGGAACCAGCAAGACCCGCCAGCCCTTGCGCCGGGCGCGAGTGCACCAATCGAGGTCTTCGTTGTAGAAAAAAAACCGCTCGTCCATACCGCCAATTGCTGCCAGCGCCTCCCGGCGGGCCATCATCAAGGCCCCCGAGACCCAGCCCACCGCCCTGGGCCGCCGCAGCCTCCAGTAGTTGGGGGCATACAGCAGCCCGTGGGACTGTAGCCGCCCATGTGCCGTATACAGGCTTGGGCCAGCAAAAGCTGCCCTGGGGTCGTTTTCTAGAGCAGCTTGCAGGGCTTCCAGGTCGCCAGCTTGCAGGTAAACATCGCTGTTCATCTGCACCACCCAGGGCCTTGAGGCAGCCTCCAGGCCCCGGTTGACCGCAAAGGCGTAGCCCCGGTTTGGAAGCTCTAGCAAGCATACCCCGGGGTGATGCTGCCTGACCCAGGCCGGGCTGCCATCGCTAGAGGCCGAGTCCGCCACGATTATTTCGGCGTCGGGGTAGTACTGCTCAAATCGCCGTAGACACTCGGCCAAAACGCTTATGGCATTATGGGAGACCACTACAATAGAGTAATTTCTGCTCACTAGACCTCCGGCCTTCAGGATGGAGTAGGCCCTTTCACTTCCGGCCACTCCGTCACCCAGTCTATGGATTAATCATCCCCATTCTCGGCCACTCCGTCACCCAATCTATGGATTAATCATCCCAATCTTCGGCCACTTCGTCGCCCAGTCTATACGGCAGATCTTGCCGCCAGAGACAGTAAATCATGGCGCAGCACCATTCCAGGCGAATTCGTACCAAGCCTTTGAAGCTCTAGGCCCTACTTTCGACCTGGCTAGGAGGCAGTTGGGCCGGGGAAACAATTCAGGTGAAGATAGCCGCAAGTTAACCAAGCAGGTTTTGCTGGGTTGCCTTGTACCTTTAGGATACTCGCAATGCCGGAAAAGTCTCTCACTTCGCGCAAAACACACCCGCGCAGACTCCAGTTTATCTATGCACTGGCCGGCTGGTTTATCAGACTTGCTATAGGATTAGGGGCGTGAAGATTGGTGTAATGGCAGTGCAGGGTGATTTTCGCGAGCACAAGCAGATGCTTACAGCTCTTGGGGTAGAGGCGGTGGAGGTGCGGTTGCCAAGGCACCTGGACGGATTGGCGGGCTTAATTGTGCCTGGGGGAGAGTCCACTACTATCGGGATGCTAGCACGGGAGTATGGCCTCGAGCGTGCGGTGCGGGAACGAGTTCAAGACTCTTCGCTGGCCCTGTGGGGAACCTGTGCGGGCGCTATCTGGCTGGCCAGAGACCTCCCACAATACCCAGACCAGCCCCGCCTGGGCTACTTGAATATCACGGTACAGCGCAATGCGTACGGTCGGCAAGTAGATAGTTTTGAGGAGGACCTGCAGATCAAGGGGCTGAACAGACCTTTCCATGCTTTTTTCATTCGCGCTCCGGTCATTTTGCGCGTTGGCGAGGGTGTGGAGGTTCTGGCCAGGCACCAGCAGGACACTGTGCTGGTCAGGTCGGGCAAGGTGCTGGCAGGAACGTTTCACCCAGAGCTAACCCACGACGCAAGACTTCATAAACTGTTTGTAGACATGGCATCCAGTAGCTAGACGATAAATAGTTCACGAGCTATTTATATCGTGCCATATTTCACTAGTGAAGTATGATTGTCACGAGTCAGCAACTAATCCAAAAGTATAAGCCGATAGCTGATAGCTGATAGCTGATAGCTGATAGCCGATAGCAACAGACGCTTTTAGCTATCCGCTATATGCTATAAGCTATTAGCCTTGGTTTGCACACATAACATTCTTCTGTGGGCCCTGAGGCGGTCGAGGCACTAAAAAGTGGGGCTTCAAAAGCGTAGAATAGAGTGTTTATGGCTGGGCTCGAGAACCGCAAAGCACGTCACGAGTACGAAATTCTGGAGACCCTCGAGGCTGGTTTGGCTCTTAAGGGCACCGAGGTCAAATCTATGCGGGCTTCCCAGGTAGACTTCACCGGCGCCTTTGCCCGGTTTCAAAATGGTGAGCTATTTGTAGAAAATCTTTACATTGCCCCCTATGAGAAAGGCGGTTATACCAACCATGACCCCCGCCGCCTGCGTAAACTGCTGCTCCACCGGCACGAGTTGAGCAAGCTTAAGGCGCGGGTCGAACAGAAGGGCCTGACCCTGGTACCCCTCAAGATCTACTTTAATCAGCGCGGCAAAGCCAAGCTTTTGCTGGCGTTAGCCCGTGGTAAACGCAATTATCAGAAAAAAGCCGACGATAAGAAAAGGGCTGTGCAGCGTGAGCTGGAAAACTGGTAAACAAGTCTCCCCGACTCTGGGCCTTAGACTCTCACTCAAGATCGGGCTTGCGATTCTAATCTTCTACGGGTAAAACTGAAGCGACTGGGACTCTGGATGCGCCGTTTGTTGACTGTACTTGTGGTATTGCTTGGTCTAGGCTTGGCCCAGTACCAAAACCGTTTGCTGGTAGGCTTTCAGGAGAGCCAGGCGATCTACCCGGGAGACGGCTCGGTAGCTTTTGGCCCGGCCAGGATGATTGCCGAAGCTCTGGGACTCGGTTATCTGGAAGCCCCTGACCGTGTATTTCTAAGCCTGGGGAGCCGGGTTGCTGCTTATGGCATCAGCATCCAGGGTGACGAGGCTGTGCGGCTTTTGCAGGCCTACCGTCATCAGGGTAGTCTCTGGGTTCCAGTGCGGGAACTGGCCCGCAAACTCGAGCTCATTTACCGAACCGATTTTGGAGCGCCTGTGCTGGCCCTGCGGCCCGCTCGGCTTCTGGAGGTGCAAAGAGTCTTGATCGGCTCGGTCGAGCGCTATGTGCTCCGCTTTGACCGCGATGTGCAGGTGCGGCTTGTGGCTAACAACCCACCACGTCTGGCCATGATTGGTGTGCTCGAGGTGCCGGACACACCGCCCGATTCGCCGGTAAGCTTTAGCCGGGCGGACTGGGGTAGCGAGATTTATCTACCCCGAGGGGGCGACCCTCCCCGCCTGATCTTCTTACCACGGCAGGTTGTGGTTGAACGGGGCGGCCTCTCCCGGCTGCCCAGGGTGGTGCTGGATGCCGGTCATGGGGGCGCCGATACCGGCGTAGTGGTCGGCAACCTGCGCGAAAAGGATCTGGTGCTAAGCGTCAGCCAACGGTTGCAAAGGCTGCTGCAGGAGCGGGGGCTCGAGGTAGTCCTGACCCGCGACTCCGACCGCTCAGTTCCGCTTGTGGCCAGGGCCCAGTACGCCGCTTCGGCCCAGGTGTTTGTTAGCCTGCATGCAGCACCAGGTAGCCGGGTCACGGTTTTTAGCCACCCAGAAATCCAGACTTTGCGCCTGCTGGAGAGGGGGCGCGAGCTTTGGGCCCGCACCCCAGCTGGCCAGAGGGCCGTTCTGGAACGGTATGTAGCTGCTCCTGGCTCGGCAGCACGGTTTGCACAGCGGGTGGCGGAGGGTTTTGCAGGCGCTGGAATTGTTGCTAATACCAGCCAGGACGCAATGTACGTGCTTTCGCTGGCGGGTGGCGCAGCCATCTTGCTCGAAGTAGGGTTTGAAAAACTGCGTACCCCCCAGGGCCGTGAGCAGGTTGCAGAAGTGCTGGCCAGAGCGGTATTCTCGCATCTGGGCCTGCCCGAAACTACTACGCCAGGAGGAACACGCCCATAGACTGGACAATACCATGGTCGGGGCAGGAAGGACCTACTCCATGAGGCGATATTTTACTTTTATCAATCTGCTAGGACTGGCGGTCCTGGTTGTGGGAGGGCTGGGCCTGTGGGCCATTCAAGGTGATGCCGGCTTTCAGCCGCTCAACCTGCCGGTCACCATGGAAGAACCTGGTCAGCGCACAGTCAAGCTGCATTTTGCCAGCGAGACCTTAGATAGTCTGGTCGTCGAGGAACGCTCTATACAGGTTGTCGAAGGAGAGTACCTGCTGGGACGGGTGCTGGAGGAGCTGGTGAGGGGACCGCAAATTCCGGGGGCGGCGCCCCTGGTTCCGGCCGGAACCCCTGCGCCCACGGTATTCTTGCGAGACACAACTGCGCTGGTAGACCTGCCTGCGGTATACGGGCGGCTGGGCTACGGTACTGCGGGTGAAATGGCCCTGATCTATGGCATTGCCAATACTCTTCTGGAATTCAGGGAGGTGCAGCAGGTCAGGTTTTTGCTGGATGGCAGAGAAGTGGAGAGCTTGGGGCATCTATCACTACTAGACCCCTTCAAACGACCAGGACAGTGAGCGTAGAGGGTAGTGGGTCAGCTAGAATGCCCCCAGGTGTTCTTTAGGATACTACCAGCTTAAGCTATAGGTAAGGACTGCCTGACTCGACATCAGATCACCACCGGTAGGGTAGTCATCCCCATCCATGGCCACTCTGGTGATTATTCTCTACCCGAACCACTATGCCACAAAAAGTCGATGGTCTATAGTTGATAGTCAATAGACCATAGACCATAGACTATAGACGCTGACTTTAGTATCCAGCCCCTTGTAAAATGCCTGCTGAGTTCACGGCCAACCTACGGTCCAGTCTATGAAGATCGAACGACTTATCCTGCAGGGTTTCAAGTCATTTGCCGAACGAACCAGCCTCGATTTTGACCGAGGTATCTTCGGCATAGTAGGACCCAACGGCTCGGGCAAGAGCAATCTGGTCGAAGCGCTGCGCTGGGTAGTAGGGGCCAGGGCCCGGGAACTGCGCACAGAGGAAGCCCTTTCGCTGCTCTTCCATGGTTCGGACGGCAAGGCTCCGCTGGGCTTTGCCGAGGTGGGGCTGGAGCTTGGGGTAAATGGGCAACGGATTAGCCTGATCCGTCGCCTGGGGCGCGATGGCATCGGCGATGTTCGGCTCAACGGTTCGCGCAGCACCCTGCGACAGGTGGAGCAGGCCCTGTTGGGCACCGGCCTTTCCCGCAGCGGGTATGCCATTGTGGGGCAGGGGGAGGTGGGGCAAATTCTGCAGGCGGGGCCCGAGGTGTTGCTTAGCTATCTGGAAGAAGCAGCGGGGCTGCGTGTGGTGACACACGCCAGCAAGCTGGCCTACGAGCGCCTAAAGACCGCCACCCTCGAGCTAGAAACCCGCTCACACGAGCTTGGCGAGCGCAAAGCTTCGGTGGTGGAGAAAGCCCAGCAGGCCGAGGCTGCCCGCAAAGCCACTGCACTGGCCGCCCGTAGCCTGGCGCTACGCCGCAGCGTGCTACTGGCCCGCGTCCGCGAGGCCGACCAGGAAGCCAGAGCAGTGCAGCAAAGAGCCCGAAGCATAGAACAAGAGCGCGCCGAAGCCAGCCATCGTCTGAGCGAGCTGAAAACCGAGAAAGACCTGGCCCTAGAAGCCCTCGAGGCTGCTCAAAACGCCCACAGCGAGGCGCTGCGCCAGGCCGAGGCCCTTAGCGGCGAACTGCGCCTTGCCGATCAGGAGTGTAATTCGCTCGAGAGTTTGTTGCGCCGCCTGGCGAAGGATGAAAACGAAAGCGAAGGCCGCCTCACCCGGCTGCGCTCGTTTCCCAAGCCGTTAGCGCCCCGGGAACCAGACCCTTCCCACGAGGTGGTGCAGGGCTACCAGCAGCGTGTACAAGAGCTACAGTTAGCGCTACAGACCGAGGAAAATAAGCTCAAAGCGCAGCAGCAGGCCTTCGAGCGCTACCTGCAAGCCCAGGCTACATACGAGGCCCAGAAACTGTCTTACGAACAAACCCTCGTCCAAAAATCCGCTTTGGAGGCCGACCTGGCCCGCCTGGAAAATGAACTGGCAGGCCTCCATCAGGGCCTTGCTGCCGCCCGGTCCCGCGAAAGCGAGCTGCGCGCCCGGCTAAATGAGCTGGTGACGCAGGAGGGCCAGATCAGCAGCGACGCCCGCGCCGCCCTTGCCGAGGCCCGGCGTCTTGAGGCCATGCTTCGTTCGGGCGCCGACCTGGCCGAGGGGCCCAAACGGGCGCGTGACGCGGGAATCCCTGGCTTAATCGGAGTAGTGGCAGATTTAGTGCAGGTGCCCGCGGGCCTGGAACTGGCCATAGAAGTGGCCATGGGAGGGCGTATGCAGTGGGTGCTGGTCCAGGACGAGCAGGCGGCCCAGGCTGCCGTACAACACCTCAAACAGCACGGTGGCCGGGCCACCTTTCTGCCCCGAACTCTTCTGCGGAACTTCCAAGAGCGAGAACGCAACTGGGCCGCTCAAGCCGGCGTGGTAGGAGTGGCCCGCCACCTGGTGCAGTTACCAGCCTGCCCCGAGGCCTTGCCAACCTTGTTGAGCGAGACCCTGGTGATCGAAAACCTGGATGCAGCCCTGGCACTGCTGCGCCAGCACCACAGCCACCCCCGCATGGTGACGCTGGAGGGTGAGCTTCTGGAGACCAGCGGGGCCATAACCGGCGGACGGGTGCAGCGGGGCGGGCAGATGCTCTCGCTACGCCGCCGCTACCAGCAGACCCAGGCCGATGCCCTGCGCCTGGAGGCCGAGGCGCGGGCCCTACACACCCAGACCGAAAACTTGCGGGCCGAACTCACAGGGCTAAATCTACCGGGCCTCCTGCGCCATCAGGCCGAGCTGGGTTACGAGCATAAAGCAGTCAAAACCAGCCTTTCCCGCCTATCACTATCCCCAGCGGCCCAGCCTCCCCAGCCGGTTCCGGCTCCACAGCCCGACTACTTGCAGGCACTGCAAAACGAGCGTGATGTTGTGGGCGCACAGCTGGCCCAGCAGCGCGAGACTGCTGAGCAGTGGCGACGCTACCGTGAAGACCAGGAACGCTTTTTGGATGCTGAAAGGCAGATGGAGGAGCTAGAAACTCGTTTGCAGAGCTTACGTGCGGAGCAAGCCGAGCTGGAGGAAAAGTTACTAGCTACTCAGGTGCGCAAGGTTGAACTCGAGCAGACGCAGGACAGCCTGAACCTGCGTCACCTGGAAGGGGCCTTGCACACCGCTCGTGAGCATACCCAGGCCTTGTCGGAGGAAGAAACCCGGCTGGTTGGACGCACCAACCAGCTCTTGGCCGAGCTCGAGTCACTCCACCTGACCCAGGCCCGCCGCGAGGCTACCATCGAGACCCTGCTGGCCGAGCTGCAAAATATTCCCCCTGGCCCGGCTGAGGAGGGCTCGGCCCGCAGCCTGGCCCGCGCCCTTGCCGAAACCGAGACCGAACTGGAAGCCCTGGGCCCCGTCAACCACCTGGCCGAGCAGGAATACGCCCTTCTGGCCCAGGACATCCAGAAGCTGGAAGCGGCCTTGCAGGAGTCAGAGACCGCGGTGCAGAAGCTCGAGGCCGAGCTTCGACAGGTCGAGTCCGAATACCACCAGCGGATGCAGCAGGTGTATGGCGCGTTCAAGGAAAAGTTTGCCCACTATGCCAGAGCTCTACTAGACGCTGAAGTAGAGATAGGGCACACCCACCACGGCCTGGATCTGGTGCTCAAGCCTGCCGGTAAGCGCACCGTTCAGCTTAACCTGCTTTCGATGGGCGAGCGGACCATGGGGGCCCTGGCCTTTTTGTTTGCCTTATCGGAAGTAGGGGAGGGCATCACCGCGGGAAGTGGAGGGTTACCTATCGCCATCCTGGACGAAGTAGATGCCCCCCTGGACGAGGCCAATATCCAGCGCTTTTGCCGCTTCTTGCAGCACTTCAAGGCCCAGACCCAGTTCATTCTGGTCACCCATCAGAAACGCACCATGGAAGCCTGCGATGCCCTCTATGGCGTGACCACCGACAGAGGCAGCAGCCGGGTTTTTAGCATCAAGCAGGATGAGCAAGTCTTGACTCCGTACTAAAGTACAGAGTTTATATTACACTGGAAAGGAGATGCGCCAATGGAAGAAAAGAGGAAATGCTGTGAGCAGTGCAAGTGCGATGGATGCCCGTGCAACTCGGACTCCTGCAACTGCGGCTGCGGTTGTGGATGCAGCTGCGCCTGCTGCCAGAAGAAGTAGGGCCTTGACCATTGCCAGAGTAGCAGCGGCGGCTGGGGTCGGGGTCGAGACGGTTCGATTTTACGAGCGCGAGCGACTTATCACCCAACCCCCTCGCCCTGCTACCGGTTATCGCATTTACCCGTTCGACACGGTCAATCGGATCAGGTTTATTCGGCACTGTCAGGAGCTGGGCTTCACCCTAAAAGAAACCCGCGAACTGTTGCGATTGAACGACGAGGGTGCGGACTGCGAGCGTGCCTGTGGGCAAGTTGCGGAGAAAGTTTACCATCTCGATCAGCGTATTGCCGCCATGACTCGCCTAAGAGACAATCTAAAATTGCTGCTGGGCCATTGCCCCGAGGGACACTGCCTGATCATGAAGGAACTAAACCTTGCCGGCGGTTGCAGCCCTGAGTGCAGCAGGTGCTAAACCATCTGGATGACATGCCGATAGCCACAGACTGTGGATGCGCCGAGCTCAACCCCTCATTACCAGCGTGTGCCACGTGACCCTCGAAGGTTTCAACCGCACTTTGTGTCACGCATGGTGTAGACCCTGTCATCTTCGGCCATGCTGATGATTAATCCATCCTGGCCTCAAGTGTTCGACCCTCAACCTGTTCATTAGCCCTCGAGCTTATCCACGAGTTCAAAAAGTCCTTCCAGGTTCATCTTGGCATAGATGGCGCTGGTATTGACGTTGGTGTGGCCCAGTAGCCTGGCAGTAGCGTGCAGGTCACGGCTGACTGTGTAGAAGCGGGTTCCCGCAGTGTGCCGCAGCAGGTGGGCTCCGTAGTAGCGCTTGGGAAAGCCCAGGCTTCGGTAGTGGTAGTTGAGGGTTTTACGTAGCGTCCTGTCAGTCATAGCCCGGCCACTAGCCTTGCGCCCACCCAGGTTGACCAGGACCGCCCTTTCACCGGGTGCGGCGTGAGCCAGCCTGAGCTTGAGCCAGTCCTGAATTTCTCGCACTAAAGACCTGGATATGGGAACCGAGCGTTGCTTTCCACCCTTGCCCGCCCGCACCAGCAGCAGGCGCTCGGCCAGGCTAAGGTCTTCTAGCCGCAACAGAATAACCTCGCTTATGCGCAGCCCAGCTTCAGCCATCAGCCTGATGGCAAGGCGGTCCCGGCGTGTCTGGGGGTCTGAGTCGGACAAATGTTCCAAAAGCCGCTTGTACAGGTCGAGGGGCAGAGCGGGACGGCGCTCCTCCGGGGGTGTGGGGTCGTGTGGCGAGCTAACCTGGGGAAGCTGGGCTGCACCGGCCCACTCTAAGGCCCGGTAAAAGGCCCGCACTCCGGCAACATAGGTGGCAATAGAGCCTGGCTTTAGCCGGAGTCCGACAGAGCCCTCGAGGTTCCCGCCTTCAGTCTGCAAACGGGTGATGTAGCGGTCAAGGTCATCGGGGCTGGCACGCAGGATGTCGAGCGAGTGAGTGTCGGACCAGGCCCAGGCCAGGTAGTCCCGCACTGCCAGCCTGTAGCTCTGAAGTGTACGCAGGCTCAAGGTGGCCCGTTTGCGGCCTTTGAGCACCAGGTAGGCCTGGAGAAGCTCGAGTAAAGCCGAGACATCGCGCTCATGCGCAGCCTGGATAGCCAGCAGGCGGCGCTTGGCGGGGTTGTGCCAGCTAGGCAATGGTACAAGCATCGATTGGGCGCCGTCACCTTCGGCCATGTGATTCTCCAGTCTGTGGGCAGTATAGATTAATCTTGTTCATCCTTGGCCATCCTCATGGGCTAGCGCGCTTGGTCGAAGGTTGAAAGACAAATGTCGAAGGCCAAAACCCGAGACCGTCGCAAACCTTCGACCTTCGACTATAGACCTATTAATCATCTCGTCGGTCGCTCTGGTAACGAGTCTATAACAAATGCGTGCTTAGAGTTATAAGCACGCATTTGATCTACGCTTTGCATATCCTGCACTTTTCCTTCCAGTGCATCGTACCTGGCGCTCTAAAGGCCGAACTTTGCCGCCCGCACTACTTCCACATCCTGCAGATATGCAAACCCGGCGTAGTTGGTAAAGAATTTGTTTATAACTGCCTCGACTATTGCTTTGGCCACTGGCTCACTTGCAACTACCTCTACTCGCACATTTTCGTAGATATTTGCGAAGCCGGTCCCGGCCCGGAGGCCTCGGTTTCCTTTGCCTTTGACACCTTGCAGTGTATAGCCGGGCGCTCCAAGCCTGGTAATTAACTCTATCACCGCGTCTGCTATGGTGGTCTCGGTAATGATCACTACCTGTTTGGCCTTATGGAACTCCATATCTCACCCCATGATTGGTTTTTGTGCTTATACCAGCCCTTCAATAATAATGCAAGTCAGAGGCCAGCCGACTATTCTTCTCATCTGGGCCTGGCTACGCCTGTTTGTAGCTGCTACTGTCCTCCTGAGACAGGCGTTCACCTATACCGACCGGGCAGATGGCTAAGGGCCTACTCAGCATACAAATGGGAGCAGGAGCACATCAACTGGTTTTAGCCTATGAGCCTCAACCGCTCGACCTGCGGGCGTGTACTTCAAGGCCAGGTCTGCTGGCCAGATGGAGCTGCAAGCGTAGCGACCAGCATCCCACCTACGCCGATCTACCATAGTCTAAAGCTCTCCCCCTGGTACGCCCGAACCCGACCGTTGACCCTGCTTCGGCTTTAGCAGCACCGTCCAGTTGCTGGCATTGCCAACAGGTATTACATAATTGCAGACAACCCGGTTTTGTATTGCGGCTCGGGGGCTTTGCAGAATCTGGCCCGCTAGGCGAGTTCTTTTTGCGCAACCCAGAGCCTAAATACCCGTGAATAGTAGGTCAATCGCAGCCACAATGGCCTGCCGGTGTTCGCCAGCATTTCCAACCCTTCCGCCCAGGTCAGATCTGGCAATGCTGGCCATTTGTCCCGTTACTGCCAGGTATTCTGTGCCCTGTACGGTGATGGTGGGCATCAATACGCTGATGGCTTTCTCAACGAAAGCCGCTTTGGGAGCTAGCGGGATAACCACCCTGGTCTGCATCCCCGATAACAGATCGGCCTGCGCGTCCAGCAGCAAGGGAAACCGGCCCTTACTCGCTTGGTTCTTGTTCTGGTACAGGTCGAATTGCATTAGAACGACCTCAGCCCCACGCTAAAGGTGCCAGCCTCGTCAACATCGGCGTTGTAGGCTTTGATGGCTTGCTGGTTCTCTGCGAGCCAGGCCTTGGCCCTGAGCCTGCGCACCTCCTTGGCCAGAGCCTGTTCAAAAACTGCCGAGAGGTTGACTTCTAGCGCCCTGGCCTGGGACAAAAGGTCGCTATTGACGGTGAGGTTGGTAGGTTTTTTGGGAGCCGAGATATCATATGTAGTCTTCATATGTATAGTATATGCGCATACTTGACGCCTGTCAACTCACAATTAAAGCACCTAGAAGCCAGTCCTTGGCCAAAAAACCCAGGTGTGTACTATCGCCCAGCTAACCTTCAAGCTCGAGGCCTGGCCCAGCTGCGAGATAAGTCGCTTTAACAGAGGCGGCTGCTCTGCATTTAGTCCTTAACCCAATGCGCGGCCTCCCCCACCATTACTGCAAAATGCGCAGGTGTCCTCGCAAAGCTATTTAGCTCATTTATCTTGCTCGAGGTCGTGGGCAGTCTCCGTTATTAGGTATTACTTAGTAAGAGTCCGTACTTGGCCGCACGAATGACTTCCACCTCGTGTAGATATACAATGCCGGCATAATTGTCAAAAAACTCTTGCGCGACAGACTCGGCTATGGCCCTGGCTACTTTCTCGTTTGCAATAACCTCAACCCGCATATTTTTATAAATGTTGCTAAAGCCAGTACCAGCCCTGACGCCCCGCTCGCCTTTGCCAGTAACACCCTGCAGGGTATAACCCGGTGCCCCAAGCCGGGTTATCAGCTCAATTACGGAGTCAGCTATTACCGCCTCGGTAATGATAACTACCTGTTTGGCTTTGTGAAACTCCATATTTCTCACCTCGCTAAAGACCAAAAACCATTGTACCCACGGCAACAAAAAGTGGGATGCAGATACCGATTGCCACTGGCGTACCTAACCCGGTCGACGCCCCGATATAAGCCGAAGGGTTTGCACTGGGAATTCCACCCCGGATGGTTGGCGGGCCAGAAATATCTGAGTTGGAGGCAGCTATAATGGCCAGCATTATTACCCCACCCGGGCTGAGCCCTACCAGATGGTGGGCCAGGTAGCCCAGCCCAAAGCCCAAAAAACCATGTACTATTGGGGCTAGTACGGCATAGGCCACATACCAGTGTGCGGTTTTGAACAGGTCTTTGAGGCTACGATAGGCTTCTATGCCCAGCACTACCATCAGAATGGACAAAAATCCTCTAAAGAGAGCGTCGTAGAAGCCCTCGTAGACAAGTTCTGGCCTTGAGAGCAGCCCGAGCAGCACCCCTCCAATCAAAGCGGTAAGGGCATGCCCTCTCAGACACTCTTTAACGATGGCCCATATCTTTACATTACTGCCCTTGCCTCCCTTTCGGGCAATGTGGAGGTTGGCCAGCACAATCGCCGTTATTAGCGCCGGAATGTCCATAAAGGGGTACAAGGCTGGTATCCAGGCTTCGTAGCTGATTCCGGCCTCGTCAAGAAATAGCATGCCGGCAAGAATGGTCGAAGCGCTCACCGCTCCAAACAGGCCCGCTGTGGCCAGCGCATCGTCGTGCCTGACCCCTGGAAGGCGGGCCAGGGTCTGCGACCCCAGCACCACAATGCCAATTCCCAGTAGCATGGAAATAAATGCCGGCAACAGCATAGCTTGCAGGCCGGCCCAGCCTGCTTCTCTGATCTCCATGCCGCTAGAGAGGCCAATTTTCATCAGCAGTACAAAAACAGCAAATTTATAAATAGACTCGGGAACCTCGAGTTCACTTTTGAGCGCTGCTGCAAGCATCCCAAAAATCAAGAAGGCAAGGGTGAAGGTCTGCAACTGGGTTACAAAGTCGGCTAGAAACTCGCCCAAGATTTCCATTGAGGTCTCCTACATCTTTAGGTTGAGGAAGCTACACCGTGAAGTCTAGCGCCATCGTAGCTCTAGCTCAACACCCAGAGGTTTCCAGCTAGACCAGGTGCAAAGACTGCCCACCCTCACGTCCGGCGGCAAAATTGGTACTACCAGGCTGCCCGTATACAATGAGTTCCATGCTTCAGGCCGTCTCCGGAACCAGCGACATCTTCGCCCAGGCTAAGGAATATCCTTTCCGCGAGCCTGTCTTTCGTCATATTGTTCAGACTGCCACAGAAGTTTTGCAGGGTGCAGGGGCGCAGATGATCCACACCCCCATTTTTGAGTACCTCGAGGTTCTGCAAAAAGGTGTGGGCCTGACCTCGGACATCGTGGTCAAGAAGGAGATGTACACCCTGGAGGACCGCGGAGGCCGTGTCCTGGGTCTGCGTCCCGAGCCCACCGCTTCAATTGTGCGGGCCTACAACCAGCACGGTATGAAGGTCTGGCCCCAGCCAGTACGCCTTTTTACCTGGGGACCATTTTTCAGGGCCGAACGGCAGCAAAAAGGCCGCTACAAACAGTTTCATCAGGTAGACTACGAGGCTTTGGGCCTCAGTGACCCCCTGCTGGATGCGGAGGCTATTGCGCTGATGGTGCGGGTATACCGTACTCTGGGGCTCAGAGACCTCGAGGTCAGGCTTGGTTCAGTTGGCGATCCGGAAGACCGCGCCCGATACAACCAGTACCTGCGGGAGCGGTTCCGCCCGTTTGCACAGAGGCTTTCGGAGGACTCGAGGGTACGCCTGGAGGCCAACCCCATGCGCATTCTGGACTCCAAGAGCGAGACCGACCAGCAGATTATGGCCGATTTGCAGGTCAGACCGATGCTGGAGTACCTGAACCAGGAGTCGCGAGCCTTCCACGAAAAGGTCTGCCAGTATCTGAGCCAGCTCGGCGTTACCTTTGTACTGGACCCCAGTATAGTACGCGGCCTCGACTACTATGTACGCACCGCCTGGGAGGTACACCACGCCCGTATTGGGGCCAAATCGGCGCTGGGTGGCGGGGGGCGCTACGACGGGCTTTCCGAAATGCTGGGTGGCCCCCGTGTACCAGGCGTGGGCTTTGGTATCGGGGTCGAGCGGGTAGCCATTGCCCTGGAGGCAGAGGGGGTAAATATTCCTCCCGACCCCTCCCCTATCCTCTATCTGGCCCCCCTGGACGAACCTGCCAAGATCGAGGCCCTGGCCCTGGCCGAGCAACTGCGCCCCAAGATTTCGGTGGAACTGGGCTACACCCCCAAAAGTCCCCGCAAGGCCCTGGAGGAGGCGCTCAAGAAGGGTGCCCGGTACGTGGGTTTTTTGGGTCAGAGCGAGCGAGCTAAAGGCATGGTCACCCTAAAGCACCTAGAAAGCGGCGAGCAGACAGAAGTTGAGCCGCGGCAAATTCACACCTTGTTTGAGGGGCCGCAGTAAAAAAGGCCGATAGCCGATAGCTATTAATTTTGCTATAAGCTATTAGCTATGAGCTATTAGCATCGTTTAGCTACCCGCTATAAGCTATGAGCTATAAGCAGTATGCTAGAGGGTATGCGTCGGACACACTACTGTGGCAATCTGCGAGACGAACATCTACAACAACCGGTACTTATCGAAGGCTGGGTAAACCGCAGGCGAGACCTTGGGGGCCTGATTTTCCTGGACCTGCGGGACCGCGAGGGTATTGTGCAGGTGGTGGTTAACCCCGAAAGCGCCTGCTTTGCCGAAGCCAGTAAGGTGCGCTCGGAATGGGTTGTACGCGTCGAGGGCACGGTACGCAGCCGCCCCGCCGAGCGGGTAAACCCTAAAATCGGGACCGGCGCTGTGGAGGTATTGGCACATGGACTCGAGGTGCTCTGTGAGGCCAGGACCCCGCCTTTCCCCATTGATGCAGGCTGGCGCGGCGAGGAAGACCAGGCCATAAACGAAGAGGTACGCCTGAGGAACAGAGTAGTGGATCTGCGTCGAAAACGGCTGCACGACAACCTTCGGATGCGGCACAAGGTAGTTGCGGCCATTTATCGCTTTCTCGACCAGGAGGGTTTCATTAGCGTCGAGACGCCCTACCTGACCCGCTCCACCCCTGAAGGAGCGCGGGACTTTTTAGTACCCTCGAGGCTCGAGCCCGGAAAGTTTTACGCTCTGCCACAGTCGCCTCAGCTTTTCAAGCAGATGCTGATGGTAGCAGGCTATGACCGCTATTTCCAGATTGCCCGCTGCTTCCGCGACGAAGACCTGCGCCGAGACCGCCAGCCCGACTTTACCCAGCTCGACCTCGAGATGTCTTTTGTTACCCAGGACGATATCCTGGACCTCAACGAACGGCTGGCCGCCTATCTAATGCGCGAAACCGTGGGAGTCACCCTGCCCCTCCCCTTCCCCCGTATGACCTATGCCGAGGCCATGAACCGCTTCGGCTCAGACAAGCCTGACCTGAGGTTTGGCCTAGAGCTTTCCGACGTAACCGCGGTTTTCCAAAGGGGTGCCTTCCGCGCCTTTGCCAGCGCCGAGACAGTCAAAGCCCTGGTGGTGCCAACCCTGCTGCCGCGCAAAGAGATTGAAGAACTGGAGGCCATGGCCAGGGCCAAAGGCGCGGCTGGCCTGGCCTGGGCCAGGCTGGAAAACGGACTGCTAACCGGGGGGATCGCCAAATTCATACCCCCCACGCTGCTCCAGCATCTTGCTGTCTCGGAGGGCCAGACCTTGCTGTTTGTTGCCGGTCCCTGGCGTAAGACGGTGGAGAGTCTGGGAGCGGTGCGGCTCGAGCTGGGCAAAAGGCTGGGCTTAGTAGAGCCGGGCTTCAAGTTTTTGTGGGTAGTGGACTTTCCGCTGCTGGAGTGGGACCAGGACAACGACCGCTGGACCTACATGCACCATCCCTTTACCAGCCCACAGCTTGACGACCTGCATCTGCTGGAAACCAGCCCTGGCCAGGTACGGGCCCATGCCTACGATTTTGTCCTCAATGGAAGTGAGGTCGGGGGGGGTTCCATTCGTATCCACCGCCGCGACCTGCAGGAGCGGATTTTTGCCCAGCTTGGCATCGGGGCCGCCGAAGCGCAGGAAAAGTTTGGTTTTTTGCTCGAGGCTCTCTCCTACGGCGCACCCCCCCACGGCGGCATCGCCTGGGGGCTGGATCGCTTCGTGGCCAACCTGGCCGCAGAGGAGTCCATCCGCGAGGTGATCGCTTTTCCGAAAAACAAAGAGGGCAAAGAACCCCTTACGGGTGCCCCTGCTCCGGTGGATGAGGCCCAGCTTGCCACGGTTGGGCTTGCACTGAGGAGCGAGAAATGACCGTGGTGATTTATGGCTAGCGCGTCTCACCTTATAGACAGGGCAGAACATGGTCGAGGATGCCTATAGACTGGGTGATGGAATGGCCGGGGACGAGGAATGATTAATCCATGACCTACGCTATTCCTTACCTGCTGGTAGATGCCTTTACCGAAACCCCTGGTGGGGGCAACCGGGTAGTATTGGTGCTGGATGCACGGGGGATGCGCACCGAAGAGATGCTGCTGACGGCTGGCAAACTGGGGCAGCCCCAGGCCGCTTTTGTAACCGACTGGGACAATTCCGGTTTTGGGGTGCGTTTTTTTACTGCAGCTGGAGAGGTCGAGTTTAGCGGCCATGCCGCCGTTGCCCTCGCGCTGGCCATGGCAAAAGAAGAAAAGCTACCGGCAGGTGTCAAAAAGCTCTATATGCGCACCATTGGGGAGTCCCTTGCAGTCGAGATCGAGAATGGACGGGCGGTGGTACAAAGCCCGGCCCCCCGCTTCCGCGATCCCCCCTCCTGGAAGGTGCTGCAGGAGTTTATCGAGGTAATGGGCGCCGACGAGCGCTACATACACCGGGGCCTGCCCTATGGCATCACTTTTACTGGCCTCTGGACCTTATTCATGCCAGTGGTAGCCCCTGGTCTGGTAGATGACCTCGAGCCTGAAATGGAGCGACTGGCCGAGTTATCGAAGAAACTCGAGGTTGCTACCGTTCATGTCTATGCCCCTTATGGCCCCCGCAGCTTCTATGCGCGCACCTTCGCGCCTGCCCTGGGCATCCCCGAAGACCCGGTAACCGGTTCGCCCAACGCTGCGTTGGGGGCGCTGCTGGCCCGAGCAGGGGTAGTGCCGCGCTGGGAGGGTGAGGTCAGACTGACCGTCACCCAGGGCCACCGCATGGGCGGCCCGGGACAGGTGGATATACGCGTAGAGTATGGCCCTGCCGGGAATATCCTGGGGGTGTTTATTGGGGGGACCGCAGTAGTGGCCGATAGCGGCGTGGTGGAGCTGGGGGGGTAGTCTCAACTAGGCTGCTAATGGCTGATAGCTAATAGCTCATAGCTAAAAGCTAAAGGCTAAAAGCTAAAAGCTAAAAGCTAAAAGCTAAAAGCTAAAAGCGGCTGTTGCTATCGGCTATTAGCTATTGACTATCGGCATCATGGATAAACCCATCAGACTTGTGCTTATAGACGTGGATGGAACCCTGTTCGGCCCTGCCGGGGTACCACAGTGTGCCTGGGATGCCGCGGCACGAGCCAGGGAGGCTGGGCTGCATCTGGGCCTCTGCACCGGCCGGCCTGGACGAGGGTTCGCCCTCGAGTACGCCCAGCGGCTCGACCCGGAAGGGTTACACATCTTCGAGTCGGGTGCAGTAATTGTCTCGGGCCTTGGCGAGGTTGCGAGGGTCTCGGCCCTGCCTGTGCAAGCCTATCATCGGCTGCTCGAGCTAAGCCGGGCCTACCAGATTCCATTTGAAGTCTATACCGCCGAAGGCAGTTTTTACCGCGAAACTGCCCACCCCGATCTGATGGCCCACCAGAGTATGCTGGGTTTTGCCGCGGAGGTGCAAGACCTAAAGACAATTCCTGGGCAGGTAATCCGGGTGCAGTTTGTCTCGCGCCCTTCTGCGGCCTGGCAGGCAGTGCGCGCTGCGGTGCTAGCTATGCCAGGGGTAGAGCTGCATGAAGCCACCAGCCCCGGCCTGCCACGGGTTGGGTTCAGTTCAGTAACGGCGGCAGGGGTGTCCAAACGGGCGGCGGCAGAATGGGTGGCGGCAAAGCTGGGTATTGGCCTGGAGAACTGCGCCATGATTGGCGATGGGGAGAACGACCTCGAGCTGATCCAGAGTGCGGGGCTGGGAATCGCCATGGGTAACGCGCCAGAAGCGGTAAAGCAGGCGGCTGACCTGGTGGTACGCTCAGTAGACGAGTGCGGTCTTGAGGAGGCCCTGGACACCCTACGCAGGCTAAACAGTAGTATGTGATTAGTATCACGATAAGAAGTACTCGTGAAATATTTATGTTGGGGAGGCAAGGAATGATAAAACTGGTCGCGCTTGATTTAGATGGAACCTTTTATGCGGGAAAACACCTTGGCGTACCTGAGTCGGCCTGGGCGGCTATACAGCGTGGTCGCGAGGCTGGGTTAAAGTTTGCGGTCTGTACCGGCCGTCCACAGGGCGGCCATGGCCTCGAGTATGCCCGGCGTTTACAGCCAGAGGGTCCGCACGTCTTCAACGATGGCGCCTCGATTTGCGACACCTGGGGAAGGCCCTTGTACGCGGCGCCACTGCCCCAGTTGCCCGAAATCGTCGGCATTGCCCGCAAATTCGGGCTACCATTTGACCTGATGGGTGCCCAGAGCGGGCGCTACTACGAGAGCGAGCTGATGCCCCCCGAACTCCTGACCCATATCGAAGTGACCGGAGTAGTTGCCCGCTCAGCTAGGTTTGAGGAAATTCGGGAGACCCTGGTGCGGCTGTGGTTTGTGGTGCCAGATCTGAGCCTGTGGGAGACAGTCAAGCCCGACCTGGAAACCCTGCCGGAGATTGATCTGGCCGAGTACCTGAGCCCGCGCGAAGCGATTACCGGCGTAATCAAGAAAGGCATTTCAAAGTCCTCTGGGCTACAGTGGTTAGCCGACCACTACGGGCTTTCGCTCGAAGAAATTGCCATGATTGGCGATAGCCATAATGACCTCGAGGCTATCCGCGATGCCGGCCTTGGGATTGCCATGGGTAACGCCGTAGATGAAATCCTGGCAGTCGCCGATCACGTCACAGGCCATGTGCGCGACAACGGTTTCGCCCAAGCAATAGAGTATATTCTGACCCTCAATGGGCAGGGTTAGGGTAGACGTCTGTTTGCTAGCCTCTAAGGCAGAGGGATATTTTTCCCTATGCTCATTCGTTGCCTAATGCCAAGATTGGCACATGTTCGGTATTCGTGACCGACCACTGGGTCTGTTGGTGGGACTGATGTTTGCCCCCTTCGCCTTGCAGCTATTAGGCTGGCTCGGTACCCCACTTGGCGGGGGGCCTTGTGGAGAGTTGGGACCGGGACAGATGATGCTGGATCTGCCTGGGAAGTTTTTCTACGCCCAGATAATGCTCTGGGGCATCTCATTGCTGCTGGCCACAGGCTTCTTTATCGTTATGATCTCGCTCATGCACCCCCAGGGAATACCCCGGGCCCATGTCAAGCCGTTTTTGCAGCTAGGATTAGTTATCAGCCTCATAGTTGCGCTAATTTACACCCTTACCAGAACCTGGGGTCTACCTGCGCCTAGCCCGCTGGGTCTGCTGTGGACTGGTGGTGAGCCCATTGATGCTATTGGAATGCTTATTTTGCTGGTCTTGGTCAGCAACTCGGTTCTGATCACTCGATGGCTCTATCAAAATCCACCCCCAGTCCTTGCCAATTCAGACAGATAGTTCCTCCGCCAAAGCATCGGGCGTCTTCCAATAGCCGATAGCTGATAGCAACAGCCGCTTTTGGCTATTAGCTATCCGCTATAGGGCATGAGCTACGATGGCAAGAATAGCGTTAAACCGCTAGAATCTAGCATATGCAAAGGACCCTTTTTGTCGTGGTTGCAGTGCTGGCCATAGTCGTGGGGGCGGTGCTCTTCCTGGTGCTAAGGCCCCAGCCCATTGTCGGCGCAGCCGATGCAGCCAAAGGAGCTCGCTTTGTCATTGGAAACCCCGAGGCCAGGGTGACGGTGGTGGATTTTTCTAACTTTCTCTGTGGCCACTGTCGTGACCACTCTAACGAAGTGTTGCCGTTTATCAAGCGCGACTATATTGACACTGGTAAGGTGCGCTACGTTTTCCGCGACTTTCCCTTTACTGGCCAAGAAAATGTTATTCGGGCCGGTGAGGCGGCTGCGTGCGCTCATGAACACAATCTATTTACCTCCTACCACACAGCACTTTTTCGAGCGCAGCTACAGTGGGCAGGGCTCAGTGGCGGTGCGTTGGACAACTATTTTGCCGACCTGGCTGGTCAGATCGGCATAGCGCCCGCTACATTCTCTGAGTGTCTAACCTCTGGCCGCAAGCGGGCGGGAGTGCTCGCCGACCAGCGCCTTGCGCTTGACCTGGGGCTCACAGGAACCCCCACCTTCTTTGTTAACGGCGAAAAGCATACCGGGTTTTTACCCTACACTAGATGGCGTGAAATTCTTGACCGGGCCCTGGCCGCACAACCCTCTGGTAGCAATTAAGCCGCCGCAGTATCCCCATTTGCGCTGCAAGCTGGAGCGTAAGACCAAGCCATCGTCACACAGATACCATTCATTGCCCTGCGGCAGAGTCGCCACTGCGCTGGTGCTGAACCTGGCGCAAGCAACTAAGCAGTCCAGGAAAAAACCCATCCACACGGGTATTCTTGGAACGCTATGCCTCGCGGTTGTTGCTATCGGCTATCAGCTATTGGCTATCAGCCTCTGCTTAGGAGGCCTGGCGCAGACGGGCTTCCTCGAGGGCCTTCAAAGGCTTGTCTAGGTGGGCCAGATCGAAGACAACTTCCGTGACACTCGAGCTGGGCAGTTCAAACATCAGCTCTACCATGGCCTTTTCAATTACCGCCCGTAAGGCCCGAGCACCTGTACCGCGTTTGAGGGCGCGGCGGGCGATCTCTCGTAACACACCCGGCGTGAAGTGAATTTCTATACCTTCCATACGCAGCAGTTCCTGGTACTGGCGTATAAGCGCATTCTTGGGTTCAGTCAGAATACGCACCAGGGCATCTTCATCCAGGGCCTCGAGTTGCACCATAACTGGTAACCGGCCCACAAACTCGGGGATGAGACCAAACCGCACCAGATCTTCTGGGATGGCCTCGGGTTTTTCCTCCGACTTCTTGGGGCGGGTAAAGCCAATGGGGTTCTGGTCTGCTCGCGCAAGCACAATGCGCTCGAGGCCATCAAAAGCCCCTCCCAAAATGAACAGAATATTCTTGGTATTGAGGGCAATGAACTCCTGGTGGGGGTGCTTACGCCCACCCTGGGGAGGTACGTTGGAAATAGTGCCCTCAACAATTTTGAGCAGGGCCTGCTGCACGCCCTCACCAGAGACATCCCGGGTCAGGCTGGGGTTCTCGGACTTGCGGGCAATCTTGTCAATTTCGTCAATGTAAATAATACCCTTCTCCGCAGCCTGCAGATCAAAATCGGCGGCTTGCAAGAGGCGAAGCAATACGTTTTCTACGTCCTCACCCACATAGCCAGCCTCGGTCAGGGTAGTGGCATCGGCAATAGCAAAAGGCACGTCAAGCATCCGGGCCAGGGTCTCGGCCAGGAGGGTTTTGCCAGTGCCGGTTGGGCCAATTAGCAGTACGTTGGACTTCTGCACCAGGGCCTCGGGGTATATCAGGCGTTTATAGTGATTGTAGACCGCTACTGAGAGGGTTTTTTTGGGTAACTCCTGCCCAATGACATACTGATCGAGAAGGCTCTTGATCTCGGCAGGCTTGGGCAGATGGCTGGGCCGGGCAAAGCTCTTTTTGGGCTCCACCTCCAAAAGATGCCTGGCCTGATCAACACACTGATTGCAGATAAATACTTCGCCCAGCGGCGACTCGACAAGGTGAGGCACCTCGGGGTATTTGCGCCCACAAAAACTACAAGTAGGTTTACTGCGTTTCACGGCTAACCACCTGATCTACCAGTCCGTAGCTGGCGGCCTCATCGGCAGTGAGATAATAGTCGCGCTCGGTATCGCGCTGCACCTTTTCCAAAAGCTGATTTGTATGGCGGGCTATGATCTCGTTTAGAACCTGCCGAGTCTTGAGGATCTGCTCGGCCTGTATAGCAATATCGGTAGCCTGCCCCCCCAACCCCCTGGCCCAGGGTTGGTGAATCATGACCTTGGAATGCGGCAGTGCATACCGCTTGCCTGGCTCACCCGCAGCAAGCAAAACCGCACCCATCGAGGCAGCAAGCCCCACACAAATGGTCGAGACCGGAGCCGAGACAAACTGCATGGTGTCATAGATGGCCAGCCCTGCATCTACGTCTCCGCCGGGGGAATTGATATACATGCGGATTTCCTGATTGGGGTTTTGCGCAGCCAGGAAGAGAATTTGCGCCACAATAGTATTGGCTACCTGAGAGTCTATGGGCGTGCCCAAAAAAATGATGCGGTCTTTGAGCAGGCGACTGTATATATCGTAGACGCGCTCACCACGGGCGGTCTGTTCGATCACGTAGGGGACTACCATATCGGCTCCATTCTAAGCCTGAATGCCCGTTTGAGAAGGCACTGGCGCACATACGGCTTGTCTATGGCTAATAGCTCATAGCCCATAGCGGATAGCTAAAACCTAAAAGCTGGTGTTGCCCTTGGCTATCAGCTATCGGCTATCAGCTATCGGCTATTATTGGCTATCAGCTTTCAATTCTCTCAAGCGCCATGAACAGCGCTTTGTCGTGGAGGCGCTGGGTGCGTAGGCGGGCGATGGCCTCCTGGCCCAGTTCATTTTCCAGCCGCTCCGGGGTAGTGCGGTAGGAGCGGGCCAGCTCGGCCAGGAACTCGGCAAACTCTTGCGGGCTCAATTCGGATTTTAGCTCTTCCGAAAGGGCTTCAACTGCCAGCGAGCGGCGCAGACGCCTGGCTGCTCCCTCGCTAAGACTCTGCTTGAACTCCTCGAGCTTCCCATCTTTTTCGAGCTGGGCAATGTACTCACCCAGAGCCAGTTTCTGCTGCTTGAGGTCCTCGGCCAGACTCTCTAACAGGCTTTGCTCCTCGCGAGCCAGCATGGTAGGCGGAATTTCCACCTCGATGGCCTCGCCCAGCTTATCCAGCAGCTGTCTGGCTTTGGCGTTGCGCGCTTCGCGTTCAAACTGAGTCAAAAGACTCTTGCGCACTTTATCCGTGAGCGCTTCCAGGCTGTCTTCTCCCACGGTCTTGGCAAACTCGTCGTCCAGTTCAGGCAGTTGCAGAGCCCTGATTTCCAGGATTTTGGTTCTGACCTCGCGCACCACAGTCTCGCCGTCTTTCACCGGGACCATCACTTCGTCGCCGGCTTTCCGACCTAGCAGAGCCTCGCGCACATGGGGTTGCGCATTCTCCATCACCACCGGGAAGCGGCCCCCGTCATCGGTCTCGATAAAGACAGTGTCTTCTAACCGGGCCTCGCGATCCACCGCAGCCATTTCGCCATGACGACTGCGCAGCTCGTCCAGGGCTCGGCTGAGTATTTCATCGGTCAGCTCGGGTGTTTGCGTCTCGAGCTTGAAGTTTTGCCAGTCGGGCAGCTTAACTTCTGGATAGTTCTCTACTTCAACCGTGTAAACAAAGGGCTGTCCAAAAGTGAGGCTCTCGTCCAGTACTCGCGCACCAACCGGCAGCAACGACAACTCCTGGGCAGCTTTGGGAAAGGTCTGATCGCGCAGGGCTTCCTTCACCTCGTCGAGCAGGGATTCCTTGCCGATTTTGGCCTCAATCACCTTGGCCGGGGCCTTACCGGGGCGGAACCCTGGCAGCTTAACCTTTCCAGCATAGTTGTTCAGTACCGCTTGATAGGTTTGCTCGACCTGGCTGGCCGGAACCTCTACCTTTACTTTCACTTTGTAGCCTTCACGTTCCAGAATTTCTGCCACCACACACCTCAAAGTTCGACCGTCTGGGGTCGCCCAGGATATAGAACTAGGCCATTTTATCTTCCGGTCATGCTACTGGCCAGTCTATGGATTAGGCCCGTTGGCCTTCAGCCATACTACTGGCCAATCCATAGTCTACAACCCTCTATGCAAATATCGTACATCCACCACTACATCCACCACGGTCTTCTCCAACAGCCCGATTGACGCCACAGGATGGATTTGGCCGATGAACTCATAAACTCCGCTGGGCTGGTGGTGGAAATGACGGATGACACTGCGACACCCTGGGGTTCCGAAACACTACATTTGTGGTAGTTATCAAGGGCAGGAATTTACGTCTGGTACAAAAAGCTCGCTGTCAGATCGAGGATAGTTTTGACCTCAAAGCCTCTTGAGTTAGATCGGGACAACTGACCCTACATACCCCCCATAGGTATGGTGTAGGGTATCAGACGAGGAGAAGTTTATGAAGACCATTCTAGTAATCGGGGGAAACTTCGGGGGAATGACCAGCGCGTTTGAGCTAAAGCGCAAGCTGGGAAAAGAGGCTCGCATTGTGGTGGTCTCGAGGCAGAAGGAGTTTGTTTACATCCCCTCGCTAATCTGGGTTCCTTTTGGGCGGCGCAAGGTCTCGGATATTACCTTTGACGCAGAGCGCACCTTCAGCCGTGGAGGCATCGAGTTCATCCATGCCGAAGCCACAAAAGTCAAGCCCGAGGAAAATAAAGTGGAGCTGGCCGACGGAGCGGTGCTTGATTACGACTTCCTGGTAATTGCTGCCGGGGCCAGGCTGGTCTGGGACAGCGTGCCTGGGCTGGGACCGGACGGTTACTCCCACTCTATCTTCACCCCGCCCGATGCCGAAAAAACCTACCAGGCCTACCAGAAATTCCTGCAAAACCCCGGCCCGGTGGTGATTGGAGCAGTTCCCGGGGCAAGCTGCATGGGTGCTGGCTATGAGTATCTGTTTAACTTTGACCATCAGATTCGCCGTGCCGGCAAGCGCAAAAAAGTCAGCATCACCTGGGTCACGCCTGAGCCCCAACTCGGTCATTTTGGCATCGGCGGAATGGCTGGCGGAGAGGCCATGCTGAAGATCTTCCTGAAGATGCAGGGCATTGACTACCGCGCCAACGCAGCCATTACCGAGGTCCGCCCCGATGGGGTGGTGCTCTCTAGCGGCGAGGTGCTGCCCTCCAGTTTCTCCATGCTGGTTCCCCCCTTCCAGGGTGTGGAAATGTTACAAAACTCCCCCGAGCTGGTGGATGCCAAGGGTTTTGTGGAAGTCTCCGACGGCTACCAGAGCACCCGCTACCCCAACGTTTTTGCAGTTGGGCTAGCCGCCAGGGTGCCCAACCCCTTCAAGGGCGACGTGGCCTTTGGTGTACCCAAAACTGGCTTCCCCACCGACGAAATGGCCAAGACCGCAGCGGCCAACATCGTCGAAATCCTGCGCGGCAACCCCAGCAAGCTACACTGCAAGCCCTTTGGCAAGATGGCCGCAGTGTGCGTGATGGACGCAGGCAACAAAGAGGTCATCATCCTGGGCAACAGCCTCTACCCTCCCCGCAAGTTCCAGATCATGCTGCCCAACCTGCTAGGCGATTTCAACAAGGTACTGGTTGAAAAGCTGCTTCTGCTCAAGTACCGCAACGGCTGGTCCTTCCTGCCCTAATTTAGCGCGACACAGCTAGCCGTTCCACTGCCCAGTCACAACCCCCGAAAATACTTGCTTGGGGGTTGTGACTTTATCAAGCAGGACTGAGTATCACTTGTCGGTATCAAATAGCCCTTACAACCAGTCTACGCGTCCAAAGGAACCTGGCTGACGGGCTTCACGGGATTAGCCGGAACTGGACTAGGTTGACCGTATAAAACCCCTCTTGCCTTCTAGTCGCGTGGAAATTTACTTCACGATTGTCATTAACGATACTTAGAAGCACAACCCCCGTCAAATCAATATCCACAGTCTGGGGAAGTTCGCCAGGTCTGATGGTAGCAGTATGGAGGCGGCGACCGTCGCCATAAAAAAAGATGTTTCTTTCAGATGCATAAGGATGGTTGTCATCAAAACCGATCAGCCCACGCATCCGGGTAAACTCTGCATTGAGCCTGAACACTGCCCGCCCCTGCGGATGTTGCCAAAAACGACGAATTGAGATACCGTTGCTGTATCTTGTCCCGGCAATAGCCATGCCTGCTTCTTCATCGTAAGCTAATTCAATGTTTTCCGAAAAGAAGGCCCTGTGAGACGACAGGAAAACCCCTTCTGGCCTTCTGCCGATGTGCACGGTAAAATTGGGGCCGTCCCAGGTTACGGGTTTGCCCACTGCGCCCGCAACCAAACCCAGGGGCACGTAGATTCTGCCCTGGTAGATGAAGGGTTCGCTTCCGGCAGGAATGGCAAGCCTTTCTCCATTTACCATTATTTGAATATTGCGGAATACGACTTCAATTGTCGCTCTACCCTCTCTGGCGAGCGCCATCCCTGCAAACAAAACAACCCCAACAAGACTAGTTAAAAGCAGAGCTGCCAGCGCTACGAGCGTTTTTGACCGATTTGCAAGGGAATATCTGACAAACCTTTTGACCATACCTTCCTCCTATTCGAGAAGCATTTTTAGTGATCGCTTTGTGACCTGTCAAGCGATGTAACGGGCCGCTACAGCGTTTCGATTGGTTTAGTAAACCAAGTGCAAAAAACAAAAAACCCCAAATAGCCGCCATTGCAATCAAAACCCCGGAGGTCTCCGGGGTTTGTGGTGCGCGGAGGGGGACTTGAACCCCCACACCTTGCGGCACAAGATCCTAAGTCTTGCGTGTCTACCAAATTCCACCATCCGCGCCAATCAGAGCCTGGGGTCCTGGCCTGGCAAAAACCCACGAAACTCTGCGCCGAGCATTTGGGGTGAGCGATGGGATTTGAACCCACGACCCCTGGATCCACAGACCAGTGCTCTAACCAACTGAGCTACGCTCACCACGCCGCGATAGCAGCAAAGTGTATTGTAGGCTGGGGGTTGCAGCACGTCAAGCAGGCCGAATCGCGCCAGCTAAGCATGTCGAAGGTCTAGGGTCAAAGGTCTGCGACAGCCTCGCCTGCTGCTAATAGCCTATAGCTAACTGCACTGTCTTTTAGCTATAAGCTATCGGCTATCGGCCATAAGCTTTCGACCTTTAGCCTTCGACCAAGCGCGTTAGCGCTTGCGCGGTTGACGCCCTGCCGTACACGGTCTATACTCTCGGCCAAGGCGCCAATGGGTCATTCATACGAAGCTGACAGGCTAGAGAAATTAAGCCGCCGTGATGAAATTCTGTACGCCGCTGGCCAGCTATTTAGCCGCCAGGGCTTCCATGCCACTTCCATGCGCGACCTGGCCCGCGCGGTAAATCTGCAAGGGGGCAGCCTCTACGCCCATATCGAGTCCAAAGAAGCGGTTTTGTTTGAACTGGTAAACCATGCCGCGGACAAGTTCTTGAAAAGCGCCGAGACGGCGCCGACCGACCTTTCACCCAAAGAACAACTGGCGCACCTCATTCGTGGCCACCTGGAAGTGATCGCTTGTGAGCTCGACAATGCCACGGTTTTTTTCCACGAGTGGAAATTCCTCAAGCCAGAGCTTCAGGCCAGGATCAAACTTCGGCGTGATCGCTATGAGGAACACTTCCACAAAACCATCGCTGCAGGGGTAGCCTCGGGCCATTTTCGGGTGGAGGATACTCGCCTGGCGACCCTGTTTGTCCTCTCGGCCCTGAACTGGACCTATCACTGGTATCAACCACAAGGCAGGCTGTCCCTAAAGGCGCTCTCGAGCCAGTACTGCAATCTGGTTTTCAGAACCCTGGGTGCAGACTAGCTGATACGCTATCCCAGCGGTGGTCTCGCCCATTTATCAGACGCACTGGAGCTTTAGCTACAAGTATCGTCCAGGAGAGTACACACCGGTGCGCCCGGCTAGCCTTGAGGCGCCAACAAATGCATTACCCCAGGCAATTCTGCGGGGTTTTGACACAACGGTCTGTCAGTCGTCATCAAAAGCGTTAATAAGGGCTGATTGGAATGCGTATGGCTGGTCAATCCAGGGATAATGCCCTGCCCCTTCGATGAGCTCGATCTTTCCTCCCGTAAGGTCGGCTATGGTCTGGGCTTCGGGGTAGCTACTCGCATCCAGCGAACCCAGCAAAACTGCTATGGGCCTACGTATATCCAGCAAATAGGGGGTATAGTCCAGGCGCCACAGCCCATTCAGCACAAACATCTGCCCGGGCGTATCGGCCCCAACCACCCCCGAGCCTTCTGCCACCCACTCGTACTCCATACGGCTGTGCTGGCTGGGAAACATGAGCTGGTCAAAGGCAGCCTTGGGCTCCATATAAGCAAAGGCTTCCTGTAGCAGCCGTGCGCCATCCAGGGGCAGGTCAATCTCGAGGCTCTGTTCTGCAATACCCCGCAGCCTGAGCGAAGCCAGGTAAAGCTGGCGGGCCAGCCAGGGAAAATTGGTCCAGGGGTTGACCAGCACCAGCCGCTGGGTGTTCTGGGGAAAGCGACGGGCATACTCCAGGGCCAGTAAGCCGCCGAAACCGTGCCCCAGCAAGGTCCAGGCGTTTATACCCAGGCGGCGGCGCAGGCTCCTCAGGTCTTCAACCAGAGCGTCAACGGTAAATAGCCGCGGCTCTTCCGGTAAAGCCGGGCTGCGCCCACTGCCGCGCTGGTCGAGGTAGAGCACCCGGAAGTCTTCCAGGTACTCGCCAAAGCCCTCTCGGAGCGCATAGCTACTACCCCCAGGGCCGCCGTGCAGCACCACTATGGCCGGAGCATCCTCGGGGCCGGTGTCCTCGAGGTAGACCTCTACCCCATCGCTCACAGATATCAGATCAAATTCTTCTCGCATTGTGCCTTCCTCGAGACTAAGCTAATGGACTGTCACAGGTCGAGGGTCGAAGGTCAAAAGCTATCGGCTATCAGCTATTTGGATATTGGGCTAATGGAATGTCTCAGGTCTCGGGTCATGCGACATGCGACTTGTGACCTTCTTCTAGTCTCGGCGTCCCTCTTCGAGCAGCTCAAAACTCCAGCTGCGCAAACCTTCCAGTCTTTCTGCTGCGGCCTCCATCTCGGGGGTATGAGCCCAGACCTCGAGTAAATAAAGTTCCTGTTCTGGACGCCATAGCAGCCTGTAGGGGTGGGGAAAGTCTCGAGCCAGGCTCCGCAGCGCTGCCAGGTTGTTGCCTTCTACAAAGAGCACTTTCATTGGTTACCACTATATGGAATTAATCATCAAACGTCGCAGGTCAGAAGTTAGTCTCAGGTCTCAGGTCGCAGGTCTTTTGATTTTGGACTTTCGGCTTTCGACCTTTTTAGTCGTAGGTCGCAAGACAAAAAGCCTTTGACCCGAGACTCGAGACCTGAGACTTGTGACACTTACAAGTCTCGCTACCCCAGGCCACCCTTAACATTTTCTGCTCCACACTCGTTCGAGGAAGAGCACTTGACAGGCTTCCTCCAGACTGGTCATGAGCGAATAGGCCTGCAACAGTGATTTATCGAGATCTTCCAGACTACTCCTGACAAAAGCTCCATGGCCGCGCACCACACAGGCCCGGTGCCGCTGCAAGGCTTCGGCCACAGCCTCGGCGGCCTCCGGGGTTCCCGAGGCAGTTTTGGGAGCCACCACGGGAATCTGGTCGAAGTAGTAGAGCCCTTCCAGGTCTATGGGCACTATGGCATCCAGGTGAAAAGAGAGGGCGATTGCATGGCGTGGGTGGGCGTGTACCACGGCTGTAGCGTCGGTTTTCCGGTAGATGGCGCGGTGAATCACCCGCTCTACCGAAGCTGCGTAGTCGTGCTCGGGGTCGGGCTTTAGGGGGAGTAGCAACAAGTCGTCTGGCGTCAGGTGGGCCTTCTGGGCACCCGAGCGGGTGATCCAGATTCCCTCGCCAGCTCGCACCGAGTAGTTGCCCGAAGTAGCCGAGGCCAGCCCTGCCGCAAACAGATCCTCTCCTACCTGCTGAAAGGTGAGATAGAGCTGGGCTTTCACATTCTCGGGGCGCTCCTTATGGACGTGGATAGCTAATAGCTTATAGCGGATAGCTAAAAGCAGTTCTCGATATCAGCCATTAGTTATCAGCTATCGGCTATAGGCCATTGACTATCGACATCAGCTATCGGCTATCAGCTTCCCCGAACCGGCTGCTCTGGCCTGACCGGGCGGCGGGCCGCTGTCGCCGGAACTTGTTCGGCTTCGCGCCGGGCCTCCTCGACGCGCCTCAGGGTCTTCTGGTCCACCACCTGGGTATTGCGCACAAAGTCCGAGCCGGTGCCGGCAGGAATAAGCTTGCCCAGAATCACGTTTTCCTTAAGGCCAATCAGCTCGTCTAGCTTGCCCGCAATGGCCGCCTCGGTCAGCACGTGGGTGGTGTGCTGGAAGCTGGCCGCAGAGAGCCAGCTCTTGGTCGAGAGGGCGCTCTTGGTCACGCCCATCAGCATGGGCTTCCAGCTAGCGGGGGTCTTGCCCTGGGCCATCAGGGCCTCGTTGGCCAACTCCACATCCCACTTTTCGATCACCTGGCCCTCGAGGTAGCGGCTATCGCCGGAGTCGGTGATCTCTACGTATTTGAGCATCTGCCGCACGATAGTCTCGATGTGCTTGTCGTGCAGCTTCACACCCTGGGCGCGGTACACCCGCTGAATTTCGTCGGTAAGATAGCGCTCCACCGCCTCGGGGCCTTTGGCTTCAAGCAGCTGGTGGGGGTCAATGGCCCCACGGGTGAGGGGCTGGCCGGCCTCTACCGTCTCGCCTTCCTTAAGGGTGATACGGGCTTCCTTTGGCACCTTATACTCCTTGGAGAAGCCCTCGCTGCTCACGTAGATGCTGGTCTTGTCCTCGGTCTCCTCGATGTGAATGGTGCCGTCGATCTCGGCAATAACTGCTTTGATCTTGGGGCGCCGCGCCTCGAAGAGCTCAATTACCCGGGGCAGGCCCTGGGTGATGTCGGTGCCGGTGGCGACCCCTCCGGTGTGGAAGGTGCGCATGGTGAGCTGGGTGCCGGGCTCGCCAATGGACTCGGCGGCCACCACCCCTACACTCTCGCCAATGGATACCAGCTTTGCGGCCGAGAGATCCCAGCCATAGCAGTGCTGGCAGACCCCATAGCGGGTACGGCAGGTAAGCGGCGAACGCACCGGAACTTCCTCGATCAGGCGCTCTTCGGCGGCCTTGACAATCAGGCTCACCTCATCGTGGGTAAGCTGGTGGCCCTCGGTAAAAGTTTTGCCCTTGATCTCAAATTCGCGGGCTACCGTGCGGCCATATAATCCCGACTCGATGTCGCTCCTTTTGCGCAGCCGCTTGTTGCGGAAAGCCTCGTCAAATTGCAGCAGCGGGACCGAGATGTAGTCGGGTGTGCCGCAGTCTGGCTCGCGCACAATCACCTCGTGGGCCACATCGTGCAGCTTGCGGGTCAGGTAGCCCGAATCGGCGGTGCGAAGTGCGGTATCGGCGCCCCCTTTGCGCGCCCCGTGG
This sequence comes from Deinococcota bacterium, assembly GCA_041695225.1. GTDB lineage: Bacteria > Deinococcota > Deinococci > Deinococcales > Thermaceae > Meiothermus. The sequence continues at coordinate 47,613 of JBGFRI010000015.1, forward strand.
GTCGAGATGAAGTACTCCAATACTGTGAGCCCCTCGCGGAAGGAGGCCTTCACCGGAACGGGATAGGTCTCGCCCGAAGGCTTGGCCATCAAGCCGCGCATCCCCGAGATCTGGCGGATCTGCTGTGGATTCCCGCGCGCCCCTGACTGGCTCATCACGTACAGCGGGTTGAAGGGGTAGTTATCCTCAAAATTCTTGAATACTGCCCCGGTCACCTTTTCGGTGGTCTGGCTCCAGAGCTGTAAAATTTGCTGGAAGCGCTCTTCATCGGTCATCAGGCCCATCTCGTATGCTTGTTCAATCTGGGTCAGTTTACCCTCGGCTTCCTGCAAAAACTGCTTCTTTTGTACCGGAATTACGGCATCGTCAATTCCGATAGTGATGCCCGAGGTAGTGGAGAGCACAAAGCCGTAGTGCTTGAGGGCATCCAGCAGCTTGGCGGTCTTCTCGACCCCTAGCACCAGAAAGCTCTTGTAGACCAGGTCTTTGAGGGAGTTTTTTTCCTGGGCCACCTCGAGGTTCACCAGTTCCTTGGCCTTGGCGGTGTCTTCGATGGCCTCGCTCACGATGCGCAAAAACAGCATCCGCCCCGGCGAGGTCTGAAGCAGCATATCGCCCAGGCGAACCGTGACCACATCCTGGTGATCCAGCACCCCGCTCTGGACGGCCAGCAAAGCTTCGTCCACGCTACTGAAAACGTATTTGAGCCGGCCCACGCTGGTTTCCTTGCCCGCAACCTTAACTTTAGCGTTGAGGGCGACCGTACCTTGCTGGTAGGCCTGTAGAGCTTCTCCGGCAGAGGAAAACTCTGCGCCCTGGCCCTTTTTCTCGCTGCGGAGCTGGGTGATGTAGTACAGGCCCAGGATGATATCGCGGGCGGGCTTGGCCACCGGCTCGCCAGACGCGGGTGAGAGAATATTATGCGAAGAAAGCATCTGGATTCGCGCCTCGGCCTGGGCATGGCTCGAGAGTGGGACATGCACCGCCATCTGGTCGCCGTCGAAGTCGGCGTTGAAGGCCTCGCAGACCAGCGGGTGCAGCTGGATGCTCTGGCCCTCCACCAGCACCGGCTGAAAAGCCTGTATGCCCAGTCGGTGCAGGGTAGGAGCACGGTTGAGGAGTACCACCTTGCCGTGGATGACCTCCTCCAGCGCGTCCCAGACCTCGTCTTTGATATCGCGGGAGCGCTCCAGCATCTTGCGCGCGCTCTTGACGTTGTTGGCGATGCCCTTTTCCTCCATCTTCTTGAGCAGGAAAGGCTTGAAGAGTTCCAGTGCCATCCGTTTGGGCAGGCCACACTGGTGCAGCTTGAGCTGCGGCCCCACCACAATCACACTGCGGCCCGAGTAATCCACCCTCTTGCCCAGCAGGTTCTGACGGAAGCGGCCCTGCTTGCCTGATAGGATGTCGGTAAGCGAGCGCAGGGCCCGGTCGGAGCCCGGGTTGGTGACCGGCGTGCCCCGGCGGCCATTGTCCAGAAGAGCGTCCACAGCTTCTTGTAGCATGCGCTTTTCGTTGCGGATGATCATCTCGGGCGCGCCCTGGGACAAGAGCTTACGCAGGCGGTTGTTGCGGTTGATCAGGCGGCGGTAGAGGTCGTTGAGGTCGGAGGTGGCAAAACGGCCGCCATCAACCTGCACCATCGGGCGCAGATCCGGCGGAAGCACCGGTACCGCATCCAGCACCATCCACTCGGGGCGGTTACCCGAGTCGCGGAAGGAGCGCACCACCTCTAAGCGCTTGCGGGCCTTGGCCCGCTTGGCCCGACTGGGGTGTTTCATCTCCTCGGCTAGCTCGGCCTCGAGCACACCCAGGTCAATGTCTTTGAGCAGTTCCTGGATGGCCTGCGCCCCCATCTTGGCGTCAATGTCGTAAGACTCGATCACCCGCACCGCCATGCGGATAAAGTCAACTTCTACCCGGCCATAAATCTCCGAGGTGACCTTGCCCCCGTCGGCCAGGGCATCGCCGGGCGAGACCCGGTCACCGTTGGTCACCTCCACATCGTCTTCAAAAGGGTAGAGCTTGGCCTTCATCACCACGATGGAGGCGGGTTCGTGCAGGTGCACCACCCCATCAGCTTCGGCGAAAACCTCTTCCTGCGGCTCGATAGCCCCAACCAGCTTGTCGCCTTTGCGAACGCTTATGCCCTCGGCTGCCAGTACATGCATGTGGGGCTGAAGGGGGTAGTCGGCCACCCGGGGGCGCTCGAGGCTAAAGGTCAGACGCACTTCCTTCCGGGAGGTCTCGGCCTCGAGTTTTTCTACCTTTAGGCCCTTGGGCATTTTGATCTGTCCCTTGCCCTGGGCCAGAACGTCTCCCCCGCCAACCAGGTCGCCCTGCTTTACCTTGAGGTGCATTCCGGCGGGGATCAGGTAAATAGCACCGACCGCCTTGGTATCCGGGTCAAGAATTTTGACCAAAGCCCCGTCACCCACCTCTTCTACATCCACCACGCCAGAGTCTTCGCTGGCAATCTGGTAGGAGGTCTCGAGCTCGGCAATGGGTTCACCGGGCTTGTACCTATCCTGTTCAATCCAGGCCGCTTTGGGCAGGGTCAGCCTGGCCCGTTCCTTGTCGGCGTACTCCACCCGGATACGGCGAGGAAAGCGGAAAAGCACCAGTCCATCGAGCTTGCTGATCACTCCGCGGGCCAGTTCCTGGCCTTTTTTGACCTCGTCGCCGTCTTTGACCAGGGTCTCCATGCCGGCTGGAATGACATAGGTCTCCTGTCTGCCGTAACGCAGCTCGCGGTACTCGTCGTCCGTCAGAAGCTGGCGCTTCTGCACCGGCGTGCCGCCCAGCATGGCCCCTCTGGGGTCAATGGTAATGTACTTGGCAAAGTACAGCACCTGTTCTAGTTCCTGCGCCGAGAGGTCCAGAAGGGTGCCAATTTTAGAAGGTACGTCTTTGACGTACCAGATGTGAGCGGTTGGGGTGGCCAGCTCTACGTGGCCCATGCGGTAGCGGCGCACGATGCTCTTGGTCACCTCTACCCCGCAGCGTTCGCAGACCTTGCCCTCGAAGCGCTGGCGCTTGTATTTGCCGCAGGCGCACTCGTAATCTTTTTGCGGCCCGAAGATGCGCTCGTCAAAAAGACCGTCGCGCTCGGGCTTTAGGGTGCGGTAATTGATGGTCTCGGGCTTCTCGACCTCGCCATAGCTCCAGGAGCGTATTTTTTCCGGGGCGGCCAGGCCGATTCTTACTTTGCGAACTTCTCGTTTGATCATCATTCACTCCGTGAAGAGTTTGTCTCAAGTCTCAAGTCTCAAGTCGCAGGTCCCAGGTCAAAGGCTTTTTGTCTTGCGACATGAGACCTGCGACCCGCGACATTAACGCCGTGAGGCCAGCCCCTCGAAAATATCCAGATTGCGGGTGTTCTCGTCGTAGGTCTCTACGTCCAGGCCCAGTGACTGCAGCTCTTTAACCAGCACGCGGAAGCTTTCGGGCACACTGGGCTCAGGTACATCCTCGCCCTTGACCACTGCCTCATAAGCAGCGTTGCGCCCTTCAATGTCGTCGGATTTAATCGTCAGGATCTCCTGCAGGGTGTGAGAAGCCCCGTAAGCCTCGAGGGCCCAGACCTCCATCTCGCCGAAGCGCTGACCGCCAAACTGAGCCTTGCCGCCCAGCGGCTGCTGGGTGATCAGTGAGTATGGGCCAGTGGAGCGGGCGTGCATCTTGTCTTCTACCATGTGGTAAAGCTTCATGATGTACATCACGCCCACCACAATCGGGCCTTCAATGGGCTCGCCGGTGCGGCCATCGTAGAGCACGCTTTTGCCCTGCTGAGCCACCTCGCGCAGTTGCTCCTGCGCAGTTTTCTCGCCGTCCACCAGGCCCAGTTTAGCCGCCCGAGCCAGAACTTCGCGCTCGCGGTTGTCTACTCCAAAACCTGCCTTGGTACGGGTTTCCCACTTTTTGTCGAAGGCCCTAGCCAGCATCTCCTTGATTTCTTCTTCGGCAATGCCGTCAAACACCGGGGTAATGAATTTTATGTCCAGCTCGTATCCGGCCAGGCCCAGGTGGGTTTCCAGAATCTGGCCCAGGTTCATTCGGCTGGGCACACCCAGGGGGTTGAGAACGATGTCTACCGGGGTTCCATCGGGCATCTGGGGCATGTCTTCGGGGGGCAGAATCTTGGAGACCACTCCTTTGTTGCCGTGGCGGTTGGCTAGCTTATCACCCACCTGCAACTTGCGCTTCTGGGCCACGTAGACCCGCACCACCTCCCGCACGCCTGGCTTCAGCTCTACCCCTGGCTCGCCCCGGCGCAGGCGAAGGGTGCGCACCACAATGCCCCCTTCACCGGGGGGTACCCGCAGTGAAGTATCCTTCACATCGCGAGCCTTTTCACCGAAAATGCTCCTGAGCAGGCGCTCTTCGGGGGTGGGCTCGGTCTCGCCTTTAAAGCTGGTGCGGCCCACCAAAATGTCTCCAGCTTTGACCTCGGCGCCGATACGCACCACCCCATCTTCGTCCAGGTCACGCAGGGCGGCTTCGGAGAGGTTGGGAATGTCGCGGGTTACCCGCTCTGGCCCCAGCTTGGTATCGCGGGCTTCGATCTCGTAGCGCTCAATGTGAATAGAGCTGTAGAAATCGCGGCGCAAAAGGTCTTCGGAGATGACAATGGCATCTTCGTAGTTGTAGCCGTCGAAGGGCATGATGGCCAGCAGTACGTTCTGCCCCAGGGCCAGCCGGCCTTCTTCGGATGCCGGGCCGTCGGCTAGCAGGTCCCCTTTGCCAACCCTCTGCCCCTTCTGAACCCGGGGGCGCTGGTCGAGCGCGGTGCCCTGGTTCGAGCGGGTAAAGCGGCGCAGGTTAAACTCATACAGGCCTTTGTCGTCACCCCGGATGTGGATTCTGGAGCCATCCACGTACTCCACCAGGCCATCTACGCTGGAATAGAGCGAGGTAAGGGAGTCGCGCACCACCCGTTCTTCCACCCCGGTCATCACCACCGGGCTCTGGGCGCGCAGCAGGGGTACCGCCTGGGCCTGCATGTTAGAACCCATCAGGGCGCGGTTGGCATCGTCGTGCTCGAGAAAAGGAATCAGGTTAGTGTTGACCGAGAAGATCTGCTTGGGGGATACATCCATGTACTCGACTTGTTCGGGGTGCATCACCACCGGATCGCCCTTTTTGCGCACCACCACCTGGCTGGTATCAAAGTGCCCGTCGGGCTTCAGGGGGGTATTGGCCTGGGCAATGGCAAAGCGGTCTTCCTCGGTAGCGGTCATAAAAACGACCTTGTCGGTTACCCTGCCCTTCTCCACCTTGCGGTAGGGTGTCAGGATAAATCCGAGCTCGTTGATCCGACCAAAGGAAGCCAGAGACGAGATAAGACCGATGTTGGCGCCTTCGGGCGTTTCGATGGGGCAGATGCGGCCATAGTGGGTTCGGTGTACATCGCGCACATCAAAGCCTGCGCGCTCGCGGGTCAGTCCCCCCGGCCCCAGCGCCGAGATGCGCCGCTTGTGCCGCAGCTCCGAGAGCGGGTTGGTCTGGTCTTTAAACTGGCTGAGCTGGCTGCGGCCAAAGAACTCGCGGATAGCGGCTACCAGCGGGCGGTTATTGACCAGCTTGGCGGGGGTGACGCTTTCGGGCGTGCCCAGGAGCATGCGCTCGCGCACCCCCCGGGCCAGCCGCGAAAGCCCCACGCGAAACTGGTCGGCCAGCAGCTCGCCCACCGTGCGGATGCGGCGGTTGCCCAGGTGGTCAATGTCGTCGTAGTCGTAGCCCGGCTCACCGCTTTGCAGGGCAAAGAGATACTTGAGCACCGGCAACAGCCCTTCATCCTTGAACTCCTGGTTCTCAAAGCGGATCAGCATCCGGCCCGAGAGTTTTATGCCCAGTTTCTGCTGGGCCTTGTACCGGCCGGCCTCGCCCAGGTCGTAGCGACGGGGGTCGGCTAAGAGGGAGTGCAGGTAGGTGATGGCTTTGTCGCGCTTGGGCGGGTCGCCTGGGCGCAGCTCGGTAAAGAGTTTGAGCAGGGCTTCGTCCACCCCCATCTCCAAAGCCTTGTTGCCCCGGTACTGCGCCTCGAGCAGTCCTGGCAGCAGATCGGGGTAGCCAGCCAGCTCTTTGCCCAGGCTTTGAGCGGTGAAGCCCAGTACCCTTAGCAGAAGTGCTAGTGGGAACTTTTTCTTATTGACCTTCATCACCACCACCCCAGACTGCTCAAACTCGAGATCAATCCAGGGGCCACGCTTGGGCAGCGGGATAACCGAGGCCACATACCTGCCAGGGCGGGCCTGGTCGGTAGTGAGGTAGACCCCCGGCGAACGGTGTATCTGCGAGACGATAATCCGGTCGGCGCCGTTGATGATAAACGAGCCATCCTGGGTCATGAGCGGCAGATCGCCCAAAAATACCTCATCTTCTTTCAACAGGCCGGTGTCCTTATGAACCAGCAGCAGCTTGGCGTACAGCGGGGCCTGATAGGTCAGGTCTTTCTCGCGGCACTCGTCCTGAGCAAACGGCGGCTCTCCCAGGCGGTACTCCAGAAAGTCCAGCACCAGCCCGCGACCTTTTTCGCCCTCTTCGATGGGGAAGGTCTCGCGAAAGGCAGCCTGCAGGCCCAGTGGCTCCCGCTTGGGGGCGGGGAGGCTGGCCTGTAGAGCTTTGGTAAAGGAATCTACCTGGATTTCAGTAAGGGGTGGAAGGGGAATGACCTCTTTAATCTTGCCGAACCGCTCTATCTTCATTAAACACCTCATAACCCGTGGGCTCTTCTCCGCGCTGTTCTGGCACGGCAGTGGCATACTCTGGGTCGTTTTGGGGGTTCTCGTAAGCTAACAGGGTTCTTCCGCAGGTAAATATTCCCTGCGGTGGCTGGCTCTTACGCTTTTTGTGGAACGCTCGCTAGGCGCTGGCCACAAAACACAAACAGGAGTATAGCACATGTGCACATGAAGGCACAAGATGCAGCCGAACCCTAAAGCTGCTTTGAGATATTTTAGCACGGTATGGGGTGTTTGAGAAGGGCAGGCGGCCCAAGTCAGCTTTTTAGCGTGAAATTTGGAAAGGTATCTGGAGTCACCTGTAAGTGTAATGGTTTCGGCAGATTTTATCTTCCAACATCGGTTAAACTCGGGGGGAGGTTTTATGAAGCTGAAAGTAATCGTCCATGAAGCAGAAGAAGGGGGCTATTGGGCCGAAGTTCCCTCCATTCCGGGATGCGCCACCCAAGGCGAGACCTTCGATGAACTCCTTGTTAACATCTATGAAGCCGTCGAGGGTTGCTTGTCGGTGGATATGAAAGACATCACGCTTACAGAAAAGGCTAAAGTGCTGGAGATCGCAGTGTGAAGTTCATCTCAGGGAAGGAGTTCGCAAAGCTGCTCGAGATGAAGGGCTGGCAGCTGCGAAGAACCAAAGGAAGCCATCACATTTACGCCAAAGCTGGCAACCCATCTCGGATTTCTATCCCGATTCACGGAAATGTTCCACTCAAGATTGGCTTGCTGAAGCACTTTATGAAGGTTGCCGGCATTGAAGAAAACGAGTTGTGAACATCGGTGGTTTTAGGACACTTCTATCTTGTAACAGCTGCTAAATTCGGGCTGTAAGGTGGCATGAGACACTTGACAAGGGTAGGTCGCACAAGGGGCCTTCTCTAAGCACCCTGAGGATTCAACACCAGGCTGTAATATAGTGCGGACCCCGCCATGTTATAGTACGGCATTGTGAAGTGGGTTGAATGCCCCAGAGACTCCTGGCAGGGCCTGGGGCGGTTTATTCCCACCGAAGAAAAACTGGCCTATCTGCATAAACTGCTCGAGGCCGGCTTTCAAAGCCTCGACCTGACCAGTTTTGTATCGCCAAAATGGGTGCCTCAGCACGCCGATGCCTTGGAGGTGCTGGCGGGCCTGCCAGCGCCGCAAGGCCGCGAGTATCTGGCAATTGTTGGCAACCAGAAGGGGCTCGAGCGGGCCTTGCAAGCCCCTCATCTGACCAAGGTGGGCTATCCCTTTTCCATCTCCGAGACTTTCCAGCACAAAAACCCCAACATGGGTACCGAGAAATCCTGGCAGGTGCTGGAACAGCTCATAGGCCAGGCCCAGGAAAAGCAGTTTGTGGTCTATCTCTCCATGGCCTTCGGCAATCCCTATGGCGACGCCTGGGGGCCAGACCTTACCGGGCAGTTTGTTCAGCAACTGCGACAGCTCGGAAGACTTTCCGGCATTGTGCTAGCCGATACCTACGGGGTGGCCACAGCCAGCACCATACAAGACACCGTGCAGGCAGTGGTCGCGCACACCAGCAGCGAAGGCATCGGTGTTCATCTGCATAGCCGGCCAGAAAACACGCTGGAAAAGGTGCAGGTGGTACTGGATGCGGGTGTGCGCTGGCTCGAGGGCGCCCTGGGAGGCATTGGCGGCTGCCCTTTTGCCGGCGACGAGCTGGTAGGCAATCTGGCGACTGAGCAGGTGCTGCCCTATCTGGGCCAGCAGGGTTATCAGGTGCCGGTTAATCTCGACCGCCTGCCCGGGCTTTGCGACCAGGCCTTGTTACTACGGATAAAGTACGCTTGACCTATCCGCGCCGTAAACCCAGCAGCAAACCCACAATAAAGGCCCCGCCGAAGGGCAGGTTGGTGGTGAGCACTCCGACAAAAGCATCCCAGGCAGTCCTGATCTGCTCTTGCTCTAAAAGTGGCTCCACGTCGCGCTGGATGCGGGTCCAGTCTACCGCGATGTAGCCCATTGAGGCCAGCACCTGCACCACCACAAAAATCAGGCCCACTATAATTGCCACCCAGCGCCCAACGGTCTTGATGGCAAAGCCCACGGCGAAGCCGGCCAGGCCTCCAAAAGTAAGCTGTCCGATGTACGGCTGTATAACTTCCACTTCTCTATTGTGCCCTGTGAAAATGAGATAGAGGGTTCAACCGCGCTTACGCATGGCCTCGAGCATATCCCACTGCTCATTGGTAACAGCGTCGAGCACATTGAATTCCCCGGCATTCCAGACCGACTCGCCCCCGTCAATGGTAATCACATCGCCGGTAATAAAGCCGGCATAATCGGAGATCAGATAAGCCGCTAAATTGGCCAGTTCAATGTGCTCACCTGGTCTTCCCAGCGGTATCCTTTTCACAAACATCTGGGCGATTTCCGGCGTGGGCATCAGGCGAGTCCAGGCCCCCTCGGTGGGAAAGGGCCCCGGCGCGATGGCATTGAGGCGGATGCCATACTTGCCCCACTCCGCCGCCAGCGACCTGGTAAGGGTGACCACCCCAGCTTTGGCGGTAGCCGAGGGTACTACATACCCCGAGCCAGACTGGGCGTAGGTAGTGGCGATGTTGAGCATGGCGCCTTTCTGGCCCCTGGCAATCCAGCGTTTGCCCACCTCGAGGGTGCAGTAAACCGTACCATGCAGAACGATGTTCAGCACCGTATCAAAAGCCCGATACGACAGCCGCTCGGTGGGGGAAATAAAGTTGCCGGCTGCGTTGTTAAGCAGCACATCAATCCGGCCAAAATGGGTCTCCACCGCGTCTACCATGGCCTTCACCGCTTCGGGGTCGCGCACGTCCACCGGTGTGGTAAAGACCTCTCCCCCGGTCTGGTGCATCATCTCCTGGGCGGCCTGGGTAATGGTCTGGGCCCGGCGGCTGGTAATGGCTACCCTGGCCCCAAGTTCCAGAAAGCGCGTACTCATCGAGCGGCCCAGACCCGTACCGCCCCCCGTCACCAGCACCACCTTATCCTTCAAAAGCCCTGGTTCAAACATAGTTTCACCGTCTTTATGGTCACGTGGCTAACAGCTCATAGCTTATAGCTAATAGCTAATAGCTCATAGCTTATACCGGATAGCTAAAAGCGACTGTCGCTATCAGCTATCGGCTATCAGCTATTGGCTTCTACTTTCAGCTATCGGCTATCAGCTTCCCAGCCCCAGACGCTTGGCATCGGCTTTCAGGGCGTCCAGGACAAAGGCCATATGTTCCTCCAGACCGACCCCCAGCTCCTGGGCGCCACGCACGATTGCTTCACGGTCTATGCGTGCAGCAAAAGCCTTGTCCTTGAACTTTTTTTGCAGGCTTTCGGGCTTTAGGCTGTGGATACTCTTGTCGGGCTGCACATACACCGCCGCGGTAATCAGGCCCACCAGCTCATCTACGGCAAACAAGACCTTGGCCATCAGTGAGTTTCGGGGGTGCTCCGGCAGATCGGTATGGCCCAGAATGGCCTCGAGTACATCGTCGGGATAGCCCATCTCACGCAGCATGGCTACCCCCTGGTGGGGATGGGTTTGCGGAGCTTTTTCGTAGTCGAAATCGTGCAGAATGCCGGCTATAGCCCATTTCTCTTCGGGCTGGCCATACTTTCGGGCATAGGCCCGCATGGCGGTTTCAACAGCCAGCATGTGCTTTTGCAGGCTTTCCGAGGGCGTCCACCGCCGCATCAGGGCCAGCGCGTCTTCATAGACCAGGTAGATCGCCATATGAGCCTATTCTCGGCAGTCGGACCAGGGGGGTCAAGGGCCAAACCACCTGCACGTGGCTGGTCTTGGCGCATTCTGTGCACCTGGCTTTGCCGCAACTGGTTTAGACTTTCAGCTTCAGGCTATGCAGGCTATCTCCAGGAGCACAACCTCCGCAAAAAGCGCGATAGGATAGGATTGTGACCGAGAAGTCTTCCACGCAATTGTCTCAGTTGCTGTTCGGCTACGGCGAGGATGCGCACCGCCTAACAGAGGGACGCGAGCTGTGGCTGGGAGGGGTTCCGATCGAAAGTGATCGCGGCGCGATTGCCCATTCGGATGGTGATGTAATCTTGCATGCCTTATCCGATGCCTTGCTTTCGGCCTTTGCACTGGGGGATATTGGCAGCTTTTTCCCCGACCACGACCCCCGGTGGCGGGGCCTGGAGAGCCGGGTGATTCTCGAGGTAGTGTTACAAAAGGTGCGCGACAATGGCTACCGCTTGGCTCAGGTTTTGCTAGTGGTGGTGCTAGACCAGCCCAAGCTCGGGCCTTACCGCGGCGCCATACAGCAAAACTTAGCCCTTTTGATGGAGTTGCCGGAAAAACGGATTGGCCTGACCTTCAAAACCTCAGAGGGTCTGGCCCCCCATCATGTGCAGTGCAGGGCCCTGGTCTACCTCGAGCCCATCCTGGACAAGCAGACGGAAACACGCTAATAGCTAAATGATGCTAATAGCTAAATGATGCTAATAGCTAATAGCTAATAGCCTATGGCAAAAGATTAATAGCTATCAGCGATCGGCTATCAATTATCAGCTTCGCCACTTGCTAACGCGGTCTGAAACTGAAATGTATCAGCAGCAACAGCCCCAGACCAATCAGGCCGCCCCACAAAAACGAGCTGTCGGGAAACGCGCTTCCGAGCCAGCCCGCCAAGGGGTAGCTGAACACCCACCATAAGTGACTCCAGGCAAAGTGTGCCCCGTAGACCCGCCCTTGCAAGGCCCCTGGGATGCGGTCGGCAATCAGGGTCAGCACGGGTAAGTTAACCCAGTTCTGCCCTACCCCGGCCATAAACCAGAGCACCATCACTGGCGCAAGCGATAGCCAGTTGGCCGGAATTATCACCAGGGTGGTCACAATGGCTCCAATCAGCACAAAGGTGGTTCGGGGAAGCCGTTTCTCCCAGGCCCCCAGCGCCAGAGCCGCCAGCGTGGCCCCAACCCCGAAGACTGCCATCACCCAGCCAAAGGCCACCTCGCCCTGCCCAAGTTGGGTCCGTACCAGGACAACCGTGTTGACCAGAATCCAGGCCCCAGCAATGGAAGCTACCAGCTCGAGCAACAGGGAGTAGCGCAGCAGGCCATCGCCCCAGAGCCGTGCGGTGCCCAGCCGGACATCGCTCCAGGTAGTGGCGCTACCATCTGGGTCTTCCACCCGCAGACTGGCCCTCAGGCTCATGATTAGCAGCGCAGAAAGCAGAAAGGCGCCCGCCACCAGCCAGAACATGGGGCGAACTCCCATCAGCACCGCAAGCACACCGGCCAGGGCCGGCCCCAGAACGCCCAGCAGTTCCGCGGTGGCGCCCGAGAGTGCAATGGCTTTGGGGTAGTCGTCCTTGCTGGTTACCTGGGGTATCGAGGCCCGAAGAGCAGGGGTGAAAAACGAGAAAGCCATGTTGAGCAAGAACATCAGCACATAAACCTGCCAGACCTCGCTCACCAGTGGCATCAGCCCGATGATTACTACTCGAGACAGGTCTGCTCCTGCCAGCAAGACCTTACGGTTGAAACGGTCGGCCAGAGCCCCTCCCAGTGGGGAAAACAGTACAAAAGCAACTACTCGTAGGGTTAAGGCCGTTCCGAGGACTATCCCGGCACTCTCCCCCGCCAGTTCAAAAGCCAGCAAGGCCAGGGCTATCCAGGTTAGGGCGTCACCCACCAGACTGACCGTCTGGGCTGCGTACAACTGGGCAAATACCGGATTGCGCAGACAGCGAAAGACCGCCAGGGCTTGCATCCTGATGGCAAGCTTACGACCCAGCCAGCAGGACAAGCAAGGGAACCAGGGTCCAGATCCCAGTATTCCCACAGGCCTATCAAAGAAGTCAATGGTCTATTAGTCTATGGTCTATTGAAGGCTATAGCCTGCCGGTTCAGGGGTACCAGGCAGAGGCTGGGCTAGATTTGGCGGCTCAACTGCAGACGGCCGCGGCTCGACAGGGAAGGTACCCAAGAGCCTTTAAATCGAGCGGATTTCAGCTACACTTTTTGTTAGATGGCAAAAGCTTCCATTCAGTATCGCTGTGCCGGGTGTGGGTATAAGTCGGTGAAAGAGCTGGGCCGCTGTCCCAACTGCGGGGCGTGGGACAGCTTTAAAGAGGAAGTGAGTCTGCACAAGCCAGGCGCAGCAGTGGGTAAGGGCGGGCTGTCACGGCCGCGCTCTTTGCCCAACCCGGCAGCCATCATCCGTTTGCACGAGGTTCCAGAAGGGGGGGAGGCGCGGTTCTCGAGCCAGATCGGCGAGCTGGACCGAGTGCTGGGCGGGGGTTTTGTACCGGGCGAAGTGCTGCTTCTGGGCGGCGAGCCAGGGGTGGGCAAGAGCACCATCCTGCTGCAGGTGGCCCAGAAGATGTTAGAGATGGGTAAACGGGTGGTCTACCTGGCAGGCGAGGAGTCGCCCGGGCAGATCCGCTTGCGGGCAGGGCGACTGGGCATCTCGGGCGAGCTAGAGCTGTTGCGCGAGACCCAGCTAGACTCGTGCCTGGCCACCCTGGAAGCCACACCACCCGATTTCCTGGTAGTGGACTCCATCCAGTCCCTGGAAACCAGCTCTGTAGCCGGTTCGCTGGTAGCGGTGCGCGATGCCACCGCAGCTCTAACCCGCTTTGCCAAGCACCACCAGGTCACTACCGTGCTGGTCGGGCACGTCACCAAAGAGGGCCTGGTAGCAGGGCCAAAGGTAATCGAGCACCTGGTGGACGCAACCCTGTATCTGGAATCAGCAGGCAGCTTTAGGGTTTTGCGTTCCAGCAAAAACCGCTTTGGGCCGGTGGGTGAGCTGGGCGTGTTCAGCATGATCCACCACGGAATGGAAGAGGTCGCCAACCCATCGGCAGCCTTTCTGGCCGAAAGGCCGGTGGGTGCGCCGGGTTCGGTGGCGGCGCTCAGCCTTTCGGGTGAACGGGCGCTGGCCCTGGAAGTACAGGCTCTGGCGGTCCGCACGCCTTTCCCCGCCCCACGCCGGGTTTCGCAGGGTCTGGATGGTCGCCGGGTAGACGTGGTGCTGGCCGTGCTGGAGCGAAGGCTGAATTTGCCGCTGGGTAACCTGGACATCTATGTCAATCTGGCGGGTGGGTTGCGCATATTTGATCCGGGGTTAGATCTGGCGGTGGGGCTGGCGGTGTATTCTGCTGTGGTGGGCCGCCCCCTTCCAGAAGAGGCCGCGGTGGTGGGAGAGGTTGGACTGGCCGGCGAGCTGCGCAGTGTGGAGGGCCTCGAGCGCCGCCTGCGCGAAGGTCAGCGGGCTGGTTTCAAGCTCCTGGTACACCCCCCTCAGTGCCATAGTCTGGAAGACGCAGTGAGCAAACTCTTATGAGTGTGATGCGTTGGGTTCTTTATGCGCTCTTTGCCTTTCTGGGATATCAGGCAGGCGTGTGGCTCGAGGTCAGCGGCATCATCGGTGTTAGCCCGCTGGGCACCCTAACCACCCTCAACCGGCTCTACCTGGGAGTGTTGGGCCTGTTGATAGGCTTTTTGGTTGTGCCACGCCTGATCTACCGGATCGAGCGCCGCTGGGACCATACCCAGGCCTGGCTCAAGCACCTGCCGCCCGAGATTCCAGTGGCCATAACTGCGGCCTCTGGCCTGGGTCTGCTGCTGGCGGTACTGCTCACCAGCCTTCTGAGCCAGATTCCTGGCTTTTCTGCCTTCCATTCTTTGATCATCGCAGCCGTGCTGGTGGTCTCACTGTCGGCTTTTGCCATTGCCAACCGCGACTACTTCCGGCTGGCCCGCCCCCCGGCCCCGGCGGTCAAGGCCCGGGGTGGCAAGGTGCTGGATACCTCGGTGCTGATTGATGGCCGCATTGGAGAGGTAGCCGAGATGGGTTTTCTGGAGGGTCCGTTGTTTGTTCCCCGCCAGGTCTTGCGCGAGCTGCAACAGTTTGCCGACGCTTCCGACGCCCAGAAAAGAGCCAAGGGCCGGCGGGGGCTGGACACCCTCGAGCGTCTCAAGCTTACGGTGGGCCTCGAGGTGCTCGAGGCCGACGAGTCTGCCGACCCTGTAGACGACCAGATCCTGGCCGAGGCCAAAAGGCTGGGCGCTGCGCTAGTTACCAACGACCACGCCCTGGCACAGCTTTCGCGCATTTACGGGGTCAGGACCCTCTCGGTGCAGGCCCTGGCCTCGGCCCTGCGTTCCCCGCTTCAGCAAGGCGATACCCTCAGCATCACCATCGTCAAAGAGGGCAAAGAACCGGGCCAGGGAGTTGGTTATCTGGAAGACGGCACCATGGTTGTGGTAGACGAGGCTCTTCCCTTCAGGGGCAAGGAGGTAGGGGTAGTTATCACCCAGTCTATTCAGACCCAGATTGGCCGTCTGCTCTTTGGAAGGCTCCAGACCGACGAAATTGACCGCCCCGCCCCAAAAGCCGAGCGCTAGTCTGGGTACACCGCTGTCAGGAAGCTCGAGCCCTAATTTCAGGTGGGCCCAACCAGGAAAACGGCGCCCCATGGTCGGTAGCGGCTCACCAGCACGTCATGCCTGACCTCGCCAGTGTGCAGGCGCACCGTGCGGTATACCCGTACCAGGGCGCCCTCGGCGGCAAAGTCAATCTGTCGGCGCCGACCTGGAGGCAGGGTGGTATCGTAGATGAACCGGGTAGGCAGGGGCGGGGTGCGCCAGACAATCACCGGCCCACGCCACTCTACATCCCGGTCGCTGGTGCCAAAAAGTCTAAAAACCAGATCCTGTCCCTGAATAGAAGCCTGAATTAACAGGTAACCCGGGGTATCGTTGCGAAAGCGCAGGTCCCGGCCGGGGGCCACCGCGGCATCCAGGCCGGTAGGGTAGTAAAAACCAACCTGATAGCTGTGAGGATGCCGCTCGATAATGGGCAGACCGCCAAAGTAGGCCGCCCTGAACAGAGTAGACGCAACGTGGCAAACCCCTCCCCCCACTCCCATAACAGTTCTATCGCCCACAATCACCCAGGCCATTCGATACCCCTCGGCCAGGGTAACTGGCCCCAGCGCCCGGTTGAAGGAAAATACAGTTCCACGGGGAATCTTGATGCCGTCTAGCCTCGAGGAGGCCAGCTTAAGGTTGTGGGCCCGACCAGGGGCCGACCTGGCAAATCCGATGCGGGCTTCACTGAACAGCTCAACAATGCCCCTTCTGGCCAGATCCTCAACACTGGGCTCTGGCTCCTCTTTCTCTACCGGCAAGACAAACTCGCGTCTGCCCTGCTCTACGGCATCTCGGTAAGCTCGCAGTACCGTACCCGGATCGAAGCGGTGGCCAAACTTTTGTACAGCAATCCAGCCCCGCTCGCGACAGTAAATAAACCGTGCCGGGCGGGGTGGGCGGCTGAGCCGGTCAAGCAGTGGGGGCAGGTCGGCCTCGCTAGCGATGGGAAAGCGCTGGGTTCCGATGTAGCGTTCTACCCTGCCAGCCTCGAGCACCCGTTCGTCTACAACCAGGACCGCCACCGGCCCAGCCAGGGCCATAGGGAAAACGCCAAGCGCCAGGCTTAGCGCAAAGAGCAAGCCTTTTCTGGCGATCCAGCGAGACCCTTTCACACTTCCAGGATAGCCTGGCTCGATTACTACAGCATTACAATAAACGCTTAGAATCGCGATTTCCTGCTCACACCTGCCTAATCATAAAAGTTGTCGTTACTGTGTGACCCGCTGGTCATTGCACTTGTTTATGCCAGGCGTGCCAGGTGCCAGAGCCCTCGCAGCCTTCCAGGTAAAACCTGTCCAGACGGGTTTCCCGGGATACGTAACTTCCGCTGGTCACTCAAAAGCACCGCGTAAAGATGATGGTCATGGCATTTTTTATTTCACCATGGCTGGTTTTGCTTCCATCAAAAGGCCTCTTTACCGCTGAGTAGAACAATACCCGGGTTGCCAGTAAACGGTGTTCGCAAGAATCGGAAAGATACCGCAGGGCAATGTGTCCCGGCAAAAAGGGCTAGATTAGGGATAGGTTTGTTGCCAGGAGGCCAGTATGCGCCAGGTAATCACAGTAGATGGGAATGAGGCGGTTGCCCGGGTTGCCCACAAGCTTAACGAGGTAATTGCCATCTACCCCATCACTCCTTCCTCTCCCATGGGCGAGCTAGCTGACCAGTGGAGTGCTCAGCGCACTCCCAACCTGTGGGGCACGGTGCCCCTGGTTCAGGAGATGCAGTCCGAAGGAGGTGCTGCCGGGGCAGTACACGGGGCTTTGCAGACCGGGGCCCTAACTACCACCTTCACCGCCAGCCAGGGCCTGCTGCTAATGATCCCCAATATGTACAAAATTGCCGGAGAGCTTACCAGCACAGTCTTTCACATCGCTGCTCGCTCGCTGGCAGCCCAGGGGCTTTCGATCTTTGCCGATCACTCTGACGTGATGGCAACGCGGGCCACGGGCTGGTCCATGCTTTTTGCGGGCTCAGTACAAGAAGCACACGACCTTAGCCTGATCGCCCAGGCCAGCACCCTGAAAAGCCGAATTCCGTTCCTGCACGTGATGGACGGGTTCCGCACCTCGCACGAGGTCATGAAGATCGAGGCCCTTTGCGATGACGACTTAAAGGCCCTGGTGGATGACGAACTAGTCCGCGCCCACCGCGCCAGGGCGCTCAGCCCCGACCGCCCTTTCATCCGGGGCACCGCGCAGAACCCCGATATTTACTTCCAGGCCCGCGAGACCGTGAACCCCTATTACGCAAAGGTTCCGGCCATCGTGCAAGGCTACATGAACCAGCTGGCCGAGCGAACCGGTCGGCAGTACCGCCTGTTCGAGTATGTGGGGGCCCCTGACGCTGACCGGGTGGTGGTGCTGATGGGCTCTGGGGCCGAGACTGCACACGAAACGGTGGACTACCTGATAAAGCGGGGCGAAAAGGTGGGGGTGCTGAAGGTTCGGCTCTACCGCCCTTTCGATGTGCAGGCTTTTATTTACTCTCTTCCGCCCAGCGTGCGGGTTATTGCTGCACTTGACCGCAGCAAAGAACCGGGCAGCGCTGGCGAGCCACTTTACCAGGACCTGCTCACCGCGGTGGCCGAAGGAGGGCTGGCAACCAGGGTAAGGGTGGTTGGGGGCCGGTACGGGCTTTCCTCCAAGGAGTTCACCCCTGCCATGGTAGTGGCGCTACTGGACGAGATGAAAAAGCCAGAGCCTAAAAACCACTTCACCCTGGGCATCCACGACGATGTCTCTCACACCAGCCTGGCCTACGACCCCCGGCTGTGCATCGAACCCCCGGAGGTCAAGCGTTCGGTCTTCTGGGGGCTGGGCTCGGATGGCACGGTGGGAGCCAACAAAAACTCCATCAAGATAATCGGTGAAGAAACCGACTACTTTGCCCAGGGCTATTTCGTTTACGACTCCAAGAAAGCGGGGGCGCGTACCATCAGCCATCTACGCTTTGGCCCAGAGCCCATCCGCAGCAGCTACCTTATTCAGCAGGCCGATTTTGTGGCCGTGCACCAGTTTGGCTTTTTCGAGCGTTACCGGGTGCTGGATACAGCCCAGACCGGAGCTACCCTGCTCATCAATAGCCCCTACACTCCCCAGGAAACCTGGGATCATCTGCCTTACGAAGTACAAGCTGAGATAATCGAAAAGAAGCTAAAAGTCTACGTCATCAACGCTTACACAGTAGCCCGCGAGGTAGGGCTGGGCACCCTGATGAATACCGTTATGCAAGTCTGCTTTTTTGCGCTGTCCGGGGTGCTGCCGCGCGAGGAGGCCATTGGCAAAATAAAGGAATCTATCCGCCAGACCTACGGCAAGCGCGGCGAGGCGGTAATACGTAAGAACTTTGCCGCAGTGGATGCCGCTCTAGCCCACCTGCACCCCCTGGTAGTGCCCGAACAGCCCACCAGCAGCCTGCACATGCCCCCGGCAGTCCCTGTGCAGGCCCCAGATTTTGTGCAAGCGGTTACCGCAGCCATGCTAGCGGGCACGGGGGATGCACTCCCGGTAAGCGCCCTGCCTGCCGATGGCACCTATCCCAGTGGCACCAGCCAGTGGGAGAAGCGTAACATCGCCCAGGAGGTGCCGGTCTGGGATCCTGCGGTCTGCATTCAGTGTGGCAAGTGCGTGCTGGTCTGCCCCCACGCGGTGATCCGGGCTAAGGTGGTACCTGCCGATGCGCTTGCTGCTGCACCGCAAGGCTTCCAGACCACAGCGGCCATGTGGAAGGGGCTGGAAGAGCAGCACTACACCCTCCAGGTGGCGGTGGAAGACTGCACCGGCTGCGAGCTGTGTGTAGAAGTCTGCCCTGCCAAAAACAAGCGGCAGGTCGGGCGCAAGGCCATCAATATGGCGCCCCAGCTTCCCCTGCGGGAGCAGGGCAGTCGGCACTGGGAGTTTTTCCTGAGTCTGCCCGATTATCCTCGCCACGATGGGCTGCAGTTCAACAACGTTAAGAATGTTCAGTTGCTGCATCCGCTGTTCGAATTTTCCGGGGCCTGTGCAGGCTGCGGCGAGACGCCCTACCTCAAACTGTTGAGCCAGCTGTTTGGTGACCGCTGCTTGATTGCCAATGCCACTGGCTGCTCGAGCATTTATGGTGGCAACCTTCCCACCACGCCCTGGAGCAAAAACCGCGAGGGGCGCGGACCGGCCTGGAGCAACTCGCTGTTTGAGGACAACGCCGAGTTTGGCCTGGGGATGCGCCTTACCCTGGACAAGCATGGCGAGTACGCCAGGGAGCTGTTGGGGGAACTGAAGGAACAGATTGGAGCCGGGCTGGCCCAGGCTCTGCTAGAGACCGACCAGTCCGATGAAGCCGGCATCGCCACCCAGCGCAAACAGGTGGCTGCCCTGAAGGCTCGTCTGCAAGGCCAGGACGAACCTAAAGCCCGCGACCTGCTGAGTCTGGCCGATGTGCTGGTGCGCAAGTCGGTGTGGATTGTGGGGGGCGACGGCTGGGCCTACGACATTGACTTTGGCGGGCTGGACCACGTGCTGGCAACAGGGCGCAATGTCAAGCTGCTGGTGCTGGACACCGAGGTTTACTCCAACACCGGCGGACAATCCTCCAAGGCCACCTCGCTGGCGGCTGTGGCCAAGTTTGCTTCCAGCGGCAAGACCACGCCCAAGAAAGATCTGGGGCGTATGGTAATGGGCTATGGCCAGGTGTATGTCGCCCAGGTCGCCATGGGCGCCAACGATGCCCAGACCGTAAGGGCTTTCCTCGAGGCCGAAAGCTACCAGGGCCCTGCGCTGATCATTGCCTATAGCCACTGCATCGCGCACGGCATTGATATGGCCAAGGGGCTCCTTCAGCAGAGGCTGGCCTCAGAATCGGCCTACTGGCCGCTCTACCGCTATGACCCCCGCCTGCGCGCCGAGGGCAAAAACCCTTTTCAGCTCGACTCCAAACCACCGCGCATCTCTTTCCAGGACTATGCCTTGCACGAAAACCGCTACCGCATACTGCAGCAGATTAACCCAGAGGAGGCCGGCCACCTCTTCCAGGCAGCCCAGGAGGCCATCCTGACCCGCTGGAAGGAGTACCAGCAGCTGGCCCAGCTGCCAGACCCACGCCCCACCTCACCTGCTGCCGCAACGAAGGAAGTAGCCTCGGCTGCATCACCTGCTGCCGCAACCAAGGAATTGGCCAGCACGGCATCACCTGCTGTCACCCGGGAGAGCACATGAGCAGACCTGACCTGAGCACCAAGTATCTGGGCTTGAGGCTGGCCCATCCGATAGTGGCCTCGGCCTCACCGCTTTCGTACACTCTGGATGGTATCCGCAGGCTCGAGGAGGCCGGCGCCGCCGCAGTGGTGCTGTATTCGCTCTTTGAGGAGCAGATCGAGCAAGAAAGCCACGCCTTGCACCACTACCTGGAGTATGGGGCCTACAGCTTTGCCGAGGCGCTGGACTACTTCCCCAAAGCCCACGAATTTAATGTTGGGCCCGACCAGTACCTGCATCTGGTCCGCCGGGCCAAAGAAGCGGTGCAGATTCCCATTATTGGCAGCCTGAACGGGGTTTCGCCGGGTGGTTGGACAGACTATGCCCGCCTCATTGAAGAAGCTGGAGCCGACGCCCTCGAGCTCAATCTCTACTACCTGCCCACCGACCCTATCCTGACCGGCCTCGAGGTCGAGGAAATGTATCTGCAGGTAGTGCGCGATGTAAGCCAGAGTATCTCCATCCCTATAGCCGTGAAGGTGGGGCCTTACTTCAGCAACTTCAGCCACATGGCCGCCCGTTTCGTGCAGGCCGGAGCCTCGGGGCTGGTGCTGTTCAACCGCTTCTACCAGCCCGACTTCGATCTGGATCAGCTCGAGGTCACACCCAATCTGGTTTTGAGCCGCACCGAGGATCTGCGCCTGCCCCTGACCTGGGTGGCCATCCTGTATGGACGTATTCAGACCGACTTTGCCATTACCAGCGGCGTGCACTCGCACCTCGAGGTGCTCAAGGGCGCAATGGCCGGGGCCAAGGTGGTCATGATGGCCTCTGAACTGCTGCAAAACGGCGTGGGACGCATCAAAGAAGTCCTGAGCGACCTGCGGGCCTGGATGCAGGAGCACAGCTACGAGTCCATCCAGCAGATGCAAGGCAGCATGAGCCAGCAGCATGTGGCCAACCCCGATGCCTTCGAGCGGGGCAACTACATGAAGGTGCTCCGTTCCTGGCGGCCCGACCCTACCGGGATGCTGATTAAGTAGCACTCCCTCGCAGACATGTTAGACCCACCGCCTGCTTCGTCCTGGGATCGAGCACGGCCTAGGGGTGTAACTGTCTACGTGCCTGTTCGGTGCATATAATCATCATTACTGGCTTACTGGAATCATGACCAGACGGCCATTTGCGCTAAAGAAGCCGTCCGGAGGGGGCTGCTGAGCCGACCCAGACTGTTTCTTCTTTGGCAAGGCGCTATACCGTCTTCGGATAGAAGCCGATAGCCGATAGCTGATAGCCGATAGCAACAACCGCTTTTAACAATCAGCTAAGAGCTATTAGCTAGTAGCTTGCAGAGAAATGGTCAAAATCGCCATAGCGCAGCCCAGACCTCATCCCTCGTCACCTTTTGAACTATCATTTGGTAATGGTTGGGTCAGATTGACACCAGGGGAACCACACTATCGGCTTTGGTACGGCGGGGTTTAGCTGGTAGACCTTGCAGGTCTGGTTACAGACCTTACCCGCCGGAGCAGTACACTGACGCAGGAGATGCAGATGGGCGATGACCCCAAGCGAATTGTGGTACTGGGCTCCACTGGCTCAATTGGCACCCAGACCCTCGAGGTCTGCCGCTGGCGGGGCTACCGGGTGGTAGGGCTGGTGGCGGGGAAGAACCTGAGCCTTCTTAGCCAGCAGATCGCCGAGTTTAAACCAGAGGTTGTTGCAGCCGATAAAGCGGTGGTTTCCGAGCTGCGGCTGCGCTTTCCCAGCCTACTTATCACCGATGCTCTGGAGGTGGCAGCCTGGCCGGCGGATGTAGTGGTGGGCGCCATTCCTGGCCTGGCCGGCCTGCCGGGGGTGCGGGTGGCGGTGCAGCAAGGGCGCAGAATGGCCCTGGCCAACAAGGAGAGCATGGTGGCGGCCGGGCCGCTGCTCTGGCAGCAAGCAGAGCAGAGCGGGGCCCAGATCATCCCGGTAGACTCCGAGCATTCGGCGCTTTTTCAGAGTTTAGTGGGAGAGCCTTTCCAGGATGTAGCCGAGCTTATCCTGACTGCTTCCGGCGGGCCTTTTTTACACGAACCCGCCGACCTTTCCTCGGTCACTCCCCAGATGGCTCTGAACCACCCCCGCTGGAAGATGGGGCCAAAGGTGACCATTGACTCGTCTACCTTATTCAACAAGGGGCTGGAGGTGTTGGAAGCGGTACAGTTGTTTGGACTGCCCATCCAGCAGGTAAAAGTTATGATTCACCCACAGTCCTACGTGCATTCCATGGTGCGCTTCCAGGACGGCAACATCAAAGCTCAGCTGGGCCCTGCCGACATGCGGCTAGCCATCCAGTATGCCCTGGCCTGCCCCCAGCGGCCACCCACCCCCCTGCGTGACGCGCCAATTCCAGAACGCCTGGACTTCTTTACCCCCGATACCCGGCGCTTTCCCGCTCTGGCCCTGGCTTACGAAGCGGGGCGCATGGGCGGCCTGGCGCCCATAATGCTGAGCGCCGCCGACGAGATAGCAGTGGAGGCTTTTCTAAACGGACAGATCGGCTATCTTGAAATTCCCCAGGTCTTGCAAAAAGTGTTGCAGCAGACTCCTAGTCTGGCCCTTTCCTGGGAGAATCTTTATCATGCAGACCTCGAGGCCCGCAGGTTGGCTCGAGACTCGCTCAAGGTAAAGGCCTGAATCTATGATCTACCGGACACTTTGTTTTACCCTTGACCCTGGACCCTTGACCTTTAGCGCCTTACGGGGTGAGGCATGAGCATCCTGTGGTTTTTGCTGATCATCTCCATCAGCATTTTTGTGCATGAGCTGGGCCACTACCTGGCCTCCCGCTGGCAGGGGGTGGGGGTGAAGAATTTTGGGGTGGGTTTCGGCCCCACCCTGCTCAAGTTTGACCGCTGGGGAACAACCTGGCGGCTTAACGCCATCCCGCTTGGGGGCTACGCCGAAATTGACGGGATGATGCCAGGTGATACCCACGGCTACGCCCGGCTCTCTGGCCTGGGCAAGTTTTTCATCCTGGTAGCCGGGGTGGTGATGAACCTGCTGCTGGCCTGGGGTGTGCTGGGGGGCCTCTCCGCCATTCAGGGAATACCCCAGACCCGGGCGATAATAACCGAGGTACTGCCAGCTAGTCTGGCCGAGCAGTCGGGCCTCAGGGCAGGAGACCGCATCCTAAGCCTGAATGGAGTAAAGCTCGAGTCGTTCGATCAGGTTGCCAAGTTCCGCCAGACCACCGGCGAAAAGGTGTTTGGGGTGCTGCGCGATGGCCAGGAACTTAGTGTGCGCTTCTACTGGGATAACCTGCACGGGAGGCTGGGCATTGTATACCGGGCCGAGGTGATTGGTTATACCCGCGTCAATTTCTTTGAGGGGTTCGCCCGGGCCGTCCGCGAGACCGTAGTGGTGGTGCCGCGCTTCGTGCAGGAGTTGGTGGGTAGCCTGGCCCGCATTCTCGTCGGACAGGAGGCCCCAGGGATAGCAGGGCCGGTGGGAATTGTCAACATCACCGGGCAGGCCGCCGAACATGGCCTGAGCACCCTGATTGGGCTTCTGGCTGCCATTAATCTCTCGCTAGCAATATTCAATCTGCTACCCATCCCAGGCCTGGATGGCGGACGAATACTGGTTTTAATCGCTAACGCCATCAGCGGCGGGCGCATCAAGCCCGAGACCGAGGCCCAGCTCACTTACGGCGGGTTCTTGTTTTTGATTCTGCTGGTTGTGCTGGTAACCATTAACGATATTCGTAACCTGGTGGGTGGGTAGACTGTAGCCTTGATGGATACCACCGCTCTGATACCGGCCTACAACGAGGAAGCTCATATTGCAGGGGTGGTACGGGTGGCGCTGCAAGCGGGCCTGGAGGTGCTGGTGGCCGACGATGGATCGGGTGACCGAACCGCCGATGTAGCCGAAAAAGCCGGAGCAAAGGTGTTGCGATTGCCGGAGAACCGGGGCAAGAGTGGGGCGCTGGCCTACGGGCTGGCTCAGGTGCAAACCCCCTATGTACTCCTGCTGGATGCCGATCTGGTGGGGCTACGGCCCGAACATCTGCTGGCCATGCTAGAACCAGTACGTTCGGGAAAACTGGACATGACCATCGGGGTATTTAAATCGGGGGGGCTCATGACCGACTTTGGCAACCGCGCCACCCCTTTTTTGTCTGGGCAGCGGGCCTGCACTACCCAGTGGCTCAGGGGTGTGCCCAATCTGAGCAGGCATCGCTGGCCAGAGCCGGCCATTACCGACCATCTGGCCCGTAGCAAGGCCCGCTGGGCCTACGTTGAACTACGTGGGGCAGGGCAGATAATGAAAGAGCAGAAGCGCGGCTTTTGGCGAGGTCTGGTAATGCGCTTGAAGATGTACAGCGAGATAATAAAATATCGCTTGGCCAGAAAGACTCGAGCTTGAGCTTTCCTGACAAAAGCTGATTAGGGTGGTCTAGCCGGAGGTGCCTATGCGAATCGAAGTAGCGGTGATGATGCAGGTAAATGTTCCCGACGATACCGATCTAGACAGTTTGGACCTCCAGATTGACGAGGATGGCGGCATCCAGTTCATCAGCAATGGCCAGGTGGTAGCCGATGCCAGCCAGATCGAGGACTATTACATTGACGACATTGACAGCGATGAGGACGACTGGGACCAGGACGAAGACGAGGACGAGGACGAGGAAGACCAGGATAAATAGAACCTAAATCGCTGCACCTCCCTGGCTTTGGACCCAGCCGTCCCTTGCAGGCCATGGCCTTTTTATGGGGTTACCTGTCCTACTATTGCGCAAAAAGCCGCTCGGTACAATGCAAACATGGACCTTTTGAGGCGTGCTGTAGAGGGTGAGCGGCTTTCCGCCGACGAGATACTCGACCTGTACCACCTTCCTTTGCCCGATGTGGCGTCCATTGCCAACGAGTTGCGCCTGAAGCGGAGCAGCCCCGCAGTGGTGACCTATCTGATAGACCGCAACATCAACTACACCAACATCTGCAATGTGGCCTGCAACTTCTGCGCTTTTTATCGCACCGGCAAGCAGAAGGATGCCTATGTCTTGTCTTTCCAGCAGATTGGGCAAAAGGTCGAAGAACTTATGAGCATCGGTGGCCGGCGGATCCTGATGCAGGGTGGGGTAAACCCCGACCTTCCCTTTGAGTGGTATCTGGACCTGCTGCGCTACCTAAAGCAGCACTACCCCGAGGTGCGCATTGACGCCTTCAGCCCCGAGGAAATCCTGGGACTGGAGAAAATTACCGGGCGAGACTGCTCCAAGCTGTTGGCCGAGCTCACAAACGCTGGGCTGGACGGCCTACCCGGCGCCGGTGGAGAGATTCTGGTAGATGAGGTTCGGGCCAAAGCCGCTCCCGCCCGCATCAAAAGCCGCGACTGGTTCCGTATCCTGGACACCGCCCAAAGACTGGGCATGTACACCATTGCTTCAATGGTAATCGGCTTTGGCGAGACCTTCGAACAGCGCGTCGCTCATCTGGTCAAGATTCGCCAGCAGCAGGATAAAGCCGTGCGGGAGTATGGACAGGGCTTTGCCGCTTTTGCCATGTGGACCCTGCAGACCGAACATACCCGTCTGAAGGGCAGGGCCCCCGGGGCTACCGCCTGGGAGTATTTGCAGCAGCTTGCCATTGCCCGCATTGCTCTGGACAACATCCCCAACTTACAGGCCAGCTGGCCCAGCATGGGCTTCAAGGTGGCCCAGGCTGCGCTTTTTTACGGGGCCAACGACTTTGGCTCGACCATGCTGGAGGAGAATGTGGTCAGTGCTGCCGGGGGCCATAGCCGCACCCATGCAACCGTGCGGCTGATGGTCCGGCACATCGCAGATGCAGGCTTTACCCCTGCCGAGCGCGACCCCTTCTACAACATCAAGCAGTATCCGGATGTCGAAACGATTCTGAGCCAGAAGCCACCCACGGCCCTGCCGATGGTGTAAACGGGATACTTTATGTCTCCTGGTTCAATTGCGGAATACCACATCCTCGCGCTGGAAGCTGCGGTAGGCCAGGTAAACAGCCAGCCCGGCAAAAGCCATGGTCGAAACCCAGGTAAGGCTCAACTGCGAGATGGTGGCCGAGCCTTTGATGATCCCATCCAGCGCCAGAATCACATTGATCAGGGGCAGGGCAAGAAACCAGTCCTGAATGGTCAGAAAGTCTGAAAACTGCATAAACAGCAGGGGGATAAGCATGACAAAACTGAGTGGGGTCATGTAGCTCTGGGCCTCTTTAAAGCTGCGGGCATAAAGGCCCAGCGAGAGCATGATGGCGATAATGAATACCGCAAACAAGACCAGAGTAGCCAGAACCGAGAGGTATCCCAGGGGCTCCAGGGCCAGTGTCCCCCCCAGGCGGGCGCCACTGCCTCCGCCCTGTAAAGGGTCTAGCTGCGCGGCAAAGTGGTACTGCATCAGCCAGCCTCCCAGCAGAAAACCAGCCATTACCGAGACCGTAGAAAGCATAGACATCACAAATACCGCCAGCCCCTTACCCAGCAGAATCTGAATCAGGGGCACCGGGGCGGCCAGCAGGGCCTCGAGGGTTCCCTTCTCTTTCTCTCCGGCGGTAGCATCCACCGCCACCGGCATACCACCCGCCTGAATAAACAAGACCAGAAAGTAAGGAATCAGGAAAGCCAGCAGGCCCGCGGCCTGCTCCTGGGACCTCGAGGCATCGCTGGTTTCAATCTTGAAGGGCTCCAGCACCTCGGTGACAACCCCCTTGGCCTGGAGCTGCTGGGCCACTACCTGGTCTTTGTAATCGCGCAGCGCATCCTGCACCTTCTGAACCACCAGCCGGCTCTGGGTAGCTCCGCCAGAAAGCCGTCCATAAACGGTGTAGGTGCCGCCTGAGAAGACCAGGGCAGCCAGAACCTCGCGGTTTTGCACCGCCTGCTGGGGGTTGGCCATGGCAACCGGCTCGAGCCTGGCCTCGCGGAGGAGTTCCATCACCTCCGCTGGAACTCCCTTTACTCCAATTGTCTGCACGGCCTCCTGGGTCTGCCGTGCGGCGCTGCCCAGCAGCATCATCGGCCCGAACATCAGGACAGGCATAACAATAATGGGCAGAACCAGGGTGGTGAAGAGCACCCTATGCTCACGAATCACGCTCAGAAGTTCTTTGCGGGCAATTATCAAGATTTCGTTCATAAGCGGCACCTTCGGTGCGTCAAGAGTTGCTGGACAGGTTTATGAGGCTAAACCAATGTGGGCTTTTTCGTCCCTCGGCACCCCACCATGCTCAAGCTGCCTCTTCCAGCCTGCGGATGAAGGCTCTCTCGAGGTTGCCCCGGCCAAGCTCGAGGGCTTCCTGCAGGCTCCCCTCGTAAACCAGCTGGCCCTTATCAATAAACCCGACGCGGTTGCTCACCTCCTCGGCCTCGCTCATCACATGGGTGGAGTAGACCAGGGTTTTGCCCAGCCCGGCATAGGTCTTGACGAAATCCAGCAAGGCCCGGCGGGCAAACACGTCCAGTCCGGCGGTTGCTTCGTCGAGCAGTAAAACCTGCGGCTGGTGCAGGATGGCCCGGGCAATCACAATTTTTTGCTGCATTCCGCTGGACATCTCCCGCACCTGCTTGTCCAGCACCGGCTGGTCAATCTTGAGCAGGGCCGAGGCCCACTCGATGCGGTCTTTGAGCCGCTGGCCCCACAGATCGTAAAAGCTGCCAAAAAAGTCCAGCACCTCGCGCCCGGTCAGCCTGTCGTAGACCTTCATCCCGCCGTTTACAATGCCCAGGTTGCGACGAACCTCGAGCGACTGCCGCACCACATCAAAGCCCGCAACCCTGGCGCTTCCGCCATGGGGTTTTAGCAGCGTCGCCAGCATCCGCAGGGTGGTGGTCTTGCCCGCTCCATTAGGACCCAAAAGGCCGTATACCTCTCCCGGCCCGACCGAAAAAGTGATCCCGTCTACGGCTTTAAACCGCCGGTAAGTTTTTTGCAGATTCAGGGCCTCGATCATCGCACTAACAAAATACTCGCTGATTATGACCAGAGGATAGGAATTTCAAACTCGATCCGCTATCCAGGAGTGTTTAGCTCCTGACCCCAGACCTTCGACCCTCGCCACTCCATTAGTCGATAGCCTAAAGCGGAAAGCTAAAAGCCTTCAGCCTTCGGCCTTTATTTGACCTGCGACTTGCGACCTGAGACCTGAGACTAATTTTTGACCCTAGACCCTCGACCCTACCCCGTCCGCTTGAGTTTGCCGGTGCGCTTGGCCCACATCTCGGCGGTATGGAAGACCCACAGGCCCAAAGGAATCAGCACCACGCCCATCAGCAGTAAAATCCCCAGCTCGGGCAAGACCGAGGAGAGCGGGGCCCCCACCAGTTTGTCCGGGGTGGAGTCGGGGTGGTTGATGCCCATTAGCTTGCGGCTGGCCTCGAGGGCATAGGTCGCGGGGCTCAGATACGAGAGCGGTTGGATCCAGGCGGGCAGCACGCTCACAGGGTAGTAGATGCCCGAGACCAGCAGCAAAACGCCCTGGAAGATGTTGGTAGCCTGGGCTCCGTTTTCCGGCGACATCACCGGCAGAATGGCGGCCATCAGACCCAGACCCATGAAGGCCAGGCTGGCAACCAGCAAGACCACCAGTACCCCCAGCAGGTTGGCCCCATCCACCGAGACCTGGATGAATAGCACCAGACCCACCAGGATCACGATGGTGCGGAGCACGCTGAACACGATGGCAAAGAGCGAGACCCCGCTCAGGTGAACCAGCCTCGAGACCGGGGCCATGAAGGTGTACTCCAGGGTACCCTCCCAGCGCTCGTAGGAGATGGAGTTGGCGATCTCGTTGTACATGGCAGACAAAAACGACCACAAAAGTACCCCGAGCAACAGGGTGAGGGTCAGGCGGAAGTCGTCCTGGGCCTTGCCGATCAGGGCGATGGCCGCAGAGTTAACGATGGCGTAAAACACGAAGACCGCTACCCAGCTCATATAACGCCGGGTCAGGTGCCAGTCGCGAAAGACAAAAGCCCAGATGGGGCGGAGGTATCGCTCAAACATAGCTGATCCTTTGGTTATGCCGATAGTCGATAGCGGATGGTCTATAGCCAAAAACTCATCTGATTTCTTTTAGTTATCGGCTATTGGCTATGGACTATCGGCCTCTTGCTCTGCTAAATCCTCGCCAGTAAGGGCGATAAAGGCCTCTTCCAGGTCGTCGGTTCCCGCTTGTTGTTTGAGCTCCTGGGCGGTTCCCTCTGCCACCAGGCGGCCCTTGGCTAGGAAGCCTATGCGATGCGAGAGGCGCTCGGCTTCGGCCATGTCGTGGGTGGTAAGCAGGATGGTGGTGCCTTCACGCTTGCGGAGGTCTTCCAGAAAGGCCTGTACGTCGCGGCGGCTCCTGGGGTCAAGGCCGGTGGTGGGCTCGTCGAGCAGAAGCAGCGGCGGGTTGATGAGCAGGGCCCGGGCAATGGCAATTTTCTGCTGCATCCCCCGGCTCATCTCCTCGATGGGGTCGCTAAAGCGGCGCGACTCCAGGCCGAGCTGCTCCAGAATCTGCATGGCCCTTTTTTCGGCCTGGCGGGGCTTTAGACCATAGAGCTGGGCCGCATAGAGCAGGTTCTCTCGAGGCGAGAGTTTCTTGTAAAAAGCCGCGTCCACGCTCACCCGCCCCATCAGGCGGCGTAGGGCCTGCTCACCCTGGGGCAGCTGGTGTCCCATCATCTGCACACGCCCTCCGTCGGCAGTGAGCAGGGTAGAGAGGATGCGAATCAGGGTAGACTTGCCCGAACCGTTGGGGCCTAAAAGGCCGTAGGTTTCGCCTATATGCACATAGAAAGAAACCCCTTTCAAGGCCCATTCTTCCTTGATGGGCGCACGCAGTCCCTCGCGTTTGCGAAAGACTTTTTTGAGATCGGAGACCTCGATAGCAATTCTGGTCTCGGTGGGCTTTAGGGTCAGCATAGATTTAATCATCCCATCCTGTGTCAGTCCATCACCCAATCTATAGTTGGTCCTGTCTCGAATAAGTCTCGGAGCCCGGGGTCATCTCGTCGCTGGTCTTGCGTTGAACCTCCTGCACCGCCCCTTCAAACAAACCGGCAGCCCGAGGGCCGCCGAAAACGCATAACGCGTCGTGAATGCGGGTCGGGCAGAGAGCGCCTCAGGCGCGCAACCGGGCCATGCGCTTGACAATGGGGTCATTCATGATTCACCTACCAGACCCAAGTGTACGCGCTAGCCGGGCGAATGTGCAAGGTCTCTCTCGGTAGCAATATCAGACGATGTTCTTCTCTACTAAGGCTGATACCTGGGAAAAACGCTCGTAGCGGAGCGAATCTATGTTCAGGCTGTGCGCCCGACCATCAACAATTTCCTCGGCCATCAGGCGGCCCACCATCGCGGCCTGCTGCACCCCATGGCCAGAAAACCCACAGGCATTGACCCAGCCCTCCACCCTTGGCATCCGGCCCAGGATGGGGTTGTGGTCGGGGGTGACCTCGTAGTAGCCCCACCAGCTAGCCCTGCGGTCGAGCTTTAGTGCCCCCAGCCAGGGTAAACGGGCCAGGCCCACTTCCAGGGTGGGCTCGAGCCAGGCCCAGTCCATGCCTTCACGGAAGCCCAGGTCAGCAGGGTTGCTCCGACCAAAAATCAGCCGGTCGTGCTCGGGGCGGAACCAGAAGCCACTGGAAAGGTCTATGGTCAGGGGGTGCCCGGGGAGGTGGGGAGTCGGCGCAGTGCAGAAGACCATCCGCCGGGCGGGCTGCACCGGAATCAAAAGCCCGGCCCGCCGGCCCACCTCGCCAGCCCAGGCCCCGGCAGCGTTGAGCACAAACTGTGCCTGGAAGGATCCCCTCGAGGTCTGCACCTGCCACCCTCCGCACACCCGCTCGGCGGCCAGGAACTCGGTCTCGGTGTGCAGCACTGCTCCAAGCTGCCGGGCGCGACCCAGGTACTCCATGCAGATACCGTGCGGGTCTACAATTCCATCGGCGGGGCCGTAGGTAGCTCCGCGGATGGGCTCCAGGCCCTCCACCGCTGGCGAAAAGTCGAACCACTCCTTGGCGGCCGCAAGGTCTCGTACCTCCACCGGCACCCCCAGGCGCATTTGCATATCTACCCCCGCCATGTGACCCTCCCACTGCGAGCCTGGAACCAAGAACAAGTACCCAATGGGCCGGTAGGCTGCCTGGGGCAGCTGGCGGTACTCCCGGATCGAGTGCCAGGAGAGCAGGATGTTGGTGGTCTCGGTAAACTGCACCCGCACCCCCGCCGCACTCTTGCCCGTAGACCCCATGGCCGGGGCCGCGGCCTGTTCCAGCACCCCCACCTTTAGCCCCCGCTCGGCCAGGCGGTAGGCGCAGGCCGCTCCCACAATCCCCGCTCCTGTAACCAGCACATCGTAGCGTGACACTGGGCCTACTGTAGCCCAACCCAGTGCCTTGTGCAAAACCGATCATTCGTGTGAATAGATGGGGTGCGTAGCAGACTTTAACTGTTTCAGCGGCGCCAACAGATACGAGAACAACCCTATTTTCAGAGGGTGTGGGGCAACGGGCCCGGGGGCCGCAGAAAGTCCCGGGCAATCAGGTCAGGTAGACACAACGGGCTACAGCGGGAAGGGCAGATCTCAAGGGCATTAACCGAGTTGCGCACGGCCCCTGCGTCACAGCACACGCCGGTCTAGCCCGCCGTCGAGCGGGATAGTCAGGCCGGTCAGGTACGAGGCGTGACTCGAACACAAAAACGCTGCCAGGGCTGCAATCTCTTCCGGTGCTGCTACTCTGGGCACGGGATAACTCGCAGTCTCCGGGCGCATAGGGTGATCTTCCCCGACTGGTCCGGGGGCAATGCAGTTGACAGTAATGTTCGGAGCAAGTTCATCGGCCATGACCTTGGTCAGAACCGCGACTGCGTTTTTAGCCAGGGCGTTTTCGGCGAAGCGGGTGAGCAGGTTGGGAGTTCCGGCGGCCATGTAAAAGGCCCCCAGGTTGACGATACGCCCCCAAGGGCGGGCTTTGAGGTACGGTAGGGCAAACTGCGAGACCGAGACTACCGAGAGCACGTTGACCTCGAGGCCCAGCCGCCACTCCTCCGGGGGAACCTGGCTAAACGAGCCCGGCCGCACGGCTCCGCCCGGCACGTTGACCAGAAGATCCAGGCCGCCGAATCTCTGCTCGATGGCCTCGAGTAATGCCTTAACCTCGCCAGGACTGCCCACATCCGCGACACGGGCGAGCACCACAATGCCCTGGGACTCAAGTTTTGTTCTAGCGGCCTCGAGTCGTTTTTCGTTGCGCCCGCAGATAGCCACTTGCGCACCCTCGAGGCCCAACCGCTCGGCAATGGCATAGCCGATGGTGCGGCTTCCACCCGTCACCAGTGCGATTTTGCCGGTCAGGCCAAGGTTCATGCCCAGATTCTAGTGCACTGTCGTGCAAAGTCCAATCCTGGGCAGTCGGTAGCCCATTAAGCTCAGGCCTACGGTCCTTTGCTGTTAGCATTCCTGGCCGATTTGCGGAAGTTGCGGATAAGCTCACTAAATCGCTCGCCACTGTGTTTTTGAGCCACTAGCTATGGGCTATAGACCAATGGCTATCGGCAAAAACCTTTCAGTATTTAGTCGGCTGCCGCTGCGTACTCCTCTACCGGCGGGCAGGCGCAGACGATGTTGCGGTCGCCGTAGGCATTATCCACCCGGTTCACCGGGCTCCAGTACTTGTCCATGGCAGGCTGGCCACCCGGGAAGCAGCCCTGGGCGCGGGTGTACTTGCGGTTCCAGTCTTCGTCGGCGATGTCCAGCACGGTGTGAGGGGCGTGGCGCAGGGGGCTCTGGTCAGCGCTAAGTTCTCCCCGTTCAATCTGGGCAATCTCCTGACGAATTGCCATCATCGCAGCAACAAAGCGATCCAGCTCGCGCTTAGACTCCGACTCGGTAGGCTCGATCATCAGGGTGCCCGGCACCGGAAAGCTCATGGTGGGGGCGTGGAAGCCAAAGTCAATCAGGCGCTTGGCAATATCCTCCACGGTTACCTCGTGGTTGGTTTTGAAGGCCCGGGGGTCAATGATGCACTCGTGGGCTACCCGGCCTTTTTCGTTTTTGTAGAGCACCGGGAAGTGGGGCTCCAGGCGGGCGGCGATGTAGTTGGCATTCAGAATGGCTACCTCGGTGGCACGTTTTAGGCCGGCGCTGCCTAGCATCTGAATATAGGCGTAAGAAATGGGAAGAATCGAGGCCGAGCCATAGGGTGCCGCCGCGACCGGGCCGACGGGCGAACTGCCGCCATCCAGAAATGGGTGGCCTGGCAGGAAAGGGGCCAGATGGGCCTTGACCCCAATGGGCCCCATGCCCGGGCCGCCCCCACCATGGGGAATGGCGAACGTTTTGTGCAGGTTGAGGTGGGAGACATCGGCCCCGTAATGCCCGGGTTTGGCCAGACCCACCTGGGCGTTGAGGTTGGCCCCGTCCAGGTAAACCTGCCCGCCATAGCGGTGGACAATCTGGCATAGTTCGCGGATCTCTTCCTCAAAGACGCCGTGGGTAGAGGGGTAGGTGACCATCACCGCAGCCAGGTTGGGAGCGTGCTGGCGAGCTTTGGCCTCGAGGTCGGCCATGTCCACGTAGCCATCCTGGTTACAGGCTACAACCACCACCTCCATCCCCACCATCTGGGCGGTGGCAGGATTGGTGCCGTGGGCCGATGAGGGAATCAGGCAAATTTTTCGGTCTCCCTCGCCCCTAGAGCGGTGGTAGGCCCGAATTGCCAGCAGCCCGGCATACTCGCCCTGGGCCCCGGAGTTGGGCTGGAGCGAGATGGCATCGTAGCCGGTAATTTCGCAAAGCCAGCCGCTCAGGGTCTCGAAAAGCTGGCGGTAGCCCTGGGCCTGCTCGGCGGGCGCAAAGGGGTGAAGCTGGGCAAACTCGGGCCAGGTGATGGGCATCATCTCGGCAGTGGCGTTGAGCTTCATGGTGCAGGAGCCCAGCGGAATCATGGCCCGATCCAGGGCCAGGTCGCGGTCGGCCAGCTTACGCATGTAGCGCAGTAGCTCGGTCTCGGAGTGGTAACGGTTGAAAACCGGGTGGGTCAGGTAGCTCGACTTCCGCTCTAGGCTGGCAGGCAGGTTGTCCTGGGGGGCAAAATCTGCATAGGTCAGACTTCCACCAAAAGCCGCCCAGACCGCCTCGATAATCTCTGGGGTGGTGGTCTCGTCCAGGGCGATGCCGATGTGTGAGTCGTCCAGTTTGCGCAGGTTGATGCCCTTGCTGCGGGCACTGGCCAGAATTTCCTCCACCCGGCCCTCGGCCTGAATGGTCAGGGTGTCGAAGAAGTGCCAATTCAGCCGTTTGAAGCCCAGGCGCTCCAGGCCCGCGGCCAGGATGCTGGCCTGGTGGTGAATGCTCTGGGCAATCTCGCGCAACCCTTCCGGCCCGTGGTAGACAGCGTACATCGAGGCCATCACCGCCAGCAAGACCTGGGCGGTACAGATGTTGGAGGTAGCCTTTTCCCGGCGGATATGCTGCTCGCGGGTTTGCAGGGTCAGCCGATAGGCCCGGTTGCCCCTCGAGTCTATCGAGACCCCCACCAGCCGCCCCGGCAGGGCCCGCTTGAGGGCGTCTTTGACCGCTATGTATCCTGCGTGCGGCCCGCCGTAGCCCATGGGCACCCCAAAGCGTTGCGTCGAGCCCACCGCTATATCGGCCCCCAGCTCCCCCGGTGGTACCAGCAGGGTCAGGGCCAGCAGGTCGGCGGCCATCACTACCAGACCCCCCGCCGCTTTTACCTTTTCGATATGGGGCCGCAGGTCGCGGATCTGGCCCAGGGTGTCGGGGTACTGAAAGATGGCGCCAAACAGCCCCTGGGGGTTCAGGTCGGCCTCGAGGTCCCCCACGACCAGCTGCCAGCCCAGAGGTTCAGCTCTGGTCTGCAACACCGCCAGGGTCTGCGGATGCACGTTCTGGTCAACAAAAAACGCAGTGCGATTTTCTTTGCAACTGCGCTGGGCCACCGCCATCCCCTCCGCTGCGGCAGTGGCCTCGTCCAGCAACGAGGCATTGGCGATGTCCAGGCCGGTCAGGTCGGCGACCATGGTCTGGAAGTTGAGCAATGCTTCCAGGCGGCCCTGGCTGATTTCGGGCTGGTAGGGGGTATAGGCAGTGTACCAGGCGGGGTTTTCCAGAATGTTCCGCTGAATCACCGGGGGCAGAATGGTGCCGTAGTAACCCTGGCCGATTAGCGAGGTGAAGACCTGGTTTTTCCGGGCGATAGCTCGCATCTGCGTCAGCATCTCGGTCTCGCTCAGGCCAGGGCCGATCTCCAGCGGCCCGGCCTGCCGGATGCTCCTGGGCAGGGTCTGTTCAATTAGTTCCTCCATTGACGAGACCCCCACGGCCTCGAGCATGCCTTCAATCTCGTGGGGCGAAAGGCCAATATGACGCCGAGAAAAGTCGGTGGTGCGTAGCTTGGGGTTTGGATTCTGAGTCATGGGGTCTCCTGACCCCATCTGTCCTTTTGCCTGAGAGTGTTATCCCTTCGGCGGGCGCGCCAAACCAGCCCGACTCGCCTCTCTCCAGATTCTGCTGCTGTGGTCCTTCTGCCTGTGAGTTTCCGGGGTGGTTGCTCCTTCGGCGTTGGGGCTAAACCCAATCTCTCCCGTCAGCAGCCATCTACCTGACTACAACCATAATAAAACATCCGCGCGCCTGGTTGAAAGGGTCATTCCACATCACGCAGCACGGCATTACTGGTTCTCTGCTACCGCCTGATACTCCGCTGCGGATAATAATCCCACAGTGTCGGCTGGGTTGACCTTCATCTTGAACAGCCACCCTTCACCATAAGGGGACTGGTTAATCAGCTCCGGCTTATCGCTCAGGGCGGTATTTACCTCGATAATCTCACCTGTTACCGGCGCGTAAATATCCGAAGCGGTCTTGACCGACTCCACCACCGCAACGGCCGCACCGGCCTGGACCTTTTTGCCAACGGCGGGCAGGTCTACAAAAACTACATCGCCCAGCGCATCCTGGGCAAAATCGCTGATGCCCACCACCGCCACATCGCCTTCCAGGCGAACCCACTCGTGCGACCTGGCGTATTTGAGCTCGGTTGGATAATTCATAAAGCCTCCTCGGATGTAAGTTTATTGCTAACTGAGCCCTGTAGCCCAGGGGCCATCTTCCCGGACACCGGCAACTAGAGCTTGACGAAAGGAGTCTCGACCACCGTCGCAGCCACCAGCCGACCCCGAATTTCCACTTCCAGCACAGTTCCAACCTCGGTCAGACCGGCCTCGACATAAGCCATGCCGATGCCCTTCTTGAGAATGGGGGACTGGGTTCCGGAGGTCAGCAGGCCCACTTCGCGGCCCTCCTTCAAGAGCCGGTAGCCCTCGCGGGGAATGCCGCCCTCCACCAGGACCCCCACCAGCCTGCGCTCGCAGGGGGCGGCCAGAAGAGCCTGCTTTCCGTGAAATTCTTTGTAGCTCTTGACCACCCAGGCAAAGGGGGTACACAGGGGGCTGGTCTGGTCGGTTAGTTCGTGGCCGTAGAGCGGAAAACCGGCCTCGAGCCTGAGCGTATCTCGCGCGCCCAGTCCACAGGGGGTTACATCGGCTTCCAGTAGTGCATCCCAGACATCCCTGGCCTCATCGGGAGCCACAAACACCTCGTAGCCATCCTCCCCGGTGTAGCCGGTACGGGCAAAGCGCGCCCATTTACCCAGTACCTTGCCCATAAAGGTGTCGTTCTTTTTGCGCGAGCCAAGGTCGGTATTGCTGAGCTTCTGCAAAACCGCCACTGCCCTGGGGCCCTGCACCGCAATTAAAGCAAAGAAGTCGGAGGCGTTTTCGAGCCTTACCGCAAACCCCGGTGTCAGGCTATTCAGGTGCACCCAGGCTTTCTCGATATTGGCAGCATTCACCACCATCAAGTACTCGCTCTCCGCAGTGCGGTAAATGTAGATATCGTCTACCAGTCCGCCCTGTTCATTGGGCAGCATCGAGTACTGGGCACGCCCCACTTTGAGCTTGGAGACATCGTTTAGGGTGGCAAATTGCAGGAACTTGAGCGCCTCCGGCCCGCGTACCCAGAACTCCCCCATATGGCTCACGTCGAACATCCCCACCAGCCCCCGGACCGCCAGGTGCTCAGAGGTAATGGAGGTGTACTGGATGGGCATCTGGTAGCCCGCAAAAGGCGCCATTCTGGCCCCCAGGGCCAGATGGGCTTGATAAAGTGGGGTGGTTTTCATGCACCCACAGCATACCAATCCCCGGGTGGTGAGCTGAAGGTAAAACACCGAATCTTATTACTCTGTGCTATGTGGCGCAGGAGCCCCTACAAGGCGGTCGGCCGCGCATTGCTGGATTATGGTCTATGGTCTATAGTCTATGGTCGATAAGGACTAAACAACTAAACACGCGGCTATCGGCCATTGACCATTGACTATCGACATCTGACTAAAAACCATCCGCTAGCGACAAAAACATCGTAGAGGTATCTTGACAACGTGGAGCAAAGGTCTATCGGATTTAGCAGATGTCGAGGGCCGAGCGCTCGAGTTCTAGCTAACCGGCCGCAACCCGCAGCAGCACTTGTCGGCTCACAGCCTTAAGAGTCTCAAAGACCCCTGTGCCTCTGGTGGCAACGGCCTCGAAGATGGGCAGGCGCATATTGGGGTCAATTACGGCTTGAATCATCTCTAGGGGCAGTGCCTCGGGGTTATCGCGTTTGTTAGCCTGGAGCACAATAGGAATGTCATCAACCTTGATGCCATACTCGGCCAGGTTTTCGCGCAGGTTGCGCATGGACTCGGCATTGGCCCGCAGGCGGTTGGGGGCCGAATCAGCTACAAACACCAGCCCATCCACCCCCCGCAGGATCAGCTTGCGGGAGGCGTTGTAGAAGACCTGGCCCGGCACGGTATAGAGGTGAAAGCGGGTTTTGAAACCCTTAACCTCGCCCAGGTCTACCGGCAAGAAGTCGAAAAACAGGGTGCGCTCGTCCTCGGTGGCCAGCGAGACCATCTCTCCTTTGCGGTTTTGCGGCACCTGCTGGAAAACCCAGCGCAGGTTGGTTGTCTTGCCGGACATGCCGGGGCCGTAGTAGACGATTTTGAAATTGATCTCCCTGGCGGCAAAGTTTATAGTGCTCATATTTAGTTTCCAAATAGCTCATCCAGAAGAGCGGTGGCACCATCCCGATACTCGCTGTCAATCCCAAAGGTTCCAGTACTCACCACCGAGTCTTTGGTGATGACCTCGAGGGACTGTACTGCACGCTTTCCGTATAACTTGACCCGACCAACCGGCGCAGAGTTATCGAAGATGATGACCAGCAAGGCCAGATCTCCCACCTCTTCGGCATACATCCCATAGGTTGAGCCCTGGAGTAACAGCTCACTGAAGCGCAGCTCGCCAAGCATCCTGGCCAGTGCTTGTGTAGCCGCCGCGTTTCCTGCGACCAGCGTGGCGAGAGAGTCCAGGGCAAAGGGCCGGGGAGCCCACAGCGCCTCCCGATGAGCCAGCACAA
The DNA here is from genome assembly GCA_041695225.1 of Deinococcota bacterium. Classification (GTDB taxonomy): domain Bacteria; phylum Deinococcota; class Deinococci; order Deinococcales; family Thermaceae; genus Meiothermus. Next base: position 86,404 of record JBGFRI010000015.1, read on the forward strand.
ACCCTTTGCGATCGAGCAGCAGGACAAACCGGGCCCCGCTCTGGTGTAACAACTCCTCGAGGACCTGCGAGGCTTTCTGGTAAGCGCCCCCAAAGAGTGTTATTGCTGGCTCGACCATAGTAGGCTAAGTCTAACATGAGCACCCTACCTGCCCCTGTGATGAATTACGCCAAAGACACGCTGGCCCGCCTGGTCGCCCTGCCCACGGTTTCTGCGGAAAACCGGGCCATCCCCCAGACTGCAGCGCTGGTGAAAGAGCTGCTTCAGGAGCTGGGCCTGAAGGCCGAAATACACCACACCGCCGGCGCCCCGGTGGTCTATGCCGAAGGAGGCCGGGATGGCCCAACCATGCTTTTTTACAACCACTACGACGTACAGCCCGCCGACCCGCTGGAACTCTGGGAGTCTGACCCCTTTACCCTGACCGAGCGCGATGGCAGGCTCTATGGGCGCGGGGCCAACGACGACAAGGGTGAAATTGTGGCCCGGCTGGCAGCCCTGCGCTGGCTTAAGGACGAGCACGGGCACATCCCCTTCCGGGTTAAGTTCGTGATCGAGGGCGAGGAGGAAATCGGCAGCCCTAACCTCGAGCACTACGTCGAGGAGCACCGCGACCGCCTTCAGGCCGACGCGGCGATCTGGGAGGCCGGGGGTGTGGACACAGCAGGGCGGCCGGTGGTTTACTGCGGCCTAAAGGGCATTGTGGGGCTGGAGCTGCGCTGCAAGACCGCTGCCTACGACCTGCACAGCAGCCTGGGGGCCATCGTGCAAAACCCCCTGTACCGTCTGGCTGCCGCTGTGGCCAGCCTGCGCGATCAGGACGGGAAAGTGCTGGTAAAAGGTTTCTACGACCAGGTTCGCCCCCTTACCCAGCTGGAAGAAGAAGCCCTGAGCCGCATCCCCGATGAATCGGAGGCCCTGAAGAAGGAGTATGGCCTTGCTGGCTTTCTGGGTGGGGTGAGCGGCCCCGCCCTCTACAAAAAGTACCTGGCCGAGCCGGCCATCAACATCAACGGTATCCACGGTGGCTACGGCGGCCCCGGCTCCAAGACCGTGCTGCCTGCCGAAGGATTTGTGAAAATGGACATCCGGCTGGTGCCCAACCAGGAGCCGCGGCAGATTGTGGAGCTAGTGAAAGCCCACCTTTTGGATCGTGGCTTCGACGATATCGAGGTGATCGCACTGGAGTTTGGTGAGCGCCCAGCCCGCAGCGACCTGGCCTCCCCCTGGGTCAAAACCGCCCTGGAGGCCTGCCGCGAAGTCTACGGCCAGGAGCCTGTGCTCTGGCCCAACTTCGCAGGCTCGGGGCCCATGTACCCCTTCACCAATGTGATTGGTGCCCCAGTGCTGGGCCTGGGTATCGGCTACCCAGGCAGTAAAATTCACAGCCCAAACGAGCACATCGTCCTGCACCACTTCGAATCCGGAATTCGCGTCATTAAGCGGGCTATGGAGCGGTTTGCCGGACTTTAATCTCTTTCCTATGGCTCCCGGCTCCTCGCGGGCCGTGTAGCTTTCGAACGACACTGAAAATTGAATTGGAGCGAGTCTACTACCCAGAGAATGAAAAGGGTGACCTGCCCGGTTGCAGAGTTTGCAGTAATACGTGCCAGAAAGGTCCACCTTCCGCAGCGCGAAGGCCAAGACATGGCGCCTGTGCACAACGCCTGCCGTTAGTGTGTCCACCCAGGGTAAAGAGGTTTGCAGCTAAGTATGTGGCAGTGCTACCTCCTGGACCTGCGTCGCGCTATGACCACCAGAAGTCCACCCAGCACCACAAATAGCGCCCAGGCCGGGCTTCCTCCCCAGGCCAGGAGCAGACCAGCAGCTATACTGATACTGCCTAGCAGGTTGAAAATCGGTCTCGTATTCTTCAAAAATTACCTCGGTATGGACCTACGCAGATAGCATAATCCTGCCGTCATTCTAGGGGTCGCGTAACCAGATTACTAAATGTCGCCCAGCTTGTGGACTGGTGGAAAGTCAAAGCACAGGTCATACTTTGAAATCCAGGTATCTTTGGGCCGGCCTGCGACCTGGGACCAGCGACATGTGACATTTGTACGCACTGAATGAAACAACATTGTTCCGTTATGTCTTGACTTAAATGACTTTATGCTATATACATATTCCATGGCACTGAAACGCGTTTCTCCTAATAGAACTGCTGCCCGCAACTTACTGCTAGATATTCTTACCGGCGCTATCGCGGCCGGGTTGCTGGTTATGTTTGCCATGCTGACGCCAACCACTTGAGCCCTAGGTATCCAGATCAAATCCGCCGCTGCCTGTCCACCGCCGGATTGATTTTGCCTAGAGCAAAGCTAGCATTGGCGTAGAATTGACCTGTGTACGAAAGACTCAAAGCTTCGGTGGTTGATGCCCTGGTCTCTAGCATTAATGGGGCAGTTGTTTACGATCTGGTGCTTCACACCTGCAATTCGGCGCGTGGTCTGCGTCTTCAGGGTACTCTTCTAAAGCCCTGCACCAAGGGCAGGTGGGCATTGACAGGCCAGGCTCAATTTGGGGAAGGCAAACTATGTACGGCTGTTCTTGGAGCGTCGAGGTCAAATGGTGGATCGTTGAAGATTACTGCATCACCAGAGCCAACTAAACACATCTTGAGTAAGGTATACTCAAGTAGCCTAAGTGTAAGATTTGACCCTATCCGGGCCCGGTCAGGGAATAAAATCGAGAATATATCGCTCCCATCCCGCCGAGCGAGCGACGAACCCCAGGCGGACCTTAGGAGATAAATACCATATGCGCTTAGAACTGCCGGTCATTCCACTGCGAAATACCGTTATCTTGCCGCACACCACCACTCCGGTGGATGTGGGTCGTGCCAAGAGCAAACGTGCGGTCGAAGAAGCAATGGGGGCCGATCGGCTTATCTTTCTGGTGGCACAACGCGACCCCGAGGTAGACGACCCCGCTGAACATGACCTGTACACATGGGGGGTGCATGCGGTGGTTAAACAGGCCATGCGCCTGCCCGACGGCACCCTACAGGTCATGGTCGAGGCCCGCGCCAGGGCCGAGGTCAAAGACTATATCGCCGGGCCATTTCTGCGAGCCAAGGGCGAGGTCTATGCGGAGATTTTTCCTGCTGACGAGGCCGTGACCCGGGTATTGGTGGAAGAGCTTAAGGAAGCTTTTGACAAGTATGTGAGCAGTCACAAGTCGCTGCGGCTCGACCGCTACCAGTTAGAGGCGTTGAAGAGCACCTCCGACCCCGCGGTGCTGGCCGATACCATCGCCTATCACGCTACCTGGACGGTATCCGAGAAGCAGCAGGTGCTCGAGCTAACCGAGCTTGAATCCCGCCTCAAGAAGGTTCTGGAATTCCTCAGCCGCGACTTAGAGCGCTTCGAGCTGGACAAAAAGGTGGCCCAGCGGGTCAAAGATCAGATGGACACCAACCAGCGCGAGTATTACCTGCGCGAGCAGATGAAGGCTATCCAGAAAGAGCTGGGCGGCGGTGAAGACGGTCTTAGCGACCTGGAGATCTTGCGGAAAAAGATCGAGCAGTCCGGCATGCCCGAGCCGGTGCAGACCAAGGCCCTGAAGGAGCTGGACAGGCTCGAGCGTATGCAGCAGGGATCACCAGAAGCCACCGTAGCCCGCACCTACCTGGACTGGCTGACCGAGGTGCCCTGGGTCAAGGCCGACCCCGAGGTGCTGGATATCTCCCACACCCGCCAAATCCTGGATGAGGATCACTTCGGCCTCAAAGACGTTAAGGAGCGCATCCTGGAGTATCTGGCGGTGCGTCAGATGACTGCCAGCCTGGAAGTGCGTAACAAAGCGCCCATCCTGGTACTGGTGGGGCCGCCGGGGGTAGGTAAGACCTCGTTGGGCCGCTCCATTGCCCGCAGTATGAACCGCAAGTTCCACCGCATCTCGCTGGGTGGGGTGCGCGACGAAGCCGAAATTCGTGGCCACCGCCGTACCTACATTGGAGCCATGCCTGGCAAGCTGATCCACGCTATGAAGCAGGTGGGGGTGGTCAACCCGGTGATTTTGCTGGACGAAATTGACAAGATGAGCTCGGACTGGCGCGGCGACCCTGCTAGCGCCATGCTCGAGGTGCTCGACCCCGAGCAGAACAACACCTTTACCGATCACTACCTGGATGTACAGTACGACCTCTCCAAAGTATTTTTCATCACCACCGCCAACACCCTGCAAACCATTACCCGGCCACTTCTGGACCGGATGGAGATCATCGAGATTCCCGGCTACACTAACCTCGAGAAAGCCTCTATCGCCAAACAGTACCTCTGGCCCAAACAAGTCAAGGAAGCGGGCATGGCTGGCAAAATTGAAGTCACGGAGGCGGCAATCATGCGGGTCATAAACGAATATACCCGCGAGGCCGGAGTCCGGGGGCTCGAGCGCGAGATGGGCAAGGTGGCCCGCAAGGGAGCCAAGTTCTGGCTCGAGGGTAGCTGGGAAGGCCTGCGCACGGTGGATGCGCCCGAGATACCCACCTATCTGGGCATCCCCCGCTTCCGCCCAGACAAAGCCGAATCCCAGCCTCAGGTCGGCACCGCTCAGGGCCTGGCCTGGACGCCGGTTGGCGGAACCCTCCTTACCATCGAGGTGGCCGCAGTACCGGGCAGTGGCAAACTGAGCCTGACCGGCCAGCTGGGCGAGATTATGAAAGAGTCGGCCCAGGCTGCTCTGACCTACCTGCGGGCCCATGCCTCTGAGTATGGCCTTCCGGAAGACTTCCACAGCAAGGTAGACCTTCACGTCCACGTCCCCGATGGCGCCACTCCCAAGGATGGCCCCAGCGCAGGTATTACCATGGCCACTGCTATTGCCAGCGCCCTCAGTCGCCGTCCGGCCCGCATGGATATTGCCATGACCGGTGAGGTCAGTCTGCGCGGCAAGGTGATGCCCATTGGAGGGGTGAAGGAGAAGCTGCTGGCCGCGCACCAGGCCGGTATTCACCGGGTAGTGCTGCCGCAGGATAACGAGCCGCAACTCGAAGACCTGCCCAAGGAGGTTCTGGAAGGGCTGGAACTTAAGCTGGTAGAGGACGTGGGTGACGTGCTGAAGTTACTCCTGTTGGCCGAGCCCATCATGCCCCCCGTTGTGCAGCCCGCCGCCGATAACCGGCAGCAGCCTGGGGCATAACAAACCCACCCGGCCGCCCTGGGCCAGCCGTGCTACGATGGGGTTAATCTGGTCTTGCCTTGACCAAACCGACAGTCTACCCAGGCCTGGTTATAATGCCGCTGGGTAGGAGCGTTGGTTTGTGATGCAGGCTATTACTTGGTGAGTATGCAGGTAGATCTGGTAGCAAAACCCTGTCGCCGTACTGTACTATTGGGGGACACCCGCAGCAGAGCACTTACCAGCACTCCCGGTTCCTCCCAAAGCACCTCCTGGCTCGAGCCCAGCTTTGCCAAGACCATTGCGGCCAGATTTATCGCCAGGGGTCGGTGGGATGCCTTGCAAAACGGCGCAGGGCTGCCCACCAATCTGCTCAGATCGTTCCTTAGCCCACTCAAACCTCTGGTGAGATCTGATTGCAGCCAGCGTTCATACCCGCGAGTCCGCGACAAACACCTGGCCCTGACCGGTATGGTTAGCGTGGAAAATAGGATGCCCAGACTAACATTACGGGTACTCGAGGCCAGACCGGACGGCCAGATCTGGGGCCGCTTTGGTTTTTGTTTTCAGGTGAGGTAAGGGGCCGTGCAGCGCGTAGAGATTCTGGGGACCCCGGTAGATCTGGTAAGCCTCGAGCAGACCCTGGCCTGGATTGAGGAAACCATTTCCCAGCCCCAGTCCCAGTGCAGACAGATCATCACCACCAACCCCGAGGCGGTGGTGCGGGCCCAGACCGATCCTGCTCTGAAAAAAGCTCTGCTGGAGTGCGAGCTCATCACCGCAGATGGGGTGGGTATTGTCTGGGCTGTGGGCCAGCTTACCGGCCACAAGCTCTCAGAGCGTGTGCCAGGGGCCGAAATCCTGCCCGCCGCCTTTGAGCGCTTTGGTTCACGGCTTAAGGTCTACTTTCTGGGGGCCGCCCCCGGAGTGGCCCAGCGGGCAGCCCAGGCGGCCAGGGCGCGCTGGAATATCCAGGTTTGCGGGTTTCAGGACGGCTATTTCCAGGACGAAGTCGCGGTGGTCGCGGCCATCCATCAAACCCAGCCCGACCTGCTAGTAGTAGGCATGGGTGAGGGCCAGGACACCTTCATTCACCGCAACAAAGCCCGGCTTGGGGCCAAACTTGCCATCGGGGTGGGCGGCATGATTGATGTGCTGGCTGGTGAGGTCAAGCGGGCTCCGGTCTGGGCACGGCGGCTCAGGATCGAATGGCTGGTGCGTATTGCCAGCGACCGCAGGCGTTGGGGCCGGTTTCCGCGGTTGCTTCAGTTCGTGCGCCTGGTCTGGGTGAGCAAGCGGCAGCAGCCTTTTAGCCATGTGCGACGAACCAAATGAGCTATCTGCCCTATGACCGACACCCACTGCCATCTCGATTTCATGGAACCCGGCGAAACCCAGGCCGCTATTGAGGCCTCGAGGGATTTCAGGGCCATCCTGACCATCGGGACCAACCCGGCACGCAACCGTAAAGCCCTGGCCATTGCCGAGGCCAACCCCCATATCTGGGCAGCGGTGGGGCTTCATCCAACAGAGGCCCATCTGCTTTCGCCAGAGCTCGAGGCCGATCTACGCTGTCTGGCCACGCATCCCAGGGTGTGTGCCATTGGCGAGACTGGGCTGGACCTGTACTGGAGGCCAGATACCCACGAGGCACAGTACCAGTCGCTGGACTTCCAGTACCATCTGGCCAAGTCGCTGGGCCTGCCCCTTATCCTGCATGTTCGTAGCAAGGTAAAGGACCGGGCCGAGGTTGAACTTGCCGATTGGATAATGCAGAAAAAGCCTTCCAGGTTCGTGCTGCACGCCTTTGGTGGCCATGCAAAACTGCTGGAGGTTGGGCTCACGCTCGGCGCTTATTTTGGTTTTGCGGGGCCACTCACCTACAAGAAGAATAACAGTTTGCGCGACGCCGCCAGAAAAATTCCGCTGAGCCAGCTCCTAGTCGAGACCGACGCACCCTTTCTGCCCCCCGAGCCATACCGGGGCAGACGCAACCACCCCGCACTGGCCAGGTATACCCTATCCAGGCTGGCCGAGATTCGCGGCATGGATGTAGAAAAAATGGAAAGTATCACCGACCAGAATGCTCAGGCGTGTTTTGGCTTCTGGACGGATGCCTCAACTGCGGTGGCAGGAGGTAAGCTATAGCTATGCAGTGTCAGTCCTTTGTGCTTCGGCTAGAGCATCCCAAAGACCTCGAGAAGCTCAACCAGTTTTTGGCTCAGGTAATGCCAATCCAGGTGTCCAGCAGCCTGGTGGCGGGCAATCCGCCTTTCTGGAGTGTGCTGGTCTTTTACGAGGGCCAGGCTCAGACGGTCTCCAAGACCAGCCCATCCGCAAAACCCGCCGAGCCCCCCAGCAGCCCGGCCTTTGAAGCGCTGCGCAAATGGCGCAGCCAGAAAGCCAAGGAAGAGGGCGTACCCCCCTACGTTATCGCCACTAATGCCGAACTACAGGCCATTCTGGACAGTAAACCCCAGACCCCGGAGGAGCTAGGCCAGGTCAAAGGCTTCAGCAAGGCCAAGGCCAGCAAGTATGGTAGTGAAATCGTGCAGCTCCTGAGCAAGACTTAGTGCTGCATCAAGCATAGTAGTCCGTGAGGGGGTTCCCCACTACTGGCCCGGGGCAGACTCCAGGCGGGAAGCAACCCATAGCAGCCCGTCGCTCAGGTTGCGTTTTTAGGCGTTCTGGATTGCGGCGTCGGCACAAAGGCCTCCTCGCAATGAACCTGGTCTGTCAAGTAGATCAGCTGCTCGCCAGATGATCCCCCCGGCCTACGGCCTTCCCCTTAGTAAGGGGAGGTGCGAAGGGACTAGGCCCCCCTGAATAAGGGGGGTTGGGGGGATTTAGCAGTACACCGCCCACTGACTGACTTTATGAACATACGCCCTAGCGCAGTGGCTGCACATTCACCAACCCTTCAAGCTGAAGATAGTGGTGGGCGGTGCGTAGGTCTCATCTACCCCTTTAGCCCAAAACCGCTGTGGCTTGACCAAGTGAGATCTGGCACGTAAGATGCTGGGCAAGATGTTGCGGACGGACGATAATTCCTAAAAGGGGCGAGACTTCGACCCCGATACCTGGTCGTATCGGGGGGTTTTTGTTGAGCCCGCGCCGCCGAACGTTTTGGGAGAGAGCATGTCCAGAACCCTCGCCAGCCAAATTACCCAGCACGTGGGTGAGACCGTAACCCTACAGGGCTTTCTGCACTGGAAGCGCGACCTGGGCGGTATTCAGTTTGCCCTTTTACGTGACCGGAGCGGCATTGTGCAGGTTGTGGTGGACGGGAATTTTGAGCTGCCTTTGGCCGAGACTTCGATGCGGGTGGTGGGCAAGGTGGTTGCGAATGCCAAGGCGCCTGGGGGCCATGAAGTAGTGGCAGAGCACCTCGAGTTCTACGCAAAAGCCAGCGAGCCCAGCCCTATCGAAATTCCCAAGGAAGAGTGGCGGGTCAACCCCGAGACGCTGCTCGAGTACCGCTACGTGAGCCTGCGGGGAGAGAAAGCCCGCGCTCCCCTCAAAATTCAAGCAGCCCTGGTGCGAGGGTTCCGCCATTACCTCGACAGCCAGGGCTTCACCGAGATATTCACCCCCAAAATTGTCTCGGCCGGGGCCGAGGGGGGCGGCAACCTGTTTGGGGTGGACTATTTCGAGAAGCGGGCCTACCTGGCCCAGTCGCCACAGCTCTACAAGCAGATCATGGTGGGGGTTTTCGAACGGGTGTACGAGGTGGCGCCGGTCTTCCGCGCCGAGCAACACGCCACCAGCCGCCATCTCAACGAATACCTATCGCTGGACGTAGAGATGGGGTTCATAGAATCGGAACACCAGGTGATGGACCTGGAAGAGGAGCTTATCCGCGCCATGCTGGACGAAGCCCGTCACACCGCCGCACGGGAGTGCGAGCTTTTGGAGGTTGAATGGCCAAACGTGGCCGAGATGCCCCGCCTCGAGCACCCCGAAGCCCGTCGTATCCTGCGCGAAAAACTGGGAATGCCGGTGGGGGCCGACTTCAACGAGGAGGCCGAACGGGCGCTGGGATCCTGGGCAAAAGAGAACTGGGGTGCCGACTTTGTCTTTATTACCAAGTACCCCGAGGCCGCGCGTCCTTTCTACGCCTACCCAGAAGGCGACGGAGCTACGCGGGGGTTCGATCTGCTGTTCCGGGGGCTCGAGATAACCTCCGGTGGGCAGCGCATCCACCAGTATGAACTCCTGGTCGAGCAGCTCAAAAAGAAAGGCAACGACCCCGCCAGCTTTGCCGGCTATCTGGAGGTGTTCAAGTTTGGCATGCCTCCCCACGGTGGCTTTGCCATCGGGGCCGAGCGCATCACCCAGAAGCTGCTGGGCCTGCCCAATGTGCGCTATGCTCGGGCATTCCCTCGAGACCGGCATCGTCTGACCCCGTAACACCCTTCCGATGTACCCGAGGTCGTGTGAACCAGCTAACCCTTGGGCTGGAGGGGTGCTGTTTACTTCTTCGTCTTCATTGCGCCCCTGGCAATTTCCTGTTCTATGCCCAGGTCCAGGCGTATTCTTTCCAGACGCTCCAACAGCCCTTCCGAAGTTACGCCCAGGCGCTTGGCCAGCGCAGCGATCTTTTGTTCGTCATACATGCTGCTCAGGGCCAGCGCCATGGCCTCGCGGTATTTGGGGCCCAGCACCACTTCAATAGTCTTGATGCGCAGCTGGAGTTCGAACCACTCGAGTTTATCAGCCTCGTTATGCATGTTTTCCTTTCACCTTGCATAGAGCCGCAGGCATCCTGCGGCAACAACAGCCTCCTAATCCTATCAGTCTGGCCTGAGGCTTGCATCAAGGTAGTCACAGGCGTCGGGGTCCGGCTAGATATAGGTGGGACAAGCCGAGGCCACCCTGGTAGTCTGGACGTGGTCTGAGCCTACTTGTTCTGGCGTTAGCCACGCAAGCCCGGCTGTCTAGAGGAAGACTGCAATATACATCATCAAGAATCCTTTGTCAGACGCCAGTCTCGCCTGTTACACGTAAACCACTAACATGCCTTCCGCATAAAGGCTGCGCGGCCCAAATAGCGGCCTGTGCGATTTATTCCGCCCTTGCATCTTGGACCCTAAATCAGCAAAGTACGGTAGGCTATTGGCATGAGTAAGACCATTCCCATCGCCAAAGAGCGCGCCTCGCTGCTCAACACCCTGGGTATAGAGTTACTCGAGGCCAGTCCGCAAAAGGTGGTTGCCGAGATGGAAGTAACCCCCAGACTTCACCAGCCTTTTGGCTATCTGCATGGCGGGGCCTCGGTAGCGCTGGCCGAGACTGTCGCCAGCATTGGGGCCTATCTGGCTGCCCCCGAGGGCCACACCAGTTTTGGGCTGGAAATCAATGCCAATCATCTGCGTTCGATGCAGTCGGGAAGGCTAATAGCCACCGGAACTCCTTTGCACTCAGGCCGTAGCACCGCCGTCTGGAATATCGAACTCCGCGATGAGCAAGGGAGGCTGGTCTGCATCTCCCGCTGCACACTGGCTATTGTTCCCACGCGATAAAACCCTCGAGCAAACTTTTCTTTTCAACCCCCTACGATGGAACCGGTTTTCAGTAAAGTTGGCATTTTTGGTATTGGTCTACTTGGCGGCAGCGTGGCCCTGGGGCTGCGCGAACGCTTTCTGGCCGAAGAAATCCACGCCTATGACCCCGATCCCCAGGCACTGGAAGATGCCCTGGCCCTGCAGGTGGTAGACCGGGTTCACACCACCCTGGGAAGCTGGATAGGCGAGCTTGACCTGGGGATACTCGCCGCCCCGGTGGGGGTTCTGGTCAGCGAGGGCCAGCGGCTGGCCAGCCATGCCAGCCCCGGTACCCTCTGGTTGGATGTGGGCAGTGTAAAACGCCCGGTAGTGCAGGCTCTGTCTAAAGTTTTGCCCAATTTTGTGGGCTCCCACCCGATGGCCGGCAGCGAAAAGGCCGGGGTGGAAGCGGCCCATGCCGGCCTGTTACAGAATGCGGTCTGGGTTATCACCCCCAGCCCCGAGACCCCTGCCAAAGCTCTCTCTAAGGTGCGCGAACTGGTGCAGAACCTGGGGGCCTATCCCCTGGAAATTTCCCCTGAGCTGCACGACCGTCTGGTGGCCCGCATCTCTCACCTGCCCTACCTGCTGGCCGTTGCTCTGAACCACCTGGTATCCCAGGACCCGCACCAGGAACTTCTGATGTTTCTGGCTGCTGGCGGTTTTCGCGACCTGACCCGGGTGGCCTCGGGCTCGCCCCGGATGAGCCGGGACATGCTTGTGGCCAACAAAGAGGCCGTGCTCGAGGCCGCCAAAGACCTGCGGGCGGCTTTGCTCGAGCTGGAAGACCTGCTCCAGACCCCCGATGCATTGCTCGAGCGCGCCCAGCATGCCAAGCGCACCCGCGACAGCCTGCCCATTGTCAAACGCAGCCTGCTGCCGGTGATGAACGAGCTGGTAGTGCAGGTGCCCGATAAACCCGGCCAGATTGCCAGAGTCTCTACCGCTCTGGGCAACGCCGGAGTGAACATTAAAAACTTCGAGGTGCTGGCCATCCGCGACGAAGGCGGGGCCATCCGCATGGGCTTTGTCACCCCAGACGAGCGCGAACAAGCCCGAAGCATTCTGGAGAACATCGGCTATAAAGTACGCTGAGTCTGCCGGGCTACCTCTCGATTAATGTCCACAAGCATCCACACAACCTGTGCGCTAAGCAGCACAAGGAATACCCAGAAACCCGCGGCCGGGCCAGTCGAAGCCGCTATGGCAATCTGATAAATGTCCCACTGGATCCAGCTAAACATGGCCAGTAAAACTGTGGTAAAGCCGGCCAGATGTGCATCCACGCGCAGCAACACCTGTTGCTGGGCAGCGGCGGGAAGTTTCAAGAACTGTTCTTTGTTGGGCAGGTTCAAAAGGTCGTGGTGACGGTAGGCCAGCCGGGTTAGACCAAAAGTCATTATCACGAGCAGGCTGGCAACCACTGGCAAGAGCCAGAAAGCAGACCTGTACTCCCAACGGGTCACCTGACCATCGGGGCCAAAGTGCGCCGGGACGCGCTCGGGCAAAAGCGGATACACCACTGCGGTCATCAGCCAAAGCAGCAAAAGCATAGCCACCGCCAGCCACCAGTACCCGGACATCTTCATATGGGAATTCTACCAAGCTATGTCAGGCCGGCTCGAGGGTACAACTGGCCTACAGCAAAAGCCATCTCAGCCGCCAATTTTTTATTCGCCTTTGACGAATGAAAAGCTGGTACTTTGCCAACGCGATACCGATAGCCAGCCTTCGCTTGTTCTATATGACCCACATCCGGCGATACCCCAGGCGGCAAACGTGTCCTTAACTGTAGTATTTGTGGTACTTTTGTGACCGAACCAGCACTTAACGACCGTGGGCGACATTAGTTGTCTATGCAACTAATACCATGATGAATAGTCCTTGTCTTTCCGCACTCTGGCCTGTAATGTGAGGCCGACATGGAATACGTCACCGATCTTTCGACCCAGACCAGTTAGCTACGCAACAGCAATACCGGGCCCTCGCCCTCCACCGAGGGCAGATCAGCGAGGCTCTCCATGCCAAACATCTCTAAAAAACGGTCGGTGGTGCCGAACAGCTTGGGCCGTCCTACCGCATCTTTCTCGCCCACAATCTGCACCAGCCCCCGCTCTAAAAGCCCATCCAGAACACCTTCGACGCTCTTACCCCGCAGGGCCTCCATCTGAGCCCTGGTGAGGGGTTGCTGGTAGGCTACCAGGGCCAGCACCTCGAGGGCCGCCCTGGATATGCGAGGAGGAGTTGGACGCAATACCCGCTCAACCGCGGTGAGGTGTAAAGGATGCACCACCAGCCGCCAGCCTCCGGCTACGCGCTCGAGCTGCACCCCCGAGTTGCCATCGTTCAGGTCGCTCTTTAGGGCTACAATGGCCCGCGTAAGGGCCTCTTCCGTACCCAGAGGGCTGAGGTCACCCAGGGACAGCGGCCTACCGGCAGCAAACATTACGGCCAAAATATGAGCCTTAAGGGTCTGGGTCTCCATAAACCGAGGGCTGTGGTTATTTGACCACCATCAAACCGTCCCGAGGCTATACTAGTGCCAGTATGCCAACCTATCAATACAAGGCCAGGGATAAACAGGGGCGGTTGGTGAACGCCGTCATTGAGGCGGAGGACATGCGCACAGCTGCCCGCAACTTGCGCGAAAAAGGCCTGTTCATTGCCGAAATCAAGGAACCCGGCAAAGGCTTGCAGGCCGAGGTCAGGCTCCCCGGTCTGGAGCCCCAGCCGGGCCTCAAAGACCTGGCCATCTTCAGCCGCCAGCTTGCAACCATGATCAATGCCGGTTTGCCGATTGTGCAGGCCCTGGCCATTCTGGAAAAGCAGACCGAAAAGAAGAAGTTCCGGACCATACTTAAAGAAATTCGCAGCGAGGTAGAAGGTGGGGCCAACTTTAGCGAAGCCCTAAGAAAGCACAAGCTCTTCAGCCGGCTCTTTATCAACCTGGTGCGGGCCGGCGAGACCTCGGGCACGCTGGATGCCATTCTGGACAGGCTGGCTACCTTCTTAGAGAATGAACTGGCCCTAATCGGCAAGATTCGTGCGGCCCTGACCTACCCGGCAATTGTGTTTGTCTTTGCCATAGGTGTGACCTATTTCCTGCTGACCGGCATTGTGCCGCAGTTTGCCCAGATTCTTAGCGGTCTGGGCGCCGAGCTACCACTGCTGACCCGTGCTCTGATGGCTATCTCCGACTTCTTGCAACAGAGCACCATTTTTATCGTAGTGGCTGCAATCGGGATGTTTTTTGCCTACCGGGCCTATTACCGAACCGATAAGGGACGGCACCAGATAGACCAGATCAAACTAAAGCTGCCGGTTTTTGGCAACCTGATCAAAAAAAGCGCACTGGCCCGCTTTTCCCGCACTTTCGGCCTGCTCATTAGCAGCGGGGTGAACATTGTCGAGGCCCTCGACATCACCAAGGGAACTGCCGGCAATGCCATTGTCGAAGATATACTCGAGCAGACCAAAATTGCCATCCAGGCTGGCGAGCCCGTCCACACCACCATCCAGGCCCACCCGCTGGTTTTCCCCCCCATGGTCAGTTCGATGATTGCTATTGGCGAGGAGACCGGCGCACTCGATACCATGCTGCAAAAGATCGCCGACTTCTACGAACGCGAGGTAGACGAAGCCGTTAGCGCCCTGACCGCAGCCATCGAGCCACTGATGATCATCTTCCTGGGCTTTATTGTGGGAGTTATCGTCGCCGGGATGTTCCTGCCGCTCTTCCAGATTATCGGGACTCTTACGGCCCAGTAGTAGTTGTCGAGGTCAAGGTCAATCGTTCGCAGACTTTTCGCAACGGTAAACCTGCTTTTCATAAGGCGTTCTGTCAGGGGCAGTCACAATGTCCCTGACATTCTTTTTGCCGCAAGGGGGCATATTGGCGCATCCTCAACGGGCACGCAAACCCACTGCTTAGAACACAAGCTCCGAAGTCATGAGTGCGCCTACTCGGCGTCCAATCGTGCGTTAGAGCAAACGTTGACTCGAGCCCCTCATGCCATTACCAGCGGGATGGTAGCCGGTTCCTCTGCTCCCACCACCTCACCAAACAGCATGTGTGGGGTGGCCTGCCTGATCGCTACCTGGTACAAACCGGGGCGCGGCGCCTGGGCGGAGGGGATCAGGATGGGGTGATTACCACGGGTGTGGCCCTCGGCGTAGCCGTCGTTCCTGGCGGTACCGCGCACCAGGACCTCCAGGGTCCGGCCTACCCAGGTCTGGTTCTTCTGGTAGCTCCACTCTTTCTGGCGCTCGATCAGGCGTTGCAGGCGTTCTACTTTGAGCTCGCGGGGCAGGTCCTGGAAGTGCTGGTAGCTGGGCGTACCGGGGCGGGGCGAGTAAATGAACATGTAGGCGCTGTCGTACTGGACTTCGTCGTAGAGCGAGAGGGTTTCCTGGAAGTCTTCCTCGGTCTCACCGGGAAAACCCACCATAATGTCGGTGGAGAGCACCACCTGGGGAATGGCCTGGCGGATAGCCCGGATACGGTCCAGATACCACTGGCGGTTATACTCTCGAGCCATGCGGCGTAAAACCCGATTAGAACCGGACTGCACCGGTAGGTGGATGTACTGGCAGACCTGAGGGGTCTCGGCGATAGCGGTGATGATCTCGTCGGTGAAGTTGACCGGGTGGCTGGTGGTGAACTTGATGCGGGGGATGCCGGTCTGGCCCACCAGCCGCAGCAGCTCGCCAAAACGGGGAAAACCGGGCTGGTCGTTGCCGTAGGAGTTGACGTTCTGGCCCAGCAGGGTGACCTCGAGCACCCCCGCAGCCTTTAGCTGCTCAACCTCTCGGAGAATCAGGTCGGGGTGGCGCGAGACCTCGGGCCCACGGGTGGCAGGCACAATGCAGTAGGTGCAGTGATGGTTACAGCCCCGGATGATACTGACAAAAGCCGACAGCACACCCTGGGGAGCAGGCGGCAGGTGGTGGGTTAGCTCGTCGCGGAAGCTCAGGTCCCAAAACTTACTCTTGGCCTCCAGCACCTTGCCAATCTCGGTCAGAGCACCCGGACCCAGCAGCACGTCTATCTCAAACTTACGCGCAATCTGCTGGCCCTCTTCGAGCTGGGCCAGGCAGCCCATCATGCCTACTAGCAGGCTGCGTTTTGTTTTTTCTCTACGAAGCTCACCCAGCAGCGAACGTACTTTTTCCACCGGCTTGCCCCGCACCGCGCAGGTATTGACCAGTACAAACTGGGCCTCTTGCCAACTATCCACAAACTCGGCACCCAGCGAGGCCAGCTCGCTTTTGACCAGGTGGGTATCGTACTCATTCATCTGACAGCCGTAGGTGATGATATTGGTTTTCATCCAGACCTCTGGGCTAGCCGGAGGGACTCCGGGGCCGCACAAGGTATAAGTGTAGCAAAATTACTGGCCGTGTTTAGCATGTTGAGCTTCGCATAAGCCAGACTTGCTCAGTCGGGCGACCTTCCAACACGCAGTAGGCACGGGAAAGCTCTGGCCAGACCAGCCAAAGCCCATAACCTGCCGCTCAAGCACAAACTTTGGCCGCCGGTGCTTGCGCTGGCCGCATCAGCAGCACCAATCCCAGCACACTGGCTTTCACGAGACGGCTGGAAAAAACACCGACATTTACCCCCATCGCCTATTCTGTTGCACAGAAATGCAAAACCTTAGTTTAGCTTGACGCTTGGTATACCAAACTTTATACTTCTGAGAATGCCAGTTCGAGTAAAGCAGGCCCTACCCAAGCCCTGCTCGAGGCTTATAAGCTGCACCCGCCCCACCATAGCACTCTGGGGCCGTTCGGGCTGGGCATGGTGCAGACCTACCGTGAAATCACTTGGTCTGCTGGGCATCCCGGGCAAGAGGCAGCGGACTTTACTAGAGGTCCTTAGGTAGAGGAGGAACCACCCATATGGGAAAGAGTCTGTACCAGAAAGTCTGGGAAAGTCACGCTATCAGGACACTCCCCAATGGACAAACCCAGCTATTCATCGACACCCATCTTATTCACGAGGTTACCAGCCCACAGGCCTTCGGCATGCTGCGCGACCTGGGTCTGAAAGTACGCTTTCCAGAGCGCACCTTTGCCACCGTAGATCACATAGTGCCCACCCACTCCCTGCTCGAGCCCTTCGCCGACCCCCAGGCCGACGAGATGATCCGCCAGCTGCGCAAGAATGTCCAGGCCAATGGCATTACCTTCTTCGATCTGGGCTCGGGCCTCCAGGGCATCGTGCACATTATCGGCCCCGAGCTCGGCATCACCCAGCCCGGCATGACCATCGCCTGTGGCGACAGCCATACCGCCACCCACGGCGCCTTTGGCGCCATTGCCTTTGGCATCGGCACCACCCAGGTGCGCGACGTGCTGGCTACCCAGACCCTGGCCATGGGCAGACAAAAAGTGCGGCGAATTAATGTGATTGGCAGGCTTGGCGCTGGAGTATACGCCAAAGATGTAATCCTGCACATCATCAGGCTGCTGGGGGTAAACGGCGGTATTGGCTACGTATACGAGTATGGCGGTAGCGTATTCGATAACTTCAGCATGGAAGAGCGCATGACCGTCTGCAACATGAGCATCGAGGGCGGGGCGCGCTGTGGCTACGTCAACCCCGACCAGACCACCTTCGATTATTTGCGGAGCCGTCCGTACAGTCCTAAAGGAGCCGCCTGGGACAGGGCAGTGGCCGAGTGGAAGGCCCTGGCCTCCGACCCCGATGCGCAGTACGACGATCTGGTCAACATCCGGGCCGAGGAGATTGCCCCTACCGTCACCTGGGGCATCAACCCCGGCCAGGGCTGTGCGATCACCGACCGGGTGCCAGACCCCGCCCACTACCCCGAGGCCCAACGGGCCGCGCTAAAGGAGGCCCTCATGCACATGAAGCTCGAGCCCGGCCAGCCCATCAAAGGGGTCAGGGTCAATGTGGCCTTTCTGGGCAGTTGCACCAATGGCCGCCTTTCCGACTTCCGCGAGGCCGCAAGGTATCTCAAGGGCCACAAAGTGGCGCCGGGGGTGCGGGCCATTGCGGTGCCGGGTTCGCAGCAGGTTGCCAGGGCCTGTGAGGAGGAAGGTATTGACAAAATCTTCACCGCTGCAGGCTTCGAGTGGCGCGGGGCAGGCTGCTCGATGTGTCTGGCCATGAACCCCGACAAGCTGGTGGGTGACGAGTTGTGCGCCTCGAGCTCAAACCGCAACTTCAAAGGGCGGCAGGGCAGCACCACGGGCCGCACCGTGCTGATGTCGCCCCTCATGGTGGTGGCGGCAGCGGTGACGGGCCGGGTGAGCGATGCGCGGGAGGTGTTCGGAGTTGGAGAGCTGGTGGGCACTTAAGCGGACCGCTCGTAATTTTGCATGCTGCGCGGACGACCGGTCAAGCTGGGGCTCGAGCCCATGCTAGTTAACCGAGCAAGAAGGCATGCTGTTCCACGCTGCTCGAAAGTGCTAGGCTGATTAGTATGATTACCGACCGCAGCACAAAAAAGTGGAGTTTGCAGGAATACCACCGACTGGGCGAGGCGGGGTTGCTGCAAGACGGGCGGTACGAGCTTTTGGGAGGAGAGATTGTCGAGATGAGTCCGGTGGGTATTCGCCATAAGGATTGCGTGAGCAGGCTAGTTCGGGTACTGGGTAAACAAATCGCTGGGGCTGCTCAGCTCGAGAGTCAGCAGCCGCTGGTGGTTGGCGACGAAGAGCCTGTGCCAGACGTCTTCTTGCTTCGACCAGCGGTTGATTTCTACGAGGGACGGCATTTCACCTCAGACGATGTTCTGCTGGTCATCGAGGTGGCCGAGTCCACCCAGAAGACCGACCAGGAGGTCAAGGTACCCAAATATGCCCTTCATGGCGTACCCGAGGCATGGGTCGTTGACCCTAACTCCGACCGGGTCTGGGTGTATCGTCATCCCAAAGCCGGGGTCTATACCAGTATCCAGGCCCACGACCGGGGCATCACATTAAACCCCGAGCTACTTCCTCAGGTAAGGGTAACCACGGACGAAATCCTGGGAAGGCCGCTGTGACGACCAGTGCGCCCATCGAGAATGTCGCAGGTCAAAGGTCTAAGGTCTGCAACGGTCTCGTGTTTTGGCCTTCGACGTTCGTCTTTCGACCTTCGACCAGGAGCGCTAGCGCTTCGACCTTCGACCATGCGCGTGAGCGCATCTTCGCAGGTCTCAGGTCGTAGGTGGTAGGTGGTAGGTCGAAAGCTATCAGCTATGGGCTATCGGCTATCGGCATAGAATTTGGATTGTGGCCTTAGGTTACTTTAGCGAGGTGTAGGAATGATGTTGTCGGAGCTTTTGCGCGGGGTTGTGCTGATAGTGGTCTCGATACTGCTGGCTGTGGCCACTCTGGGGCTGTGGTTTGGCAATATGGAGACCAGCCCGGTAATTAGCTGGCTGGTATTCGTGGTGGGGTTTTCCGTCAGCGCCGTCTCGGCCATTGCCGGTATCTGGGGCATCCTGGCAACTTTCAAGGATAAGGAGGAGGGATAGATGGCGTTAGAGCAGATCAAGCAGGTTGAAGGTAGGGCGGTCTATATTCCGGGCAACGATATAGACACCGACCGTATCACCCCGGCACGCTACCTTAAGGTGGTTACCTTTGATGGTCTGGGTGAGGCTCTGTTTTTCGACGAGCGCTTCAATGCCGACGGTTCGCAGAAGCCTCACCCCCTCAACGACCCCCGCTTCAAAGGGGCTTCAATCATGCTGGTGGGCGCCAATTTCGGCTGTGGCTCCTCGCGCGAGCACTCGCCACAGGCCATCTATCGGGCCGGCTTCCGCTCCATTGTCGGGGAGAGCTTCGCCGAGATTTTCTTTGGCAACGCCGCCGCCCTCGGGGTGCCCTGTGTTACAGCGTCCAGGGAGAGTATTGAGTCTCTGGCCAAGGCCATTGAGCAAGACCCTGGCCTGAGAGTCAGGGTAGACGTGGAAAACCTCGAGGTGCGCTACGGCAATCAGTCCTTCGCGGTTAGTCTGCCTGCAACAGCCCAGAAAGCCCTGGTACAGGGCCGCTGGGATCCCATTGCCGACCTGCTCGAGGCCGGCGAACTGCTCGAGCAAGCCTCGGCCAGGCTGCCCAAAGCTACTCTTTGAAAGCTCCCTCTCCCCCAAGGGGAGAGGGTTGGGGTGAGGGGCGTGAGCGTGACGGGTATGACTTCGTAGTGCACACATTTCCAAAAAAGCCCGGCACTCAACCCCCCATCCGGCCTGCCCACTTAGGGGGAGGCGAAAGGCGAAAAACATGCCCAAAATTGCACTACTTCCCGGTGATGGTATCGGCCCCGAGGTAACCCATGCGGCAGTGGAGGTTTTGAAAGCTGCCGACCTGGCTTATGGCCTGAGTCTGGAGTTCGAGGCTTTCCCGTTTGGCGGCAATGCCATAGACTCGCACGGCGAGCCTTTTCCCGACCAGACCCGGAGGGGCTGCCTGAAGGCTGATGCAATCCTGCTGGGGGCCATCGGGGGGCCCAGGTGGGATACGGTAGCGCGGCATCTGCGGCCCGAGACCGGCCTGCTGGCGCTACGCAAAGCCCACGACCTCTACGCCAATCTGCGCCCGGTAAGGGTCTGGCCTGGCCAGGAGCACCTCTCCCCCCTCAAGCCCGAAATTGCCCGGGGGGTAGACCTGCTGGTGATCCGCGAGCTAACCGGAGGAATTTATTTCGGCCAGCCCAGGGGAATGAGCGAGGCCGAGGGCTGGAATACCGAACGCTACACCAAGCCCGAGGTCGAGCGCATCGCCCGGGTAGCCTTCGAGGCCGCCCGCAAGCGACAGGGCCGGGTGTGCAGCGTGGACAAGGCCAATGTGCTCGAGGTGGGCGAGTTCTGGCGCAAAACCGTGGATGAGGTGCACACCGACTATCCCGATGTCAATCTCGAGCACCAGTATGTAGACGCCATGGCCATGCACCTGGTCACCCGGCCAGGGCGGTTTGATGTGGTGGTGACCGGCAACATTTTTGGCGACATTCTTTCCGACCTGGCCTCGGTGCTGCCGGGTTCGCTGGGTTTGCTACCCTCGGCCAGCCTGGGTGCCAAGACCCCTCTGTTCGAGCCGGTGCACGGTTCGGCTCCCGATATTGCCGGCAAAGGCATCGCCAACCCTGCCGCCGCAATCTTGTCGGCTGCGATGCTACTTGCCTATGCGCTAGACCACCTCGAGGTAGCCAGCCAGATAGAAAATGCTGTAGCCGCAGCGCTCTCCATCAATCCCACCCCAGACCTCGGCGGCAAAGCTACCACCCAGGGCTTCACCCAGCAGGTAATAGAATGTCTCACGTCTCAAGTCTCGGGTCGCAGGTCAAAAGCTATTAGCCATTGACTATAGGCTAACGACCATTGACTATCGACTTATTACATATCGAGCCTCGAGTCAGCCTGAGGTCTAGTTGACTCTGGCAGTCTGGGGCCATCAAGTGTATATACAGAGCATGAAACTCAAGGATCAAACCCTCATCATCACTGGGGCCAGCCGGGGCATTGGCCAGGCCCTGGCCCAGGAACTCGCAATAGCCGGGGCCAGTCTGGTAATTTGCGCTCGCAACCAGACCGCTTTGGAATTTGTGCGCCAGCAGGTGCAAGACCTGGGTGTGCGCTGTGAGTCGGTAGCGGGTAACGTGGCCCACAGCAACGTAGCCGAAGCTTTGGTTAGGGCCGCTCTAAAGCTGGGGAACTTTGCCGGTTTTATTCACAACGCCGGCGTTCTAAATGCCGGGCCACTGGCTTACGAGCTAATCGAAGCCCAGTACGACGAGGTCATGGACTCCAATGTAAAAGGGGGTTATCAGCTGGCGCGCTTTGCCTATCCCCATCTGATCCGCCAGCCCAGCAGTATTGCCGTTTTTTTGGGCTCTGGCGTAGCAGAGCACAATATTGCCGGAATGGGTATCTATGCCATTGCCAAGGCTGCCGAGGAGCACTTCGCCCGGCAGCTGGCGACAGAAGCCCCCGAGATGACCTGCTTCATCTACCGACCCGGTATTGTAGAAACCGAGATGCAAAAACAACTCCGCGAAGCTCAGGGCGGGGGGAGCGAGACCTTACGCCCGCTCTTCAGGGGCTACAAGGCGCAAGGCCGGCTGCTTACCCCCGAGCAGTCGGCCAGGTCGCTGGTGCGGATACTTCTGGGCAATCCCCGCAAATTCCACGGCAAGGTTGCCACCCCGACCGATCTTTAGGGCTTTGCTTGCTGCGATCGATCCGGTAAACTTGTGCGCAAGCTGTGTTCTGCACCATACTACCAGCCTAAAGCGCAAAAGGGTCGCTAGCGCGGTAAATGCTTTCAGACCATCGGAGGTTAAACCATGCGTTCAGACATTATCAGAAAAGGCCCTCAGCGCTCACCCGCCCGCGCCATGCTGCGCGCCGTGGGAATTGGTGATGAGGAGTTCAAGATACCCTGGGTGGGCCTGGTCAACACCTGGACCGAAGGCATGCCCTGTAACTTCCATCTTCGCGACCTGGCAGCCGACCTGAAAGTTGCCGCCAGGCAGGCTGGCTTCCAGACCTTCGAGTTTGGCGCACCGGTCATCTCGGACGCCATCAGCATGGGCACCGTGGGGATGCGGGCTTCTCTGGTTGGCCGGGACGTCATTGCCGACTGTATAGAGCTGGTGGCCCAGGGCTACCTCTACGATGGCATGATAGCCCTGGTGGGCTGTGATAAGTCGAACCCCGGCGGCATGATGGGGGTAATCCGGGCCAACGTGCCCAGCCTGGTGCTCTACGGCGGCACCGTGGCACCGGGACATCTGGATGACAGAACCCTTACCATCGTCTCGGCTTTCGAGGCAGTGGGGCAGTATGCAGCAGGCCATATCACGCTGGAGCAGCTCGAGGCCATCGAACGCGCTGCCATTCCCGGGCCGGGTACCTGCGGTGGGCAGTACACCGCCAATACCATGGCCATGATTCTGGAGGTTATGGGTTTCTCGCCGGCTGGCTACAACAGCATTCCTGCCGTTGCCCCAGAAAAAAAGCAGGCCGGCCACCAGGCCATGCAGGTGCTGGCCGACGCCATCCGCGAGGGGCGCACCCCCAGAAGCTTCCTCAGCAAAAAGTCTTTTACCAACGCTATTGCTGCCGTAGCGGCCACCGGCGGCTCCACCAATACCGTTCTGCACCTGCTGGCCATTGCCAAAGAGGCCGGAATCAGGCTTAAACTTGAAGAATTCGACAAAATTTCCCGCAAGACCCCGGTGATTGTAGATATGATGCCCTGGGGCAAGTACACTGCATGGGAGCTGTACCAGGCTGGTGGTATCCCGCTCATAATCCGCCGCCTGATTGAGGGCGAACTGATTGATGGGGACCAGATCACCATCACCGGAAAAACCCTCTGGCAGGAGACCAGTAAAGCCCAGGAGGTCAGGGGCCAGAAGGTGGTGCTAAAAGCAGATAAGCCCTTTAAGCGCGAAGGGGGGCTGCGGGTGTTGAAGGGCTCCCTGGCACCAGAAGGCTCGGTGCTGAAGCTGGTGGGGGCCGAGACCAGGGTTCATGCTGGCCCGGCTCGAGTTTTCGACAGCGAAGATGCCGCCATGAAGGCGGTGCTGAAGAAGAAAATCCAGCCGGGCGATGTGGTGGTTATCCGCTACGAAGGCCCCAAGGGCGCTCCGGGAATGCCGGAGATGCTCTCGGTGACCTCGGCCCTGGTGGGCGAAGGTCTGGGGTCCCACGTGGCCCTGGTTACCGATGGCCGCTTTTCGGGTGGAACCCGTGGTCTGATGATCGGGCATGTGGCCCCGGAGGCCCAGGTGGGCGGCCCCATAGCGCTTGTCAGAGAAGGCGACATCATCTCGATTGACTGCGACAAGGGTGTACTCAACCTGGAAGTTGGACAAAAGGAACTCGACAAGCGGGCCAAAGCCTGGAAGGCCCCCAGGCCCCATTACCAGAGCGGGCTGTTTGCCCGTTATGCAGCGCTGGTGAGCAGTGCTAGCCAGGGGGCGGTGATGGTCAACCCGGACTAGATGACACTCCCGCCAGCCACGCGGTCCTTATGGTCTTCGAGCCTTCAGAACCGGATATGCGACTTTTGCCGCATCCGATGGCCCAGTCTGGTCGGCCTCCTTGTGTTCCGCCGTCATGAGGTGGTGTCCAGTACTCTCCCCTGCAAGCCGCACCTGCCACCCTGGCCCCGTAGAAGTTGTGCGTTCCCCCCTCTTAGAACGTCCAGAGGCCTTTGCGGCGTGATTACCGCTGCTAGGGTATCAGGTTTGTGACCCTGTAAGGCCGCAAGCAGCTAGAACTCCTGGGACTCTGGCGACTGTTGGCTTAGGACCCCTTAGCAACGATACCCGCAGTTTGTAGTCTCATTCACTGCAAAAAATCCAGCACTGTTCTGGCAATTAGCTCGGTGCCAAGGGGCAGTGAACGCTGGTCGTCAATCCAGAAGCCAGGGTGGTGGTGGGGACGGTTTTTGGCGGGGTCTGGGTCGCCAGCGCCCAGCCAGAAGTAAACCCCGGGGCGCCGGTTCAAAAACTCCGACATATCGTCTCCGCCCATTACCGGTGGCACCTCGAGGACCGACTCCTCCCCTACTACCCGCTGTGCTACCTGGCGGAAGCGCTCGACCATCACCGGATCGTTCACCACCGCGGGCGAACCCCGCAGCCAGACCACCTCGGCGCTACCCCCCAGGGCTGCAGCGATGCCCTGACTCATCTCGCCAATACGGCGGATCAGTTTTTCGCGCAGCCGGGCATCGAAGGTGCGCAGAGTGCCTTTTAGCTCGGCGGTTTCGGGGATGACATTGTGCGCCCCTTGGCCTGCCATTACGCTAGCAATGGTAATCACCGAGGTGCCAACCGGGTCGGTCTCGCGGCTGACCAGGCTTTGCAAGGCCACGATAACATGCGAGGCCATCAGTACGGTGTCTACCCCCTCGTGGGGCATGGCGGCGTGTGCGCCTTTACCACGCAGATGAATAGTAAAGGCATCGGCGGCGGCCATAGAGGGGCCTGGTCTTACCCCTACCTTTCCGGCTGGCAACAGGCTGTACAGGTGAAGGCCGACAACTGCGTCTACCCCTTCAAGTACCCCGGCCTCTACCATTGGCAGGGCGCCAGAGACAATTTCTTCTGCGGGCTGAAAAGCAAAGCGTACCTCTCCCGCGAGCTGCTCTTTGAAGCGAGCAAAAACCGCCGCCACATGGGCTGTAATGGCTGCGTGTCCGTCGTGACCACATGCGTGCATGACCCCAGGAAACTGGGAAGTGTATTCAACCCCAGAGGCTTCGTGAATGGGCAGGGCATCAATGTCGGCCCGCACCAGCACCGTTTTGCCGGGTTTAGTCCCTTTAAGTCTGGCTACCAGGCCAGTCTGGGCAACTCCCCGAGTAACCTCAAGCCCCAGTTTCTCCAAGAACTCGGCCAGCTTAGCACTGGTACGCACTTCCTGAAAAGCCAGCTCGGGGTGGCGGTGGAAGTCTCGGCGCATCTCTAGCAGACTGGGTGTAAGATCGGCAATAACTTCAGATAGATTCATGAGATTTCATCAAACATCTTCAAGCCCAATACGTCAACCCCCTGGTTCTGGTTTACCTTGAACTCGGTATAAGATTTCTTTAGACTTGTACCGAGCAAACTATGCTTGGATCTAAAAGGAGCAACCACATGAACAGACCATGGCTCAAACACTACGACAAAGGTGTCCCGGCGGAAGTCCAGATTCCTGATCTTCCTCTGTGGAAACTGCTTGCCGACACTTCCAAAAAATACCCCGATCACGTTGCGCTGGAGTTTATGGGCAAGGTGATGGGCTACCGGCAACTCTGGGACTCGGTGGAGAAATTTGCCGGGGCACTGCGCGCCCAGGGCCTCAGTCCGGGCGACCGGGTGGCGATCATGCTGCCCAACTGCCCACAGTTCGTGATTGCTTTTTACGGAACTCTGGTAGCAGGCGGGGTATGCGTGAATGTCAACCCGCTCTACACCCCTCGAGAGCTGCGTCACCAGCTTGCCGATGCTGGGGCCGAGACCCTGGTAATACTGGATCTGCTCTGGCCGCGCTACGCTGAAATTGAAGAGGATGTTCCGGTTAAGCGGGTTTTTACCACCGGAATTCAGGACTACCTGCCCTTTCCCAAAAACCTGCTCTTTCCCCTTAAGGTAAAGCGTGAGAAACGCTGGGTTAACCTTCCTCAGCACCCCAAACGCCTGGACTTCAAAAAGTCACTCAAAGCGGCCTCGCCAATTACCCAGCCCCACCCCGCCAAGCCAGAAGACCTGGCCCTGCTACAGTACACTGGCGGAACCACCGGGGTCTCCAAAGGGGCCATGCTATCCCACCGCAACCTGGTAGCCAACACTTACCAGAGCCTGGCCTGGGGCGGAGACGAAGTAAAAGGCATGGATGGCAAGGGTGTAATGCTCGGCGCAATTCCCTTTTTCCATGTATACGGCATGACCGTGGCCATGAACTATGGCATCGCCGCCGGCTACAAGATTGTCTTACTACCCAGGCCCGAGGTAAAACCCAGCATCGAGGCCATCGAGAAGCACGGCGTTACCCACTTTCCGGGTGTACCCACCCTGTACATTGGCTTCAACAATTTTCCCGGCATTGAAAAGCGCAAGATTGGAACAGTGCGGGTCTGCATTTCCGGATCGGCAGCGCTGCCGGTAGAAGTAACCAAAAAGTTCGAACAGCTTACCGGGGGCAAGCTGGTAGAGGGCTACGGCCTGACCGAGGCCGCCCCTTGTACCCACTGTAACCCCATCGCCGGAGAGCGCAGGATTGGCAGTATTGGCCTGCCCATGCCAGGAATTGATGCCAAGGTACTTGACGAAAACCTGAACGAAGCACCCATTGGCGAGGTGGGTGAGCTGGCCGTTCGCGGCCCAAATGTGATGATGGGTTACTGGCAGCTCCCCGAAGAAACCAGCAGGGCCATCAAGATTGACTGGCTACTCACCGGCGACATGGCCACGATGGACGAGGACGGCTACTTTTACATCGTGGATCGCAAAAAAGACATGATTATCGCCGGCGGTTACAACGTCTACCCCCGTGAAGTGGAAGAGGTTCTGTATGCTCATCCAGATGTAGCCGAGGCTGCGGTAGTGGGGCTGCCGGACGAGTACCGCGGGGAGACAGTGGCGGCGTTTATTGTAGCAAAACCTGGCAAGAGCCCCAGTAAAGAAGAGCTAGACAAGTTCTGCCGGGCCAACCTGGCCGCCTACAAAGTACCCCGCATCTATGAGTTCAAGAACGAGCTGCCTAAAAGCGCGGTGGGCAAAGTGCTGCGCCGTGAACTACGCGAAACGGTCCTAAAGGAGCGTGCTGGTTCGGGTAGCAAGGGCTCGCCAGGGTAGTGGAGTCGGCACGGTAACGGCTAGGCGTCAAGGTATAAATGTCAAAGGTCGAAGGAAAGAACGTCACGGGTCAAGGGGCGAGGGAGAGATTGTCGAAGGTTGAGGAAAAGAACGTCATGGTCGAAGGTCTGCGACGGTCTCACATGTTGGCCTTCGACCTTCGTCTTTCGACCTTAGACCAAGCGCGCAAGCGCATGTTTGGCCTTCGACCTTGGTCTTTCGACCTTAGACCAAGCGCGTTAGCGCATGCTTCGCAGGTCTAAGGTCTAGGGCAGCTCACAGCTTTAGGTTTCTGTGAATGCGCCGGGTTAGACGCCAGACCCCCCAGACCACCAGTGGAATCAGTACCCCCACGGTGAGTTCGGGGTTAATGGGTATTCCAGCAGCACTGACCGCACGAGCAGCGTATAGCAGCAGGCTGATGGCGTAATAGGAAATTGCCACTACCGAGAGGCCTTCCACAGTTCTTTGCAGCTTCAACTGTAGCTCCTGACCACGGCTGAGCTTGGCTAGTAGCTGCTGGTTTTGGGTCTCGAGGGTAATGTCTACCCGGGTTCGCAAGAGCGCCCCGGTTCGTTCGATACGCTGGGAGAGATGGCCCAGACGGTCTGCTGCAGCTTGTATGGTGGCCATGGCCGGGCCAAAGCGGCGCTGTAAGAACTCGCCGATAGTCTGGGTACCGGGAATGGCCCCCTCACGCATCTCGGTAAGACGCGAGTTGACCAGGGCATGATAGGCATGGCTTGCTGCAAAGCGGTAGCCGTGCTTGGCAATGGCCCGCTCGATACGTGCTGCCAGAGCCTCGAGGCTATCCAACAGCTCCTGTGCAGAGCGGCCCACATCCTCCACCGCAGCAGTAATATCTGCTAGTGAACGCTCGGCCTCAGGTAGCATGGCCTGTACTTCCTTGGCTACCGGCAGGCCCAGCAGGGCCAGCATGCGGTAGGTCTCTAGCTCCAAGAGTCGGGTAGCAACACGGCCAGCACGGGTCTCCGACGTATCCGGCGTGACCACAACCAGGATCCGCTCATACCCGTTAGGGCGCAGTCTGAAATCGGCAACGGCATAGCTGTGCATGGTGCGGCCCATCAGCGAGGCCACCACGGTCTGTTCCCCGAAGAACTGCCGCACCAACGGGGAGGGCAGAGTGATACAGCTCACCTCGCCCTCGAGTATGACCAACTCAATGGCCGCCAGGGTACGCCCAGGTATGCCATTTAGCCAGGCAGGTTCTACAATTAACCCGGTCAACAGGTCGGGCTCGGCAGAGTTTTCCAGTACCGCCGGTGGCAAAGGCTGTATTAAAGTGTAGCTGGTAAACTCGGTATGCCGCTCCCAGCGCAGACTTCCCCCCGGCAAGGCCAGGTGTAAAAAGGTGCTGGCAAGCTGGTCGAGGTGTATCTCGCCCTGCCCCACCAGCATGCGCAGGTGCTCCAGTTCCTGCTGGCGGGTGATGCCTTCGTTTAGTACCGCAACGTGCACTACCAGCGCAGGCGGCCGGATACGGGCCATGGGGCGGGCGTGTAGCTCGTTGTGAAGCTCGCGGCGCTGTTTGTCTTCGAGTGGTAGCAAGTGTGCATCTGTGGGCAGGGGTATGACCCCGGGCAAGGCCCCAAGGGTATAACCGAGCCCCCGGCGGTGGCTGTCTGAGCGATAAATCATGCTGGCCTCCGTCAAAAGTGTTTGCCGATTTATGCCAGGAGTTCGGCTTTAGGGTTGGCGGGCAACAAAGCCCGCTTCCCCTGTGCCTGAAAATAGCATGGCTATCTGGGTTCGTGCAAGTTCTCGCATTATGGCAGCAGAGCCGTGATCGGTTCTGGGCAGAAAGCCCTTGGAGTCGCGCATTGTGGCGGTTGGGTTTATACCACCCGTCTCGAGACGCTAATTACGGAGCCTGCCCAGAGCATTGCGACGGAGCGCGTACTCTTTGCTCAAGCGCGGCCCCTTTTGAAGATGTCGCAAGTCGCAAGACAATCAGCCGATAGCTAATAGCCGATAGCCGAAAGCTGAAAGCTTTAGGCCTTCAGCCTTCGGCCTTTATTTGACCTTCGACCTTAGACTTTCGACTTTAGACCTTCGACTTGAGACCTGCGACTAAAGACATCCTTTTATCGCCTATCCCGCGTCTCCTGAGCCTGTCGAAGGAAGAAAGTGCCTCGAGCGTTCTACTGCCGTAGCAAAAGCCCTACCGGCGAGTTCTATTTCGGCCTGGGTGGTAAAGCGCCCAAGTGAAAAGCGAACCGAGGCTTTGGCTTCGGCTTTACTGCGACCAATTGCGGTGAGAACGTGCGAAGGTTCAAGGCTTCCGCTGGCACAGGCCGAGCCAGCGGAAGCCGCCACGCCCAGCAGGTCCAGGTTGAGCAACAGCCCTTCTCCATCGGCATCTTTGACGGTGACGTTGACGTGCTTGGGGCTGCGTAAGGTGGGGTGACCATTCAGTTCCACACCAGAAACCGCTAGAAGGAAGCGCTCGAGGCTCCCACGAAGTTGCAGTAGGCGCTGGGAATCGTCTTGCAGAGCGGTTACAGCTTTCATGGCCGCCAGGCCCATCCCATACACGGCAGGCAGGTTTTCGGTACCGCCACGGTAGCCCTGTTCTTGCTTACCGGGTATCAGGGGGAAGAGCTCGAGCCCTTTGCGCTTGTAGAGCGCTCCGGCCCCCTTGGGTCCATAAAATTTGTGTGCCGAGAGCGAGATCAGGTCGGCGTTCAGGTCCTGAAGCCGGCAGGGTACGGCGCCAAAAGCCTGCACCGCATCGGTATGGAAAGCAATGCCCCTGGCTTTACAGATCTCGCCTACTGCCCTGGTGGGATAAATATTGCCCAGCTCGTTGTTGACCGCCATGAGCGAGACCAGAATGGTATCGGGCCGCAGAGCCTGGGCAAACTGTTCGGGGTAGAGCATTCCCTGGGGATCAGGCTCTAGTAGGGTGTGCGAAAACCCCAGGCGCTCGAGATTTTTTAGCGTTAGCAGTACCGCCGAGTGCTCCACTAGCGAACTGAGGATATGCCCCTTGCCCTTTGCCAGGGCCAGCCCCATCAGCGCCATGGCATTGGACTCGGCGCCACCAGAGGTAAAAATGATCTCCCGCGGCGTACAGCCCAAAGCCCTGGCCAGGTTTTCGCGGCTCTCTTCCAGCAAGTTTTTGGCCTCGCGCCCGGCCTTATGTACCGAGCTGGGATTGCCAAAAACACCCAGCACCTGCTCCATCTGGGTTCTGATTGCAGGGTCTAGTGGCGTAGTGGCAGCGTGGTCGAGATAGATCACAAGCGCAGGTAACTACTGGATGGCCGTCTGGGAAAACTGCACAGGAGCAGGCTCGAGCTGCACCAGTTTGCGGGCCTCGATCTGCTGGCGTTCTTCTATCAGGTCCTTGAGCGTGGTTCTTAGCAAGACCCCCCGCATGGCATCATCCACCTTTTTCCACAGGGTCTCGGTGGAGCAGTTGCCCGTCTGCCAGCAGGACTGGGGGTCATCGAGGCAGGTGACCGGCGCAAGGCTACCTTCCAGGGCCTCCACTACTTCTAAGGCAGATATCCTTTCTACCGGACGGCCCAGCCTGTACCCGCCCCGGGCCCCCCGCACGCTGCGAATGAAGCCCGACCGCCTGAGCTGGGCGGCTATCTGCTCGAGGTAGTGCTGGCTTATTCCCTGTACGTCCGCTACCTCCTTCAGGGGAACCGCCCGCGGCTGGCGCAGGCCAATTTCTACTAACGCCCGCAGGCCATATTGAGCTTTGGTTGAAACCCACATAACCAGAGTATAAACCCCTAAAGCCCGTAAGAAAAAGTGGAGTTTGCACGTTTTCGACCCTCGAGTTACCCGCAAGCTGCTCCAGCGCAACGCTAAGGGCACAGACCTACCACCGCTAACCGCCACAACTCGGAGCTGCGGGGTACACAGTCCGTCCTCCACGCCCGCCACATCCGGCCCCTATGGCAATGG
Organism: Deinococcota bacterium; assembly: GCA_041695225.1. Classification (GTDB taxonomy): domain Bacteria; phylum Deinococcota; class Deinococci; order Deinococcales; family Thermaceae; genus Meiothermus. The sequence continues at coordinate 117,328 of JBGFRI010000015.1, forward strand.
CCGCTACACACTGATTTTGGGCCTAGGTCCTGGCTCAAAAATTCCCTCTGGGTGCTATTGCGAGGGTTTCCCGTAGGGCCTGCCCTGAGCCTGTCGTGGGGGTGTCAGACCTGGATTATTGCACAGCTTGCCGCTTTACCACGCTACGGGCAAGAGCGATCTCCCGCGCCCCGTTGACCACATCTGACCATATGTCCTGCAAAAGGGCAGTTTCTTCGGGTAAGTAGCCCTCGAAAAAGCTGCTGTTGCGGCGTACCTCGGCGATAACAGCCTCACGCTCCTCGAGGCTTTCCGTTATGGCAGCCCGGGTGAGAAAAGTGCGAGCCTGTTCAAACGTGCGTTTCACAGCGACCCCCCAAACACCAGCCACCGGCGAACCCGCATGGTACCCTCGAGCAGCGCTCCTACCGCCGTACACCGGCAGTTCACCGCCTCCCCCGTCGGCCCCCTTGCTGCGGTCTCGCCCGGGTACATCAGCCTCGAGCCCTCCTTACCTGCGCTAACGCGCTGGGTCGAAAGTCGAAGCGCTTACGCGCTTGGTCAAAGGTCCAAAGACGAAGGTCGAAGGCCAAAATGCGAGAACGTAGTAGACCCTAGACCTTTGACCTTAGACCTTTGACTAACTCCTGACCTGCGACTTGCGACCATCCGCTCAGGCGCGGCCCAGGTACTCACCGGTGCGGGTATCCACCCGGACTACCTGTCCGCTTTCAACAAACAGCGGCACCTGTACCACTGCGCCAGTCTCGAGGGTAGCTGGCTTGGTACCTCCCGAGACGGTATCGCCGCGTACTCCCGGGGGCGTCTGTATGATTTTAAGCTCTACCGAGGCGGGCAGGGTGATATCCAGGGGGCGCCCATTGTACATGGCGCCCTGCACGGTCATGCCCTCTTTGAGAAATTTGGTTGCCTCGGAAATACCCCGCGGAACGTGAAACTGCTCGTAGGTTTGCAGATCCATAAAGACCAGTTCGTCGCCTTCGGGGTAAAGGTACTGGAGGTCTTTGGTCTCTACATAGATAGCCTCGAGTTTTTCGCCGGAGTTGAAGGAGCGCTCCACCGTAGAGCCGGTCTCGAGGTTTTTGAACTTAGCCACCACTTTGGCGCCACCCCGTCCAATTTTCTGATGCTGATAGTCCACACACTGCCACAGCGCCCCATCCATTTTCACTTTGGTTCCATTACGCAGTTCGGTAACGCTAATCATCCGCCCTCCTGGTCATCCAAACAAAAAGTGTAAGGGATGAAGCGACCAAAGAAAAGGTCAACGGACTTATCGGGACGATAGACTGGGCAGTAGCATGGCCAGGGATGGAAGGGCCTACTCCAGAAGCACGGCAGCCAGAACCATGCTGGGCGGTCATTCACCGCTTATGCAAGGCTCAATAGACCACATCTGTTGATGCGTGACCAGAGTACCGTTCACGTACACAAGGGCGCGACCAGTCCAAGCAGTAACAAGATGCTATCGGGTCGGTGCGCAACACCTGCAAATACAACAGTCGCCGTGAATTGACCAGTTACCCCGGTACGCCACGAACAACCAGCACCGGCGTAGAACAGTTGTGTAGCACCTTATCGGTTACACTGCCCATCATCACACGATCTATGCCCTTGCGCCCGTGGGTTGCCATCACCACCAGGTCGTGATCCTTGGCAGCCTCCAGGATGGCCGGTACCGGGTGATTCTCTACCAGCAAAGCACGGGCCTGAACCCCCTTGGATCTGGCCTCGTCAGTGATGCGGCTCAGGACTTTGTTAGCCTCGGCCTTGTAATCGCTCATCAGCTTCTCGAAGTATTCTGGTGGCTGGCTGGCATAGCTTTGAAAGGGTTCGTACGGGTTCTCGATGGCATATAGCACGGTCACCTCTCCCCCCGACATTTTGGCTAGACTTAACCCTTGCTCGAGGGCTCCCTGGCCAATTTCACTACCGTCTGTCGGGATCAGGATTCTTTTGAACATACCAACCTCCTTATGACGCACGGGTCAATGCGGCACGAGACTTTCGCCCTGACATATACCCTAAACCTGTAGCGTAGGGGCTTGTGTCCCTCAGCAAAGCGGTGCGCTAACGCGCTTGGTCGAAGGTCTGAAGACAAAGGTCGAAGGCCAGAACGCGAGAGCGTCGCAGACCTTCGGCCTTAGACCTTAGACCTGCCAATAGTAGTATTCGTTGGTACCCCTGGGTAAGTCTTCACGCAAGCCGTGGTGGGAGGAGTCCTAATAAACGTCCTCAGGTTTTTTCTCCATCTTGCCGGTAAGCCAATAAATGATTCGCTCGGAGATGTTCTCGAGGTGATCGCCCAGCCGCTCGTAGCTGCGGGCCACGCGCCCAAGGGTGAGGGCTTTGCTAATGGTGCGCGGGTCTTCCATCATGTAGGTGAGGAGTTCGCGTGAGACCTCCTCGTAAAGTCCATCAATTTCGTCGTCTCGGCGGAAAATTTGTTTGGCAGCTTCAAGGTCGCGCTCGGCGAGGGCTTTTGAGACCAGATCCAGCATCAGGGTCAGGCGACGGCCCATGTCGGGCAGGGTAATGTAGTTTTTGAGGGGAAACTCCCTTGACAGCACCACCACATCCTCGGCCACGTGCGCGGCATAGTCGCCAGCCCGCTCGAGGTCGGTAAGGGCTTTGATAATAGTGAAGGTAAAGCGCAGGTCGGAGGCTACCAGGGCTTGGCGGGCCATTATGGTAATGACATCGGCTTCGATCTGCAGCTCCAGTGCGTCTACCTCGCTGTCCTGAGCGATGACTTCCTGGGCCAGTTGGGGGTCCTGTTCGGCCAGGGCTTTGGCGCTCTTGTCTACCATCTCGCGCACCAGCGAGATCATGCGGATGGTCTGCTCGGTGACGCGGTTAAGTTCTCGGTCTAGTCCTTCACGCATAGATTAATCACTCCTATCCCCGGCCACTCCGTTACCCAGTCTGTAGCTAATCTCCATTCCCTCAGTTTATACGGTTCTTTGGGTTACATGGCGTCCATAGCTGGTATCTGTTTGTACGGGGAAAGTCAGGCCAAAGGCATTGCCGTTCTCGATGGCACGTCCGTATGCTGTTCCACCCCAGCCTGCGGCCAGCCGTCGCACCAGCGCCAGCCCCAGTCCCGTCCCGCGTACATTGGCTGCATGAACCCCGCGCTGGCCAGGTTCGAAGAGCTTCTCAAACTCTTCCAGCGGCTGGCCCTGATTACGCACCTCGAGCCAGACTCCCCTGGTATCCTGACCGCTCAAAACCACAATTTCCGAACCTGTGCCGTACTTGAGTGCGTTGTCCAGCAGATTTAGCAGAGCCTGGTATACCGCATCGGGGTTGGCCCGGATGCTGTGGGGAGTCTGCCAGCGAATCCAGGCCGATTTCTCGGCCAGCTGCGGGGCCAGAAAACGCTCGAGGCGGCCCTGCAATTCCTCCAGGTCAAAGGTGCGTTCTTGCGAGGGCCGCCGGTTTAGTGGTAGGTCTTCCACCAGACGTCGCAGGCGCTGCGTCTCCTGGTATAGCAGTTGCAGGGCATCCTGGGCATCGGAGCTCTTAAGGCCGCTTTGTAAAGCCTCCACCAGAGAAAGCATCCCGGCCACGGGGGTGCGGAACTCGTGGGCCAGCACCCGGCTGGACTCCTCGAGGGCCTCGACACGACTCTTTTCCTGGGTCTGGTCCCACAAGAACAGGATGCCAGGAATTGCCTTGACAGACAGGGTGCGGTTGCGGGTCTCGATACTGGTCTCCCCTCCTATCCGGCAGAGGGCCTCGAGCTTGTGGTCGCGCAGGGCTAGCAGAAGCGGACGGCCCAGCACCTTTTCCCGCTCCACCCCCAGCAACGCGGCTGCAACCGGGTTCAAATACAGCACCCGGCCTTCGGCAAAGATCAGCACACCCTCTCGGGCGGCTTCCCAGGCATCTTGCAGATAGGCAGTCATAGGAGCCGGGCATGTCCTGAAACAGCAAACAAACGATTCACCTGCCGCCAAGGGCGAAACTGGCCGGCCGGGGTTCTGACACTCCCGATCCCAACTGCCCTTAGCGCACCCATTACGCCTCCTGTTACTCTTTGAATCGGTATCCTACGCCCCGCAGGGTCTCCAGAAACCGTGGGACTTTGGGGTCTTCACTCAGTTTATCGCGCAACTGCGCCACGTGCTGATCCACCGTGCGGGCGGTCCCCAAAAACTCCTGGCCCCAGACGCGCTCGAGTAGTTCCTCACGCGTATAAACCCGTCCGGGGTGCCGGGCCAGAAAAGCCAGCAGGTCAAACTCCCGACGGGTTAGCTCGAGGCTATGCCCATCCAGAAAAGCCTGGTAGCGCTCCAGATCCAGGCTCAGGGTACCGCGCTCCAGGCGCCCGCTTTTGCCCACCCGGCGCAACAAGGCCTGCACCCGGGCAATTAGTTCGGGGGTGGAGAATGGTTTTGTCAGGTAATCGTCAGCTCCTCGGGTGAGCCCATCCACCCGGTCACCCTCGGCGGCCCTGGCCGTGAGCATCAAGACCGGCAGATTTTCATAACGCCCATCGCGGCGCAAGCGTTCCAAAAGCCGTACTCCTGGTTCGTCCGGCAGCATCCAGTCCAGAATAACCAGATCGGCGTTGGGAATTTTCTCCCACCCCTCGCTGGCATTGGCTGCTTCCAGGACCTGATGACCCGCCTTAGATAGCGAGAGCCGCAGGCCCATCCGAACAGAGGGCTCATCCTCGACCAGAAGCAGTTTCGACATCCCCTATAGTCTAGCTATTGTTTAGTCAGAATAATGTCATGTAGCACTTGCTCCAGAAAATGAAGGTGAAAATTATGATCTACCACATGGCGCAGCCAGAACGACACCTGGCCGCCACATCTGCCAGAGCAGACGCGTTAGCACAGCAGGTCTAAGGTCTAAGGTCGAGGGAAAGGACGTCAAGGGTTGAGGGTCGAGGGAGAGATTGTCGAAGGTCGAGGGAAAAAACGTCAAGGTCAAAGGTCTACGGCGCTCTCGCGCTCAGGCCTTCGACCTTCGGCTTTCGGCCTTCGACCAGGCGCGTTAGCGCATGTTTGACCCTCGACCTTCGTCTTTTGACCTTCGACCAAGCGCGCAAGCGCTTAAACCTTCGACCAAGTCTCACATGGCCCTCTGAAGGGCGCTCGGGTAAGCTACCGTGGTATGGAACGGGTGATGAAGTGGTCGGAGATGGGATGATTAGTCTATGGAAGCCCTGCTAAACACAGTTGTCCCCGTTGCCTTTATCGTTCTGATGGGCTACCTGATTGGCAAGCGCATAGACTTTGATCTGCAAACCCTTTCCAAACTTGCCATTTACGTACTGGTCCCAGTGCTCATTTTTGACGTCATGCTGCGGGCCAACCTCACCGGGGCCAGCGTGATTGGTATTACCGCTGCGTTCTTCCTGGCTTCCGTTGGTTTATATTTCTTGAGCCTGGGGCTCAGCAAAATACTACGGCTTGACCAGGGTTCAACCAAGACCCTGATTGCCTCGGCTACCTTCCCCAACTCGGGCAACATGGGGCTTTCCCTGACCTTTTTTGCTTTGGGGCAGCCAGGCCTGGACCGGGCAATCGTCTATTTCATTGCCAGCAGCGTCCTGATGTTTGGCTTTGGGCCAGCCTTTTTGCGGGGGGGCGGGTTTGTACAAAGCCTGTTGTTTACACTCAAGCTACCGCTATTCTGGGCCCTGGCAGGCGGGCTGCTGGTGCGCTGGCTGGAACTCCCTCTGCCCCTGGGGCTAAGCGAAGGGGTGCATCTGTTGGGACAGGCCTGTATTCCAATAATGTTGTTTACTCTGGGCATCCAGATTGCTAAATCAAGACCCTCGTGGGGTCGCTTCGAGTTGCATGCTAGCAGTTTACGGTTGTTAGCAGCACCTTTACTGGCCGGGCTGGCCGGCTGGGCGCTGGGCCTGGAACACCTGGATATTCAGGTTCTGGTACTGCAAAGTGCTATGCCCATTGCCGTGAATGCTTTTCTGATGGCCGGCGAATTTGGCGGAGATGGCATCAGGGCCGCCAGAGCAGTGGTGGTCTCCTCTATCCTGTCATTTTTGACCATTCCCCTGGTGTTACTGATTATTGGTGTCTGATAACCAAGTTTCGACCGTCTTCACCTGTTTAAACCAGATGGATTAATCACCCTCATCTCCGACCACTCCATCGTCGAGTCTATGGCCACAATCACTGTCTGGGCGCTATTAACCTCGATTGAGCCCGGTGGTTAGTCAAAGGTTGCCTGATGGGGGCGATCTCATTCAGAGCCTCACACAATCTAAAAAGTTGAGACAGCCATCTTCGTGCAGCAGTAGATCTAGCCGGGTAACACCGCAGGCAGCCGGTTTGACACATTGCGACCAGACCTCTAAAATGGCGTTTGCTGTCCTGCGGGCTTCGCAGCATTCTGGGGCCTGCCCTGAGCCTTCGGGCCGAGGCCTCTCAGGCAAAGGGCTAACCGAATGGGTTGCGAACCAGTCAGACTGCTCTGCGCTGGGGCATCGTCTAATGGCAGGACAACGGTCTTTGGAACCGTCGGTCGTGGTTCGAGTCCACGTGCCCCAGCCACTACCCCCCCTCCTAGTCAGGCCGGGGGGTTCTTAAATCAACCACAACACTGGGTCTTTGACATATCTTTGAGCCGCAGCAGCCTGGGTGTGACAAATGGGCGCTACCCTGGAGCAAGGTCTGCTACTATCGTCTATATAGACTTGGTGATGCGATGACCGAAGATGGTGGTGATTAATCTATAGACTGGGTGATGGAATGGGCGGAGATGGTGGTGATTAATCCATATGGCGGAAGCAGTGCTAAGTGACAAAGTCCTGGTGGTTACCTCGAGCCTGACCCTGCGGGCTTTGCTCGAGCTAGCGATTGAAGAACATGGGGTTACGGCCCAGTTTTGTGAGAAAGCCCAGGATGGACTGAATTTCCTCAAAGCCCACACGCCCCGGGCTATTGTGCTGGATGACGGAATTGAAATTGACCCCTTTTCCATTGCTTCTCGCTTAAAAATGAGCCGTCGTCTGAGGGAGGTACCGGTGGTGCTGTTTATAAATGACAGCGATGACCGTATAAAACTTACTGCCGAGTTTACCCGGGTGGAACATCTGCTCTCAAAGCCAGTAGATCGCAAAGCCTTATCCAGTATCCTCCAGAACCTACCCCAGCAACAACCCAGTGCCTAAGCAGTCCTCCTCGGTATTATGGTCACGGTTTTGTGCCCCCGATGGAGGATTATAAACAGCCCGTTCCGAAGTTTTTGGTCGGCACAGCCTGCCTTGAAGGAGCCCAGAATGTTGCGCTAAAGCACTGTTTGTTGGCCCACCGGCCGGTTCTTACAAAACATCTAATCTGCGGCTGGTACAATAAACTTTGTGCGAAGGCTATTTAAGGTTTTGCAGGTGGTTTTTATTGCTGGTTTATTAGGGTCTATTGGGGCCGCGGGGTATGTAGCCTGGTTACTACTACGTGATCTGCCCAGCCTCGAGGCCCTGGATGACCTGCGTTTTACAGCTACCTCGACTTTTTATACCCGCGACGGTATTCCAATTGCCGATCTGGCCTCGGTAGAGGATGGGCGGGCCATCGCCCGGCGGCTGGTGCAGTTGGGCGAGGTTTCGCCCGCTGCGGTGATGGCCATAGTGGTCTCGGAAGACCAGCGCTTCTTCAGACACTACGGCGTAGATCCTATCCGCTTGTTGGGCGGCTTGTACTATACCTTACTGGGTGACCTGCAGGGTGGTTCGACCATTACCACCCAGGTAGTCAAAAACACCTTGCTGCGCGACCTGGCCTTCGAACGCCGCAGCATCAGTGGTCTTGAGCGCAAGCTCAAGGAATTTCCCTTGGCCATACAGCTCGAGCGGCGCTACTCCAAGGAAGAAATCCTCGAGATGTATCTCAATGTGGTTCCCTGGGGCGGTAATGCCCAGGGAATTTGGGCTGCCGCCCAGGCTTATTTTGGCAAGGACCCCTCCGAGCTTAACCTTGCCGAAGGGGCCTATCTGGCGGTTTTGCTGCCCGCACCCAACCCCCGTTATCTTGACTACCCCTCCACCCGCCGCCGCATGAGGGTGCTGCTCAATAACATGGTAGCCGAAGGCTGGATTAGCCAGGCCGAGGCCGACGCGGCCTGGCATTACAGGCTGGTGCCCCGGGGCTGGGAAGCTACCTTCGACGACAACGGCAACCTTTTGAGCGCCAGGCTGGTTGATCCCAGTGCTCGCATTATACCCGAGCGCAACGTGCGGCTTGCTCGGTACTTTGTTTTTGAGGTGCAGCGCTATCTACGGGCAAAAATTGGCTCCGACCGGCTGCGTCAACAGGGCGGCTTACGCATTATCACCACCCTCGACCTAAGAATGCAAACCGCTGCCGAAAGGGCAACTGCGGGAGGCAGGCTACCCGACCACGCCCAGCTGGCAATGGTGGGCCTCGAGCCAAACTCCGGCGAGGTACTGGCCATGGTGGGGGCCAGGCCTGGCACCGAGGGTGAGTTCAATCGTGCAACCCAGGCCTGGCGCAGCCCCGGCTCGGCCATCAAGCCCTTTACCTATGGTATTGCGCTGGAGGCGGGCTGGACCCAGGCCAGCACCGTGCTCGATTCACCAGTTGAGTACCGCACCCCACAGGGCATCTGGCGCCCCAGAAACTTCGATGGGAGATTCCTGGATCGCCCGGTTAGCATCCGCTATGCCCTTAATCACTCCCTCAACCTGCCCGCCATCCGGGCAGCCCAGGCTATTGGGGTACAGCGGCTGGGAGACAAGCTTCGCCTGGCCGGCTTCCGTCTGACCGACAACATGGCGGTAATTGCCAACTCCATTGGCGGTGGCGCCGAAATCACCCCGCTGGGACTGGCTGCCGCCTACGCAAGCTTCGTCAACGGGGGTTACTGGGTCGAGCCGCGGCTTGTGCTCCGGGTCGAGGACAGTAACGGTCGAATTATCTACCAGCCCAAACCCCAAAAAGTGCTTCTCTGGACGCCGCAAGTGGCTTTTCAGATCTGGGATCTGCTCAAAGGCGTTGTTTACGATGAGACGCCGGGTCTTCGTAACAGCCTGGCCTGGCGGGCCCGTATTCCAGGGCGAATTGTAGGCGGGAAGACCGGAACCAGCGACAATGCGGTCGATCTGTGGTTCGCGGGGGCAACTCGAGGGCTGGTAGCCACCATCTGGGTCGGGCGTGACGATCACAGGCCCCAGCGTATGGGGGGCAGGGAGCCTAGCAGCTCGGTGGTCAACCCTCCTATCTGGCGTGATTTTGTCGAGCAGGCCTTGCGGGGACGCCCCGCCGGAGACTTTCCACAGCCTCCGGGCCTGGCCGTGGCCAGGTTCGACCTGCTTACGGGAAACGAGAGCTCGAGTGGAGTTGCGGCTGTCTTTCCAGAGCGTCATGTGCAGCGCACCCAGGCTGTGGCACGCCATGTTTCGCCCCTGCCCACCCATATCGCCCGACCGGGCCCCGCCATTTCCAATACCACGGTCTTTCAGACCATTGCACTGGACCGGAATACAAACTGCCTGGCCACACCCCAGACCCCTACAGAGCGCGTAATCTGGTTACAGGTTCCGGAAGATCAAATAAGTAATTATCAATGCAACTAAAGGGGGCTCCCCGCGCTTCTCCTTGGTTAGTCGCTCTGCCAGATACTGAGCCGCGTGGTCGGATAGACACCCCCAGATAATGGTCGCAGATGACATGCAGGACACAACTCCAGGTCAGAGTGCAAACTTCAGGATGTCCCGACTGCGGTGGTCTTACTGATATATGGGGTCTAATCTGTCCCGAAGGGAGTCGCCTGACCCGGAGGCTTTCTACAAGTGCTCCACGGCTACCAGTTCCAGCTAGGAACCCGGCGGCGTGGGAGGCGTGGGTAACAATGGTGTGCCAATATCGAGTTGCAAGATTGGGCTATTCTGTACCAGCACCATCAAGCGATAATATCCGTCGTCTAGGCGGTCAAACTGAGCCTGGAAGGCGCCGGGTGCTTCAACCCAGATCGAACGCTCCTGAAAAAGCCGGTCTCCTTTGAACCAGCGCAGCTCGAGGTAGCCTGGCTCGGCAATTCGTCGGACAGTAAGCTTCGCAATGGCTCCGCGCTCAGTGGGTACCAGGGTGCCGGTTACACTAAACCGATCTGGTAACGCAGCCCGACCCGGATCGAGCGGCACAAAAGTAAAGCGACAGGCCGGCAGCAGTAGCAGCCAGCCAACCAACATCGTCCAACGCAGGATGCTCATAGACCCTCCGCCGCGGTAACCAGACTGAGCAGGACTATCGGCGCTGTTTCTGCCCGCAGGATACGGGGCCCTAATGTGACTGGGGTGAAACCAAGATGTTCAAGCAGTTCTACCTCTGCTTCGGTAATGCCGCCTTCCGGGCCGGTAAGGATGGCGGTGGGCCTGGCGGGGTCGAAGCAGTCACGCACCAGGGCCGATGCACCGGGCTGGGCAACAAAGCCCTGCTCAACCGCGGGAATCTTGCTCAGGGGCAGTAGGTCCCCAATTTTGGGAATCACACTGCGTTCGCATTGTTTGGCGGCCTCGAGTGCAATGCGGCGCAGTCGAAGCAGTTTGTTCTCGCTCAACTCACGTGCCACACAGTGCTGGGTTAGGATGGGGACTATCTGGCTTGCGCCCAGTTCGGTAGCGGCCCGCACCACCTCGGCCAGATGGTCTCCTTTGAGCAAGGCCACATAGAGCGTGATGGGCTGAGGTGTCTCTTTGCTGGCAGGCCAGGTCTGCTCGAGGTGTAGCCGCACCAGGTTACGCTCGACCTGCACCACAGTGGCCCGCCCCTCCAGCCCCTTGCCATCGAACACCTTTAGGGTATCCCCCACTTTAGCCCGCAAGACATCTATCAGGTGGCGTGCTTCCCTCCCACCCAGCTTTATTTCTGGCGCAAGTTCGGGCGCAAAAGCACGGTGAGGGCGCATGGTTTCCCGTCTCGGCACCGCTCGGCCCTACACCGCAGCATAGGTCAGACAGACCCACTCACCTTCCTGGCGGCGCTGGAGCAGGTCAAAGGAGCTGGCCTGCAGAGCTTGTTGCACTATTGTCTCCCGCTCCGACAAAATGCCGGTCAGAATTAAAGTCCCACACTTGCCAAACGCCTTCCGATAGGCAGTGGCAAAAAAAGCGTGCAGCTCCGCATAAAGGTTTGCCACTACCAGGTCCACCGGGCCTTCGAGGTCTTCCAGGCTGCCCTCGAGAAAGCGCGCCCGTACGTTGTTGAGGCGAGCATTCTGGATAGCTAAAGGAACCACCACAGGGTCTATATCTACACCCACCACCTCGGCTCCCAGCAAGGCAGCGCCAATTGCCAGAATACCCGAGCCAGTTCCCAGGTCGAGCACCCGCATGCCCGGTTCAATCCGCCGAGCAAGGGTTTCCAGCGCCATTCGGGTGGTCTCGTGATGTCCGGTTCCAAAAGCCATACCCGGCTCTATTACAATGCGCGTTTCGTTACCAGTCCATTTGTGCCAGGGGGCCAGCACCACAAAGGGCTCTGCCAGCACAGGCTTAAGGTCGCGCTGGAAAGCCTCCTGCCAGTCGGTATCGGGCAGCTCGCTCCACTCTCCTGGAAAGGGCATCTCGACTCGATGGGGAAAGTAGGCCCATACCTCTCCGTTTTTTTCCTCCAGCCCCCTGGCCCCCAGTTCGAACAAAGCGGCGGAATAGGTATCCAGGGTTTGAAAATCGCCACGCAAACAAAACACGTGCATACCCTAATAGTCTAGCGCAAAGGAGAGGCGGCTCTACGCAGCGGTTACCCAGAGGTGATGAAACTGCAAAAAAATGGCGCTAAGCGATAAAAGCTCCCGGTGCAACTGGGCAAAGCACTTACCCGAGTGCAACTGTGGAGCGCTTCCACCTGCCCCCTCAATAAGCGGCGTTGGGGCATTGTTAGGGGTTTTACAACAATTCATTCATCTATCCGATGTGTCGGAGGATAGAATCAGCCAGTAAGGAGCCGCCCGCAAAACAGTGCTTAGACCGTTCAGGTGCAAGTGAATAGCGTAACCTTTCCTGCTGCGGTTTAACCCGCCTCCCCTGGTAATGGCTTCCCTACCATCTAGATACATAGCTCCAGCCTCCTTGATACGGGGCAAACCCTGTTGTCCCCCTCAATAAGGGGGGTTGGGGGGATTGACAAGACACCTTTGATGGGCTGATACCGGAGTGAGTCCGGTTTTCATCTACGGACCGGCCCCATTACCAGATTCGTATCATTCGTCAACGCTGTTTCTCGCAAATGAACCGTACAACCGACTAAGGGCTCGTTCTCATTCGGGAAAGTAGCTCTTAGCGATCTGCAACCTTTGCTCTAAGCCCTCTTCTTCGCACCAATAGCCTGAATTGCAGTCAGGGCAATGGTATACACGATGTCGTCTACCAGAGCGCCCCTCGAGACGTCATTGACCGGCTTGCGCAAGCCCTGCAACATTGGCCCAATGCTCAGTACGCCTGCACTGCGCTGAACGGCCTTGTAGGTGGTGTTGCCGGTATTGAGGTCGGGGAAGATGAAGACGGTAGCCCGGCCCGCCACCGGGCTGTTGGGCGCTTTTTGCCTTCCTACACTCTCCACGCTGGCTGCATCGTACTGCAGGGGACCATCAATCAGCAGGTCGGGGCGTTTTTCTCGGGCAATTTTGGTGGCCAGGGCAACCTTTTGCACGTCTGCCCCTTCGCCGGAGGTACCGGTAGAGTAAGAAATCATGGCCACGCGGGGGCTAATGCCAAAAGCCCAGGCCGAGTCTGCCGACTGGATGGCAATGTCGGCTAGCTCTTCGGCAGTAGGGTCGGGGTTGATGGCACAGTCGCCATAGACCAGCACCTGCTCCGGCATTAGCATGAAAAACACACTGCTGACGAGCCTGACCCCTGGCGCAGTCTTGATCAGTTGCAGGGCTGGGCGCACGGTACTGGCGGTGGTGTGAATAGCTCCACAGACCAGGCCATCCACCTCATCCAGCGCCAGCATCATGGTACCCAACACCACGTTGTCTTCGAGTTCCTGTTCGGCCAGCCCGACCGTGAGGCCTTTATGCCTGCGCAATTCCACCATTGGCTCGATATAGCGCTCCCGAACCGTGGCCGGGTCTGTGATCTGCAAGTCGCGAGGGACCTTGACCCCCTGGGCTTCGGCAACGGCATGTACAGAGTCGGGGTTGGCCAGCAGGATGCACTGGGCAATACCTTTTTCATGGCAAATAGCCGCGGCCTTGACGGTGCGCGGCTCGTCGCCTTCGGGCAAGACAATGCGCTTGTGGGCTGCCCTGGCCCGTCGGACTAGCTCGTACCGGAAGGCTGGAGGGGTCATGCGGCGTTCCTCGAGCTGGCCAGTACGGGCGATTAGTGGTGTGATCTCGAGCTTGTCGGCAACGTACTCCAGCATCAGCTCAAAGCGCTCGAGGTCGTCTAGGGGAACTTTGCTATCCATCTGGTTGAGGTTTCCCACCGTGGTGTAGGTGTCTGTTTCCACCATCAAGACCGGCAGGCTCGAGGTCAGCGCTACGCGGCAAAGGTGTCTAATTGGCTCCTCTGGTTGTGAGTTCCAGGTCAGCAGAAGACCGGCCAGCGGAACCCCGCTCAAGTGGGCCAGCGAGGCCGCCATTATCACGTCGTCGCGGTCGCCCGAGGTAATGACCAGGGCGCCTGGGGTAAACAGGCTGATCAGATTAGGAACGCTACGGGCGGCAATAAAAGTCTTCTGTACCCGGCGGCTATACATCTCACCCTGATTGAGCACGCTGGCACCGAGATGCCGCGCCACATCGCACACCCTGGGAGCAGCCAGGCCAGGGTTTAGCGGTATTACTCCGAGCTGGTTTAGTCTGCTGTCCAGCAGCTTTTTGCGGCTTCGCAGTTTAGAGGTATAGCTCTGCTCAGCTGGAGGCGCGTGGTTGAGAATATAGCCCACCACCGACTTGCCAAAACTGGGCAGTAACAGCTCCATCTGATCGGCTACTTCTTTGGGGGTGCTGTTTTGCAAAGAACTGACCAAAACCACCGCGGCCTCGAGGTTGCGGGCTAGCTCGATGTTGAGCTGGGCCGCATAGGGGTTACCAGCGTGCAAAGCCAGGCCCTCTACCACTACTAGATCGGTCCCTGCTGCGGCCTGGGCAAAGACCCGCACCACCTCTTCCATCAGGTCGCCAGCCTGGCTCTCAGCCAGAAGCTGTTGGGCTTTTTCTAAAGATATCGAGTCTGGAACTCTAATGCGGCATACCTCCCGCGCAAAGTGCAGGCTCTGGTCGGTGGGCAGGTAATCTTGTGCAATTGGTTTACAAAAGCCCACCTTTATTCCGGTGCGCTGTAAGGCCCGTACTGCTCCCAAAGCGGCGGTGGTAAGGCCCACCGAAGGCCGGGTTGGAGCTACAAAAAATGCCTTCATAACAAGACTTTCTGCACTTCCAGGGCAATCATAAGCTCTTCGTTGGTCTTGACCACCATGGCCAGCGAGCTTCCGGGCTGGGTGATCAGGCCGCTCTTACCCCCTACCATGATCCGGTTCAGCTCGGTATCCAGCACAAACCCCAGCCAGATCAGATGCCCTAGGGTCTTGAACCGCACCAGCGCAGAGTTTTCACCTATACCGCCGGTAAAAATTAGCGCATCTATGCCGCCTAGTGGTACACACATGGCGGCTGCATATTTGGCCAGCCGGTAGCAGAAGACCTCGAGCGCCAGGCTGGCCGCAGTATGCCCCTCGGCGGCGGCCCGTTCCAGTTCCCGCATATCGTTGGACAGCCCCGAAAGCCCCAGCAGTCCACTTTTCTTGTTGAGCAGCTCGGTTATTTCAGAGAGATCAAGATTCAGGTTTTTGGCCAGATGGGCATGGATGCCGGGGTCGAGGTCGCCCGAGCGCGTTCCCATTACCAGACCCTCGAGCGGGGTAAGCCCCATACTGGTATCCAGGCTTTTTCCGCCCTTGACCGCCGCCACCGAGCAACCGTTACCCAGATGGGCGCTCACAAAACGGGAGTTTTCTAAGGGTATATCCAGTATTCGCGCTGCCTCCTGCGTAACATAGGCATGGCTTGTACCGTGAAAGCCATAGCGACGAACACCGTGCTGGGTGTACCAGTCTTCTGGTACGGCATAGCGGTAAGCATGCGTGGGCATGGTCTGGTGAAACGAGGTATCAAAAACTGCAACCTGGGGCAGGCGAGGAAAAGCCTCCATCGCCGCCCGAATTCCCAGCAGATTGGCGGGGTTGTGCAGTGGAGCCAGCGGTACGCAGGCTTCAATCTGCTCGATGACCTCAGGGGTAATACGGGCGGCCTGCTTGAACCTCTCCCCACCGTGTACCACCCGGTGTCCAACCTGCTCTACCTCCCCCAGCAAACCGCACTGCTCCAGCGCTCGCAAAATGCCCCGCATGGCCACGGTATGGCCCTGTCCTGGCAACGTAACATTTTGACTATTCTGACCCTCTTGTACCCACAACCGCGGCTCTCGTTCGAACAGCTTTTCGGCCAGTCCGCTCACCAGGGTTGTCTGGCGGCTATGGTCAATCAGGGCAAATTTGAGAGAGGAACTACCACAGTTGAGGACCAGGGTCAGGCTCACGGTTCTATACTACCGACCACTCTAGGGGTAAAAGTCATGCGGAGTCTAACTTCCAATCTCGAGCACGATTGGATCAGAGAGCCAGCGGATAGCTCGAGCCCTGCAACGCTGCCCCCAGCCCGAGCGCCATCCACTGGCGTGGCCGGTGGTTTGGAAGCATATCGAGGTCCATCGGAATCAAGAAACTCAATAGCTCACTCGCCCTGATAGCAGATCATCCACCGATGCACCTCCTGCGTTACTCACAGGCAGATGGCACACTCACTCTCGAGGCTGGATTTGAATCTGGGCTACCAGCGCCTCCAGATAGGTGAAAAAAAGCGGGCCGTAGTGGGCCAGTTCGTCGCCCCCGGTAACCACCAGGGGGTACGACCAACCTCGCTCGCTCATCAGGCGCTGGGCTTTGTCGAGCGGTCGCGAACGATGGGGCTTGGGCTCGTAGACCACCAGTTGGGGCTCTAGTCGGGGTATCTGGCTCAGGTCGGGCTGGAAGTAGCTCTGAGGATGCAGGGCAAAAACGTTTTCCAGACCAAGGTGCCGCAGAGCCTCCCCCACATAACTCCCCCGACCCACCGTAATGGGGCCGCCCAGGTCGAACTCGAGATAGACCCGCAACGGCGGTAGGGTTAGGTGCAGGGCGCTATAGCGCTGTGAAAGCCTGGCAGATAGCTCGGTAGCCTGCTGCGATACTCCCAGCAAGGCGCCCAGCAAGTTCAGATTCTCGAGAATTCCGTATGGGCTTTGCGGCAAAGGCACCGGATAGATGGGAAACCCTCGCTGGTGCAGCTCCTGGAGCAGTTCTCGCTGCACCCCGGTGCTAATCAGCGCCAGGTCGGGCTTTAGCGAGTGCAACAGCTCCCAGCGTACCCGGGTATAGCTCGAGACCACCGGCAGCCCCAGGGCGGGCGCTGGACGGTAACAAAAAGCACTCCGCCCCACCACCCTGGCCCCAAGCCCTAGTTCGAACAAGGCATCGGTAACGTTTGGCGCCAGCGAGACAATTCGCTCTGCCAGGTCGGGCAGCGCTAGGGGGCCAAGCCAGTCATGCACCAGTTTCACCGCATAACCTCGGCGTACCAGGCGTCAACTCGGGCCCGCAGCGTGGCCAGGTCGCTATCGTTCCAGATCACCCAGGTGGCCCTTCGGACCTTCTCCTCCTGTGGCATCTGGCTGGCATCCCGCGCGGTAAACTGGTCCTCGCTCAGTCCACTGCGGGCCATCACCCGTTGCTTACGCAGCTCATCTGGGGCCGCCACCACCAGAACACCGGCATACTCCCCTTCCCGTCCGGTCTCAAACAGCAAGGGAATCTCGTGTACAATTAGCTTTTTACCCTCGGCCCGAAATTTTTCGGTGTCTTCTTGCATCCGCCGGCGCACATAGGGGTGAAGGATGGCCTCGAGGCGCCTACGCGCCTCGAGGTCTGCAAATACCAGACCAGCCAGTGCGGGCCGGTCTATCTCCCCGTCCCGGCACACCTCCGGAAAGGCCTGACAAACATCGGCCTTAAGAACCTCCGCCCCTTCTCTGGCATACTGGTCGGCGTCGAGCAACTCCACCCTTAGCTCCCGCAGCCGCTGGGCCACCGTACTCTTGCCACTGCCTATGCTCCCGGTCAGGCCAATCCGCCGCATCACCCAAAAGCATATCGCCTAGCCCGAAGTTACCTTTGTAGGAACCCAGCAATACTCCGCTCCGAGCCGTCATTTGTCCTTAGTGAGGTGGTGCGGTTACATGGCTACAGCCGGTGCGTGACGCCGAGCAGGTCGAAGGC
>JBGFRI010000011.1:0-132652 GCA_041695225.1 Deinococcota bacterium
TTTCACCAGTGGGTCACTCTGCTCGGCCAGCTTTTCCAAACGGACTTCCTCATCAAAGAGCCCTCTGGCCGATGCGGTTTTGTACTTCATCATAGTAAAATTTTACCCTACCCAGTTCTTTAGAAGCAATTCATCCAAAGGTAAGCTGGCAGTGAGTTTTTCGAGGTGCCCTTAAGCTAATGTCCTTTCTAAAATCGGTTTTTTGCTCGCAATGCGAAGTGCGCTCTTCGGGGTCCGGTATCGGCAGAACGTGTCAAATACCGACTGCTGCGATTTTCAGGCGAGCTTGGGCAGATAACTTAGGGCTAGAGCGCTTTCGCTTCTAGGCTCCTCTTCTTCGGAGTCCGTGGGGCGCTTTCATGCAGACTTCGCCAGTGACGGCACTAATCTGCTCCGTGTATTGGCGGAGTAGCTCCAGAAAAACACACCTGATGCGGCTCAAAGCGATGCGTCTGTCCAGAGCGGGCCTACCGGCAGGGTCTGGTGCTTGAGGTTGCGGCAGGCGGTCGAGTACAGTTCGGTGCGTGGGGCCCCAAAGCAGGGTGGCATGGTTCAAGACACTGGCCTCCAAAGGGTTCAAAGTAGCTCTTGGAACTGCTCCAGCAGCATTACGCTGCGGGGCAGGCCCTGGGCTTTTAGGGTCTCTAGCAGCTCCTGGGCGGTTTTGGGCGGCTGGCGCAGAAGTGAGCGCTGGATCTTGATTGCCTTTAGTACTCTGGCGGTATCGAGGTCGATCAGGTCGAGCACAAACTCATCGGGGTGCAGGGCCTCGAGGCCATAGGTCTTCAGGGTGTCGGCAGGAAAGTCGCGCTGGTTGAGGGTCACGATGGCGTCCGCACCGCAGCGGATGGCGGCGGCCAGCACGTGGCGGTCGTCGGGGTCGGGGAGTGTGAGCGCGGGGATCAGCTCCTGGTAGCCTGTCACCAGACAGTCCAGTACTGCCCTGTTCATCAGTTCGCGGGTGCGTTCGAGCTGCTGTCGGGTCAGGTCGGGGCGGTTTTGCAGAAGCTTTTGCATCCACTCCTGGTGGATGTCTTGGGTCCACCTGGCCTGGTACAGGCCGGTGCGGGCCATGTGCAGGAGCAGATCGCGCAGCGGGGCGGGGTAGAGTACGTTGGCATCGTAGACCACCGTGAAGCTGGACAAACTCAGTACCCCATCTTGAGCTTCTGGGCCTGCTGCTGTAGCTGGCGCAGGGCCTCCTCCTGCTCGGCGCGGGTGCGGGCCAAGTAGGCCAGCAGGTCGGACAGGCTAACCCGGCGGTGGCTGCCCACCTTGCGGTGCGGGATTTCTCCCGCCTCCAGCAGCCCCACCAGAAACGGGCGCGAGACCTTAAGCAGGTCGGCGGCCTCCTGGGTGGTAAGTTCGGCCCCCTGCGGTATGACCTCGACCGAGCGGCCCAAAGCGGTATGCGCCAGAATTTCTTGCAGCAGCGCCAGTACGTCCTGGCCCAGCACCAGCGGGGCCGTCTCGCCGTTGATGTACAGGGTCAGGTCCTGGCCCGCGTACCTGGTCAGCCGCTCGCTAAGCTGTCTGGCCCGCTGGGCCTCGCACTCGCTGGGCAGATGGGGTGGGTTCAGTGTGGCCATGGGTTCACCTCCTCCAGTACGGCACGGTCTAGTATAATCGAAATAGTCACAATAATCAAAACAGGCAAAACGCTCTATGCCAGCCTCGCCCGCCGTCTTGCCTCTTCCTCCTGCTGCCGGGTGAGGTGAAGGTCGTTGCGCCGCTCGGTGGTTCCCGAGGCGTTCGGCTTCGGATCGGTGCCGCAGCCTTTGTTCGGATTGATGGTGAACCTGGCCCGAGCGTAGTGCACTGCTAACCTAATTCACGACGCTCATTTTGCCGCTAACCGAAACTTTCAGCCACCAATCCAGCCATGATCGGATAACAACCGATATGAACTCTCCGCCACCTGGGCCAGGGAGCTTTATGCGTAGATCTGGGTGGTCGTTATGTGAAAGTGACCTGAGAAGTTCTGAATGCCTTGCGCTTTTGCTTGCAGGGCGCAACTACTCAGTACAGCCTGCTGCATCACCACAGCCGGGTCAGCCAGGGTACCGGGCTCAGCAGGGGTTCGGCGTAGTTCACTCCCGTCAAATTGCCCCAGTAGCGCCGCAGCGCCCGCCTTGCCTCGACCCCTCCGGCGTGTACGGTTTCGGAAACCTTCTCACCTGCAAACTGGCTCCGGTAGACCCGTACCGAGGTCTCCCAAACCTCTATGTAAGCAGATATGTCCACGGCCAGGGTTGGTAGCGAAGGGTAGTTGCCAGGATAAAACAGTAGCCGCTCGACTTTGTGAGGGTCACCGTCTACAAGAGCCTTAGGTAGGCCAGCAAAGTGTGCTGCAGCAACACACAATCGGCTGGCCGCCAGGTGGTCGGGGTGGCGATCCGACTCGTACGGCACTATCAGCACCCTGGGGCGCAACTCGCGAATAACTTGGGCCAGGGTGCGTCGCGGTAGATCGGAGTCGGCAATGGACCCATCGGCTAAACCCAGGTTGCCGCGGTAGTCGAGTCCAAGAATTCTCGAGGCCTCTTTCGCCTCCTGAGCACGTATTGCCACTGTTCCTTTTGAACCCATCTCGCCCTGGGTCAGGTCGAGAATTCCGGTGCTTTGCTGCTCGGCCCTGGCCCGGGCCAGGATGCCTCCACAGCCCAGTTCGGCATCGTCGGGGTGCGGTGCAATCACCAATAAGTCCAGACTCATAACCCCAGGGTTATATCATGAAAGCCGGGTCAGTAACCTGCTAGTGCTTCGCGTAAGCATCTGGGCAGAGGGCTGGGAGTGCAACAGGGTAGGGGAAAAGAGACGGGGTCAAGATGCAAGATGTTACTTGACCGCAGCAAGCAACGTATTCTGGCCCCTTTTGGCCTAGGGTGGTATGCAAGTCCATTCGAGCAGACTTGGCGAAGGGCAGGCTCAGTATTCTGTTCGGCGATCAAGCGCTCTGGCGTGCGCTTCCAGGCCTTCCTCGCGGGCCATCCGCGCACCCAGAGCCGCGAGCTTGCCGGCGGCCTGCTGGGTGAGGCCCACCACCGGAATCACCTTGAGGAAGTCCCGCAGGGCCAGTCCCCCGCCAAAGCGGGCGGTGCCCGAGGTGGGCATTACGTGGCTTGGGCCAGCGATATAGTCGCCCAGGGCCTCGCAGGAGTGCTCACCCAGAAAAACCCCACCGGCGTTGCGTACCATCCCAAGTGCAGCCAGGGGGTCGTGGAGGGATAGGCAAAGGTGTTCGGGCGCATAGAGGTTGGCCAGCTCCAGGGCCTGTCCCAGGTGCTCGACCAGCACCAGCCCACTTCGCTTTAGGGCCTGACGGGCAGTCTCGGCTCGAGGCAGCTCTTCCAGCTGGCGCTTTAACTCCTCTCTGACCCGTTCCAGCAGTTCGGGGTACCACGAGAGCAGCCAGGCCTCGGAGTCGGGGCCGTGCTCGGCTTGGGCTAGCATATCGGCAGCCAGCAGTTTGGGATCGGCAGAGGCATCGGCGATGATCAGGGTTTCGGTTGGCCCTGGCAGACCCTCCACACCCACTACCCCATAAACCTCGCGCTTGGCCAGGACCACATAGCGGCTGCCCGGCCCCACAAGTTTATCCACCCGGGGTACCAGCTGGGTTCCGTAGGCCATCGCAGCTACCGCTTGCGCGCCCCCCATGCCAAACAAACGGTCTGCCCCCGCCACCCAGGCCGCAGCCAGAATGCCTGAATGTACCCTGGGGGGGGAGGCCACCACAATTTCACCCACGCCCGCTACTTTGGCCGGAACCACGGTCATCAATACCGTAGAGAGCAAGGGGGCCGAGCCGCCTGGCACATACACTCCCACCCGGTCGAGTGGCCGTACTAGCTGGCCCAGGACCCCATCGGGCCCGGCCTGGATAAACCCGCCCATGGGCTCACGCCGGTAAAAGGCCTCGATGCGCTCTCTGGCGGTCTCGAGAGCATCTCGCAGCTCGGCATCCAGGTCCTCGTAAGCATCTCGCCAAAGCCGCTTGGGAATCTCTTCCACCGGGTGTCCGTCAAGCTCGTGGCTAATGCGTTGCAGGGCGGCGTCGCCTTCGTGCTGGATCTGGCGCAAAATTTGCCGCACCATTTCCAGGTCATCGCCATGCTCGATGGTCGTGCGGCGGTTCTGGAAATAGCTACGGATTTGCTCCGGGGTTTTGATCATAAGAGCCCTTTGCCCATCACAACCAGTATGGTAACGCGATCGGCGCCTGATTCATATTTCTGGCCTCTGTCTCGCATTCGGCCGCTCCACTAAGGGAGCCTGTTCGCAGCATAGCCGGCATCCCAGTCAGCAAACGCCAGCAAATTTCACAAAGGGTTAGCATGGGTCTGGCCTCTAGCTATAACGTCTGCGACGACGACGGCGACGGCCAGAGCTATCTCCGTCGCGCGCTTTAGGCGGCTCACCCGAGACCACTCTGGGCTTGGTGGGTTCTCGAGCAACCGCTCGCCCACGGCTGGCATCGCGCTGGGAGCTGGGCCGCCGGGTAGTCTTTGGGTCCGGCTCTGAAGACTGTAAGCGCTGACCGGCCTCGAGGCGCTGCACCTGAACCAGCTCCGCCTCGAAGACGTGCTCGCCAACCTTCTGCGTCAGGCGCACCGGATAGCCTTCCTCGTCGAAGTAGAGCAGGCTGAGCCCGGGGCGCAGGCGGTAAACCCGCACATTTCGCTCGACTTTCTCGCCCGAAGCTACAACCGAAGCTACAACCTCCACACTCTGGTCGGGGAGACGTTCGGCGTAGGCCCGCCCCCCAACCAGAGCAAACTTCTCTACCTCGCCCACTGCTAGCTTTAGCTCTCCCACCGCAAAAATCAGTGAGAGCGGGTCGTAGATCTGGGCCAGGTAGGGAATGGCAAACTCGTCCTTGCCCTGGCTTACCGTTACCAGCCCATCCTGGCGGGAAAACTCCACCTCCATTAGCCGCGCCCCGCCTCCTTCCACCCGTTCGCGGTAGCGGAGAGGCAGCCCCTGGCGGTCTACCTCGCTCTCCCAGCGCTGGCGGGTTTTGGGCAAGGGCAGTTCGACGCTGGCCTCCAGGGTCAGGCGCAGCCCGTCGCGGCGGGGCTCGAGGCTCAGGCGCTGTTCACCTGCCGGATGCCCGGCATACCTGAGGGTGTAGCGTAGCAATTGCGCAACCGCCGTGTCCATGTCTTATATCCTACCAGTCTCCAATCCAGAGCTTGCATGCTTCCAGGGTATTTTTGTGGCCAGGTCCGTCGGTGCAGATCACTTGGCCCAGATACAGCAACAAGTGCTAACAAAGTGCCAACACACCCTGGCAGACTGGCCGGCACTGCCTCGGTGGGCTGGGCAAAGTTCCGGCCGACCTGGGGGTGGAGCTCGATTTTGTTCGCCGGCTGCTCCGTTGCCAGGTGTCAAGGGTCGAGCGCCAGGGGCCAGTGCAAAAAAGGTGTGCAACCAGGCCATGCGTGTACTGCAGCGATCAAGGTTCTAGGTACCCGCCCTGTCACAAAGCAGGTGCTTGGTCTGAATATCGGGCCAGGACTGCATTTTCCTCCCGGTCGTTACCTGGAGTGGCCGGGCCTAGCGTAGCGAAAACGGGCTAAAACGGGTATCGCGGTCGAAATAGTCCTCGTTCTCGGCGCGTTTCAAAAAGCCAGCCGTTAGGTAGATAACTGGGGTGAAGAGCACCTCCACCCCCGCCTTGAAGACGTAGTTGGAAACAAACACCGTCAGGAGCAGCTGGTTATCCCAGACTCCGTAAAACGCAATCAGCAAAAAGACTGCGGTGTCTAGCCCCTGCCCCACCAGGGTAGAGGCGATGGTGCGCAGGGCCAGCCAGCGACCACCGGTCGCCACCTTGAGCCTGGCCATAATGTAGGCATTGACGAAACTGCCCAGCCAGAAAGCTACCAGGCTACCCAGCACGATGCGGGGCACCAGGCCCAAAAGGCTCGAAAAGGCCGCAGCAACCTGCTGGCTAAACTCGTCACCGGGGGCGGGTAGGGCGCTGACCAGACCCAGGGTCAGGGCGGCCAGCATCAGCAGAAAAAACCCGGTCCAGATCACCCGGCGGCTTCTCTTGTAGCCATATACCTCGGTGAGCAGGTCGCCCAAGATATAGGCCAGCGGAAATAGCAGGGTTCCGCCATCGAAGGTGAACGGGCCAAAAAGCACTACCTTGGTCGAGGCGATATTGGAGACGATCAAGACCACCACAAACGCGGCGGTAATCAGGTCGAGGTAGCGGTAGCTTTTCATGTCTGGCGCCGCTCTTGGCGCAAACAAGGGCCTATTCTAGCCCATCTAGCTCTGGGAAGTGATGTAGGGCAGGTTGCGGTCGAGTTGAGCCCGGTCGAGGCCGTAGCCGTAAACGAAGGCATCCTCGATCTCGAAGCCAAGGTAGTGAATGGGCACCTCGATCTGGCGTCTGGAGGGCTTGGACAAGAGCGCCGCCACCTCGAGCGAGGCTGGCTGGCGGGCCTTTAGCAGGCGCAGCAGGTAATTGAGAGTGATACCAGTATCCACAATATCCTCGACGACCATAACTCTGCGGCCGGCAATGGGCATCCGCAGGTCTTTCACCAGCTCTACCTCGCCGCTGGTCCTCTGGGCGCTGCCATAAGATGAAACTGCCAGAAAGTCCAGGGTGAGGGGCAGGTCAATGGCCCGCACCAGGTCGGCCATAAAGATGAATGCCCCGTTCAACACGCAGACCAGATGGAGCTCGTAACCCTGGTAATTACGCTTTATCTGGTCTCCGAGTTCGCGAACTCGGGCGGCGATCTGAGCCTCGCTGATCTGTACTCTTCCTGGCCCCGCTTGAAACACGCTCACGGCTCGATTCTACGGCACGTTTTGTACCCCGTACACCCGTTTTGGGTGATGGGGGTTTGCTGCGAGCGGCGGCAGCTGGCCGAGCCGTGGCAGCTTTGGGCCTTGCTGTGCTGGCCCGCTGGCCATGGGAGTCTAACGGTTTCTGAGGCTGGGTCTGAGCAGGTTTGCGGGCTCTGGCCGGCTGGCTGATGCTGCGTAAGAGCCGTATTTCCTGGCTGGACAGATACCGCCAGGCCCCGACCTCGAGCTCCCCCAGCCCCATCGGGCCCACCGCTAGCCGCACCAGTCTTTTTACCGGATGCCCCACCTTGCCCAGCATGCGCCGCACCTCACGCTTGCGCCCTTCGGCCAGCACCAGCCGGACTCCGTCGTGGGTTGGGGTGGCCTCGAGAGCCCGGGCCAGCCCATCTTCCAGCATCACCCCCTGGATAAGCCGACGACAGGTCTCCTTATTCACCCGGCCCCGCCGGCTCCAGACCCGGTACAGCCTGGGTACCTGGTTGCGTGGGTGGGTCAGAAGCTGGGTCAGGTCTCCATCGTTGGTCAGTAAGAGCAGTCCTTCGGTGTCCTTATCCAGACGCCCGATGGCGTGCAGACCGGGGTGCCTGGGCACCAGATCGTAGACCAACTTTTGGGCGTGTTTGTCCTCGTGGGTTGTGGTGTAGTCCAGGGGCTTGTTGAGCGCAATCACCACCTTCTTATGCGGCTGCCGCACCCTCTCTCCATCCAGCATGACCAGATCACCCGACCGCACCCTGGCCCCAATGGCTGCAACCTGGTGATTGATGGTGACCCGGCCAGCACGGATCAAATCCTCGGCTTTGCGGCGGCTGGCAATGCCTGCTCGAGCTAGGAATTGTTGCAGGCGCATACCCTCCATTGTATAACCCAAAACAGCCATTGTTCACCCACGTTTGACTTTCGACCTGCCACTTTTTTGAAGAATGTCAAAGGTCTAAGGTCAAAGGTCTAACGACTTTCGACCTGCGAGATTCCATCAGCCTATAGCCGATAGCATTTGACCTGCGACCCTCGACTCTCGACCCTCGACCAACTTCTGACCTGCGACTTTCTTTAGCCCACCAGCGACACCCCATGTCCACAAACATGTCGCCCGGATCACGACGACGGGGATACGGCCAGAACGGCAACTAGTTGTAACAGTAGCGCACCGGAGCAAAGCACAGCAGGGCTAAACTCAACGCAGGCCTCGAGGCCATAGACTGGATAATGGAGTGGCAGAGGCTTGTCCTGAGCCTTGCCCTGAGCCCGTCGAATGGGCCGACGAAGGGGCCGTCGAAGGGATGAGGGGGATTAATCCATGCAGGCTACGCAAAAGGAGTTTGCAGCACCCCCTGGGCTTCAACCAACGCCTCACAGGGGCGAGTTTTTCTGGAAATTGGGCCTGCGCTTTTCTTTGAGCGAGGCCAGGCCTTCCCCGGCATCCGGCCCCATGAAACCCAGAAATTCCAGGGCCAGAGAGGTGTCGAAATTTGGCCCCATCATACGCAGCCAGTTGTTGAGGGCATATTTGCTAAAGCGAATGGCTGTGGGAGAGCCCTGGGTTAGCTTTTGCGCGATGGTGAGGGCCTGACTATAGACCTCGCTGTCTTCCACACACCTCGAGACCAGCCCGATGCGCTCAGCCTCCTCACCCGATAGCGGCTCGTTCAGAAGAAGGTAATACTTGGCTTTGCTCAGCCCGCACAGCAAAGGCCAGACCATCACCGAGTGGTCGCCCGCCGCCACCCCCAGCCGCACATGCCCATCAACAATACGGGCATTTCTGCCGGCCACGCTAATGTCTGCCAGCAGGGCCACCGCCAGGCCAGCTCCCACGGCAGGGCCCTCGATGGCCGCCACAATGGGCTTGGAACAGTTCACCACTCCGTACACCAGGTCGCGGGCTTCCTTCCAGACCCGCAGCAGGGCCTGGTAATCCCGGATCATCTCCTCGATCATCTCGAAGTCGCCGCCGCTGCTAAAAGCCCCTCCCTCGCCCCGCACCAGCACCGCCCCGACACTCTCGTCGGCGTCTATCTCCCGCCAGACATAGGCTAGCTCGCGGTGCATCTGGCTGTCGGCGGCATTGAGCCGGCCAGGGTTAGAGAGGACAAGTTCCAGCACACCTTCGCTGGGCTGGGCAAACTTCAAACGCCGATACTGCTCTTGCCAGTTCATGCTAAAAGTTTACGCATTGCGGTAAGTGTCGAGGGTCTAAGGTCAAGGTCAAAGGTCTAAGGTCAAAGGTCTAACGACTTTCGACCTGCGAGATGCCATTAGCCTATAGCTAATAGCTAATAGCCTATAGCTGATAGCATTTGACCTGCGACCCTCGACTCTCGACCCTCGACCAACTTCTGACCTGCGACTTGCGACCTTTGACTGTAGTTGTTGACTATGACCTACTCACTTCCGGTCATATCTGGGTAGAATCCGCTGGCATGGCCCTCTTTGCCGTGAACAAGCCGCTCGGCCGCACCTCGCACGACGTGGTGGAGATGGCCCGTAAACTGCTACAGACGCGACGGGTAGGCCACACCGGAACCCTGGATCCGCTGGCAACGGGGCTTTTGATCCTGGCGGTGGATACCTCGACCAAGCTGGTGCCTTTTTTGTCGGCCGAAGTTAAAGAGTATATCGCCTGGGTTTCGTTTGGGGCGACCACCGAGACCCTGGACGCCGAGGGGAAAGTTGTTGCAGAAAGCTCCAGACGTCCGACCCAGCGCGAGCTTGAGGCGGCTCTGCCAGCATTCCTGGAGATGACCCACCAGACGCCGCCGACTTACTCGGCGGTAAAGGTGGGAGGGGTCAAGGCCTACGAAGCGGCGCGTAAGGGGCAGGCGCTAGAGCTCGAGCCCCGCCCGGTCAGATACCTCGAGGTTAGCCTTCTGTCCTACGACCCGTACCTGGTCGCGCACCGCATTGCCCCTTCGGCAGCGGGCTGGCAGCTATCTGAACGGGGCCGCAGAGTGGAGCTGCCCAGGCCGGTGGGCGACTACCCTACTGCCGTGATCCGCCTGGTGGTGGGGTCGGGAACATATGTGCGCTCGTTTGCCCGCGACCTGGGGGAACAACTGCAAAGCAAGGCCTTCCTTTCGGGCCTGGTGCGGACCAGGGTGGGGAGAGTTGGCCTCGAGCAGGCCCAGGAGATCGAAAACCTGGATCCTCAGAAAACACTGGACGAGCTCGAGGCCCTCTCCTGCCCCAGCGTAGAGCTCTCTCACACCGAGGCCCGGCGGGTAATGGACGGGGTACCCTTGCCCATCCCGGCCAAGGGCCTGGTGGCCCTGATTGGCCCCAAGCGCCGCCTGGTGGCGATCGCCGAGGGGGATGGTTTTAAGTTGCGTATCAAGCGGGTGCTCAGGGAATAAGGCCCATAGTTAAGTGGCTACTTTTTGGGGCGGCAATACTTACCGGTTTCAAACCCATATCGGTCAGCGCGCCAAGGCTCAACCATCTGCGCTCTTTTGGCTCTCTGCCCTCGACTCTGAACATTAGACTAAAGTTCCTCCAGATGAAAGCGGCGAAAGTGATCACTGGAACAGGTAATGCCAGCTCTGAACGATGCCTGAGTCTACTCATGTACTAGGGGTCGCATCTTCCGCACATCACTACCAACCGCCTGTTAGAAAAGCTGTGCTTTTAGCCTGGGCAAGGCCGTCTGGGTACAGGAAGGACGTACCCAGAACGATGACGAGGCCGAAGAGAGATTTAACCTTTCCAGGGCAGAAGAAGCTCTCTGCTTAGCTTTGGGAACTTCAGACTAGACAGGAGGCAGGGTGCCGACCATGGCTACCCTACCTCAAAACTCTCCTTGATGATGGGCTGGGACAGGACCACCGAGGTGCGGGTGCTGCCGTAGAGGCCCATCTGCTGAATAAGTTCTTGGAGGTGCTCTACCGAAGCGGTCATCACCTTGGCCACAAAGGAAGACTCGCCGGTCACAAAATAGCACTCTCGCACCGCCGTAGTGGCGCGGGCAAACTCCAGCATCTGCTGATAGCGGCCCGGCGGAGTGGCCACCTCGATCAAAGCAGTGATGGTATACCCCAGGGTGCCGGGGTCTATCCGTGCGCCGTAGCCTGTAATAATGCCAGCATCTTCCAGGCGACGCACCCGTTCGGTTACGGCAGGGGTCGAGAGCCCCACCCGTCGGCCCAGCTCGCTGTAGGACAGCCGCCCATTGTGTTGGAGCTCTTGCAGAATAGCCAGGTTGGCTTTGTCTAAGAGTTTAGAAGCCATAAAGCAATTATGGCTTATGAACTAAAAGTCAGACTGGCCCAAACCTTTAATAACTCTCTTCCTTTTGCCAGCTAATCCATCTACCCTGGGGAAAAACAGGAGGTTTGATTTATGGTAATTGGGGTCCCCAAGGAGATCAAGACGCTCGAGAACCGCGTAGCCCTCACGCCGGGGGGTGTGACCAGCCTGGTACGGCGGGGGCATAAGCTGCTGGTGCAGCAGGGTGCCGGTCTGGGTTCGGGCCTGTCCGACGCCGACTATCAGAAGGCAGGGGCCGAGATAGTGAGCGCCCAGGAGGCCTGGGCCGCCGAGCTGGTAGCCAAAGTCAAAGAACCTATCCAGGAGGAGTACCAGTATCTTCGCAAGGGGTTGATACTGTTCACTTACCTGCACCTGGCGGCCGACGAGCCGCTCACCCGAGCCTTGCTAGCGGGCGGCGCCACCGGCATTGCCTACGAAACGGTTCAGCTCGAGGATGGTTCGCTGCCCCTGCTGCTGCCCATGAGCGAGGTAGCCGGCCGCATGGCCCCCCAGGTGGGTGCTGCGGCGCTAGAGAAGCCCCACGGCGGGCGGGGGGTACTGCTGGGCGGGGTGCCGGGGGTGGCCCCGGCCAGCGTGGTCATCATCGGTGGGGGCATAGTAGGCACCAACGCCGCCAAGATTGCCCTGGGTATGGGTGCACAGGTCACCATCCTGGATGTGAGCAAGGGGCGGATGCAGTACCTGGACGATGTGTTTGGCGGGCGGGTGATTACCCTATCCTCCACCGAAGCCAACATCGCAGCCTCTATCCGCCACGCCGACCTGCTCATCGGCGGGGTGCTAGTTCCTGGCGCCAAGGCCCCCAAGCTGGTCACCCGCGAGATGCTTTCTACCATGAAGGAAGCCTCGGTGATTGTGGATGTGGCAGTAGATCAGGGCGGCTGCGTCGAGACCATCAAGCCCACCACCCATGCCAACCCCACCTATGTGGTGGACGGAGTGGTGCACTATGGCGTGGCCAACATGCCCGGCGCAGTGCCACGCACTTCTACCTTTGCTCTTACCAACCAGACCCTCCCCTACTTGCTCAAGCTGGCCGAGAGGGGCCTGGATGCCCTGCAAGACGACCCCGCCTTGATGCTGGGCCTGAACACCCATCAGGGCAGGCTAACCTGCCTGGGGGTAGCGCAGGCTTTCGGGCTACCCTATACCGAGCCCAGCGCCGCCCTCTGAAGGTAATTTTACCCATCATCTCCCTGGTTTGAACCGTACAGTAGATGCATGTTCCGTGGTGGGTGGCTTTTGCTGGGTATGCTGGGAGGCCTGAGTTTTGGCGCTGCTGCGGCATCGGCACCCCCAGTGCCCTGGCCGGCGGGCGAGCGGCTAACCTTCGCCCTTTCCTGGCAGGGTATCGGGGTGGGAAAGTTCAATCTGACTGCCGAACCCACCGAGGGTGGCTGGCGTTTTCGGGCCAGACTCGAGACAACCGGGCTGGCCCGGGTTACTGGTATGGGCCTGGAGTGGGATAGCCAGGTGGGCCCCGACTTTTTCACCGACCGCTTCCAGCAAAACCTAACCGAGCCATTTGGAGGCACCACCCGGCTGGTCTTCGAGCGGCAGAGCAACGGCTCACTGGTGAGGGTTTTACATCCCAATGGCGAAAAATTTAGCTTCAGCAGCTCAACCAAGAAGGTACTGGACCATCTGTCTTTAATTTACTTTCTGCGCCTTCACCCCGAGGCCCGTCTGGTTACTGCGGTAGATCATCCCCAGCTTATTCAAGGGAAGCTGGAACCCCTCCGGGCCAGCACCGGACTGGTAGGCTTTCGCTTTGCCCGTGGAGACCTCCTGCTGGAAGCCTGGTATTACCAGGATGCCCACCGCACCCCAGTCCGGATCATCTTCGGGCGCGACTTCGGACGGCTCGAGGCGACCCTGGTGATGAACAGCAGCCGCTAAAAGGTCTGGCAAGTTGATTTCTGTACAAGCATACACCCTAACAGAATGTCGCAGGTCTCAGGTTGAAAGTAGAAGGTCGACAGTCGAAAGTCGTTAGTCCTTAGGCCTTAGACCTTTGACCTTAGACATTCTTTAAAAATGTCGCAGGTCTCAGGTCGCAGGTCGCAAGCCTAAGGCTGAAGGCTTTCAGCTTTTAGCTTTCGGCGCTTGCCTTTCGCCTATGCATGGGGTAGTGAGGATGGTAGCAATCTTGTGAAAAGACCCCTGAGCCGTGGGTTTAACCTAAGCATCGTCACCTCGAGCCGCGTACTTGCAGTGATATAGGGTTGGATACCAGGTTCTGGTACGTTATAGTTGCGCAATAAGGAACCAGCTCAACCCCCTCCGATGACTCAGATGGCTCAAAAGGTAGGGTTGGGGGGCAAGCTACCCAAGCATGGAGGGAGACTTTGAAAGGCAACATTACTGTGACGGAAAGCGCTCTGGCCGCCATTTTAGGCCTGGCAGCGCATGAAGTGCCTGGTGTACTGGGAATGAGCCCGGCGGGTATCCGCGAGTCCATCAGCCGCATTCTGGGCAGGAGCGAGGCCAGCGAAGGGGTGGTGGTCAAACCAGACCCTGCTGCAGCTGGCAAGTTCCAGGCCGACCTGTACGTGGTCGTTGCATTTGGCGCCCGCATCCCAACGGTGGTGGACAGCATTGGAGAACGGGTACGCTGGGCCGCCAAGAGCCTGGCAGGGGCCGAGCTGTCCAGTGTACGAGTCCACGTGGTGGGGGTTAGCCGTGGTTAGGGGCAAACCGGCAGGCGAGCAGGGAAAGAGCTGTCTTTGCCCCCTTTCTCACCCCTCGCTCTTCCTGGGGGTGTTTCGTGGCTAGCGCCCTGAGTTCGGAGCAACTGGCCAGCGCCTTCCGCTACGCAACCGACTGGTTTGCAGTCTACGTTGAGGAGGCCAACGCACTCAACGTCTATCCGGTGCCCGATGGCGACACTGGCACCAATATGCACCTCACCTTCCAGTCGGTCCGACGGGAACTCGACCTGGCCGACACCAGCAAGATGAGCGAGGTAGCGCGGGCCATCAGCTATGGTTCATTGCTGGGGGCGCGGGGAAACTCCGGGGTAATAACCTCACAGTTTCTGAAGGGTTTTTCGGACGTAATCAAAAATGTCCGTGAAATTTCGCCGGTGCTGCTGGCTAAGGCCCTCGAGGAGGGCTCAAAAGCCAGCTACAAGGCGGTGATGAAGCCGGTGGAGGGTACCATGCTGACCGTCTCGAGGGGAATAGCCGAAGGCGCCAGCAAGGCTGCCCAGCAGCCCTCAGCCAGCATTGAAGAGGTCTTTAGAGGCGCGCTACAGAGCGGTTGGGAGACCTCTGACCGCACCCCCGATCTACTTCCGGTGCTCAAACAAGCAGGGGTAGTGGATGCAGGGGGGGTGGGTTTGCTGCGCTTCCTGGAGGGGTTGGAGGGCCATCTATTGAGCAAACCCTTACCTGAGCCACCCAGGATTGAAAGATACGCCCAGACCGCTTTCGCTGAGGAAGCCTTTGGTTACTGCACGGAGTTTTTGATGGAAGGGGTGGCCGAGCCTATCGAGGTCATACGCGAAGCCGTATCGTCATTTGGTGACTCGCTGCTGGTAGTGGGGGCCGAGGGCTATGTCAAGGGGCATATTCATACCAACGACCCCGATGGCTTGCTGGCCGGTGTGGCCCGTTACGGCAGAATGATTCGCACCAAAGTAGAAGATATGTCGCAGCAGCACACCGAAATTCTGGCTATGGCCGGCGCTGCCGACGAGCCTCCACCCGCTACCGGACTGGTTGCAGTGGCCAATGGTTGGGGCCTGACCAAGGCTTTCCGTGGTTTTGGCGCCCGCATTGTTGCCGGGGGGCAGACCGCCAACCCCAGTGTGCAGGATATCCTGGACGCCATTAAGAGCCTGCCTAACCCCGAGGTGATCGTGCTGCCTAACAACGGCAATGTGATCATGTCGGCCCAACAAGCCGCCAAACTGGCCGAAGGTAAGACGGTGCATGTGCTGGCTACCCGCACCATGGGCCAGGGGCTGGCTGCAATGGTGGTCTACCAGGCCGATACGCCCTCGAGCCAGCTACTTCCCGAGATGGAACAGGCCTCCAAACGGGCTGCTACTCTGGAAGTGGCCCGGGCCAGCCGTAGTGTGGAGATTGGGGGGGTCAGTGTGACCGAGGGCCAGCCCATCGGCCTGCGCGATGACAAGCTGGCCCTGGCTGCCGATACCCCAGAGGATGCCCTTTTCGACATGGTCAGCCTGGCGGCACAGGGTAACGGCTACGAGATACTGACCATCTTCCACGGCCCTGCAGTCACCAGAGATACGCTGGACACCCTGGCTTCCCGGATTTCTCAGGCTTATCCCGACCTGAGTGTCGAGATTCACCCGGGTGGGCCTGACCTTTACGATTACTTAGCGGTACTGGAATAAAGCAAGCCCGACGGCGTGTTTCTTGTGAGACTTGCCTTTGTATGCCCCAAGCGCTGTGTGGGTTAGCTGGTATGGCAGCATTAAGTTGGTGTAGTGTCCGGGGTCGGGGTCGAGGGCCAGTTGGGCCTAGCACTCGACGTTAGACCCTCGACCCTCGACATGACATTTGTCTGGTACTATACAAAACCAGCGTATCGGCCCTGGAGGGGTAGCGGGTAAGCAGCATGGCCCTGATGAGAAATCTCAAGACACGCTTTATGTTGGACTCATAAATCCATAACCAAGACAAGCCCCTCGCCTGCATGGTAAACCTGAAACCTCCTGGTTTCACCCTGCTTCCGCTTCAGAAACAGATGAGAGGTGTGACCCCTGTTTCTAAGCGAATCTGAGAACAGCCCCCATAGCCTCGGTGGGTATGAGAAGGCTATTCCCCTTTCGCATAGTCGTGGTGAATTTGTGGCCGGGGAGGTTACCCCCCTTCGTCACACCGAGCCTGATCCTGCTAGTTGCAGTGTTTGGACTGAGCCTGGCTCAGGCCCCCAGGGTGATGTACCTTACCGCAACAGCCTATACCTCCTCGGTGCGCGAGACCGACAGCACCCCCTACATCACCGCCACCGGAGCGCGCACAAGGCTTGGCATCATTGCCGTTAGCCGGGATATGCTGCGCGAGCTACCTTACGGCTCGAGGGTTAAGCTGGAAGACCTGGGCACACCCAGAGGCCTGGGCAAAGGCCGCTTTTACTACCTCTTTAATAACCGGGTTTTCGTGGTAGAGGATACCATGCACCCCCGGATGCAGAGGCGCATTGATGTCTGGTTACCCGATCGCAACACCGCCATCCGTTTTGGGGTGCGGAATGTCCGGGTCACCATTATCCAGCGCGGGCGCGGGTAAGATGGTGGAGTGTCCAGGGTCCAGGGTCGAGGGCCGGTAGGGGCTGGCGCTCGACACTAGACCCTCGACCCTCGACATGAACTTTGTCTGGTTCCTGGCCCTGCGCCACCTGCGTTACCGCCGCACCCAGAGCCTTATTGCGCTGCTGGGGGTGGCGGTGGGCATTATGGTGCTCACCACCGCCCTCTCGCTTACCAACGGGTTTACCAGGGGGCTGATAGATGCCACCCTCAAGGCAGTGCCCCACCTTTACCTGCAGAGCCTGGACCCTCAGGACAGTCCGGTTCCGCCCCCACACCCCGAGGTTGTCGGGCAGGCGCCGGTGCTCTTGAGCAAGGCCCTGCTGACCCGCCGCGCCGAGGCGGGCCGCCCGGCAGGGGCCGACTTTGCTACCCTGATCGGGCTAGGGGAGGGGGGGCAGGCGGTCTACCCCGAGCTCGACCTTTCCCGGCTCCAGGAAGGCGGCATCGTGCTGGGCAGCGCGCTGGCCCGCAGCCTGGGCGCCTTCACGGGCGACAAACTGTTTCTGGTCTCGATCAACCAGAAGCGGATTCAGCTTACGGTGGTCGCTACCTTCCAGACCGGCAACTACCTGCTCGACTCCGGCTTCGCGTTTACCACCCTGGCCGATACCCGTGAGCTGATGGAGCAGCCTGCTGCGCTCTCGGGTTACCAGATACGCCTGCGCCACCCCGACAGGGCGCCAGAGGTCGGGATGGCCCTGGCGGGCGCCAGCTACTTTCCCCATACCTGGCAGTCCACCAACCGCACCCTGATCGAACAGCTGGCCCTGCAAAAGCGCGTAATTGGAATTGTGGTCTTTCTGATTGTGGTGGTGGCGGCGCTGGGCATGGCCAGCGTACTGGTGCTGGCGGTGATCGAAAAAACCCCCGATATCGCGCTCTTGCGGGTGATGGGGGCCAGGGGCACCCAGGTAGCAGGGGTGTTTGGGCTGGAAGGGCTTATTCTGGGAAGCCTGGGCATCTTGCTGGGCAACCTGCTGGGCTGGGGTCTGTCCAGCTACTTTCACTGGCGTCCGGTGGAGATTCCTGGCGAGCTCTACTTCCTCACACACCTGCCGGTAGACATTAGAGCCTCAGATTTTCTCTGGGTCTCGGGGTTTAGCCTGCTGGTGGTGATGCTGGCCTCGCTTCTGCCGTTGTGGCGGGCTTTGAAAATCAAGCCGGGTGAGGTCTTGCGCTGACCATTACGGCAGCCTCGAGCTACGAACCAGAAACCTCCAGCTCACAGGGTATTCCAGGTCGGGATCGGGGTAGGTTTCGAATACCCAGTGCGAAAGCTCGGCTACCGAGGGGCGGAAGACCTCCTCGGGCACATCCCAGCTAAAAGAATAGATGCGCTCCAGCAGCATCTCGAGGCTGGTGCGCGGGCTGCGCAGCTCGGTCCAGTCGGCCACAATCTTGGTCTTGGGCTCGAGCTGACGGGATTTGAGAGCCTTTTCCACCTCGACCAGCCGGGCCTGGTGACGGCCTCGCAGCAGCTTGTAGCCCAGCCCGGCCAGAATCTCCTGCCACTTTTGCTGGATACGCCAGTCCTCGCTGTGGTGGTCCGATTGATCCCAGCCCTCAAAAAGAAAGCCGCCCGGGCGCAGCACCCGCAGGCTTTCATGCAGGGCTTGCTGCCAGTTATCCAGCAGGTGCCACAGATGCACCACTATTACCGCGTGTAAGCTACCGCACTCAAATGGCAGCTCGCGTGCGTCGGCCTCGACCAGCTGGGCCTTACGGGCCACCCCGGCCACTTTTTGCCGCAAAACCTCGAGCATAGCCGGGTTGTCGTCCAGCGCAATATAGCGGTAGCCTCGAGCGATAATTGGCACCGAGATGCGGCCGGTGCCCGCCCCGATTTCCAGAAATACCGGATCCCGAAACTGCTTCTCTACCGGCGCCGTGAGCGCGGTAGCAATGCGGCCCGATACCTCCGGCGGATGATACCGCGTCCGGTCGTAGGTAAAGGCCACCCGGCTAAAATGAGAAGTCATTCCCGGCTTTTATGATAGCAATGCAGTGCCGAAATGCAAATCATGCCAAATTTACACATTCTTCCTCAAAGTCGCGGGTCAGAAGTTAGTCGAAGGTTGAAGGTCGCAGGTCAGACGTTGGTCGAGGGTCGAGAGTCGAGGGTCGCAGGTCAAATGCTATCAGCTATAGGCTATTAGCTATAGGCTAATGGAATCTCGCAGGTCGAGCGTCAAAAGTCGAAAGTCAAAAGTCGAAAGTCGTTAGACCTTTGACCTTTGACCTTGGACCTTTGACATTCTTCAAAGATGATGCTCTACTCACAAAGCCCTTTCCTCACTCGGTATAATCGCATTTGATGTCGCTGTTGGACGACAAGTTTACCATTCTAGCCGAAGAGCCACTACAGGGCTTTTTGCGCCCCTATCAGGTACAGACACCCGAGGGCCTGAAGGGGCAGCTGTACTGGTTTGAAGTGCATACGCCCGAAGCACGCACCGCCTTTCATCGTTACAAAAATGCTATCCGGCGCCTTGAGGGCCAGGGCTTTCTGCCCCAGGGAGTCACGGTATCGGCCAATCCGGGCCGCTACTACGTCTTCTGGCCCGAGCAGCCCAGAGTAGCCCTCAAGACCCGTCGCCTGAAGCCGCTGCTGGAGGTGCTAAAGCCTTTTGGCTACCAGGAAAGCGACCTGACCGTCATCGAGGAAAATGGGCGAACCCTGGTAGGAAACCTGCGACCACAAACCACCCCCGCCCCGGCGGGAGTCAGTGAGCCCGGCCCAAACCCCACTCCCCGAACCCCCCCCACCGAGCTACCCCCCTCCCAGCCCCGGGTTTTACCAGAACAGTCGCCCAAAGCCCAGTTGTTAGCCAAGTCCGGCCAGACCACTCCCACCAGCAAAGGTGTCAGATACCGACCTCCACCGCGCAACTACCGCTGGAACTGGCCAGGCTGGCTTCCGGGCCTGCTGATGCTGATGCTGGGCAGTGTGGGAATCTGGCAAACTACCACCCAGTACCTGAACCCTCCCGAGCATGTACTGCCCGACCTGGTGGGCAAAACCCCCCGACAAGCCCTCGAACTGGTACGTGCCTATGGCCTCGAGATAGAGTTTACCGAGGGTAGCAACCCCTCGCTTCCCAGAGATCAGATTCTGGAGCAAAACCCCGACCCCGGCACCCGGGTCAAGCCCGGGCGCAGCCTGGAGCTGGTAATCAACAAGCCCCGCCTGGGAACCGTTCCCAGCGTGAACGGGCGCTCCCTCGAGGATGCCCGGCGGGCCCTCGAGGCGGCGGGCTACCGTATCGCCAGCATTACCCGTATCGCCTCCGGCGACACCGCCAATACGGTTTTATCCAGCATTCCCCACCAGGGCCAGCCGCTGCGTCCTGGAGAGGGGGTGCGTCTGCTGGTCTCTACCGGCGCCAGCCCCCCGGTGCGCGAAACTCTGCTTCCCGACCTGACCGGCCTTAGCTACCAGGAGGCGCGCTACATTCTTACGGTGGCCGAGCTTCAGGCCCAGATGGTGCAGGTGGCCTCGGGGGCGCCCGAGGGAGTGGTGATCGGTCAGGAACCTGGTCCCGGTGTGGTACTCCCCCGCGAAACCGTGGTGCGGGTGCTGGTGGCTGCGCAGCCCGCGGCCGCCATTCCCAGAGCCTCGCCTTTTGAGCCCCCACGGCTGGCTGCGCCAGCGCCTGAGCCCGCCCCCATCGTCACACCCCCGCTAACCCCAGGGGTCGCCCCCGGCCCTAACCAGCCAGCCCTGCCCCCCGTTCCCGCCGGGCCACAGGAGCGCCGGGTAAACGTGAGCTACACCCTGCCAGAAAACATTCCCAGCGCCCTGGTGGTCATAACCGTGCAGGACGAGGTACTGGTCAATACTGTGTTTGAGGGTCCGGTGCAACAGCCCTGGAGCTTTGGCCAGGAGATCGTGGTGCGCGGAGCTGCCACTTTACGCATCGTGGTAAATGGGCAGCAGGTGCTGGAAAGCCCGCTATGAAAGGGGCCTGGGCCGAAGCGCTGGCCCGCAAGCATCTGCTGGCCAAAGGGTATGTTTTGCTGGGGCAGAACAAGCGTACCCCGTTTGGCGAGATAGATCTCTGGATGCAGGATGGCCCCACCTATGTGGCGGTCGAGGTCAAGCAGCGCCGAGATGCCGCTTTTGGCACACCCCAGGAAGCCCTCACCCCCGGAAAGTACCGGCGCATCTACAAGTCGGCGCTATATCTGCTGGGCCGGGACGATCAAGCCGTGCGGCTCGAGGCCATCCTGGTGTTTGGTACCCCCGAGCAGTTCCGTTTAGAGCACCTGTTTTTGCAGCCATGAGCGCTTAGTGGCGGGCTGGAAGGTCGGAGGCCACACGATGGTCTAAGGTCGAAGGTCAAAGGTCTAAAGCTTGGAGCAGCAATCTACGACTACCTTCGAGTCTAGACCCTCGACATCAGACCATTTTTCATACCGAAATCTGTTGCCACATTGCTTGAACCCGGATCGGCTATCCTGGAAGGCAATGTACAAGAACCTGCAAGCCTTTGTAAGCGAGCTCGATCGCCGCAAGGAGCTCATCCGCATCCAGGAGCCGGTCTCCTGCGACCTTGAAATTACCGAAATTGCCGACCGTATGGTCAAGTCGGGCGGCCCTGCACTGTTGTTTACTAACGTGCAAGACCGCCGTTTTCCGGTCTTCATCGGCGGCTATGGCACGGCAGAACGCACTGCTTTGGCCATGGGCGTCCAAAGCCTGGACGACCTGGCCGTGCGGGTAGCCAGCCTGATGAAGCTCAGCCCCGGCAAAGGCGGCCTGAAGGCGGCTCTGGCCATGCTGCCCAAGTTGCGGGAGTTGCGGGGCTTCTTTCCTCGAAAGGTGCGCGGCGGGCCGGTACAGGAGGTAGTCTGGAAAGGCGAGCAGGTAGACCTCTTTAAACTCCCCATCCTCAAGTGCTGGCCACTGGACGGCGGCCATTTTATCACCCTGCCGCTGGTGATTACCAAAGACCCCGAGTCTGGCGAACTCAACCTGGGGATGTACCGGATGCAGGTGCTGGACAAGCAGAGCACCGCCATGCACTGGCAGCTGCACAAGGTTGGGCGCCGGCACTACGACAAGGCCAAACAGCTGGGCCGTCGGCTGGAGGTCGCGGTAGCCCTGGGCGGCGACCCCATCCTGACCTACGCCGCCACCGCCCCAGTGCCGCCAATTCCTGGCGTAAATGAATTCAATCTGGCCGGGTTTTTGCGGGGCCAGGCGGTCGAGCTAACCCAGGGCCTCACGGTTGATCTGCCCGTGCCCGCCGAGGCCGAGTTTGTGCTGGAAGGGTATGTAGACCCCGCCGAACACCAGGTGCTAGAGGGGCCCTTTGGGGACCATACCGGTTTTTACACTCTGGAAGAACCCTACCCCCGCTTTCACATAACTGCAATCACCCACCGTAAAAACGCCATCTATCCTGCCACCATTGTGGGTCGGCCTCCCATGGAAGATGCCTATCTTATCGAGGCTTCCGAGCGGCTGTTCCTGCCTGCGGCGCAGCTCATTCTGCCGGAAATCAAGGACTACCACATGCCCCCCGCCGGGGTGGCTCACAACTGGGTGAATGTTAGCATCGAGAAACGCTACCCCGGCCAGGGTTACAAGGTTGCTAATGGTCTGTTTGGGCTGGGTCAGATGATGTTTGCCAAGGTTATAGTGGTGCTGGACCCCGGGGCACCGCTCAAAGGCCCCCAGTCGCTGCAGGCTGCCCTAAAGCACGCTGTGCCCGGCCGCGATACCCTGGTCTCGCGCGGCCCCATAGACGTTCTGGATCACTCCTCGCGGGCAATGGGCTTTGGGGGCAAGCTAATTATAGATGGCACCGCCAAGCTGGAAGAAGAAGGCGGTCCGGTTCCCTTTACTCCCAGAGCCCACCAGAGCCTGCCGGGCTTTCCGGGGCTACAACAAAAGCAGCTGCCGGGCATCTGGATGGCCACTTTTGAGAAGAACCGCCCGCACCAGGCCAGAGAAATTGCCCAGCACCTGCTGGCGGCTCCCCAGAGTGAGGGTATTCGTCTGATGCTCTTGACCGATGCCGATACCCGCCTCGAGTTCGACGAGGTGATGTGGGCAGTGCTCAACAACATAGACCCCGAGCGCGACGCCTGGGTGATGCCAGGGGCAGACGGTCCCGTACTGGTGCTAGACGGAACCCGCAAGCTAGCCGAGGAGGGCTTTGCCCGCCGCTGGCCGCCCAAAATTGTGATGTCGGCAGAGATCATCCGGCGGGTGGATGAGCGCTGGAATCGGCTGGGCCTGCCTCCCCTGCCCCCTCAAAGCACCCCTGGTGCCACCCAGGTCTGACTGAAACCTGATTGCTATACCTCTCCGACCTCGAGGGCCGCGGTCAGTGCAGCTCCCAGCAGCCCGGCCTCGTTACCCAGCTTTGCCAGGTGTACCGGCGGGGTAATCCAGCCTTCCAGGTAGCGCTGGTAGGTG
Source organism: Deinococcota bacterium (assembly GCA_041695225.1). Taxonomy (GTDB): domain Bacteria; phylum Deinococcota; class Deinococci; order Deinococcales; family Thermaceae; genus Meiothermus. The sequence goes on from JBGFRI010000011.1 coordinate 22,815, forward strand.
TGTGTCACCTCGGCCAGATAGGCTGGCCCTGCGTTGAGGGCAATACCGCCGCCCAGCACGATTACCTCGGGGTCGTAGCACTTGACCAGCGAGGCCAGGGCCACGCCCACCCAGCCAGCCGCCTGCAAAACGATGCGGCTGGCCCGGGGGTGATCTTGCTGGAAAAGGCCAAACAGCTCGCGGGTGCCCATCTGACGGTTAAACGAGGCCAGGGCCATGCGCTCCATTGCCGGGCCGGTGACCAGGGCCTCGAGGCAGCCATCCAGCCCGCAGCCGCAAAACGGGCCGCCGGGCTGCATGGTGATGTGTCCGATCTCGGCACCCTGTCCGTTGGCGCCGCGCAGCACCTTGTTGCCCCAGACAAACCCGCCCCCTACTCCGGTCGAAACGGTCATAAACAGGGTGCTCTGGGCGCCCTTAGCCGCGCCCAACAGGTGCTCGGCCAGCGCAGCCGCATTGGCGTCATTTTCCATGAAAACCCGGTATCCGGTGGCCTGCTCTAGCAGGGACTGGATGGGAAAGTTGGTGAAGTTAGCGATATTGGGGGTAAACTTGATCAGGCCCTGTCTGAAGTCGAGCGGCCCTGGCGTACCCAGGCCAATGGCCTTTATCTCTACCCCAGCGGCATCCATGGCGGCCCTGGTGGCCTGGGCCATGGCCTCGATCACAGCCTGACCGCCTTCCTCGGGGGTTGGTAGCGCGACCCTGGCCTGGATGGAGCCCTGGCTAAACACCCCCGCCAAAATCTTAGTGCCACCCAGGTCAATTCCCACCACGCTCATGGGGGCTCCCCCTGGTGGTCGCGCTCGACAACCACCACCGCTTCATCGTGCAAAATCTCGGGTACCCAGAGGCTCACGTGCCCGGTATAGGTGCCCATGTAGGCTTCCGGCAGGCTTACGCTGGTAAAGGGGGTCTCGAGGTGTACCGGAATACCGCTCTGCACCAGCCTGGCCTTTATACCTTCGGCCACGAAGCGGGGCGCCGAGAGAAAGAGCACATGCCATACCTGCCCGATCAAACGACGGGGGGGCTGGCTAAGGTCCGGGCTGTCTGCGTCGCTGGGGGGCTGGTCGTTCATTGGCTACCAGCATAACAGCCCGAGCAAGAAAGATGGTTTTGTAGGGGCGCTTTTCCGCTAAGCTGGGAGATAGAGATATGCTAGCCCAAGTACGCACCTATAGTCTGTTTGGCCTCGAGGCCCAGCCCATCACGGTGGAGGTAGATGTCTCGCAGGGCATGCCTTTTTACGCTGTGGTGGGGCTGCCCGACAAGGCCGTGGAGGAGTCGCGTGAGCGGGTGCGCGCCGCCCTCAAGAATGCTGGTTTTCCCTACCCGCAGGGCCGGGTAGTGATCAACCTGGCTCCAGCAGAACTCCGCAAGGAAGGCACCCATTACGACCTGCCCATCGCCCTGGGCCTGCTGGGCGCCCAAGGGACCCTCCCGCTGGAAGCCCTGCAGGGTTTTGCTGCGGCCGGCGAGCTGGGGCTGGATGGCGAGCTACGCCCGGTTCCAGGTGCAGTAAACCTGGCCTTGGGAGCACTGCAAAACCACTACAAACTGCTCATGCCCCAGACTTCTGCCGCAGAAGCCGCCCTTATTGAGGGGGTAAAGGTATATGGTGCAGCCAACCTGGCCCAGTTAGTGCGGTTTTTGCTGGGCCAGGAAGACTTATTCGAGGCCCGCCCCAGCGATGGGTTAGAGCACCCAGAAAGTTCGCTCGACCTGCTCGACGTGAAGGGCCAGGCCAAGGCCAAGCGGGCCCTGGAGATTGCCGCAGCGGGTGCCCACCACCTGCTCATGATCGGAACCCCCGGATCGGGCAAAACCATGCTGGCCAAGCGGGTGGTGGGCCTGCTTCCGCCGCTCTCGAGCCAGGAAGCCCTGGAGGTGACGCGCATTCACTCTGCCGCCGGGCGCATGCTGCGCGGCCTGATCCAGAGGCCCCAGTTCCGTAGCCCCCATCACACCGTCTCCGACGCCGGTCTGATTGGGGGTGGCACCATCCCCAAGCCCGGTGAGATTTCACTAGCCCACCGGGGAGTCTTGTTCCTCGACGAGTTCCCCGAGTTTTCCCGCGATGCCCTGGAAGTGCTGCGCCAGCCCCTCGAGGATGGCGTGGTGACCATTTCCCGGGCCCGGGCCAGCTTCACCTACCCGGCCAAGTTCCTGCTGATTGCTGCTATGAATCCCTGCCCGTGTGGAGTGCAATCGATACAAACCGGTAACGTATCTCAGCCCTGATCCCGCCGCCATTCTCGGCTGGGTACACCGTGATCCGCTCTACCAGCTCCCTTGCAATGGATTGTCTTTCTTCCGGGGAAAGTTGGTCAATGTTTTCCCTCACACGGGCTGACAGGCTTTCAAGGGTAGCAAGGGATTCCCTACGGGTTTTTTCTTCCAGTTCTTTGCGACGCGCCTCATCATATGCAGCCTGTATATCTTTGATGCGCCCCTCGAGTTCTTCAATCCGGGAATAGTAGACATCTTTGTTTACGCCCCCTTCCAGGTACAGATCGAGCAGACGAGACCTGGCCATAATCAGAGATTCCAGGCGGCGTTCCAGTAAGGACACTTCGCTTTCGCGAACCGTGTCCTGGTTAAGGAAAGCGTTTAAGGCCTCGCCAGGATTCTGCAAAAAGCCTTTTATATCGTTCCAGACTATCTCTTCTATCTCCTTACCTCGAACGTGGGGGGCTTTACATCTCGTTGAAGTAGCTGAAGTTGCCTGGCGGTTCGCTCTTCCAACGCAGGCGTAATAGAACCGTACTGTGTTAAAGGAACCTATATATGTGCGCCCACATTGGCCGCACCGTATAAGTCCCTTGAGCAAATACACATGACGGTTGTTACGAGCAGCAAAGCGCATGTTTTGCTCCAGCCTGACCTGTACTGCCTCAAAAAGAGCAGGATCAATGACAGGGGGTACCGTAACAGTGATGAGTTCAGGTTGTGGCTTGCTGGTACGCTTCCCATATGTGTACTCTCCTATGTAGGTACGGTTGTTCAAAATGCGAAGTACGCCTCCGCCTCGCCATACACCAGCTGTGCGTTTTCCCCGAACCCCCCTACCTTCTGAGCGGTACTTTGTCGGAACTCCAAGACGGTTGAGTTCCTCAGCGACGCGATTGGTGCTCCATCCCTTTTCAGCGACCCAGGTAAACATCTGCGCAACTACTGCTGCTTCGTCCGGGTGGAGAGCCAGTCGGCTGTTTTCAACTGTGTAGCCATAAGGTACGACACCGCCAAAATACTTTCCCATCCTGATTGCCTTGCGGATTCCGAGGCGGCTTCTTTCGGCAAAAGTGTCGCGTTCCCACTCGGCAAAGACGGCCATGATACCGAGAACTGCCTTGCCGATAGGAGTTGTGGTATTGATATTGGGTTCAGCATAGGACATGAGACCAACACCCGCGTTTTCCAGGCGCTCAATCAGGTCATAGGCCAGACGAACCTTACGGGCTAAGCGGTCCAGGCGGTAAATCAAAAGAACATCAAAACGGCGGTCCTTTGCATCAGCAAGCAGCCGGTTGAGCCCGGGCCGATCCTCCAGGGCTCCTGAGTAACCGGGGTCAATGTAAGTGTCAACTACCTCGTGGCCGAGAGCCTCAGCCCAGCGGGTAAGTACCTCCCGCTGAGTTTCCAACGAGTACCTTTCAACCTGCTCTTCGGTAGATACCCGGGTGTAGATGGCGCATTTCATAGGTGTCGGATTTCAGAGTGAATGGGACCAACAACCTGAGGGCGCAATCGGGAGAAACTTCCTGCGACCTCAAGGGCCCCATCCGGTCCTAACCAGTAGACCTGACCTGCGCCACTTGCCGGACGCAGCAGGGTGAGCTCCAGGTTGTATCGCCAGCGGAAAACCATGGGCTGTCTGGCCTCAGCAAGGTAGCAAAGGGCCAGCTTATCTTCAGTGAAGCCGCCACGTTCAATAATCAGCCAGGAACCAGTGCTGAGAGGTATGTTCTCAGTTACAAGCACTGGGGGATCATTGATTCCTTGCGTGAAAGGAGCAAGTAGAAGGTTTTCAACTTTACCCGTTGAGGGCAGAACACGGGGATCCAGATACCCTGACGAAGCCCCTTCTCCAACACAGGCTGCGCTCAAAGTCTGGAAGGTCGGTATCTCGATAGTTCCACCGCCAATCATAGCGGTATAGCTACTCAGCCCTAGCTCCTCGGGGGTTATGCGTAGAATTCGCATAAGGGCCATTAGGCGGCCCATGCTCATGTCTCTGGGATCGTGCATCCCTCGCTCAATCTTGGCAATCAGGGATGGCGATAAATCGGCTTCCCGAGCAAGACGCTCGCGGGAAAGGTTCAACGCACCGCGCTTCTTCAGAAAAAGTTTTGCCCACGATTGCGCAGATTCATCATCCCGAAAACTTGTCTTAGGCATAGGTCTTACTATATTACCCTAACTATCTTGCATTCCATGTGGTAATACGGTATGGTCTATACATGAATACAGTGCTTCGCTTGTTGAGACAGAGAGTTGGCTTGAGTGTCGAAAAGCTGGCACAGGAGGCGGGTATCAATGTTTCGCTGATGACTAAGTACGACCGGGGGGACGTTCGCAGCCCTTCGTTGGTAGTTAGCTACAAACTGGTCCGGGCTCTCGCTCCCCGACTCGGTATGAGCGAGGCAGAGCTTCTAGTCGAAATTGCCAGGGAGTTTGAATGCCACGACATCGCCAGACGCTCACGGTAGTGCGCCTGTACAGCATAAATGGAGAGTTTTCACATTTTCTGGCTCGATCTCTGCAAATCGCGCTACGGTTGCACAGCGACCAGAGTGCGCGTAGCGCACTATCTTGCGGAACGTATGGCAAAGCAAAAAAGGGACGTTTACACATTAATGCCGGAATCGAAGCAGGTTGCACTGTCGTTGCCGAGGGGCATGGTGGAAAAACTGATTAGCGAGATGCAGCAGCTGCTCACGGCCCTACCGACGACAAAGAACGTTGAGATTGGGCGGGAGATCAACACTGGCCTGCTCCATCCCCTCACCTTGCTACCAGACCGCCTGCAGGACGTGCTACGGGCTGCACCTCGCGCTGAGTGGGAGATACACGACCAGGGCATTGAGGTCGAAACCCGGCTGCGAGTAATGCCTGGTATGGCCTTTCTACAAGCGACTTTATGGCGCGAGGACAGCCTGGAAATCTTGGAGCACGAGATGGCACTTGACCTGCTCGAGGACCCATGAGCATCTCAGATCCCCTTACCCAGGCTATTGACCAGACTGATCTGCCTGCTCTGGTAGCTCACCTCTGGCCTGAGTCCGGGGCTATTCCAGGCAGGCCCGGCCTCTACCGGGCAGTCTGGCGCGGGGATAGATCGCCCTCGCTGAGCCTTTTCCGCAAAGGCGGGAACGGGATCTGGCTGTGGCGGGATTTCAGCACCGGACAGAGCGGGAATGCTCTGCATCTATTGCAGGTCGCGGCGGGAATGAGTCGGGCTGAGGCGGCCAGTTTCCTGAAGGGCTTTACGGTTGGGGCCACACTTAGTGAGCGCCGGGTAGAGCACAAGGGTGTGGCCAGGGTGCTCAGTCCGATCAGTGAAGATCAGCTAAGGAAACTACAACACTCGCAACAGCGCCTTACCAGAGAGGCTCTGAAAGGGCGGGGTATTACTCTGGCCCAGGCCCGGGAAGTAGGGCTGGGCGAAAGCCCCTACGGCCTGATTATCCCCATACTGGGAGCAGACGGCAGCATTCAGGCGATCAAATGCCGCTTGAAACAACCGCGAAATCACCGCTATGTGTACCTGACCCCAGGGAGGGGTGTACCGCCCTGGTTCAGTCCAGGGTTTGGACTGGAGCCAGGACGACCTGTCCTGGTAGTTGAGGGCGAGCTCAACGGCATCGCCAGCTGGTTCTCCCTGGACCGGCGGTGGGATGTTATCGGGGTAGCTGGGGTGGAAGGGGATGTTCCTGTTATCAGCGGTCGGCCAGTACATGTCCTTGCGGATGGGGATACAGCAGGGCAGGCCTGGGCCGGAAGTTGGAGCAACGCCAGGATACTGCCACCCCTGCCCGACGGACTCGATGCCTGTGAGTACGCCAACAAATATGGCCTGGCCAGGTTGGGACATTATATATGCGGCAATTCTTGCGACTAAAGGGATCTCCCCATGAACAGGCCCGGCCAGACTACGTGATCCCGGGCCTCGCCGTGGGCACGGTGGGTGCTCTGATCGGGACGGGGGGACTGGGCAAGAGCCTCCTGGCATTGCAGATCGCTGCTGCGGTCGCCGGGGGGCAGAACGGCCTGGGGCTGGTAGAGGGCCCTTCTGGGCGGGCCGTCATCCTTAACGGCGAAGACCCGATTGCAGTGCTGCGGGAGAGACTGGACACCATCCGGCAGCAACTGACGCCGGTTGTGCAAGAGGTAGTCCATAAGCATCTGCTGGTGGTGGCTGGTACTGGCAACCTGCTCGATAAGCGCTGGCGAGAGGAAACCAATCAACTGGTAGGCCAGGCGCGCCTCGTAGTCATCGATACCCTTCAGTGCTTCCACAGCCTGGACGAGAACAGCAGCTACGACATGGCCAGGGTAGTGAGGGCGATGCGGGAGATTGCCAGAACTACCGGGGCCGCTATCCTTTTCATCCACCACACCAACAAACATTTACCAGGTGACGCGCAGCAGGCCATCCGGGGCAGCAGCCTTCTGACCGATAGCACACGATTCCAGATGAACCTGAGCAAAAACGGACAGGGAGTGGTGCGGCTCACTTTCAGCAAAGTGAACTATGCGGCTCCCAGAGTGATGATGCTGCGATATGAACAGGGGGTTTTCGTTGAGGCAAGCCACCGTCCAGCCGAGAAAAAAGCGTAGGATACACTTCGGCAAACACGACAAAAGCCACTGCCTGGCCGACGGACTTTTCAAAAGTCTATCCAGGGGTGAAAGAGCCAGGCTCGATGTCTACCACGAGACCAAGGATTACCGGGTACGCTTCGTAGGCTTCGAGGCTCTCGGCGCGGATGATCTCAGGGTGCTGCAAACCCTGGTAGCCCTCGCTAGTCAGCGCAGCAATCGGATGCTACTAACCAACCGGCCTGAGACACCTATAGGTCAGGAACTCTACAAACTGTTGTGGATCAAGGGAAACCACATGGACAGCATTGTTTTAGAGCAGAGCATCCGAAGGATTCTCAACGAGATGGGCGAGCCGGTAAGCGGGAGACGGGCCAGCCTGCTCAAAAACTCACTGCTACGGATGTCCAATGTAACCGTGGCCGTGGAGGGACGCCGCCACATGGCTACCTTTCACCTGCTAAGGTTTGCCCTCGACAAAGAATCAGAGGGTCTTTACATTGTTCTAAACCCGCTTATCACAAACGCAGTTCTGGGTACGGGGAACGGATATGTTCGCATAGACATGGGTGAGGTACGGGCCTTGAAAACCGACCCCGCGAGGCTTATCCACCAGCACCTGTGCGGCTGGCTAGACCTGGGGAAGGAAGGGATGGTCGGAATTGAACAACTGTTGATATATGTATGGGGCAGAAGAGCGGAAGTCACCAACCGTAAAACCATGCACTGGCGCAAACAACGTATTCAGGAAGCATTGCAGGAGATAAAAGCGCTTGGCTGGAAGGTAGAGACAACCGGGACAGAACAGTGGCATATCAGGCGTCCTGGATAATATTCTGGGCACAGGAGAGGGTGTGTACTTTCGCCAGACGCCGGGCTTGAGAAGTCTTTGCAGGACCCAGGCACATGAGTCTCTTACGCCCAGATCACTAACCAGCAATAGCCACCCTGGGGGGCGTGTACTTTCGCCAGACAAAGCGTGTACTTTCACCAGACAAAGCGTGTACTTTCACCAGACATGCCAGATCGAAAAGCAACGTGCAGAACAACACAAACTGCCTTGCACAAAAACCTATCAATTAATTATCAATATTAATCAAAGGAAAAATCCTCGGAAGAAAAAATGTTATGTTGTCAGCATAACAGTATGGCTGCATAATGAGATGAAGGAGGGGACAGGGTGCTGCTACGTCCACGGTCAAAGAGGGTTGCGATCTCGATCCGAACGCCACCGGGCGAGCTGATCCTGAGCGCGTTTTTTTCTTCCGGGGAGGAGCTTTATCTGTCCCGTCCAATCGAAGCAGGGAGAGAAGTCTATCGGGAGCTTCGCATCAAGGAGAAAGAAGGCTGGAGGACGCTCTATGAGGTTGTAGCAGAAACGGCTTTCGAACGATATTTGCTCTTGAGTCGGGTTGATTTTGAGCGCACAATGGAAGGTAAGCAGGTGCGCTACACCTGGCGGATGGGTAGTAATCGAGGAGTGAAGGACAGGGAGGTGGATCGGTCTGATACTGAAGCTCAACGGTGAAATAAGCGAGTCTGTAGTTGTTACTTCCCATATCGGTCTCGGGGAGTGGTTAATCAGGCAGAGAGGTTTTCGCTTCCAGGCTGTTCATCGTGCTGAAGATGGCGAGGAGAAGGTTCTGATGACCTGTTCCAGCTTTCTCGAGGCTCATGAGCAAGCGACTGCACTGGCTTCCGTTGCTCACAGCGAGGCTCTGGCCTGGGAGGATTTCTTAGACGATCTTCTGGAGGAAGAGTAGCCTGTGTGAAGCCCGAGACTAACCCCATCCTGACGGTCACTGAGGTGATCCCTGTCTACTGCCTGGACTGGCCTGCGCGTTACAGGCTCTGGGTCGGTAGAGGTGGGGTTTTTTTGGTTGCAGCCGGTGAGGCAGCTCTGGTACAGGCGCGGGCAGAGGTTGCCCGACGGTTGCCAATGATTAAGGTGCAGGAAACTATGCACACCAGCAAAGAGGCTTTGCTGGTGCAGGCTGCATCAGGCCGGGAGCTTACCAACGCAGAAGTTGAACACATTCTCAAGGTATTGAGCGAGAAACCCGATCCGGTAAAGCCACGGCCTGAGCGCAGCGTCTCTTCCAGGCGCACGGCTGAGGTCCGCAGGGTACGCCTGGAAAATATTCCGGCCACTTTCTATGTGGGGCCAGCAGGTGTTCTGGTGGCTTCTGAGTTTTACCTTGTCGCCGATACTGAGGCTCGAAAGGTCTGGGAGAAATCTGGCGGCAGGCTCCCGGTGCTGCCAGCGGTAATCCGCAAGGAAGGGGCCGGTTCAGTACGTGTATTCAAAGATGAAGAGGAGTTGAAGGCTTATCTGCGAGGAGGCGAGAAGCTGGATAGCCAGGAAGTCCGGGCAGTGGCGGGGTGGTTAACTAACCAGTCCTTGCCCTTACCGGAGATTCAGGAGAAGGAGGGACGTTACCATCTACATGCGGACGAGGTTATCGGAGCAAAAGAAGAGATACCTCAGGGACCTGTAGTGCAGAGATACGGCTTCGCAGTCACCTTTTACGTAGGACCCGCAGGTATTGTAATAGTTTCTGAAGCTGGCTTGATTGCGGATAGCGAGGCTCGCATGGTCTGGGAGATGTCAGGTCGCAAGCTCTCAGCGTTGCCAGCGGTAATCGGCAGTGCTGGCACAGGCTCGGTGCGCTCCTTCGCAGATAAGACAGCGGTTATAGCTTATCTGCGAGGGGCTGAGAAGCTAGATGAACGGGAGATCCGGGCGGTAGCCGGATGGTTGAAAAGGCGGGACTCGCCAGTACCGAAGATTCGGAAAAAGTGGAAACGTTTATGGCCACATGGAGCCCGAGTCACAAGCAGGGAACACCGGCCACGTCGACGGTGGCGCTGGCCCGGCCTGAAGCGAGTGCTGTTCTACGGAGTTCTGACGCTGTTCAGTCTCGAGCTGGCTGGTGTACTGCTGGCGGCAGTGCTAACCAGTTTTTTTCTTCCGGCCCGGGCCTGGGATGACGGCTCAGACGTAATTGCAGTGTTTATTATGATTGCACCATTGTTGCTGCGCTTTGTCGCATTCCTGGGCTACAGCAAGAGAGATTTTTTACGATGGAGAGGCTTTGTTCTTTTAGGAGTGGGTGCATTGGAAGTCTATCTGGGCTGGACTATGCAAGACCAGTTGGGCTGGTTCCTCGCGCTGGTAGGGTCTGTGAGCATTGCCTGGTGGCTCCTGGGGCTTATGCCCGAACGTAAATCCCATTCCCTAACAGTTAGCAATACTTCCGGGATTTACCGGTAACACTGTATTGTCTTATAATGCCTCTTATGAAGCGATCTATAGTGATTTCTTTACTGGCCCTGTGGTCTATCGTTTTTACGTCTGCCTCGGCTCAAAGCGTCCTCAGGACCTATTACGCCGATGACCTGGTAAGGATTCCGGGTCTGATCCAGCTCTCTCCGGGCTTTACCACAGTTCTGGACTTCTGGGATACGGTGAGAACCCTGGCCTCGGCTCGGTCGGAGCTGCTGCGGGTGGAGAGTGCAGGGCCGCGCATTCTGCTATCGGCTACTCAGCCAGCCGGGCGGACCGATCTGGTGGTGGAGATAGGTGGCCGTACCTTGTTGTTCACCCTCGAGATCGGCCCAGGAGTGGGGCCCAGGCGGTATGTGATTGAGCTTACCCGTCCTCGTAGAGGTGAGGCGCTGCCCTCCCCTACTCATCTTCCTCCGGCCAGGGCCCCCGCTCAAGCCCCACGTCCCGTCCCAGCTCCGCCGACGGTGGACGCACCGTTACCGAGACCGCAGGCTACAACCCCGGCGGCTGCTGAAGTGGTCCCCTTTAGTCCTGAGCAGGTCGGCTTCACCACTGCGGCTCAGGTGCCTGCAAGCGCGACGGGAAGGGTGACGATTTTTTTTACCCTGGAGAACCGGGGAGACCGTACTGTGGCAGCCGATCCTGGGAGGCTGGTGATCAGCCAGAGTGGCAACCCGGTAACGCACATAATCAAGCGAGAGCCCCTGCGTAGTCTGATTAATCCCGGCGAGTCCCAGTCAGGTCTGATCACCCTGGACGATGTGAGAGCCGGAGAGATCAGTCTGCACTGGACCCTGGTGCAGATAGGAACGGGCAGGACGCTGGTCATTACGAGGTCGGTAATGGCGGGAACGCGGTTTGAGCTCGAGGGGCGGTAGGTGGGTGGGGACGGGCTGAGTGAGAAGTACCAACGCCTCTTGCAGAATCTACAGAAACGTGGCCCCCTAACAGTAGAGGAACTGCTTGAGCGGCGTCTGGTAGCTCGCTCGACTTTTTTTTACCTGGTTAAGAGAGGCTATTTACAGGTGCTGGATACCCTTTTAGGTCAGGCAGTGGTGCCCGGTCCCAGGGGGCGGCTGATGTTGGGACTGACCCGGTTTTACCGGCCCAGGGCTACCGCAGCAGCGGACGGACTACTCCTGCGGCGGGCTGTCCGGCTGGCCGAGAAAGAAGGCTGGCGTTTTGTAAGCAAGAATCTGAGGAGCCGCATTGCAGAGCTGCGGAGGAACGGCACAAAGATGCTGGTTATTGCATCGCTAAGTGTCTACAGCGCCCGCAGTCTGCGAAACACCCTGGAAAACATGGGGTGGTATGAACGCAGAAAACTGGGGACAGCGGAAAGGGTGCGGGTCTATCACCGTTATCCCAGCCGGTTCCGGCGCATGGAAGAGGAGGGGGGTGGATTGCTGGAAGTGCGGTTGCTGGGTGAGATTCTTCCTTCGGGCAAGAAGGGAACCTCTTTCCCATAGCTCGGAGTGCGCTAACCTTAACCATGAGTTCCTTTCCGACGAGCGGCGCAGGCCGCGAATCCAGCCCCTTGTCGTATAAGGAAGCAGCTAGTCCTCAGTGCTCGAATACAAAAGGAGGAAGAAAATGCAAGTCATTGTGTTACCCGAAATCATCAGCTCTGATCAGCTCGACGCCTGGCTGAGCCGCGAGCTGGTCGTGGAGCTGAGCAAGGATGTTGTGGATGATCTCACTCCGCGTCCCCTGCGGCTGCCGCTCCTGGAGCAGGGCCGCCCCAGGGGATACCTGGACGGGTGGCTGAAAGGCATAGAGGAGTCTACGGGATTGCGCTTTCTGACAATCCAGGCTGAACTGGAAGGTCATAGCGTACATGCTTCGGTTACGTGGGACGCGGTGGTCCGGCATTTTGATCTTGATGACACCTCCCACATCCTCTGGCGGGCAAGGGAGCTTGATCTGGAAGGCTGGGAGCGCTGGACTGCTGACCTGGCGAAGATTGAACTGGAGGGAAAAGCTGGAGTGCTGGGGGAGCGGGCAGACCCCAGGCAGCATATCTACCACCTGGAGCCAACCCCGGAGAATGCCTGGGCCCTCTGGCTGGCCGCCTCGCGATTCGGTAACCAGGTTGGTCTCAGTCTGGGAATGCGGCGGGAGGCCCTGCTTGAGGCGTTTCGCGTACTAAGAGAATGGTTTCCTGAGCTTCCTTTCACTCTGTTTGAACGCAGTCGGGAGATCGAGGCGTGGGGGAAGGAAAAGGTCAGGAAGTTGAGTAACGTGCGGGCGTAATCCCTGTTCCTGTTCTGGTTCCAGGCGTAAACATTTGAAAGGGGACAAGGCCTACTACCACCAGGGCGCAACCAACACGTACTTTGGGTCCAGCCCAAATCCGGCCAGCTTTTGCCGCAAGCTGGCCGCTTTCTTTTCGCTCGGGGCTCCCCAATACTGGCCGGTAAACCGGCGGGTGAAGGTTCTGACCTTGCGTTGCAAAAGGGTCAGGGTGTAACTGCCAGCATCGTACTCAATGGCAACCGGGCCTGTGTTCGAATACCAGCAGGCATCTGGAGTTTCCCGGAAGTGGATGCGGTCAGTATCAGTGCGCCACTGTTGCGGCTCGATTTTAAGCATGTGTCGCATCTGCCCCACTCCGGCAAGGTGGCGCAGCAGGTGGGGAGCAATCCGGGTAACCCACAAGTGTGGGGTGTAAAAGCATACCTCCAAACTCTGATTGGCGTGGTAGGTCAGGTTGAGTACGGCCCGCACTGTACGAAGACCCAGCAGCGCCTGTTCCTTTTCTGAGGGTACAACCCGGTAGTGGCGCAATAACTGGCCCTCTGAGAGGGCCAGGTCACAGTGAAGGGCTGTCTGGACGTGCTCGAGGGCTTCTTTACGGGCGTGGCCTTGCAGGGGTGGGAGTCTCGCTGGGGATAACAAAAATCACTACCTCCGTTCCTCTTTCTGCCTGTGCAACCCGCACCATCGCTTTGTTGCCCTGCCGTAGAGCAAACAGATCTGCCAGGGAACCGGCCATGAAAAGCCCAAGAGGAGGGGTCTGCGCGGCCTGGGCGACACCGCCTCCCGGTAGGATTGTTACCTGCCGGGCCTGTGAAGCAGCGGTAACGTAGTCGCTGACACCGCGCAGACTGCCCCGAATAAGGTCGGCGGCAATGGAAGGGGCTTCTTCACGGATCTGCGCCGTAACACCCAGGGTTCCGCTGTTGTCTAGCAGGGTAGCAGTGACGCTATACTCCCTGCCGCCCCTGATGACATGGGTCAGTCTCCCAGTAAGGCGGCGGGTCTCATCGAGACTGACCTGGCCTATCCAGGTAGAGCCGTCTTCTGCATCAACTACAACCGGGCCGGGTGTGCCTTCGGCAATCAGTACGGTGACCCCGAGCCGTCCTCTGAGCCGGGTGCCAAGGGCATACGGGGCCGCTGGAGGTGCTGCAATAACCTGAGGCGTAGTAGGAGCTTGGGCTGGTAAGGCAGGTGGGAATACCGGGGTTTGAGCTGGTGGAAAGGGTGGGAAGACGGGCTGAGGGGATGGGGCTAGGGCAGTAGCAGGCGCTGGAGCAGCCCCTGTAGTCTGGGCCTGGCCTGGTGTTCCCCCTACGAGGAAAAAACTCTGTCCCTGAACATCCTGACCTTCTGCTTGACGAACGGTGAAGCTGGGTTGGGGCGCTGTTTGCAGGGTCAGCCCAGCCCTGGCTGTATCTCGCTGCGCCGGTGAGCCGCCAATTGGCTGGCCGGTTACCAGGGCTCCCACGTCCTCCGCAAGTGTGCGGGTAGCACCCTGGCCCGGTCCCGGTCCCGGGGTGGTAGGGGTTGGAGCAGCCGAGAGAGTCAGACGGGGGCTGTCCGCTGCGACTGGACTGGCGGTAGCCAGGGTGAGGGGTCGTGGAGCTTCGGCCTGGGCCGGCGCTTGAGGAGACTGGGCCTGGAGGGCCGGTGGCGGTGTGTGGGTAAAGAGAGTCATAGGAGGCAGCTGCGGTTGCGTTGTGGCTTCACCAGGCGCACCCGGCGGGGGCGGCGGTGGTGTGGCGGTCGTGAACATGGGCGGGGGCGGCATTGCCATATTCTGGGCCTGGGCTTGAGGACCAGGCTGTGTTACAGCCGTTCCGGTGGGTGTCACCGGCTGGTTGGCCTGGTTGCCAGCGGTTATGTTCTGTTCAGAATTTGCTATATTGGTTTCATTACGGTTTGGCAGCTGCTGTCCAGCACCTTGTTGAGTTGCAGGACTTATCTGATTACCTGTAGCTGTTTGGAGAGTAACCGTCGCGGGAGTCATCATGGTAGAAAGCATGAGCCACCCAGCAGCCCCTAGAGCTATCACCGTGAAACTGACCAGGATCTGCTTGGGACGGGATGGCACCCATTCCCCAGAGAGCTCGTCGTACCGGTCAAGCAGACGGCGCTTCAGCCCACTCCACCACTCTCTGCGGCCTACTGCTTTTGCGCTTTCCTCCTCGGGAGTAGGCATCTCGTCGAAAAGGATGGCCGACTCCAGCTTCTCGGCAAGCGCTGGCTGGGTTCTGCGTAGCTCTAGCAGGAGTTCGTCAAAGGCTGGGTCGGCAGGGCTGGGAATAGACTTTTTGAGGACGGCCTCGAGTTCGCGTCGGGCTTGCGGATCAAGTCTCATATGGTAATATAGTATTGCACATATGTGCGTACAACACAGCAAGGAGATGTTATGGTGAAAATGCGCAATCTGGTACAGCGGTTTGCCCCTGAGCTGCGGGGTATGGCAGCAGGATTTGCGATGGTGCTGATGATGGGAGCTGCACATGCTCAGGCGGATGCGGCTTTTCAGCGCCTGACAACGGCGATGTGCAGCATCTACTCTGCACTGGCCGGGCCGTTTGGGGTGGCGGTGGTCATCCTGGTTTTTGCGGTGGGAGCTATTTCGCTCATGGTTGGTGGACGCAAAGCGGTTCCGATCATGATCGGAGCTGGCATTGGCGGGGTTGTCCTGGCTGCGGCGCCTTCGTTCGCCCGCATTTTCATTGATACCCAGGCCTGCTAATGCGTCGCCGGGTTTATCGCCTTTACCAGCCCATCACGCTACTGGGGTTGGAGCTCTGGCATATTCCCGTGATTGGAATGGGGTTCAGTCTGGGATTGCGTCTGCTGGACCCCGTTCATCCAATTCTTGGCCTGCTGGGAGGGGCGGTAGTTGGCTGGGTTTTTTTGATGCTGGCTGAGAAGTTGCGGGAATCTTATCCGGGCGCTGCGCTGTTACACGAAGCAGTCTGGATGGGACAGAGCGATAACTACGTCCCGGGAAAGGATCGAGAGACTACCCCCTTGAGGTTCTATGGCCGAAGCCAGGAGTAGCGCGGTTAGTTTTTTCACTAAGCCTCGGGAGCGTTCGCTAACCGAGGAGTTTACTTACTGGGAAGTACATGACGGAGTTATGTTTTTAGAGGATGGGCGGGCAGAGGTTGGCGTCGAGATCGTTATGAAACCAACCCTGTTGATTGAGCAGACTGAGCTCAATGGTCTGCTCTATATGGTTCGCAGTGTCTTGCGTCATGGCATACCTCAGGGCAGCCGGGCTCGATTGATTGTCGAGGCAGCGCCTGCTCCCGAGGAATTGGTCGAAGCGTATCAGGAATCATTCCAGCCCGAGCATCCCGCTGCATCTCTGATTCAGGCTGAGCGATATGCCTTCTGGAAACGGCTCTGGGCTGAGGGGCAGATCATGCGGCGGCGGGTCTTTTTGACAGTCTCCTTTGGTAGGAAACGTCCAGTTCGGCTTCCTTATGGGGAGAGCGAACTCAAAGCAGTCCTGCAAGAGGGGGCGAAAATCCGCGAGCGCATCCAGATGATCGGTAAGGGCCGGGGGGTGGAGGTGCGGGAGATGGATACCCAGGAGGTATTTGGTCTTTGCTACCGGTATCTGAATCCAGGCGCACGGCAGAGCGGAGTTCCTCGTTACCGTTCCACCTGGCAGCGTTACCCGAGAGCCGCAGTGGAGAAAATACCAGGTCTTCGGCCTCCAACGCTGCGGACACACCTGGTTCGGAGCGAGGTGGGCAATTCCAGACGCGATGCCCTCTATGTAGGTGGGCGCTGGATTGGTATGACCAACCTCTACACTATCCCTGACGAAACATTTACCGAGATGGGGGATGTCTTAGCCCGAGGGGATGGGGAATTCTACCTGGTAGTGGACTTTTATCACGAACCATATGAAAGAGCTCTCAAAGCCCTGAAGGGCCGGGCCCGTCGCTTTTACGCTGCTGCTGCCAACCCCGACACCTATGTAGACCCGAATATACGGGTAGGGCAGATTGAAACGGAAGGGGCCATCCAGCACATCTCGCAGACTGGCGATCATGTCTTCCGGGTGGGAGTAAGTCTGATCTTGATTGAAAAAAAGTGGGAGTCTCTGGAGCGCAGAATGAGCCAGGTCATGGGACGGCTTGCAGAAATCCCGGGCAACCCCTTCCGGCAGCTGCGTAACGGAGTTTTCGAGCCCTGGAAGACCCGGGCTCCCTTCTGCGGAGGAGTAAATGATGAGGTGGTCAGTCTGCTGGAGTACAACGCCGCTGATTTTCTTCCGCTCTCGGGAGGGTGGAAGGGCCATGAGAGTCCGGTAGTGCTATTTCAGAATCGGTTTTCAGAACTGATTAAGTTTGATCCGTTTACCCCAACCACCGCGAACTGGAATGGCATTGTGGCAGGCGGCTCGGGTTCAGGGAAGACGTTTTTTGTGCAGTATGTACTTTCAGATCTACTTAAACGCAACGACGTGGAGATCGTAATCCTGGATAGAGGCCGCAACTACGAGGCCCTGGTGGAGGCGTTTGACGGGGCTTTTATTGATATTCGGCCCGGTGGGGCCAGCTCGGTCAACATGTTCGATCTGGAGGAGGGACAGGCTGAGCCTACTCCAGAGAAGCTCCAGGATGTGTTACGTTTCTTGCGGGCCATCCTGCCCCCTGGGGATGACAGGACTGAGGAGGCAGTTGAAAACGCCATTTTGGAGGCGGCCATTGAGCAGACTTACAGGCGCACCAGCCCTGACCTGCCCCAGTCGGAGGGTGGTTACAAGAAGGTCTACCAGGGTGCCAGGCTTTCTGATCTGGTACAAACCCTGGTCCTGGTCGACGAGATTGGGAGCCGGCCAGCTTCCGCGACGGAGAAACAAATGGCTCGCAGCCTGGCTCTGCGACTCCAGTCCTGGGTAGGAGACAGTCCCAAGGGGCTCTTTCTCGACCGAGAAACAAACATTCCCATCGTACAGGCGCGGGTGGTCTGCTATGAACTGGATGGTTTGAAGGATGACCTGGAAGTAATCGGCACACTCCTCATTGCCGATCTGGTCTGGAAACGGGCTAAAAAGCAGCAGGGTAAGCGGGTGCTGGTGGTCCTGGATGAGGCCTGGAAAGTGTTCCAGTCTCCATATGCCAGCAGGCTGATTGAAGAGCTGTATAGGCGATTCCGTTTCCTCGGCGGAGGTATCTGGAGCATTACTCAGAGTCTGGTTGACCTATCCAGAGGCCCCAGGGCGCTACTGGGAAACACCAGCTTCTTCTTTTTGCTGCGGCTGGCCCACAAAGAGGATGAGGTTGAGGTGATGGCCCGGACAATCGGGATGCCTGATCGGGCTATTGCAGTACACGAGCGGCTGACCCAGGTCAAAGGCGTCTACTCAGAGGTGCTGGCCTGGGTCAATACCGTTGGCAGCAAGGAGGGAGAGGTGCTGGCGGTAATGCCTACGCCAATTGATTACTGGATGTTTACCTCTACTAAAGATGAAGTAAACCAGCGCCGAGAAGCTATCCAACGGTTTGGCGGCGACGTGATCAGGGCACTGCGCCATCTAGCTTACCGAGGTGAGCAATGAAACGTTTGATGAGCCTCCTGGTTTTTCTGGGGCTGGCAGTAGCAGCCCAGCCCTATACGATTGAGGTCAACCCCAGCACAATCTCCGTCGCTCCCGGACAGAGCGCAACGACCTCTTTGACGGTTCTGCCTCGAGACCAGTTTACCGGGACTCTGAATATATCCGCCACAAACTTGCCTGGCGGGGTCAGTATAAGTCCAAATAGCATTACGGTCAGTCGCGCCGGAGAGAATGCTACTGTCGATCTGGTTCTTACCGCTCCGGCAGGAGCTCCCACCGGCTCTGGGGTGGTACGGCTAACGGTTGGAAGCAGGGTTCACTTCCTGTCGGTTATAGTGGACCCCCGCGCTAACCCTCCCAGCCAGGCACCTAATCAGTTGCAACAGATCTGGCAGGGGATACAACAGTGGGGCTCGACAGCCTGCACTACCATCAACGCCTTCAGCCTTGAGGGGGTGCGGTGGATATGCACTATCTACCGTACTCTGAGCCGGGCAGTAGGCATGTGGGATACCGTCCAGAGCGACTTTGAGATGCTCAAGCGGGAAGGTTTCATTACCGGGGTCTCCTACCTGGTCAATGGCCTGGCGGGTGAGGCAGGTCTGGCTGAGGTTAACGTTACGGCTGATCAGCTCGAGCGTGATTTCCTGGATTTACGTCGCAACTACCGCGCTACGGTATCCCGGATCAATAACTGGCTGCAACGCCAGCGGGATCGCCAGATGAATGCCCTGATCAATAATCCCTATCCCAGCGGCAGTCCCTCATGGTGGGCGGTAGAGGCGATCAGCCTCAACCCGAACCTCTTGCAGATGGAGCTGTTCCGGCAGGAACAGCAAGTAAGTCTGGGACGGGAACTAGGCAAAGTACAGACCACGGTAGGAGCAGCCCAGGCCCCGATTGAGAGGATGGCTGAGGAAGCCAATATGGCTGATGTGGAAAAAGCCCTGGCTGTGACCAACCCGGGCATCATACCTGGCCAGGAAGGGGAGGCAGAACGGGTGAGCCGCCGGGCGCAGGAGGCGCAGTCTACCCGCGAGGTGATGCAGGTTCTGGTAGATGCACAGGCCAGCATAATGCGCCAGAACCTTGCAAACAGTCAGGATATTGTGAACTCGATACGGGAGACTGCTGTGCAGCAGACCTTCACTACCCAGCAGATTGGCAACCTGGTCAGTCTCAAGATCAGGGAGCGTCAAGCGAAAGCTGACTCCTGGAGAGGCGAGCTGGAAGGAGTGATGGCCCGGGCTGCTCAGGAGACGGAGGCCCAGCTGCAAAACCTGCGGCTTGTGGCGGCTATGAGCCGGAGTGTGGCCTGTCCAGATGGGGTGCTGGGACCGAACGCATACGGGTATATCACCTGTATCCGGCCATAGGAGATAGAAGATGCGCTGGATCCTGTTTCTGATGGTGGTTATGGCCGGCTTCGCTCTGGCGCTTGATCCGGTTACTCCACCTGCGACCGGGACAGCGCAGCAGCAGGGGCTGTTCAGCACCTTCTTCAATCTCAACGAGTGGCTCAGGCGGATGGCAGCCGACTTCGACCGGCTGGAGGCAGGCGCCCTGTGGTTGGGGCTGGCCCTGGTTCTGGTGGGATTTCTCTATGGCATCCTTCAGGGCGTTGTAAGCGGGGGTCTGGAGGCTATCAAAGGTACGTTTGTCCGGCTTGCCGTAGTTGCGCTCCTGCTTCACCTGGGAACGCTAGGGTTTATCGGCAATACCGTGACCGGGGCTATGGATGCAGCCCGCACCTGGAGCACCGACCGGGCTGCGGGAGCGCTCAGTGAGGCAGCTAATAACCTGGATACTCTGGCGATGCGGATGCTGCCCTTCATGGGGGCATTAACCGCAATCAGGGGCTTCAGTGCAAAAACAGCAGATAAAGCCATACAAACCAGCGCCCGGACTGCTAATGCGGTCAATGTGCTGGGTACAGGCGCGAGCAAGGCCCTGAGCTATATCAACTGGGCCATGCTGCTTATCATTCCCATGCTGCTGTTTTTCTTTGTAATTCTGGTGGTGGCCTCCTTTACGATAGCGGTGGGGCTGGCGCTGTATCCGTTGATAGTGGCACTACTGATCTTTCCCAGGGGTGCCGCAGCGGACTGGTTTGGCAAATGGGTAGCAGCTATCGTAGGGGCTCTTTTGATAGTCATTCTGCTGCCGCTGGGATTTAGTGCTGCTGTGGACCTGGGTATTAACCGGCCAGTCTACACGGTCAATGACCACGTAGACCAGGCCCTTGACCAGATCAGGACTTTCCAGCAAGAGCACCGGGCAAACATTCAACAGATGGTAGACAACAACGTGATCTGTGAGGGCGCAGGGATAGGTCATGGCCTGTGCGTCAATCTGGTTGCCGGGTTCCACAACGCAAAAGCTCAGCTTGGGGCTGTGCTGCAACAAGTAGGCCTGGCAGTACAGATGTGGCTGCTGGGCATTGTCCTGATGCTGGCGGGTATGGCAGCGGCAGCCTATGTGCTATTCAGCATCGAGAGGGTTGTCATGTCATTCGTTGGCGGGTTTGTAGCCACTGGGGTCCGCAACATGATGGGAGCGGCAGGTGGAGGCCGCCTGGTCCCTGGTGGTCAGGCCAGTACAGTTACCCCTGCTACAGCACCGCCTGGAATGCCGCCCGCTGGTCCCCTGGCTACCATCCCAAGCAATGGCCCTCAAGGGGGAAGTGCTCAACCTGTTTACCCCAGACCGGTGGCTTATGACATCCAGCCGGCCTATGGGGGCAGGGGTGGCGACATCATTGAAGGGAAGTACCGGCAGATTAGCGGGCGCGAGCTTGGACCCGGGGAATCGCGGGGCCTGCCGCCTCCCAGGAGTGAGAGGTAGATATGGTGTTCTCTGACCTGATTGATGGTAAAGACCTTGTTGGACGCTGGTTCACTTACAGGAACCAGGCCTGTACGGTTCGAGCTATTGGTGTTGTACAGGAAACCAAAGGCCGGGCTGGATCCGAGGCAGGCATGTGGTCCCTCGAGGTTGAAGGCCGGGTTGTTAGCAAAGTCTATGGGAGTCTGGATGCGGCGACTCGCAAACTCATGGAGGTCGCAGGGTGAGCGCTCACAGGCAGTCCATGCTCGAGACCCCAACATCCCACAAGGTGGGCCGGTTGCTGGGTTTCATTGTGCTGCTGGGGACGCTGGCGGCGGTGAGCTGGATTGTCTGGCAGGCTTCGATACAGGTTGCCGAGCGGATGCTGGCATTTGGCTGGGGACCGGCCTTTCAGGCGGGCGATCCGGTGGGGATGATTTTTCGCTGCAATATGGATCTCACCGGGCCCTGTCCCCAGATTTTTAGCCAGATGTGGCAGCAGCAGCTACCGCTGGATATGTTGCGAATAGTGCTGGCAGGCGGGTTCGTACTCGGGATACTGCCCTTTCTGATCCGGTCTCACCGGCCTCGCAAACTGCCTGGACAGGGACGGTGGGCAACGGCGAAAGACCTGGTTGGCTTCCTCGGACAGAAAGGTACAGGCTGGTACGGCCTGTTTGAAGGTAAACCGCTCCGGGTTCCAGCTATGGAAAGGCGAACCGGAACGCTGATAGTGGGCAAGCCCGGCGGGGGTAAAACCACCGGCTACTACCAGCCCAACCTGATGCTGGATGCCAGGGATGGCTGGAGCGCCATCGTTTTTGACCTCAAGTGGCCCGACGAGGGGGGGCTGATGGAAGCGGTAAACTCCTATCGCTACTTTGGACGGCCAGTATACAGTTACACGCCCTTCGTGGAGGACTCAGCCCGGATTCCACTCCTGGAGGGCGCTGAAAACTCCCAGGAAGCCTCGAATATTGCGGATATTATCGTACCCAGGAGAACGGACGGCGGAGCTGAGTTCTACCATAGCTTAGAGAGGATGCTACTGACCGGCCTGGTCTGGATCGAGGGCCAGGAGGGACGTTACTCTTTACAGCACGTCCTGGCAATTCTTCGCCAGGGAAAGGGTGAGCTAAAGGCCTACGCAGAGGTGCGGCCCCAGCTGAGGGACCACATCGGGGCGGTACTGGAGGCTCGTGAGGACATTATCGCCGGGGTGGTCGCAGGGCTGGCCGGCAGACTCTCCCTTTTCGAGAACCAGTACCTCGAAGCGGCCAGCAGAACCGGGGCTGGCCAGGTGCCGTGGGACAGATTTTTTGCAACACCCAGTCTGCTTTATATCGGGATTCCCCAGGAGCATCTGGAAGGCGGTAAAGCCACTGCTTTGCTATGGCTGGTCAAGCGCATTATGGACCGGGAGATTCACCGGGCAGCAGCCCGCAACAGGGGCTCTCTGCCTACCCTGACCTCGCTCTACCTCGATGAGTTCACGGCTTTCGGCAGACTTCCCGGCATCGAAGACAACCTGAAAACCATGCGCTCGAAGGGTGTGGCTTACCACATCAGCCTGCAAAACCTGGCTAACGGACGCTCAGTCTACGGACGGGACGCCTGGGACAGCATCCAGGGAACGTTCGGCCAGCAGGTCTGGTTGTTCGAGCGTCTCTCCGAGGATGACCGCAAGACACTCTCACGCACCCTGGGCTACCAGACCGTGGTGGGCTATTCACGGAGTTCTTCCAGGAGCAGTTTCTTTTCGGGTAGCGAGGGAGAAGGCGAGCGGGAGGAGACTCGCTACCTGATGAGCGCTGAGGAGATGCGCGAGACAAAACGGGGCGAGGCGGTGATATTCCTGGACGGCAAGCCCCCGGTGCGGACCTACCTGGGCGGCCTGTGGGAACCCAGGCACCCTCTGCACCACCTGTATACAAAGATCAGAGGCAAGGCTGGTAATACACCAGCTCCTCTCGCCGTTACCAAAGCGGGTCTGACGGGAGTCACTGATGTGAGCGTTCCCAGTCCTTCCTTCGAGGACACGATAGAGTCTGATCAGGCAGTAGTTTATCGGGAGCCTGAGGTCTCTCTGACGACTGATGCAGCAAGCCCTCAGCCTGAGGTTGCTCCCAGGGCGGTCAGTAAGCCATCCAGTCTGGAAAACTACATCCGTCGTCTGGCTTCTACGATGCCAGCTTTTCAGCGTTACTATCACAAAAAAACTACTACCGGGGTCCGCTTTGTTCTGCCGTCAGGCTTTCCTCGCCCTGAAACTGCCTGGGTACGGCAGGGCTGGGTAGAGATGCGAGGCAAAGATGAAATTTCGGTCAATCTCACCAGTAAGGGCCTGGAGGCTCTGGATAGAAACTTAGCCGTAGCCCTGGTGCGCTGGTGCCGGGTGCGGGAATGGGCCAGGCCGCACGGTCAGGAACGGGAGCCGGTGGTCTATATGACTGAGGAAGAGGCCGAGACGGTACTCCGGGAGTTTTCTAAGTCGCTGCCCCGGGAAGAAGGACGGGTGCGGGTGGGGGTTTTACTGGAGGTGCTGGGCGATGGTAGTTAAAACACTCCGTATAGCGTTACTCAGCATCCTGCTCTCCTTTGGGTTTGCTCAGAGTAGTTCCCCAGAGACTCAGGAACACCTTCTTTCAGATGCTGAGCTTACCCGGCTTGTGGCCGGGGCGCGTAGCGAGGTGCTGATCGAGGTCAGCCTGTTTGATCAGAGGCCTCTGGCCGAGGGCTTACGTGTAGCTACTGCTGAGCGTGGGGCGAAAGGGCACATCTTAGTGGCGGCGGCTACAGCCGAGGCCGGGCCCTCCTATCTACCCTGGGCGTCAATTCTACCCAACACCAGCACCCGGTTACTGGCACATACCCGGAGCGGCTACGTGGTGATAGATCGTCGGATTGCCATTCTCATCACTGAACGTATGGGCCTTCCGGTCTGGCGGGTAGAAGAAAACCCGGCCAGGGTCGCCGCCCTGGTGCGGCAGTTCGTGGAAGCGTTCCAGATCGCCAGGCCCTACAGCATCCAGGGGATGGTTCAGCGCCGGTTGAGGGAAGAGTTCTGGAGATAGTTATGCGGCAGAAATGGAAACACATCGTGGGGTGGGCTGGGGTGGTAGTAGGGCTATCGGGCGTAATACCCGGTATCTTTCTGCTGCGCGGCCCCATGATCGAGTTTGGTCTGGTGCTGGTCTTACTGGGGGTGCTGATCCTGGTAGGCCTGGAAACAGTCGAGGAGTTGCGGCAGGTGCGTCGAAGCCTGGCGCGGCTGGTCATTCAGGGCGAGAAGGGGCAGCCGCAGACGGAACCGGTTGGTGTAAAGTCCGCAGAGTCAGTTACGGATACCTTAGAAGCGCCTTTACCGGAGAGTGCCCTGATCCGCAGGTAGTGAGGCAGAATGGTCCGGTTATTAGCTCTGGTTGTCCTGCTGCTGGCCGGTAAGGGCTTTACCTGCGGGCGGATTCCTTCCGACCTGGCGGGGTGGGCTGCTTACTACGCACGGGGGTTTGGCCTTGATCCCAATCTGATTATTGCGGTGGTCTGGGTTGAAAGCCGGTTCTGTACTCAAGCAGTATCTCCCAGAGGGGCTGTTGGGCTGGGACAGATCATGCCAACCACCGGGCAGGGAATGGGTATTGCCCCACATAAGCTCACAGACCCGCGCTGGAACCTCTGGGGTACAGCCAGGTATCTACGTCAGCAATGGGAGACCTTTCAGAACTGGGAGCTGGCCCTGGCCGCCTATAACGCAGGGGCCGGCGCAGTGCGCCGGTTTGGGGGTATTCCTCCTTTTCCTGAGACCCAGAACTATGTGAGGAAGGTGTTGTGGACATGGCGGTGGCTAACGCAGAACAGAAAACACTAGTCTGGGTACACAAGCGCTTTCCTGAGGAGTTTGCCCGGCTCATGGAGCGGCTGCCACCCTGGATCAGGGTGGACGTAGAAGGCTATTACGAGACCCTTGACGAGATCGTGCTTGACCTGGGAAAGCCGCTGATCTATACCGCTGGGGATCAGGTTTACAACATGGACGGGCGGGAGGTTACCAAAGACGACCTCTCGTATCTGACCCACCGGGTTGGAGGTTTCAAAGAGAATAACCGGGCCGGTCTGGAAGGGACTCTACACCGCATAAGTCGGATTCAGGACGCACACGGAGAGATTGTAGGCATTACCATCCGGGTAGGACGCTTCATGATGGGGGTAGCTGAACCCCTGCGGAGCTGGCTGGAAAGAAGCGGTTCCTTACTGGTGGTAGGACCCCCAAGAACAGGCAAGACTACCCTGCTGCGGGACATTGTGCGAATCCTGGCTGAGCGCTACGGGCCACGGGTAGCAGTGGTGGATACCAGCAACGAGATCGGAGGAGACGGCAAACTGGTCCACCCGGGTATTTCCCCTGCCCGACGCTTACAGGTTCCTGATCCACCCTCAAAAAACCAGGGCCCGATTATTTACCAGGCCATTGCTAACCACTCTCCAGAGGTAGTGGTGGCAGACGAGATTGGTTACGCAGACGATGTGTTTCAGTGCCTGACCGCCTCCCGGCGGGGGGTAAGGGTAGTGGCCACCGCACACGGGGAGACTATCCTTGACCTGCTGGAAAACCCCGTGCTGCTACCCATACTGGGCGACCCGGTAGAGGGAAGACGCAGGAGCCGGCCTTCCTTTGCTATGTGTCTCGAAGTCCACGGACGGGGCAGGTTTGTGCTGCACCCGGATTTCAAGGAGGCGCTGGATACTCTTTTGTCAGGCGGTGAGCCGGATGGTTTACGGCTGGGGGGGTGGGGTTGATGCAGCTTAAATGGGTGATCTGGATCGTGACAGTTCTGGTTCTGACCGGTATAGCACTTACCCAGAGCCAGAATCCGGGCTATCCCGAGAGAGTACGCTATATTGTATCGGCCCCGGACTACCGGCTGGATCGGCTGCATCTGCTCAGATGGCCTTACATTGAGGTCTTGCGGGTAGACCGCTGGCAGGAACATCAGCAGGCCAGGGCGCAGGGCCAGGGTCCAGTAGCTCACGAGTGGCGGCTCCCAATGAGCGATCTGCTGACCAGCCAGGAGGTGGCGCGTGACGTGCGGCTCGCCTGGCAGCGCTTTGAGGAACGGTACTACTGGCATGTAATCACCAGACTCAATAACCCGGCCCTGTATGTAATCTTTTGCTGGGCTGGGCTACAGGGACCAGACCTGAACCCTCCCCTGCCCGAGGCACGGGTTGACGTATCCTCAGGAATCGTTCCCCAAGGGTTTAACCCCAACCTGGGCTGGCCGCTCCCTGCCGCCCAGGGCCAGCACATGCTGGACGCCTACTGGCCTATACCTCAGATCAGGAATGAGGACTTCTGCGATAATCTCAGCCTACAAATACTGCCACTGATGCACATTCCTGGCTTCTGCATCGATATACCTGCTATCGGTTTCTCCTGGTGTACTCCAGGGTATGACGAGGGCATCCCGCTGTGGTTCAATGATGTTGAGGCGCAGAACCGGGTATCGGACGGAATTGCTCATGCGGTAAGCCACTACTACCCGGATTACAAGATAGATGTGCTCAACGCGCTGCGGCCTCGAGTGCCCACCGATTTGTCTGACCCCACACGGCTCCGAGTATTCGCTCCTATGCCCTGGCAGGCGCATGTGCTCGAGGGAGGTGCGGTCGTTACCCCGGTCATGCGGACGCTGGATGGCCTGGCCCCTCAGCACTTTGTGAACGATGTTCAGCAGATATTTTCTATCCTGAACCAGGGTATTGCCGCGCTGCCAGAAGCCGAACGTGTTGCGGGAGCAGCTTACTACTACCAGGCTGTGCGGAGTCTGGCCCGGTTATCGTTCTTGCAGCCAGTAACCAGCCAGTTGCGCGGTCTGATTGGGGGAATGGACGAGCAGGTGATGGAACAGGCCCTGCGGGCCATGACCACTACTGATCAGGCCAGCAAGCTGGCTGGCCAGGATCTGCACATCTACGCCAGAAACGCACCGGGGGCCTGGCGTCTGGAAGAGCTAAAGCGCTGGTTACCACCCTCTAACCCTTTTATCTACGAGCATTTCGGGTATGTGAGCTTCTTCCAGGTCTTCAACCGGCTTGAGGTGACAACCGTGCCAGACTTTCGGGCTGACCGGAATCCCCTGGGAGTCGCGGCCTCGCTGGGAATGCGGGCGCTTTTCTACTGGTGGGTGCCAGTACGTATCCAGGTTCATCTGACGCCGACCCCGCCTTACATCACTCTGACGGGCAGCCTCGACCTGCCCAGGCCCATCCCTGTACCTCCTTATGTGCTTCCCTTTGCTGGCGAGCGCACCTTCTGGGGCTGGGTCAGCGTACCAGAAGGCTACGAGATTCCCAGGGTTAGAGGCACACCAGGGCTGGGGATAAGCGGAGTGAGCATCCCGGGGTTTGGGCCGGAGATATACAACATTCTTTTGAGGTGAGGTATGGGCTGGATGATGAAGTGGCCGGGAGTTGGGGGTGATTAACCGATGCGCTGGATTTATACACTGATACTGAGCATCTTCCTCGGAGGAGGAAGTCTGGCGGTAAGCGCACAGGATCTCAAAACAGCCTATGACGTGCTGAGAAATGGACTTTGTGCCTTGCGTATTACCTGCCTGCTGCCGGCGGACATGCTCTACCCGGTGGACTGGCAAGGGGATGTGGAGAGCAGGCTGGGTAGCTCCAGGGAGGTGGTAATCATCGGAGATGTGCAGTCATTAGAGCCGGTGATCCATTTTCTTGACGCCTGGCTCAGGACAACTGACCCCGACCGGAGGCAGAACCGGCCCCAGATTTTCGCAGTCGTGCCGCAGGAGCAGTTAGTCTGGTTCCAGGGGTGGACGCAGAACCCGGAGATCGCTAACTTTGCCACGGTGGTAGCCAGCAGCAACGAGCGAGAGCCATTGGGTGTGGTTGGGCGCACCGGGCTACCCCTGGTAATTCTCGATAACCAGGTGGTCTATATGCCTGCCTGGTGGCAGCTTGACGGGCCGGTAATGCGGCAGGTGCTGACCTGGGGAAGGGTGCTGGTGAATCAGGTCCGGCAGGCTAACCAGCGGCGGGAGGAGGTCAGGTGAAAGTCCTGGCCGCTCTACTTCTTCTGGGGCTGGGGTTGGCGCAACAGCAGCAGCCGCAGCAGATTCTCTTTCAGACTGCGAATCTTGCCCAGGCCGTGGACTGGGTTAGCAGCGTCCGGGCGCAGGACGCCCTGGTCATTGGAAATCTGCCTGACCCTGCTTTTGCCCGGGCCCTGCCTGGCCGTACTCGTGTTCTGGTGAGCCACTCTCTACCTACCTGGGTACGGACCGGAATGGAGGTGCGACACCTTCGGGGGCTGCGAGCCCAAGGGATGGTGCTCATTGACCGACGCTTTTTTGTTGTGCGGGACAGACGGGGATTATGGACAGTCATCGCCAGTCCCGAGATAGGGGCCAAGGTAGGACACTACCTTGAACAGCTCTGGCAGATGGGGGGGAGGTTATGAGGTGGCTGATTGTACTGGGATCTGTCTGGTGGGGGCTGGCCCTGGCCTGCTCCCTGAGCATCGAGACCAACCCCCAGGGCGGGGTAGTGAGCAACACCACGGTTACAGTCACGGTGCGCTCAACAGTTCGTGTACCTGAACTCAGACTGACCCTGCGGATTGAGGGACGGTGGGAGAACTTTGGGCAGAGCTGGGCATGGCAGGACACCGATACCGGCGTGGCTGAGATCAGGGTCAGCTCCTCGCTCAACGGGCAGTACATCCTGACTGCAAGCGCTGATCTGTGCAATTCAGTACAGACCCGCTTTGTAGTGATGATTCCCTGGGATATTGCGTACTCACAACTCCCCTGGCTCTTGTGGGAGGAAACCGAGCGCAACAACTTTATCGAGATAGGTGGAAGGCTGCGGGGAGGAGCTCCCATCAATATCGAGGGGCTGGTTACCGGCCTGGCTGGGCCTTTAGCGCATGTTTTGCGGACCTATCTGGCAAGAGGTTATATGAACCAGGGCCATTTTACCCCTCGTTGTCCGCCTTTGGCCTTCTGCTACTCGGTTGCTCCGATACAGCTGCGGCTTTTCGCAGTGCATGGTGGTGCAGTCGGTGGCCTCCACCAGACCGGGCTGGCCTGGCTTGGTAACTTCATGGCCCCCCGCGACAGCCGGGCCTGGGAGATCGGCGGCAGAGGGGTAGGCGGGGTGCTGGTTGTGCGGGGCTGGCGGCATGATTACATTCTGCTCTCGGAGCAGGGAGACTTTAGCGACCCAGTTGTGCGGGTCATTGAGATGCCACGAGGGGGAAGCGAGCTTATCCGTAGAGCACTGAGCCTGGCCTTCTTGCAGCAAGGAGCGAGGGAGGTAATCCCATGAAAAACTGGCAGGTGACTTTACTGCTTCTCCTGGGCCTCGCCCAGTCTCCTGGACTCGCCTCAGCAGCCGCTACGTCGAGTGGAAGCCTGAATGACCTGTCGGGGCTGAAGAGCGTCTTACAGCTGCCGGGGGAGCTGCACCTGGTGGTGCCGCACATTACCCCCTGGTCGCTGCGTCTGGCTGAGTGGCGGGGAGGCCAGAGGACTATCTACTACATTCCCCAGACTGAAGCACAGCGTTACTGTGGGAGTGCAAATGTTCCGATCCGGGTGCTGCCAGGGACGGTAAGAGTACCGCTGGGCTTCCTGGTAGGTCAGGGCGGCACCCTGGACGGGGTAGTGCTACGCGGGCGCGGCCTGGTCGAAGACCCGGGCTGGGCCGAGAATGACTTGATTGCCTTGTGGATGGGACTCTCGGGAGCCCCCCTGCCAGGACGTAGCTGGGTGGAGGGTAGCTGGACAGGAGTCCTGACCGCCCGGATTGAACTCCAGGTAACAGAGCGCTACCTGGGAAGCCCTGAAACCAGGAGCTTCCTGTTCAACCACGTCTGGAACGGGCAGGTGCTGGATGTGCGGGTGCAGGGATATGATGCTCACCGTATTTACAATGGCGAGACCCTGCCTTTAGTACAGGCGGATGGCACAGTGCGGGGAGACTGTACTCTGCGTTCTATCACTACCAGAGTAGAGCTGGGGGTAGATACCAGCCGGACGACATGGCGCGGCGGGCCCCTGCACCATAATCTGACCTTTGCGTTTGATCCAACCTCTGGTCTGGAGACTTTCCGGGCGCTAGAGCACAGCGCACACTGCGGCTGGTTTGGCTGCACCTGGCGAGGGTTTAACATCTACGACCTGCAAGGACGCCGCCGGGGATGGGGGGAAGGGTGGCAGTGCGGCGGGAACTGGTGTACCACAACCTATATTCACCCGTTGATGTTTGATGTTCGCAAGACCCACGAGGAAGTGACAACCCGGATCAGGCCCTGGCATGAGCGGACGGTCTGGCAGCCCCAGGGTACGTTCAGTGTGGAGCCAGGTGGTATTGTGCGGGTTGGCGGCCAGGTCTGGCAGATTCCAGGGCTGGAGATGTATGGTCATAGACCCGAGGGCGTAGGTATCGAGTGGGTGCGGGGCGAGCCTCTGGTGAGCTACCTGGCCCAGGCCAGCGGCATTATGGGAGGCGCTATGTTCCGGGGTCAGGTTATGGACCTGGCAGACTTTTGCGCAAATATACGGTAATATAGTGTGGTATGATTATCTCCATGAAACACACTCGTTTACTGGGAAAAGCCGCTTTCGGATTTTGGACTGTAGGTCTAAGCATGGGAAGCGTAGGACTGGCGCAGCAGATGCCCTTCCGGGATGTACGCCCAGACCTGGAGTTCATCCGCTTTCTGTACCAGAAGGGAATCGTTCAGGGCTTCCCGGATAGCACTTTTCGGGGGCAGCAGGCCGTGACTCGCTACCAGGTAGCGGTGATGCTGTACCGGGCGTACCTGGCTTTTGCCGATGACGTAGCAAGACGGGTGCGGGACGCGCTGGCAGAGGACTCGCAGGCCCGGTTTGAAGAAGCTATGCTTGCCATCAGCGAGCTGAAAGAAGGCCTGGAGATTGTACAGGGAGCAATGGGAGAGTTCCCCGAGGTCAAAGCCAACCTGGAAGAAACCCGTAAGAACGTGGAGAGCCTGGCTGAGGATCTGGCCCAGGTTTCGACGCAGATGGTTACACGGGAAGAGATAGGCGAGCTTACCGCCTCGGTTGGCGCTCTGGAAACCATGATCAACCGGGGTGAGGAGGGTCTGCGAGCCTTACAGGCGCGGGTGAGTGCGCTGGAAGCGGTGGTGCGCGACCTTGACCAGCGTACCCAGGCCGGACAGGGGGAGGTGAACAGACGGGTCTTTGATCTGTCTGGCCGGGTGGACAACCTGGAAAGGCAGGTACGGGACAGGCCCAGACTTAAGGTAGGGGGCTCCGTAGGTCTTTCGGAAGGCCGACCAGGCGGACAGGTCTTCGTTCAGGCAGAAAGGCAGGGCGTCCGGCTGGACGGAGCAGTCAATCAGAACGGTGTTCAGGTGCGGGCCAACCAGGGCGGACTGACCCTCGAGCACCAGCAGCGAGACGGGGTAGCCGAGAGCAGGGCCGAGTACAGCCTGTTTCAGGGAGTCAGCCTGCGGCTCGGCCTGGGCTACGGGGACTCAGGGTTTACAACCGCCCGGATTGTCCATGAGCCGGTCGGAGGCGTCATACCCGGACTGGTCGCGGAGGCCGGACTAGGGGCCGGATTTCATCAGGGCAACCTGGACCGGAATGTCCTCAAGCTGCGCGTGGGTTATCAGTTTGGTGAGATTACGCCCAGCATTGGCCATGTGCGTTTCCAGGGAGAAGAACCTTACAGCCTGCTGGAAGCCCGGCTGGACTGGCAGGCCGGGTTTGGCGAGATCCGAGGGTTCTACCGGGTGATTGCCTTTACCGGAGCGGGGGAGCAAGGGAATGAGTATGGTTTGAGGGTTCTAACCAGGAGCAACCCCTTTGTTGAGCTCGGGGTAAAGGGATGGAGCAACACCCTGCCTGCCGAGCCGGGTAGCTTCACCTTCCGCTACCAGAGCATCGCCACCCAGGGGACATCGTTTACCGTGAAGGTAGGGTATGTCCTGGAGTTTTAGGATTCTGGCAGCCTCAGCCGTAGGCCTACTGGTTACCGGGTGTGATCTCATTGCCCAGGTAGGCCAGGACTTCCAGACGCCTGCTACGGTAGAGGTAGTAGGAGCGTTCGAAGGAGCCTGTGTTCGGCTGGACGCTCTGAGGGACAGAGCAGCGGTCGGTAACTGGACGGTCTGTTCGGCCCCGTTCAGGTTCCGGCTACCCGTACCGGACGGTCCGTACACCCTGGACGCCCAGGCCGGACAGGACGGACTGGTCTACCAGGAGGCGAACGTCCAGGTGACCCTGAGGCGGGGCCAGCAGGTTAGCCTGCCCCTCAGACGCCGGACGGTTCAGCTAGAGGTTACGGCCCCCTGGTTGGCAGCAGACCGGCCCGGACTGGCCGAGGTCTGGATGAAACCCGAAGAGGTCAGAGGGGCTGCTACTTACGCCGATACCCCGCCGTCTGGGCTGGAAGGCCGGGTACTGGTCGGACGGGAGGTTATTGCAGAGGGCCGGGCCCGGCTGAGAAGCCCCACCGGACGGGATGTCGCCGTCCGGGTGGTTCAGGGCGAACAGAGTGGGATGGTACGGGTCAGTCGGATAGAGGCGGATGGCCGGGTAGTGGTGCCGTAGGGAGGGGCGGATGTTAGCACCTTCTCGCCCACCACTTCGTTATCACGGCGGTAAATGGAAGCTGGCTAGGTGGATAGTACGCCATTTCCCTCCCCACCGGGTCTACCTGGAACCTTTTGGTGGCGGTGCCTCGGTGCTGCTCAACAAACCGCGCAGCGAGCTGGAGACCTACAACGACCTGGACGGTCAGGTGGTCAACTTTTTCAAAGTCCTGCGCAAGCGTCCTGCCGAACTAGTCAGGGCACTCGAGCTGACCCCCTGGTCCCGCGCCGAGTACGAGTTATCACACGAACCAAGCGAGGATGCCCTCGAAGCAGCGCGGCGATTCTTTGTACGGTCATGGCAGTCCATCGGTGGCCCAACCGCCCAGTGGCGTAACGGCTGGCGCTACCAGGTCAAACGAGGCACCTGGCACAACGCCGCCAGCCTGTGGTGTGAGCTTGACCACCTGTACCAGGTGGCCGAACGGCTGCGGGGTGTCCAGATTGAGCAGCGTGATGCTTTTGACCTGATTCCACGCTACGACTCCCCGGATGTGCTCATTTATCTGGACCCGCCCTACCCGCACGATACGCGATCAAAGTGGAAAGGCCCAGCATACAACCACGAATTTTCTGATGATGAACACGCAAGACTGGCCGAGCTGGCCCGGGCCTCTCAGGCATACGTCATCATCAGCAGCTATCTCTCGGAGCTCTACCACGAGCTGTACGCTGCTCACGGCTGGGCACAGGTCGAGACAACCACCAGAACCAACAGCCGTCAGATGATTCGCACCGAATGCCTCTGGCTCTCCCCACGCGCCCAGACTGCACTGGATGGGGGCCTTTTCAGGCTGGCTTGAGATGAAGCAGACCGGACAACCCCCGGACACCCTCTGGCGGACAACCCCCCCTGTCCAAAGACAGGACACCCCCGACTACAGGATTTGTTGCTTGTTACCCCCCCTATCCCCCCCGTATGTCCATGCTAAGAGAATAACGTGCCGGTCAGCGTATCGGTGGTGTGCGAACGGGGGGGAAAAGTCTAATGCAGTTGGTAAAAATAGCGTGGGGGAGAGAGAAAAGACCAGCGTAGTGGGTAACTGGACACCCCCTGTCCGGGTGGACAACCCCCTGTCCACCTCCCTTGACCCCTGTCTGTCTGTTGCCTTTGTTAGCCATATTTTGCCGTTCCTGTCGCTCTTATTGTCCCATCTCTACCCCCGGACACCCCCTTGTCCAGGTGGACACCCCCACTTGTCCAGGTGGACAGGGTACGGACACCCTCGAGTCCAGAACCGCCGGTAAAGTCAGCCTGGCCGGCGGGGAGTGATAGGCATGAACAAGCGTTCCAGACGGATTAGCAGCATGAAGGACAACCCCCGGCCACCCCACCTGTCCTTGTGGACAACCCCCTGTCCTGGTATTGGACAACCCCCCTGTCCTGGTAGACAGGGAAAGGGCACCCTCGAGACCAAATCGACCGCCAAAATGACTCACGGTGATAGGGAGGCATGGGCATGAAGAAGTGTACCAGACGGGTTAGCAGCGTGGCGGACAACCCCTGGACACCCCCCTGTCCCGGTGGACACCCTGGACAGACACCCCCGGACAACCCCTCCCTGTCCGGGTGGACCACCCCCCCTGACCAGAGACCGGACACCCCTGTCCAGATGGGCAGGGTATGGACAGGTTCGGACAACTGCGGACACCCCTGGACAGGTCAGGAGGAAAGATGGGTATGAAAAAGCGGGGTAATCGGCAGGTCAGAGACCGGCGTACTACTCTTGAGACAGGTCTGGACAGCCCGGACAGGCAGGGTGTGAACAGTCGCGGGACACCCCCGGACACCCCCCCTGTCCAGGTGGACAACCCCCCTTCTCTGCCTGGACAGGGTATGGACGCCGCCCTCGAGGCCAGACTGACCGGGAAGACCCGTCAACGCTGGCGGGAGTCATACCTGCGGGTGTTCGGCGCTACGCATGAGGGGTGGGAGAAGGTAGCAGAGGAAGCCAACCGGCTGCTAAGCAAGGGCGCAGTACGCAGCCGGACAGAAGCGTTGAAGGCCGTACAGAATAAGGCACCAGAGGACGTTATAACGGCAGCTTTGCCGCTTGGTATTTGCCAGGACGTGCCCTCAACGGCAGCAGACGCTGAGTCCGAAGGGAGCAACACGGCAGAGCCTGAGTCAGTCGCTGAAGCGGGCCCGGTTCAGGCCGATGATCCCATTCCTTCATCCGAGGGTATTTCTGAGTCCGAACAGACCGGACAGGGGGTTGAACGGCAGCGGGTGAAGTGGATAGCAGCCTATCGTACAGTGTTCGGTGAGGAGCCGGACGGACAGCTGGCCGAGGCCAGGATTCGGGCGGCTGTCCGGCTGTACGACCCCGAACGTTCGGTCGGACGGAAGCGGACGCTGGAGATGGTGCGGGAAAGCGAACGGCTGGTAACGATCCGTACAGAGATGAACGAACAGATCCTGAACGGGCTGAATGTAGCTAAAGCGGGGCTTGAGGAAGATGGAGAACCAGAGGGGGAGTGGCTCCCCCTACCTGATGAAAGTGCGCTGACTTTGGGAGCGGCCCTGGTCAAGATCGGCAGGCTCGAGGCCGAGGTCGAGCATCTTCGCAGGGTAGTAGACCGCCTGGAGCATCAGCTTCACCGGACGGAGACCCGGCTGGGCGGGCTCAGCCCCGGACTCAAGGCGCTCAGAGATTCAACCCGGGAGGCTCGTGAGCTCTCCTTGAAGGTGAGCGCTCGGGTTGACACCCTCGCGCCAGTTCCTTCTTCCGGGGACACATCTACACCGCCTGGAAAGAAGGAACTCAGGGAACTCAGAGCCCGGATTGACGAAGAACGAGGAAGGATACTGCTGGAGGTAGAGAACCGATTGGACGAGACAGAGGCACTAATCAAGCGCGGTATGGAGGGCAGGATAGCAGCTTTAGAGTCCTGGGTACGGCGAATCAGCCGGTATCTGGGAGGAGGCAAGGGAAAGGGGTTCCGATGAAAATGCTTTTGTTTGTGATGGTTTTGGTAATGGGAGCTGGGCTGGCGCAGGGCGGGCGCGGGGAAGCTATGACTCCTGGTGGGCTGCCCGTCCCTATCTTTGGGGGCGCTCCGTGGCAGATGATGCCGGATGCGGAGTGCCGCCCGGTTTGGGAAGCTACCAGGGAGAGATTCCGTCTGGTAGGTTTTGCTGACAGACGTGCGGTAGCCTGTCTGGTGGTCTCCAAAGACCGACTGCGGGGCCGGACAATGGCAGAGTTTCTTGAAGAAGGATGGCGAAACGCGCAGCCCCTCTTTCAGACTGCACACAGCTTGCGACGAGCTTTGATTAACGTGGGGATGCAGTTTGAAAATGTACGGATATACGTCTTTGGGGGGGTACACGAGCTTGGTGGACTCAGGCCACGGATCGAACATCTGATCTTCGTCGAACGCGAGGCCGACATTGTGCTGATTGAACCGCGATGAGCCTTGAACATGCAACCTGGATCTGGGAACAAGGGGTACAGTTCGGCTTCTGGGCCGGGCTGTTAGCAGGAGTGGTGATCGGACTGATCCTGGCCTGGGTCATCCGATGGGCGTTTTCCAGGCAGTAGGGTAGCTGGTAGAAGTGTTAGGGGCTGAGAAGGCCGCTCTTCTTTTTGGTTACCTCGAGGCTCCTCGAGGCCAGCGTGAGCCTATTTTGGTGTGTGTGCAAGAAGGCAAAGGTAAGAACCTGGGGCGGCGTTAGCCGCCCCAGGTGGGAAGGTGTACAAGGTGGGCAGGATAGGGGGTAGCCCCCACCGATGCCCATCAGTACAAATGTAACCCACGGGGAGAGGTTCGATCCCTCTGCTTCCCGAGCGGGACACCGCCGGACTGCACATTATGCGCTCTGTGCAGAACCCGGTCGTCATGAGTGTCCCCCCCTAACTCAGCAGGCGCATAACTGTCTGGATTAGCCGAGTGGTCTTGGTGTGGGCTTGTCTTTGTTAAGGAGTGTTTTATGGGACCCACTGTAGAAGCGACAGTTAGCGCAATTCTGGCCAAGCCAGTTGATGCTCAAGTCCACTGGCTACTAGTTCTGTTAGAAGAAATAGACGCTGGGATTACTCACCAACATAACAAGGCAATGGCTGACGAAGTGCTGGATACTCTCTGCAAGGCTATCCGGGTACGCTTGGAGGAGGATATGTGGTGAAGACCAAAAAGGTAGTCACAATAGCCCGGGGCCACGAATGGGGCCTGGGCCGGTCTACCCAGACCCACGGGGACAAGCGCAAGAAGCGCTTGGGCACCCGAAGGGCGCGGGTACGGGCGGCGCTGGCAGAGTTGTAGGAGCACCTTATGAAATACTACGTTGTCTGGGCCGGGCGGAAGCCCGGCATTTTTACTACCTGGGCGGAGGCGGAAGCCCAGGTAAAAGGCTTTAGCAAGGCCCGGTTCCAGGCCTTCGGGACTCTAGCCGAGGCGGAGCGGGCTTTTGGGAATGGGGGAGGAGTCCAGGTGCTTGAGCGCCCCCGGTCTCTACCGGGCAGCATCATCATGCCCAGCATCTGTGTGGATGCTGCTTGCAGCGGCAACCCGGGCCGGCTGGAGTATCGCGGAGTCTTTACCGAGACCCGCGAGCAGGTTTTCCATCGGGGCCCCTACCCTCATGGAACGAACAATCTTGGAGAATTCCTGGCTATAGTCGAGGCGTTGATTGTTTGCCAGGAGCAGGGCATCGACTGGCCGATCTACTCCGACTCCCAGGTCGCCCTTTTCTGGGTCAAATCCAGGATGGTACGGACCGGGGTAGCTGATCCGTCACTTCACAACCAGGTCAGACTAGCAATGGAGTGGCTGGAAGCCAATCAGTTTTCCAATCGGCTTCTCAAGTGGGAGACTGCGAGCTGGGGAGAAAACCCGGCTGATTTTGGGAGAAAGTAATGGCACACAAGGACAATACAGCTTCTGCTCTTGTAAAACAGCTACGCCTGGAGCAGAAGAAAGAGTTGGCGACTGATCTGGTCAATGCCCTGGAGCAGGGACACCTATTCCCCGACGACCTTGATCCTGACATCAGGGAAAGGCTGGTTTCCTTGCTTGAAGGCAAGTGGCTCTGACAGAGTAAACAAGGGGGGCAGCAAAAAGCGCTGCCCCCCTACTTTGGATGTAAAGGAGGACATAATGGAGAAGATCGAGTGGTTCACAAACATCGTGACTACTCTCAGGAAAGCGGGGCTTGATGCACGTATTCGTGTCAGCTTCGCGTGGTTTGCTGGCGAAGCTGGGGAGGCGCTCTATACATTTCAAGTAGAAGGTGACCCCTCGGCACCACAAGAGGTGGACGTTATATATACTGCTGACACGGCACGAGTTCCTTTTCCTCTTTCATTTGAATTTTTGGGAAGTACCAGAGACGCTGAGCGGCTCTGGAAGGTAATTACGGAGTTTGAGGAGATTCCGTTACATCGGTCTCACTGGGAGTACGTCCTTTAACCACCACACCCCCCTTGCGGGGAGTGGGCGGGGAAGTACACCATCAGCAGTGCAGCTGAGGCTGCCTTCAACAGGCCAGGTTATTGTAGCACCCTGGTGGCTGTCGTGGCAAGTCTCCGAATCGCAAATCGCACTGTAAATGTAGTTCCCTCGAGGTCAGGGTGAGCGTATTTTGGTGTGTGTGCCGGAAGGCAAAGGTAGGAACCAGGGGGCAGAAAGACGCTGCCCCCTTACTTCGGATGTAAAGGAGGAAAACAGTGAGCAGGTGGCATAATGTGAGGATTCGCAATTTGCGGCGCGAGTTGCGGCGCATGAAGAAGACCATGGCCCGGTTACGGGCGCATCTAACCGTAGCACAATTGCGGTTAAATCCGCCTGAACTCGGCGATAGTGTTGCTGAGGCGTAGAACAGGGGGTGTGGTGGTTAGGTGTACTATAGTACGGAATTGTGAAGTGGGTTGAATGCCCCAGAGACTCCTGGCAGGGCCTGGGGCGGTTTATTCCCACCGAAGAAAAACTGGCCTATCTGCACAAACTGCTAGAGGCCGGCTTTCAAAGCCTCGACCTGACCAGCTTTGTATCGCCAAAATGGGTGCCTCAGCACGCCGATGCCATGGAGGTGCTGGCGGGCCTGCCAGCGCCGGAAGGGCGCGAGTATCTGGCAATTGTTGGCAACGAGAAGGGCCTGGAGCGGGCCTTGCAAGCCCCTCATCTGACCAAGGTGGGTTATCCCTTTTCCATCTCAGAGACTTTCCAGCGCAAAAACCTCAACATGGGTATCGAGGAAGCCTGGCAGGCGCTGGAACAGCTCACAGCTCAGGCCCAGGAAAAGCAGTTTGTGGTCTATCTCTCCATGGCCTTCGGCAACCCCTATGGCGATGTCTGGGCGCCCGGCCTTACCGCGCAGTTTGTTCAGCAACTGCGACAGCTCGGAAGACTTTCCGGAATTGTGCTTGCCGACACCTACGGAGTGGCCACGGCAAGCACCATCAAAGACACCGTGCGGGCAGTGGTCGCGCACACCAGCAGCGAAAGCATCGGTGTTCATCTGCATAGCCGGCCAGAAAGCACGCTGGAAAAGGTGCAGGTGGTACTGGATGCGGGTGTGCGCTGGCTCGAGGGCGCCCTGGGAGGCATTGGCGGCTGTCCATTTGCCGGCGACGAGCTTGTAGGCAACCTGGCGACTGAGCAGGTGCTGCCCTATCTGGCAGAGCAGGGTTATACGGTGCCGGTCAGTCTTGACCGCCTGCCCGGGCTTTGCGACCAGGCTCTGTTACTACGGCTAAAGTACGCTTGACCAAGTTTGTCTCTCCGTCTCCCTGGAAGACGACACGATTTTACTTAGATGCGGTAATATAGTCCTTGGAGGTACATCATGTACGACAGCATCCGGTTGATGGTTGGCGGTGGGGCTTTGTTGTCCCAGGAGATGGTCATGCGGAACTACGTTGCCTACAAGCATGGGGATTGCCAGGCTTTCAGCGCACTGGTAGCACACTACGGCTACCTGGCGTTCGAGAAGGCTTTCCGGCTGTTCTACCGCCTTGGTGACGAGGCCCGTGACCTGGCTCAAGAGCTTCTGTGTGAAGTGGTGGAGGTGCTGAAGAAGCCGCTTCCCAAAGGTTCCAAGAACCTGACTTTTTGGGTGAACGTATCTCTGGACCGTAAGGTCAGAGAGTACCTGACTCAGAATTGTCTTGGTACGTATCGCGAGAACCGGCTTCTTCGGAAACTGGTAGCGGTGCGGTTGGAACTGGAAGGAAGTCTTGGACGCACTCCCACCCACCCCGAGCTGGCGCAAGCTCTTGGGGAAGATCTGGAAACACTCGATCGCCTTCTCTATCTGGAGGAGGCAAACCGCATTCTCAGCCTGTCGGTCCCGCACCCCGAGACCGGCACCCGGCTGGAGGATATGGTGGCATCTGAAGAGGATGTACTCGAGGATCTGGAAGGGGCTCTACAACGGGAAAGGCTTGGGCTTGAACCGGCAAAGCTAGACATTCTCGACCGCTTTCTGGCGGGCGGGAGTGTAAATCAAGCTGATCTGGATACCCTGGCCGCAACCCTGAAGGCCCAAATCGCCGCATAACAGGCAGCCCTTTTTGCCTTCCGAGGATAGTCCTTGTCTTCGGGAGGTTCTTTTTAATTGGTAGGGCCAGGCTTACGGAAGGACATTATGATCGAACCATCGGGCGCCTGCTCTACGTGGGGCTTGACCTTTCCGTCCCGCACCGCGAGCATTCCTTCGACGACCCAGCCCCAGGCTTTTGGGGCACTAGAGTAGTCCACACTTATGTAATCAGAGCCGGCCTCGAAGCGCAGCTCCTCCCCGGTTCTTGCAAAAACCAGGCGCAGGAAGTTCAACACGTCATCGGGACTGGCCTCTGGGGCAAGGTCAAAATGGGTAACTGTTCGAGTTTCACGGCGGACAATGGCCTTGGACATAGCTCTAGGTTAACGCAAAATGACCGGGAAGGCCCGGCCACTTGCGGCACGGAGGGGAAAAGATGTCCCTTCCACCTTTATGGTACTCGAGAGGGGTTGAACGGTCAAGAATCAGGTAATACTATATTACTGCACGGAGGTAAATCATGGAGAAGCTGGTGTTGTTCTTTCAAGACGAGATAGCTGTCCAGAAGGCAATCGAACTTTTCGAGGAGTTCTTCGTTAAGAAGTACTATGACGAAAAGCTCGATTATCTCTGCCACGACGCCCCTTTCATCCTCACGGGTGAAAGGGGTTGGAATAAGCCAGCTCTGGGGATCGAGTACTCGCCCAAAGCAAAAACTTGGGTGAGGGGGTTTATAGCCTATACACACCCCGAGCTTGTTCTGGACTAGCAAGTCCCTTCCGTCCTTCTTTGCCTTCTGAGAATTGTCCTTTTTCTCAGAGGGTTCTTTTTTTACCTTGTCAGCGAACCAGATAACGGGTTGCTCTGAGCGTCCTGGGAGCGCTGGAGAGGTCCGCTTCGAGGTAGTCAGCCTCGAGCCTTAAGCGTGGCCGCTCTCCATAACGCCGGGCCAGTGCTTGAAGGTAGTCCTGGGCAAAACGGAGAAAGGCGACTGCCGCTTCTCCCTGCAAGGTGCGAGAGGGATAGAGGCGGAAGCCGTTCTTGTTATAGCAGATATAGGGCTTCACACTACGATGGTAGCAGAACACTTGCAGTGTAGCTCTTTCTGCCTCCCAAGTTGGGCATGGGGCAGGGATCTGGGAGTAAGACCAGGGGGCTCCAGCCCCAGGTAGAAGGGTGCAAGCTCATAAGACCTTACCCAACGGGAAGGCCGGGCTAAAAAGTCGGGCTAAGGAGGTTTGGATGAACAGTTATGGTGTGTTTGTTCCGGTCGAGGTTGGAGACAAGAAGACTTTCTGGAACAGAATAGGTGCAGGCTTTGTTAACAGCAAGGGGTTAACCCTGTTGCTGGACGCTATTCCCGCCCAGGGTCGGGCAGTGGTGGTAGGAGAAGACCTGGTTCTTGGAGACGGCCCCTATAAGGTCTTTACTCCGGTCGAGTACGAAAAAGACGGAGAGAGACGGACGCGCTGGACCCGGATCGGCACCGGTCTGGGGAACAGGAAAGGCCTGACCGTACTCTTCAACGCCCACCCCGTCAATGGTAAGGCAGTGGTGGTAGTCGTAGAGAATGAGAAGGAAGGAGATAAGGACGAGATACCTGAGGACAATGTGTTCTGATCGCTGGTTGGGAACTGCTTGGGGGCTTCGGCCCCCTTTTTTTGTTTTCCGCTGGTTTAGGATGAAGGCATGGAGATTCTACTTGGAGCAGTGATCGTAGTAGCGCTACTGGTGTATTACGCAGAGCGCCGGAGAGTAGAGCAAGCTGCTACCGGGGTGCTTTCCTTCTCGGGAGGGTATCTCCTGAGGCGGCGGGGAATTCCGTTTCAGAAAGGGTGGCAGGATGCTTTCTTACCTGTTTATCAAGTTGTGGTATTGAGAAAACGTACTGCTGAGGGCCGTACTGTCCGAGACCTGGCCCTGGCTGCACACGAGGCGGCCCATGCTTTGCGGTTTGCTCGGCAGGAACAGTGGGCTTTGCTGGCTTATCGCACCGCAATTGTGCGGTGGATGCTCCTGGGTAGTGGACTGACGCTGGCTTTTCTATTCAACCCGGCCTCCATCGCTGTGCTGGCCCTGGCGTTTGGAGTGGGCCTAGTTCTGATTCCCGAAGAGGAAGCTGCCAATGTCGAGGCGATGGAAATCCTCAGGCAGGAGGGACTTAAGGAGCAGGAGTTAGCCCAGGCACAGGGGCTGCTCGAGCACTACCAGCGAAGCTACTGGCTGATGCCGATGGTTGCGCTGGCGGTACTGGGCTGGCAGGCAGTAAGCTGGGTCAGGGTATAAGACAGACTGCAAAGGCACAGGCTGAGCCAGAGGGCAGAAAACCGCTGCCCTAGCACGTCGGGCATGAAAACTTACGCCGGGGTAGGGAGCCGCTCTGCCCCAGATCATGCACGGAAACTCATGGAGCGGATTGCAGCCCGGCTCGCTAAGCTGGGCTGGACGCTCCGTACCGGTGGGGCGACTGGCTCCGACCAGGCTTTTGAGCGGGGGGCCCGGGCTGTTGGAGGATCTGTAGAGGTCTTTCTGCCTTGGCCGGGGTATAACGGCTATGGTGAAAGAGGTGCTTTGACCAGCCCAAGCAGGGAAGCCCTCGAGCTGGCGTCCACCCTCCATCCGGCCTGGGGTGGTCTGTCTCAGGGAGTGCAGAAACTAATGGCCCGCAACTCGCACCAGATCCTGGGAGTGGGCCTGAACGATCCGGTGGCCTTTGTCATCTGCTGGACACCGGATGGGGCCGAGCACGAGCGAGAGTGCGGCCCTAAAACTGGAGGCACGGGGCAGGCGATACGGCTGGCCTCGAGGCGGGGCATTCCGGTGGTGAACCTGGCTCGAGCCGGGGCACTGGAACGGATTGCCGACCTGGTACGAGAGTAAACAAGGGGGCGGCAAAAAGCGCCGCCCCAGAATCTTGGGTATGGAAAAAATACTGGTGATAAACCGGAAAGCTCAAAAGGGCGGTCATTATGTGGGCCGTCCCTCTGCTTTAGGCAATCCTTTCCAAATAGGCAAGGATGGAGGGCGGGGGGAAGTTATCAAGAAATATCGCGCATGGCTGGCTGAGCGGATGTTACAGGACAGCCCTCAGCGGCAGGAGATTGAGAGGTTGGCTAAGCAGCTAAAAGAAGGCAGGGAGTTGGCGCTTGCGTGCTGGTGCGCCCCACTGCCTTGCCATGCGGATGTGGTCAAGGAGGTACTGGTCGCCCGTGTTGAAGGCCAGGAGTGGCGGGCTGTCAGTCAACTTTTGCACAAGGAGTGCTAGGTTTTTTGTTGTTTACCGAATTTCCCTGGTTTGGTAATATAGTACCTGGAGGTACACATCATGGTGCGGACGGTTTTGTGGGCTGGTCGGATTCAGGCAGTTCTGGGGCGGGAGCCTTGGAACGTACAGGAGGCCCTCGAGGG
The DNA here is from genome assembly GCA_041695225.1 of Deinococcota bacterium. Lineage (GTDB taxonomy): Bacteria > Deinococcota > Deinococci > Deinococcales > Thermaceae > Meiothermus. The sequence continues at coordinate 66,136 of JBGFRI010000011.1, forward strand.
TTTGAGGGTAGTTCTCAGGAAGGACGAGGTGGCAAAAGCAGAGTTTTTTCAGGCTGCACGGGAGGGATGGCGCTTCGAGCGTTTCTCTCGGAATGACAAGGTTGCCCTGATTGTTTGGGCCGCTTTGAAAGAAGCCCTGCAAAAAACCGCTAAACACCTTGGCCAACAAAAAGCCCCCTCCAGTCTGGTCATTCGCAAGGATGACTCAAGGAAGGAGGAGGTAAAGAGGGTTCGCTCGGTTGGTGACTGGAAGAGCCCGGAGGGAAGAGTTTACGATGTCTACCCCTGGGATCTCAAGCCCAAGCCCGCTATCAAGGGTACTCGTGTTCGGCATCCCCAGTGGGGTGATCGGCGGGTAGCTGAGAGTAAAGCGTGGCTCCAGCGTTTCCTTGCTTCGGGCGAGGAAGTACGGGCGGTCTCTCGTCTCGAGCGGGAACAGGAAGGTGATGGCCCACACTTCTCTGAGCCTATCGTCTCTTCGGAGGTAATAGAGCGTCTGGAGAAGGTTGGCTTCCGTCCTAACCTCAGCAGTCCTGAGGAGCTGGCTTCGCTGGTGGATAAGCTCCCCGCCAGAGAAGCACGTTTTATGGAGCTTGTTTTGGCGGCGCTGGATAAGGAATCTGATGCGAAGACCCGGGATATTCTTGGGCAGATTCTCGCACTCGGTCCTGAGTTCAGCGCTAACGATGCTTCCCGGCTTCTACGCAGGCTCGTACTTCCCCAGCCTACTATGCGGGCTCTAACTACCTCTCTACAGGAGGTGGCAGCGCTTCGCGGCTTGAAAGTCGAGCTTCATCGCGCCGGGTATGCACCTGTTCGGTCTATTGCTTACCGCGACCTGAACGGAGAAGTAATCTACACTGCACCTATTTACGGGTAGCAGACAGGTAAGCGTCCTTTTCGCCTCTCGGAGAGTGTCCTTTTCTCTGAGAGGTTCTTTCTAGGAGGGTACGAGAATGCTTACGTTGCTGGGTTGGCCATTGATCGTGGCGGGATTCTTAATGATGTTGACGGCAATTATCGCACTGCCAGGGTTTTTTCAACCTTCAGTGAAGGATAGTTCCCAGGCTCAAGCACTGGTAACGCGCTGGCTTGGGCCAGTGTTGTTCGTGGTCGGTCTTGTGGTGGTTGTTCTGGGGTTGGTGCTCCTGGGCTAGAGATGCTGTCACACGGCCTTCAAAGTCTTTTGCCAATTGAGGTTAACAAATGCGTGTCTTGTTCCTAACTACGTCACATAACTCGATGAGCCAACGTCTCCAGGTTGAACTAACCCGCCGGGGGTACACACTAAGTATCGAATTTGCTTTGAGCGATAAGGTAATGGAAGAGGCAGCAGCGCTCTTCCAGCCCGATCTGATCCTTGCGCCATTTCTAAAAGCGGCGGTGCCAGAGAGTGTTTGGAGTCACTATCCGACCCTGATTGTGCATCCTGGGGTACGTGGGGATCGCGGCGCTTACAGCCTCGATCACGCCATTATGCAGGGCCAGCCCCGCTGGGGAGTGACCCTGTTGCAAGCCAACGCTGAGATGGATGCCGGGGATGTCTGGGCCTGGCGGGAGTTTCCCATGCGTCAGGCTCCTAAAAGCTCCATCTACCAGAACGAGGTGGTGGAGGCGGCGGTGGAGTGTGTCCTCGAGGCCCTTCACCACTTTCCAGCCTGGCGGCGGGGTGAGTGGCGGCCTACTCCTTTGAAGGAGCTCGAGGGGGCCTGGGGGGTGCTGCACCCGGTGATCAAGCAGAAAGACCGGGCGATTGACTGGGCTACAATGCCTACCCAGGAGGTTATCCGACGCATCCAGGCGGCAGATGGCTCCCCTGGTGTACTGGACGAGGTGCTGGGCCTGGCCTGCTATTTCTACGGGGCCCGACCTAGCTACGAGAACGTTAACCGGGGTACGCCGGGTGAGGTAGTGGCTCACCAGAACGGCGCGATCCTGCGGCGGACACTGGATGGCGCAGTATGGATCAGCCATCTGAAGACCAAAGGCGGTATTAAACTGCCGGCTACTCAGGTGCTGGGCGACCGCCTGGCAGGCATACCGGAGTGGTGGGGTGCCGGTGGCTACCAGGAGATCCGCTACTGGGAAGAAACTGTCAACTGCCCTCCCTATCATCAACTGGTGGGGCACCTGGCCTGGGAGTTCCAGGGCGGGGCCTTCAGCACTGAGCAGGCTCGGAGTCTGCGGGAAGCGATACGGGCGGCTAAACAACGGCCCATTGCGGCCCTGGTGCTATGGGGCGGCCACGACACTTTTTGCAACGGCATCCATCTGGGGACTATCGAGGCGGCGAAAGACCCGGCGCTGGAGAGCTGGGAAAGTATCAACGCCATCAATGATGTGGTGCTGGAGCTGCTGGAGATGGAGCAACAGATGGTCTTCTCGGCGGTGCGGGGGAATGCCGGCGCAGGGGGAGTGATCCTGGCCCTGGCCGCCGACCGGGTGTTGCTGCGCCGGGGTGTGGTGCTGAATCCGCACTACAAGGGGATGGGAGGCCTGTACGGCTCGGAATACTGGACCTATCTGCTGCCGCGCCGGGTTGGGCAGCGCACTGCCCTGGAACTGACCAACGGCTTGCTGCCCCTGGGTGATGAGGAAGCGTTGCGGATCGGCCTGGTTGATGCGCTATTACCGGGAGACAGGGGGGCTTTTGCGGAGAAGGTAGAGGAGCAGGTGTGGCAGGCGCTGCACCCCAGTATCCTCTCGGCTACTCTGGCCTTGAAGCAGCAGGCGCGTAATGCAGACCGGAAGCAGAAGAGCCTCGAGCGCTACCGGGTCGAGGAGCTGGCCCAGATGGGCCGCAACTTCTGGGGCGAGACCGCCTACCACCAGGCCCGACGGGAGTTTGTCTACAAGATAGCTCCAACCAGTACACCAGCACATCTAGCCTTGCACCGCAGGGCCAGGGAGGTAAACGTATGACGCTACGTGAACAACTACTACAGCTGATAGCCGATGGCCCAAAAACTCTCGATCAGGTTTACAAGATTGCCCACGATGACTGGGGACTCAGAGGATCGCTGGCTGAGGCCACGATTCTCACTGCCCTGCTGGATCTGGTCAGGGATGGAGCCCTGCAAAAGAATGGTCAGTACCCCAGAGTCGAGTACCGCCTGTCCGATCAGCTCCAGCTAGATCTGGTAGAAGGGTTGCCGTTGCGTGATCCACAGGTACTGTGGCAACGGGCCGAGGCCGTGGGAATCGCCAGGCGGTGCTGGAAGGAGCCCCTCTCGCAGGACTGGATCAACCAGCTTGCAGCCAGCGAGAAGCTGGTACGTGAGCGGGCCTGGCTCGAGTTTGATCTGCTGGTGAGCAGTCGATTGGAACAGCCCGGTCGGGGCCAGCGGCTGCTGGCGCACTACTCGCGCCTGCCCCGGTTGTTCCTCGAGGCGGTCTGCCGGGCAGTGGAGGCCCATAGGGCGCAGGAGCAATTCGCATGAGGCAGACACTAAAGATAATTGCACTGGTAATACTACTGGCCTGGGCTGCTGCCCAGGCAGTCTCTTTTTCCGGGCGGGCTTCAGTGGTGGATGGCGATACCATTGAAATACAAGGAGTTGCGATCCGCCTCTGGGGCATTGATGCGGTAGAGAGCCGCCAGACCTGCCTGGATGCCCGGGGCCAGCCCTGGGCCTGCGGACGGCAGGCGGCAAATGCTTTGAGCACCTGGCTGGGACAGCGGACAGTCCACTGCCAGAAGCGCCGCAAAGACCGGTTTGGCCGGGTAGTAGCAGTGTGTAGCGTAGGTGGGGTTAATGTAAACCGCTGGCTGGTGGAGCAGGGCTGGGCCCTGGACTTTGCCCGGTTCAGCGGGGGCTATTTCGCCCAGGCGGAAGCAGTAGCTCGGCAGCAGCGCCGGGGCATCTGGCAGGGGCGGTTTGATCCACCCGGAGAGTGGCGATGAGACTGGAACAGGTTGCCGGGGTAGATCTTCAGATTCCCACTCTGATCTGGCAGCACTGGGCAGCACGAGGTTTCGTGCTGGGGATCCTGGTCAGCTGGGTATGGTGCTGATTGTTTCGGAGGTAAGTTATGCAGGTAGTATTTGGGCGAGGAGTCATTCGGTTGGATCAGCCAACTCTGCACTTACCGCTAGAAGATCTGGCACTATCCCTTTCGCGTATTCACCGCTGGAACGGGCATAGCCCCGTTACCGTGGCCCAGCACTCGGTAATGGCCAGCTACCTGGTGCGGCATTTCTTTGCTGAGGCCCTGCTGCATGATGCAGCAGAGGCATTACTGGGAGATCTGATAACACCCCTCAAGCCATTAGCACCCGAACTGAGGGCGCTGGAAGAAAAGATACTGGAACGTATCTTCCAGTCCAGAGGGCTCATCTGGCCACTGCCAATCGAGGTTGATTGGGTAGACACCCGGCTGAAGGCGACTGAAGGGCGCGACTTTTTTGGCCTCGAGCCCAGGGTGCGGCCCTATCCCGCACCAGTCCAGCCCTGGGGGCCGAAGTATGCACGGGAGCGGTTCTTGCAGCGGGCAGCAGAGCTGGGTTTAAAGTAAGACGCTACCTTCTCTTCGTGGGTTGAACCTTTTTTTGAGACCAGCGGGCGGCCTGGCCGCCCGTGACTGGTTGTCGAGGTGATCAAAGAGGCATATCCAGTTCTGGCAGGAGAGGTTGATCGCCAGTTTGCTGAGCGTTTTGGAGCAAAGGCCCAACAAGAACCGAACTCACGGCTTTCCTGAAAGGCAAACTGGAGGGCCTACGGCCCTGGGAGTGGTGATGATGGAAAACCAGAATTCACTTGAATACTACCTGAGCCTACGCTATCCCGTTACGGTAATTCCCGAGATAGAAGGGGGCTACACCGCTTTTGTTCCCGATCTGCCCGGCTGTGTCACAGTAGGCGAGACAGTAGAAGAAGCGCTGGAGATGATCAAGGATGCCCGCCGGCTGTGGCTTGAGACAGCCTACGAGCACGGTGACAGAATTCCCTTGCCCTACCTCATTCCCTGGGAATAAGGCTACTAAGCCAAACAGATTTAAGGAGGAGCGATGAAGGTACTTTCCCACCCCAGGTTTCCCTACCCAAACTTCTGGTCTGGGACTGCCTGGTGCGACGTAGACATCTTCTTCCGGGGTGATGATGTTCTGGTGATCCTGCGGGACCAGGACGACCATGAAGGAACCAGTGTTACAAATGCCCTGGAAGAGGTCTGCCGCAAGGTGCGGCGGGAACTGCTGGTTCCAAACGGTTTGGCCGGTGAACGGTTGTACTGGATTCACTGGGCACGGACTGATCAGATTGCCAGCAAGGTAACGTTTGGCGATCCAGTACGTTTGGAAAGACCGGACTGGAAGTATTTGCGTCCTGAGGAATTCCAGCAGATTCTTTCCTACTTCCGGGCCCCACACCAGCTTACTGAGTGGGAACAGGAAGGCAGCCTGGTTCTCAGGGCGCTGGCAGACGAGACATAACAGGCAAGCGACAGATTAATGTGCAAACTCCCCAAGTATTACGAGGGGAGAGTTTACGTTTTTCTGGTTCAGGGCTGAACCAGGGGGCAGCAAGCTGCCCCTGGGAGGAAGGTGTATGGAAACTGATACTCACACCACAACCAGCCAGATGTGTACGTGTAGCACACACTGCGTCGAGAGCCCCTACCACGAGTCAGCGTGTTGTTCACTCACGCACTGCCCATGCTGGTGCCATGAAAACAAGCGGGCAAAAAAGAACACCGTATCCGGCAGGGAGGCGTAGTGATGAACAGCGAAGCGCTAAAGGAACGGCTACAAGCCCATCTGCAAACATTGAGTGAGGAGCTTAAGCAAGGCAAGAGCCAGAACCTGCTCAAGCTTCTGGAGAAAATGGGGCGCTTCCACCAGTACAGCGCCCGTAATACCGTGCTGATTCTCTTCCAGCGGCCCGACGCCAGCCTGGTGGCCGGGATGAAGCGATGGAATGAGATGGGTCGGAAAGTGAAGAAAGGTGAGCGGGCCATCGCCATCCTGGCCCCGACCATAAAGAATGTAGAGACAGTAGACAGGGCCACCGGCGAGGTAAAGGAAGACAGGCGGATTGTAGGATTCCACACCGCATATGTCTTCGACGTGTCTCAGACCGAGGGTAAGCCCATCGAGCTGGGCCGAGACCAGCCTGAAGAAGCTGCCCTGTATGCCCGACTGACGCAGGCTTGTCCGGTAAAGGTGCGGGAGGCGCTGCTACCTGCTGGAACAATCGGCAGGACCAACGGACGGGAGATTCAGCTATCCAGCACAATAAATTTCAGAGCGAAGGCCGAGACCCTGTTGCATGAATGGGCGCACATCTCGCTGGCGCACGTTACCCGGGAACGCAATGTCACGCTGGAAGAACTTGAAGCAGAGGCTGTGGCCTACGCAGTCGGTCGGGAGATCGGGCTTCCGATGCAGGGGAGCCGAAACTACATCCTGGCATTCCGGGGCACGGTGGAGAAGCTGGAGGAGTCGCTCGACCGGATCATGCGGGCGGCGCGGGAGATCCTCGAGGGCTTCTATGCCGGGAGGCCGGCGCTGGCAGCGGCAGCGTAATCAGAAAAGGGCATGATATGAACATTGAATTTGATGGATACCGCTTAACAACTGACCATCCTGCCAGTTCGTATGGCATCCCTGTCCTGCTCATTGCGGGAAAGGCACATGGGGTTGGCAATCTATCGCCAGAAAAGCGCCTTTCGGTCAGCGGAGCTGCTCACAAAGCGCGGGCTCGAGGTCACCTGACAAAAGACAAGTACAGGGCAGTACTTGTGTTCCTCGGACTTCGGCACCCCGGATACTATTGAGCCCAAGCCTGAGCTGACGGCGTAAACCAGGGGGGCAGCTAGGCTGCCCCACTTTTGTGGGTATAAAAGGAGGATGTATGGCTCAAGTAGACCTGAAAGCCACCATCGCAGCATTGATGGCGCTGCCTGGTAAGCTGATTTTTCACCCGGTGTCGGATGGAGTTGAGATAGGAGTCCAGAGCAACATTTCAGAGGATTCAGCAGATACTCTTACCATTTACGATGATGGGTATATCTCCGTAGATGATGGGTATTTCACAATCTTGGTCACCTGGGGCTCCATGAGCCACTGGGACCGGTGGGATGGGCCAACACTCAGGTACAGCGGAACCGTAGATGATGGAAGCGGAAGGTCGCTCCCAGACTGGGTAAAGTTCCTTCCCGAACCAACCGAGATTTTTTGAAGCAAAACGACGTTAACCAGAGGGCAGCTTTTGCTGCCCCTTTTCAGTTTGTGACAATGGCCCGGGCCAGGCGGGTAAACCCTGGCAAAGGTAGGAATTATGCACAAAGCAGTTGTTCAGTTGTTCAAAGGTTCGACCACAATCACCCTGGAAGCGCCCTCACCGAAGGAGCTGATCCAGCAGCTCTCCTTCTACTCCCAGCTTCCACAGGAGTGCCCGGTGTGCGGAGCCGGGTTGGCCTTCAGCTACCGCGAGGCCCAGGGCTACAAGTTCTGGAGCCTGGTCTGCTCGGGTAAGCCCCAGCACGAATCGGTGTTTGGGCAATACAAAGCCGATGGTGGGCTTTTCTACAAGGCGGCCTGGACGGTTGTCCAGCGGGGCCGCGAGGAGGAGGAAGGGCCACCCCCTGCACCTGCGCCACAAAAGGCTGCTCCTCTGACGCAGGAGTCAGCGCAGGTTGCTGCAAAAGGGCCAGAACTGCCTGGTGGTCTGGCAACGGTAGTCCAGATGAAGCACCTGGGAGAGGCGCTAAAGGAGGCCGGGCTGACGGTTCCAAGCGGGGCCAACGCCAGGGAGTCCTCGCTTGTGGCTCAGCAGCAGCGGAATTTCCTGAGCACGGTGCTCGGGTCGAAAGTGACCCTGATCAAGAGCCTGACCGAAGAACAGGCCCACCGGATCTTGACTGCCCTGGGCAGCTACGATAAGGCGGGAAACTACCGGCCAGATCGCAGGAAGATTACAATAGCTCTGGAACATCACGTACAAAGCACAGCAGTAGACTTCACGCAGCTGGGAAAGGAGTAGTTGCGATGGAAGCCAGCCTCAAGGCTTCCCTGGCTGTCCTGCTCCAGCGGCCTGGGGAGCTAGTAATTCGCCGCAGCCCACAGGAGCAGAACGGCTGGGTCGAGATCACCGTCGTTCGGGAGGACGGTGAGGACAGTCTGATCATTTACGGTAACGGTTCAGTCCTAACAAATGTCGTATGGAACGGAACAGCTTACGACTGGCCCGACTGGGTAGTCTGGGAGACTGCTAACTCACAGGTGCCGGGAACTGCGTAGCGGGCCCTGGCATAAAAGGTGGGGGGTTTCGGCCTCCCACCTTCCAGTTTTTAGTTTTTCAGGAGGAGGTATCCGATGCAGATTCAACTCGATCTTGCAACAGTAACAGGCAGGGAGATTCTGAAAGCTCTGACCTGGGACATCCTGCAATGCGGTCAGAAGGCCAGCCAGGATCTGCCTGTAGAAGGAACAAGTAATCTGGCCCTCTGGACGATTTTTGACGAGTGCAGGAACATCCCCAGCCTTCAAGAGATAAACCTGTTACACGACTATGCGCTACAGCAGGCCACTCAAGAATACTGGTATCGAGAAGTGACTGAGATTGCTCGGGCATTTGCGGCCCTAGCTGGGGTTCCGCCAATACGTGCGACTACACCTGTCTCGGAATTCAAGGCTGGTTGCTCCACACCTGAGTCCCTCGATGCTGCGCTGGAGAGTGAGTACAACTGGAATGCTGAGTATTGGAGAATCAAACAGGCAATTACCCGCGCATTGGGAAAAGAGGTCTACGAGTACGAACAGACTCCCATGTTTTGGGCTGTATACCGGCTTAACCACGAAGTACAGAATGCCCGGGCAATGGCCATCATGTGGGCCTCGCTTTACATTCACCAGAAGTCCCGGGCCGGTCAGGAGGCAGCGTGAGCGATTCAACAAGTCTTTTCCAGAAGCGCCAGCCCACCCTGGGCCTGGTGGCCACCAAGGAGATCGCCCCGTGGCAAAGCGGAGCCAGGAGTGCCAGCACAAGAGCGATCAAGACGCTGGGCTTTGCCTCGACGGTACTGCTGCGGGCCTTTCCTGAACCAAAGCAGATTACTTACGAGGACGGGTCTGTCGGGACTTTCCTTTTCGAGGTAGTTGACGGGGCCAGACGGCTTGACGATGCAAAGCGCGAAGGGCTGGAACAAATCCCGGCCACAATTCTGCCGCCCGAGACTACCGAAGCAGAGGTAGCAGCGTACCGGATCACCGCCAACCTGAGCCGACGGCCCAACCCGGCGCATGAGGTAGAAGCGCTAGAAAGTCTGTACCAGACCTACCAGCAACAAGGGTTAAGCGCCGAGGAGGCTCCCAGGGCGATAGCCGCAGCCCTGGGAATTAGTCTGGGTACAGTGAAGCGGCGTCTGAAGCTCACTACCCTGCCAGCGGTGGTGCGCCAGGCAGTAGCAGAGGGCAAGGTAGCCGCCAGTGTGGCCGAGGGTGTGGCTGGTCTAAACCCAGAACAGCAACAAGCCCTGGTAGAACGCCTTAACACGACGGGCAAGTTACACGCGGCTGATGTCGCTGATGCAAGACGGGTCAGGCGGGAGTCTCAGTTGGCTGGGCTGGGCGAGATACTTCTGGCCCTGGATGCACAGCCGGAGCCGGCAGAGCTGTTCAGACAGGCAGTAAGACAAGCTCTTGGTAATGGCCTTACTTCTGAGGAGATGATGGCTATGATCAAGGAGATCGCAGTGGGAAAGGAGGTAGATAGTGTTTATTGCCCGGGCTAATCCTGAAGTTGAGCGAGGCTGCGGCAGTTCCCGCAAGCGGGGTGGGGTCTACCTGGAGACCGGTCTAGTTCCTGCTGGTGGGAAGCCTTTGGAACATTTTATGTTCGATCCACCCAAGCCATACCAGGCTGAGATCAAGCGGGGAGTGCAGATCGTTGAGATCAACGGAACAAACCACGTTATTGATTACGTGGGACAGGACTCGTATCCCTACCCCTCCGATATTCTGGAGGAGATCCGGCTGCACGGGCTGTCCCGGCTGGTAAGCCCGGGCGTGATAAAAGGGCAGTTGTCCCGCTCGAGTACAGTGCTCTTAGTTCATGCCAGAGCCATCCTGGTCAATGCGGCTGAGATGTATCCTTACCTGGAGAATGAGCGTCTGCAAGGACGCTGTAGCTACTATGTAGTAACCGGTAGTCAGTTACATCTGCACAGCCCGGATACAGCCTGCACCCGGCACAGTTATGCGCTGGCTGAAGCTACCAGGGTAGAGCAGCGGGAAGAGCGGGTAGTCTTCATGCGCCAACTTACCCGGCATGTGGGCTACCGGGTTGAGCCGGTGCTACCGGAAGCGCCTACGCCACGGTGGGAGAGCGGGCTAATTGCGGCCCTGCCGATAACCAATATCAGCGTAGTTGCCTCCGAGGATGGCTCGCACCTGGAAACGCTGAATGAGCTACTAACTTCCCTACCGGAGATGCACATTACGGCAAGTCCGATGTAAAAGGAAAAGACATGGCTCCGATACGTGTTTATGCTGCAACAGGGCCTAAAAAACAACCCCGGCCTGGATGGTTGGTGTGGGTGGAATGTCTTGGGAAGTACCTTTTCGCCCCAGACCGTACCTTGAAGACGTTTCACCTTCACGAAATCTCAAAGGTACGGCCCATGTATCCCCAGGACCAGGCCCGGCTGGAACAGGCCGGTTTGATTCAGCAGAGCGAGGAAACTAATGGTAGTTAAGGGCGATTTTCTCGAAGGAATTAATGATCCAATGGGTGTTGTGGCTGCCCCCACCAATGGAGTTATCACTCCTGGGGGACTGGTAATGGGGGCCGGGGCAGCCCTGGCTCTGGCCAGGCGCGTACCCGGTTTGCGGGAAGCTCTGGCCGAGCAGATAAAGCGGAAGGGGCTTATCAAAAGCGGTTTCCGCGAGTACGGCTTTATCACTGTGCTGTACAAGAACCGTCTGTGGGGGGCTTTCCAGACCAAACGGAGCTTTCGGCAAAAATCGGATCTGGAGCTTATCCGTTTCAGCGCCAAACAGTTACGAGTGTGGTTGCTGGAGAATCCTGAACACACGGTCCACCTGGCATTCCCTGGTATTGGGTTAGGAGGACTGAAGCCGGAGGATGTACTTCAGGTTTTCCAGGAAATACTTGGGCCCTCTCCAAAGCGAGTAAAGCTCTACCAGCTCTAGGAGGCAGAAGGTGCAGTACGTTTCTGAGTACATCAAGATGCTAAAGACCAGGGTCTGGGATAACCCAGGACTGGCTCAGGCTGCACGACAGCTAATCGAGGTCTACAATAACGATGGTCCCATGCTCACGGCAGCGTATGCGCGTATCGTACTACACGCTTCAGAAGGCCCGGCCCGCCAGATGCTGGTAGATGTCAGTGCTCTAGGGAATCTCGATGACTCGGGTAATACCAGTCCCTGGACTCTGGCCGATCTCTCGCCCGAGGCGCAGGATCTACTGGATAACAGTTTCAAGCTACTCGAACAGCAGCTTCGAGAAACCCTGGCCGCCTGGCGGCAGGACCGAATCCTACTGGCCAGGCTACTGGTAGCAGCAGATACCTACACCGCTGATCAGACTGGTGCTGAGGATTCCCGGGTCGGGCTAGTGCAGCCGGTAACTGTTGCAGAGGCCGAGGCGCTCAACGCTGCGGTGGCCGCAGCCTGGGCCAGGCTGGGAACGGCTGAGGTAGAGAGGCTGCTACAAGACAAAGAATAACCCTCAGGGGGCAGCCAGGCTGCCCCCTGTGCTGCCTGTGCAGGAGGTTGTATGACAGAGATAACTATCCAGCTTGGCAGCACAATCCTTCATGGCGGCATAGCAGCCCGGATGGCTTACTGCCCGGTGCTAAAAGACACCTTTGGCATTATTTATCTGGAAACACCAAAAGGGGGTGTACTGTTGCCCAAACATGCCCTGGTTCCCCAAGGCAGCTATTACAAGCTGGCCCGCTGGTTTCGGGGCAGTCCTGAAGTATGGGCCAGACTCGAGTCGGCCAGCAGACTCGCCGGAATTAGCGCCTGAGTACGAGGAGGTATTAAATGCGACTTGCCGGTAAAGCCAAGGCAGGGTTCTATCCCACGCCGCCCCGTATTACCACACTGATCAAGCATTACTTTTACAAAGCGCTTGGCTGCAAGGTTCTCGATCCCTGCGCCGGGGAAGGAGTGGCGGTAAAGGCCCTGGCCGATCACGTCAAAGGCTGGCCTCTTGCGATTGAACTATCCCGCGAGCGGGCGACAGCCTGTAAGAAGAACGGGGTCAGGACTTTTCACGGCGACAGTCTTTCCTACACTGGGAAAGGCTTTGGTCTGCTTTACCTGAATCCACCTTATGATGACGGGAACGGGGAAAGACTGGAACGCACCTTTCTCAAGCACTGGACACCTGCATTACTAAGCAAGGGAGTGCTGGTTTTTATCATCCCCGAACGGGTGCTGGAGAAGGTGGAGGACTACCTCACTTCCTGGTACAGCCACCTGTTTGCCCTGCGTTTTCCTGAGCCGGAGTACCAGGCTTTTCGGCAGATCGTAGTCTTCGGGGTAAAGCGGGAAGAGCCTGTACCGCCTTCCAGTCTGAAAGTTACCCGCATTCTGGGAGACATTCACCACCGTTATTCGGTTCCGACTGAAGGCGCAGGACTGCTTTACACCCAGGGCCCCAGTGCTGAGGAGGCGCTGAGCCTGGCAGATAACAGCCCTCTGTGGGCGCTTTTTGAAAAAAAGGCAGTCGGGCAGTTTCAGCCCCTGCTCCCACTCAAGGATGCACACCTGGCCCTGTTGCTGGCCGGAGGGCTGTTGAACAACCAGGTAGTGGAGATCGAGAGCGAGCCTTTTCTACTTAGAGGCCAGGTAAAGAAGACTGTCCTGACGCTCCACGAACAGGACGAACGACGGGAAAAAACCATCGAACGGGAGCGGTTTACCGTCCAGGTAGTGGCGCTCGGACTCAGGAGTGGTCAGATACTCGAGATCAAGTGATCACAAACCAAAGGCCAGGGGGCAGCAAAGGCTGCCCCTTTTCTTTGCCTGGAGGCCCCAAGTGCTAACCATACACACCACCAAGCAGGGCTTGCAGGCCCTGGTACATAAAGCAGTCATCCACCAGAGGATGACGGTATTTCTCTCCTTAGTGGGCAACAGGGAGGAAGTACACGCACTCTGGGGGGCTATAGCTGGTCATGACGAACTACGGATTGGTGACCAGTCTGTACGCCGGCCCTGGCGGGATATTAAAGCTCGCTTCTCCACTCTGGCGCGAGGGGTTAGCCATGTTGTCATCTGGAGTCAGGACGAGGACTACTTCTTTGGCCCCAGGGAGCAGCTTGCGGACTGGCTGGCCCAGTCTTTAGGGCTGCCGGTAATGCCAGAATGGGTGCCTTTCATCGAGGAGATTCCCGAGATCAAGGAGACCAGCACCAAAGTCTGGACACATAATACCCACGGGCTGTACCTGCCCAGCTCGGCCCGGCAAGAAGTCCGGGCTTTCATTCAAGAGGCTCTTAAGGAAGGAAAGCTGCCGTTGCCAGATGGTCTGAGGCATCATCCGGTTCCAGTAGCTGAGAAGGCTTTAGTGATTGAGGCAAGGGGATAACTGATGGAGCTGACCCTGACCCAGTTCATGGAACAGCACGGGGCCGTGCTTTTTGCCCAGGCTGAGACCCAGTTTCCCCCGGTGCTGCGGAGCGCAGAGATCCAGAGCAGGGGCCGGACGCCTCTAGGGGTGCAGGCCCTGGCCGCCTCGGCTATGCTCAGGGCTTTGCAGGATGGCCGGGCTGGTTTTCTGGTAGCCGAGATGTCTACCGGGAAGACCAAGATGGCGCTGGACACGGTGATGAATTTTGATCCCAAGGGCCGGTATCTGGTTCTCTGTCCCCCGCACCTGGTAGAAAAGTGGAAACGGGAAGCTGAGATGGAGGGATTTGGCGCGGTTATTCTGGATTCCCCGGCCTCGGTCCGCTCTCTGCCCCACCTGGCAACGCCTCTGGTTGCTATTCTTAGCCGGGAAAAAGCCAAGCTCGGGCCAGGCTGGGAGCCTGGTCTAATCTGGCGTAGAAAGTTTGTGAAAACAAAATACGGAACGGAGTATTTCCAGGTTCCTACCTGCCCGCGCTGTGGCCAGGTGGTCAAGGACAAAGAAGGTATGCCGCTGGAGAAGGATGCGGCAGCGCGAAAGAAACATAAGTGCCAGTGCGGAGAGCCCATCTGGAACCAGAAGGCCCCGGCCCGGGTCGCTTTAGCAGACTACCTCAAGCGCTACTTACCCAAGGGATTTTTCAAGGCCCTGATCCTGGACGAGGCCCATGAGTACAAGGCTGGCGAGAGCGCCCAGGGGATTGTGGCCGGGGTGCTCGCAGACTGGACTGGCCGGGTACTGGCCCTGACCGGGACGCTGTTTGGGGGCTATGCCAGCAACCTGTTTCACCTTTTCTGGCGGTTTCTGCCGGGTTTCCGGGAGGAGTATGACCGGAATGAGGTCTCACGGTTTGTAGCCGAGTACGGGCTGCTCGAGCGGGTTGAGACCACCCCGCTTGATGAGGATGGGCGGGTTTCTCGGCGCAAGAGCAGTAGCGTTACTACCAAGGAGAGGCCCGGGCTCTCGCCTCTACTTTTGCCCAAACTGCTGCCGCATACTGCCTTTGTGCGGTTGCGTGAGGTGGTCGAGGCCCTGCCCCCTTACAGCGAGAAAGTACGGATCACCCAGCTTGAAGGAGAGCACCGGGACAGGGTAGTGAGGTTCTACCACGAACTGAGCGAGGCAATGCGTGAAGCCCTGCGGAATGGCTCCAAGAAGCTGCTGGGAGCCTATCTACAAGGGGCGCTGAATGGGCCCGACGCCAGCTTTGCGGACCTGGAGGTCTTCGATCCCGAGTCAAAGCGGCTGGTAGCCTCCCTTTCGGCCATGCCGGCAGAGTACCAGCATCCCAAGGAGCACGAGCTTATCCGGCTGGTGCAGCAGGAACGTGCTAAAGGCCGGCGGGTACTGGTTTACGTGCAGAACACGGACAAGATCAACCAGGTAGCCAGGCTGGAAGGGCTCTTGAAGGCCGAGGGCATCCAGGCCAAAGGGCTGTACAGTACCACGGTCAATCCCAGCGAGCGGGAACGCTGGCTAGATAAGCAGCTTCAGGGCGGGGTCGAGGTAGTAATCGCCCACCCCCGGCTGGTGCAGACCGGCCTGGATCTAATTGGTTTTCCCACCCTGGTCTTTTACCAGACCGAATACTCGGTCTATACGTTACGGCAGGCCGCCAGACGAAGCTGGCGGATCGGGCAGAAGCATCCTGTACAGGTAGTCTTTCTGGCCTACGAGGAGACCCTCCAGACCCCGGCGTTAAAACTCATCGCCACCAAGACCAAAAGCTCCCTGGCTCTGGAAGGGGAGCTGGTGGAGGGTGGCCTTACCGCGATGAGCGAGGAAGACCCTACCCTGCTGCTGGCCGGGGCCCTGGCCGGGACGATCCGGCTGGACTGGGATGGCCAGGAAAGTTTAGGTGTTGAGGAAGGAGCGCCGGCGCTGGTTTCTGTTCCTGAAGTTGGAGTACGGGAAATTACACTCCTAGAGCTGCCTACCCTCAAGGAAGAGCGCTGGGTAAAGGTTGGGAAGAAGAAGGTGCTGGTTCCTGCCGGGCAACCAGTGTTGTTCAGTTGACCGCAGGGTGGCTTTTGGCACCGTGGTACTGAGAGAGCGAGTTAATGAGACTCAAGACGTATACTGAGAAACAGGAAGAGCATCCAAGGAGGATAAGTGCCCAGGAATGTTACTCTCGAGAAAATGGCTGAGGCAGCCTACATAATTGCGTTGCATCTGCGCGACGCAAATAAGGACGGCGTTCAGACCGGGCAAACTCCTGATAGTAGAGAAATGGCTGAATTAAGCAGACTGCTGACCAGAGCTTTGAAGCTCTCCAACAAACTAGCGGAAAATGTGCGGTCCAGGGAATATAGCACGGAGAATCCACCCAAACTGCTCAATTGAAGCAAGCAGGAGGAGGCCAGGGGGCAGCTCATGCTGCCCCCTGCCTACCTTTGAGGAGGACTATATGCGGCTAGAGTTCATTACTAACCTGTGGCGCTGGCTACAGGAAAAGTTTGGTGTAGGCGCTCCACAGGACATCCCAGATTTTGAGTTACATTACTGGAGAGATTCATCAAGCAACGCTCCCCAGAATCACTCGGCGTGGGAAAGCCCGTGGGAAGACCCCGGCGAGGACAAGGAATGGTTTGATCTGGAAGGACCGGACCTGCCTAGTGAGTGGTAGTTAGCCAAAAAGCAAGAGACCAGGGGGCGGCAAAAGCTGCCCCTTTCGTTTTGTAAAGGAGCTCTTATGGAAGCAGCATACACAGAGTTTGGCAGACGGGTCTGGCTATGGCTGGTAGACAACTACGGCCCACGCGCTCCCGAACCACTAATGGAACAGATGGCAGATATTGCTGTTGAGGCCGGTTTACTTGAGATGAAGGACACGGAGGAGTAGGTATGGGAATCGAATACTTTACCCACATGCAAGGGTTTCTCTACCCTGAAAGAAAGCAGGCATTTATCGACCTAGTTACCGGACAGTTTCCTATGGCCGAACATGCCCACGAAAGCATCGTTACCGCTATTCCTGGTACGGAGTGGGGCCACGATGAGTATTTTGACGGCCAGCGGGTGCTGATAAACCGCACTCCCCTGATCAATATTGAACCTCTGGAGTACGCCAACTACCTGGCCAACTTTTTCCAGCAGGGCCTGCTGGTAACCAAACACGAGCTGAACAACCAGGTAGAAGGATTCCTCATCAAAGAAGGGCTCGTGTATCTCCTTCGGACCGGCTTCCAGGGCCCGTATGGAGAATTTATCCCCTATCCAGAGGGGTGGTAGCTATGACCCAGGTAAAAATTAGCAAAGGGGCCTTTGCTAAGGCGGTGGACAACATTACCCGGAATATCCCGGACTCCTATCCCGAGGCCGGCCTGGTTGAGCTAAACCTCAACAGCAGCCTGCATCTACGGGCCGCTCATGACCGGCAGATCGAGTGCTCGCTGCCACTGGCTGAGCCGGTAGAGCCAGGCCAAGCGTATGTGTATGGGCCCAAGCTGATCGAGGTGGTCAAGCATCTACCGGCTGGGGATCTCACCCTCAGTCTGGCCGAGACTGCCCTGAAAATACAGACCGGGACATATACCGCCCAGATCACCCTGGCCCAGCCGGAGAAGTTTCCCGAATCGGCGTTCTGCGCTAAAGGAGCTGTGCAAGTACCCGCCCAGGACTTATGTGAAGCCCTCGATGCGGTCAAGTATGCGGTAGCTCGAGAAGAGCACCGCAGAGTTTTTCTAGGCATCCAGCTTGAGCTTGGCCCAGGTCTGAAGGCAGTAGCTACTGACGGTTTTCGGATTGCGATCTGCGAGATGCCTGTGCAAGTGCAGGCCGACCCGGTAAAGGTAGTGCTGCCAAAAGTTGCGGTGCAGGATATTATCCGGCTTTTCGAGGACAGCACGGAGACCCTTCAATTTGCGGTTAACAAAAACCAGGTATCGGTTTCTAGCAGCCAAGCCAGGCTCAGCTTTGTGGTCATGCAGGATACGTTTCCTGACTACCAGAGAGTAGTGCCCAAAGAATACGTCAGCACAATCACCCTGGATGCGGCCAGTTTGGAGGCTGCCCTGCGCCGGATTGAACTCGTTGCCAACAGCATCAACCATCGGGTAG
Source organism: Deinococcota bacterium (assembly GCA_041695225.1). GTDB lineage: Bacteria > Deinococcota > Deinococci > Deinococcales > Thermaceae > Meiothermus. The sequence continues at coordinate 83,802 of JBGFRI010000011.1, forward strand.
ACCTGTCTTTCCAGGACAGTGCCCTGTTGCTAGGAACTGAGGGCGACCTGGGCGCAGCTCGAGACAAACTTGAAGCCAGGATAGAAGGGGAGCCCACAAAACTCTCCTTCAACGCCCGGCTTTTGCGCGAGGCCCTGCCAAAGACTGGACAGGCCCAGCTGGCTCTGAGCGGGGATAAAACTCCCGCCAGGGTTGGATCGCCAGAGGATAACAGGGTATACGGGGTACTGGCACCGCTGTGGATTCAGTAAGAGAGGCAGTATGCCAAAAAAACGCTGGTATCGCCTGGAGGCCAGCGTTCTGCAAAACCTGCTGGCCAGGGTCTCGCTGAAGGATGGGCTACTAATCTGGCAGGCCCTGGGGGAAGACCCAAAGAACTTCCCGGCAGGCAGGCCGGAGAGTCGGAAAAGAGTATTACGACGACTGAGCAAACTGGCAGATGGGGCGGACAAAATGTCCGCCCCTATTGAACGAAACACCCGGACAAATTGTCCCCCCAGTTTGCGTAAAGGACGGAGAAAACCCCGGCAGGATCAGCGAATAGACCCGGACAAATTGTCCGCCCCTATTGAACGAAAGAAGCGGACAAAATGTCCGGCCTACCCTGACCCAGCCGGAGCCCTGGCCCAGGAGCTGGGAGGCTGGCGGGCCGGCTTACTGTTCCGGGCGAGGAAGGAACAGAACACCCGGATTCAGGAGCTGGTTCACCGGCACAAGGAAACCCTGCTTGAGCTTTTGAACCTGGCCGAGGGCCTCCCTCTTCCGAGGCGGGTTCCCACCACCCTGGCCTGGCTGGAGGAGTTTGCCGGTGAGGTTGAACGGCTGGGGACCGAGGAGGTGCAGAAGGTGTTTTTCGAGGTGAGAAAGCGCGGGGTAGAAAACCCGCTGGCCTACGCGGCGAAGGTGCTGAAGGCTCGAGGAAAAGAGGAGAAAGTATGGACACCGACCGGAGAAGAGTTCTGAATCTTGCAGCTCTGGTCGAATCCTTGAGAGCACAGGGAGGGCAGGAAGTGCTTACCAACCCCGACCTGCCGCCCTGCCCTCTCTGCGGGGCCCTGGCTTTTCAGGGCTATGGCTTCCGCAGCCCGAGCGAGATCGAGCACGACTGCAACTGCCAGTTTCAGCAGCCCCAGGACTACCTTCAGGGCATTCACCGGGCCTGGCGTGGCTACAATGCTCCGAAGCTACTCCTGGCTGATCTGGAGAATTACCCTCACTACCAGGAGTACCTGGGCCGGTCTCTGATCGTCCACCAGGGCAACCTGGCGGCAATCAGCGCAGGTAAGAAGTATCGACAAGGGCTGCTTTACCTGTGGGGCCCGCCTGGAGTGGGCAAGACCCACCTGGCCCTGCGGCTGGCGGCTGAGCTTGTACGCAAGGGACGGTTTGTACGGTTCCGCAGCGAGCTCGATCTGCTGGCGGAGGAGCGGGAGGCCGCTACATCTGAAGAGACAGTCCTGCCCTCCTATGAGCGGCTGGTGCTGGACGACTGGGGCAAAAGCCGGCTCACCCCCTTCACTACCGAGCGGCTTTACGCCCTGATAGAAGGAGCCAGCGCCGGAAGGTTTGATCTGATCATCACTTCCAACTACACCCCCGAGGCCTCCACTACCCGGCTGGGCGAGGTTGGGGAGGCGGTGGTATCCCGTATCCGGGGCGGGCTGGTGGTGCAGATAGAAGGGCCAGATAGGCGCAGCACTTAATGCCAGGGGGCAGCACAGCCGCCCCACCTATTTTTGTGAAAGACACTTTGCGGAGGTCCCCGATGGGAATAGATTACTGGTACGGTCTAAAAGAAGTTCGAGTCATACCCGAGAAACGGGAGCTGCTGGAAGCGATCATTGCCCCCGCCAAGCTGGATGTTCTGAGCATAGAGTATCTGATACAGACAATACCCGGGCTGCCATATGCTAAGGATGTGCTTCAGGAGCCAGTACAAGACCTGGTAATTCTCGATAATGGTTGCCTGGATCTTAGCCTGGACACCTATCCCTGGCGCAATCTCAACCCCCAGGCTATGGCGTCACTCCTGTCATATTTGTGCCAGCCAGGTGGGGTGTTGATCGTACACGCCGACGATGAGCGCTGGGGTTACCGCCTCGATGGAGCTGGTCGGACCACGCATCTGGAACCGGCCCTGGTAGAACCGAGTACGAAGGAATTTGTGGCATGGCTCCCGTAGTTTGCACTGGTAAAGAAATCCGCCAGGGGCGGCTTTATACCCTGGCCCGGTTCAAGCGCCTGCCCCGGCCCCCCATTTCAATGAAGAAGGTTGGCAATGACCAGAGACTTACTACGCGAGTCTGACCAGGCCGCCGGGATGATCCGCCAGTATCTCAAAGAGGTCAAGGATCGGCGTGATCGTTATCAACTCAGGCTGGATACCAGGGAACTGGCCGAGCTTTACAACGCCCTGGCCCGGGCCCTGAGTATCGCCAACCGGCTTTCGGGCAGGTGTGTTCAGCCTGAAGAGTACACTGCTCAGGCTTTGCAAAAACTCGTGGACTGAAAAGGAGGAAGTTTATGCGCCGGATCAATGACCCGGTAGTCGTACATCAGTACCTGGTGCGACTCACCGATAATCTGAAATACCTAACTGTGGCTCAGGCCAGATTACTGCTGGCTTCGAGGGGGATCCGTTGCCAGCACAAAGCAGTAAAGGCAGCCCTGAAGCTGCCTGTAGCTGTAGCTACTATCGTACCCCAGCCACTTCCGAAACCTAAAAAAGTGAGGTTGAAGCCATTGGACGATCTACCGCTCACACCCAAAGAACGGGAGATCATGGAGCGCCTACGGCGCACACGGGAGGAATCCGACTATGCTCAATAGCCCCAGCACCCCCCACAATCTGTGGGAAGAACCGGTTGAAAAGGTTGAGCTGGCCCGGCACTGGATTGACCGGGCGCTGGAGCACTACGAGAAAAACGACTGGCAACACTTCCTGATGGCTGTAAATCTAGTCAAGGAGTGTTTGCAGGATTTCTAGGGATGGAGGTTCTCAATGGAATGGTGGAAACAGGGAAAATGGTCATCCAAATACTTTGGTGATTTCACCGTTTCCCTTAGCCTGTTACATCCCCGCTTGCTAGTTGTAACTATCTACCGCAGCTACACGCTGGAGATAACTGCAAACGTAGACCTCAACAACATGGAGTCGCTGATCACCGTTTTGCAGATTTTACGAGCATTAGGCTGCGACGATGCCACTCCCTGGATTACTGATGTTGCGCTAGAGAATGGGCTGGTAGTTACCACTCAGGAGGAACCATGCAATTCATCACACGACAGGCTTTTGCAGTAGCTTACCGACTAGCCCAATTCTACGACCACGAGTGGGCCAGGCGGCCCCTTGAGATTCCTGACTGGGCTACAGGCCCACAGGATCTTCGAGCCCATATCCGGGTCGAGACCGTGAAGGCACGAGGTAACAACCTACCGGGCATTGCAGAACCCGACCTGAAATACGATGTCAGTGTTGCCTCATGGGAAATATGGCATATCGTTGGTACAGAGCGCACCGAGTATTCTATTCTCTGGCACGAACGTGGGTACGAACCACTTTCACTAGCCATATTCGTGACCTGGCCAGATGGACGGGCACATATTCACTACACCCACAAGATTGGAACACTCGATGTAGAAGGCAGCTACGGCGGTGCCCTCGAGGCTCGCCACTGGCGGGCGCTGGTTGAGCCAGTAACCTGGCTGGACGGAAATACCAACCAGCTCGAGATCGCTTTCCCAGACCGGCCCTGGGAGGCTTTTATCCAGCCTTCCAAAGACCCGGAGCGGTGGTGGGAGTATGTTGAAAAGGAGGGTGCGGGGTGAAAGTCGAACTTGAGCGTACACTTGCAGCACTGCGGGCCTTGCCAGGGGCCCGTATTATCACACACGAAGACGCTGGCACTCACATTGTGGCTGTGTTGGATTACAGGCTCGAAGATCTGTTATGTCGCTCCGATGGCACTTTCCGAGTTACAGTCCACTCGGGCCTACCAGGACGCTACGACGCCTGGGAAATCGACGACCAGGCCATTTATTACGATGGAACCGAAGAAGGCACTCGCTATCCCCCATCATGGCTGTTTTTTGATCTACTGAGTCCGGTAATCGGGGAGAAGAAGCCATGAACCGCTACCCGACATTTGAACGAGCCTATGACCACTGGTATTTGCGGGGCTATCGGGTAGGCGACCTGGTAGCAGCAGTCAATGTCTTCAAAAACAATCTCAACACGCGCAAGCGTGTGTGGCGCGTATCAGAGCCAGACTACGGCTACTGCATGACCATGTGGAAAGGTACAAAAAAAGAGGCTATTCGCCTTGCCGAACTAATGCAGGAAGAATGCTCGTGGAAAGAGGTCGGTAAGCTGAAAGGTAAACTACAACTGGTCCAGTACGAGGATATTGCATACCGGGCTATAGCAAAGCTAGAGCGAGAGCTACAAACCCGGACCTAATGTGTTGTTCCGAAAAACATTTATCATTCCAACCACAAGTAAGGCACGGACATCACGGTACAGCCACTAAGAAAGGAAACGGTATGACAAAGATTCTAGCAGTACAGGACACAGATCTCTGGCTTTTTGCTCAGACGCCGCAAGGCTGGAAATTCTTGACTTTCGTTTACGAGGACGAAAGACCAGACGTTGCCTTGCGGACTGTAGATAACGTACTTCAGGGCCTGGGAATCCAGGCCAGTATCCAGGCGGTTGAGCTACCGTGGCTAACCAGCTTTACCTTCGCAGACTTTGAACCAGAAAACGCCTCCAGGCCAGAGCTAGAAGGCCGTCGTCGTCGGGCAGAGGCCCAGCTCAAGGTGGGGTTCGATGGGGAGACCGAGGCACTAGAGTGGCTTCTGGCACACCGACCAGACTGGGTACTAAAGGGGGCGCAAAATACCGAGCTCTTGTCATAACACACTAGATATAGTAGTATCTCCGCTATGTCCTACTAGATGGGGTACTGTCTAGCCAGGACATGCAGTCGCTATGCCTGTTCCGCCAGGAAGGACCCGGAAGGGTTCGGGGGAAGCCGGTGAGAGTCCGGCGCTGTCCCGCAACGGTAACACGGCCAGTACGTGAAGTCCGAGTACCCGCTTAGCGACTCCATCCCACGCCCTCGACGGAAGGGCACCGGAGGTCATATGTCACACCTGTTCACCGCCAAGCCGCTTCAGACCAGCTACAGCACACCACGCCGCAAGCGTCCTCCCTTCTCCTGGCTGACCGACGAAAGCCGGGCCTTTTTACGACAGGGCTACCTGCTGCCCGGCGTCACGCCGGAAAAACGCCTGCGGGAGATTGCCGAACGCGCCGAGGCACTGCTACCTGGTATGCACGGCTTTGCCGAGCGGTTTTACGAGTATCTATCGCGCGGCTGGTACTCGCTGTCCACCCCCATCTGGGCCAACTTTGGGCTGTCCCGTGGCCTGCCCATCAGCTGTTTTGGCTCGTATGTGCCCGATAGCATGGCCGGTATCCTCGGCACGGCTGCCGAGGTCGGGATCATGAGCAAGTACGGCGGCGGGACCAGCGCCTATTTTGGCGATCTGCGCGGGCGCGGCTCGCCCATTCGTGACAACGGCCAGTCCGAAGGCGCGGTAAACTTCATGCGCCTTTTCGATACCCTGATCGACGTCACCAAGCAGGGTGCGACCCGTCGCGGCTCGTTCGCGGCCTATCTGCCCATCGAACATCCCGACATCGGCGAGTTTCTGGAAATCCGCTCAGACGGCAACCCTATCCAGAACATCTTCTTTGGGGTAACGGTCAGCGACGCCTGGCTTACCGCCATGCGCGAGGGCGACCAGGAGAAACGGCGGCTATGGGCGCGGGTGCTGCAAAAGCGCAGCGAGGTAGGGCTGCCTTACATACTTTTTAGCGACAATGCCAGTCGCGGGGCCGCCGATGTCTACCGCGACCGGGGCCTGGCAATTCGCTCCAGCAACCTCTGTAGCGAGATCATGCTGCCGGTCACGGCAGAGGAGTCGTTTGTCTGCGACCTCTCCAGCATGAACCTGCTTTACGTAGGCGAGTGGCAGGATACCGATGCGGTGCAGCTCCTGACCTATTTTCTCGACGCGGTGATGACGGAGTTTATCCAGCGAACCGAGGGCATCCCCTACTTCGAGCGGGCGCGGCGCTTCGCCCTGCGCCACCGCGCTCTGGGTATCGGGGTGGTGGGCTGGCACAGCTACCTGCAGGCCCAGATGATCCCGCTAGCGAGCCTGACCGCCGCGCTGAAAAACGTGGTGATCTTCCGTACCCTGCGCGAAGCCGCTTATGCTGCCTCGGCCCAGTTAGCCCGGCGCTACGGCGAACCCCCAATGCTGGAGGGCTATGGCCGCCGTAACGCCACCCTGCTGGCGGTCGCGCCGACCACCTCCAGCTCCTTCATCCTGGGCCAGGTCTCCCAGAGCATCGAGCCGCTGCGCTCGAACTACTGCGTGCGCGACCTGGCCAAGGCCGTAACTAGCTACCAGAACCCCGCCTTCAAGGCCCTGCTGGCCGAACTGGGCCGGGACACCCCGGCGGTCTGGCGGAGCATCCTGGAGCACGATGGCAGCGTGCAGCACCTCGAGTTCTTGGGAGCCGAGGAAAAGCGCGTCTTTGCTACCTTTTCCGAGATCAGCCAGCTCGACCTGGTGATTCAGGCCGCCGCCCGTCAGCCGTTTATCGACCAGGGGCAGTCGCTCAACCTGCTGGTCCACCCCGAGACTCCGGCCCAGGAGCTCAATGCCCTCCACCTGGAAGCGTGGCAGCGGGGCCTCAAGAGCCTCTACTACCAGCACAGTATAAATGCCGCCCAGGCCTTGGGCCGCAGCCTGCTGGTCTGCTCGTCGTGTGAGGCATAGGTATGCTGACCGACCGCAGAATCCACCTGAGGCCGGCGGAATACCCCCAGTTTCTGGCTTACCGCGACGCCATCCGGCACTCCTACTGGCTGCACACCGAGTTCAACCTGACCGAGGATGTCCACGACTTTCGCGCCCGGGTCAGCGCCGCCGAACGTCAGGCTATCACCCGCACCATGCTGGCCATCGCCCAGGTCGAGGTAGCGGTGAAGACCTTCTGGGGAGACATTTATCAGCGCTTCCCTAAGCCCGAGGTCGCTGCGGTCGGCTACACCTTCGCCGAGTCCGAGGTGCGTCATCAGGATGCGTATGCGCACCTGCTCGAGCTATTGGGGCTCAGCCGGGAGTTCGAACGCCTGGACCAGGTGCCGGCAGTGCAAGGGCGGATTGCGGTGCTAAACGAGCACCTGGCGCAGCCACCAACTCTGAAAACCGACCGCGATGGTCGGGCCTATGCCTTTACCATCCTGCTGTTCAGCGTCTTCGTCGAACACGTTAGCCTTTTCGGTCAGTTTTTGATCATGAAGGCTTTTGACCGGGCCCGCCAGCTGTTCAAAGGCATCGCCAATATCGTCGAGGCCACCAGCAAAGAGGAGCAGATTCACGGCCTGTTTGGCTATCAACTGCTCGAGACCTTGAGGCTCGAGTTCCCGCACTGGTTCGACACGGCCTTCTTCGATGATTTGGCGCGGGCCTGCCGCCAGGCGTTTATGGCCGAGCGAGCAATCCTGGACTGGATCTTTGAAGATGGAGAGCTTGACTTCCTCCCTAAAGCCCAGATCGAAGCCTTTATCCAGCACCGCTTCAACGCCTCTTTACAGACAATCGGGCTGAGGCCGTTGTGGACGGTAGACCCCGCAGCCGTCGCCGCGACACATTGGTTCGAGGAGGAACTCTTGGCCGGTAAGCACCTCGACTTCTTCCACAAGCGCCCTACCGCCTATGCAAAGAAGGTCAGGGCCATCACCGAAAATGATCTGTTTGTCTGAGCGGAACCTGTATCCCCGCAGAGGTAGTTGATGAGCCAAAACCAAAGCCGAGATTGCCCGGGCTCTGCTCGAGCAAAGGTAGGCCACAGACTTGGACCAGGGGGCAGCCGCTGCTGCCCCTTTGCTTTTTCTGAGGTAGTTCAGTATGGTTGAGAAAAAACCGCAGTGGGACGAGAAGGAGTATTCCAGGCATCTACGTGAGGAAGGGCCCGGGCCAGTGAATGAGCACCCTAATGGTTGTTATCATTGCGGCTCAACCTGGCATATGAGCACCGATTGCCCCGAGGCCAGGAGTGACGGCTACTACGAGTCATTTGAATGAGGTAAGTATGCTAATTCATGGGCACGGCTTTACAACAGATGAACAGATGTCTGGGGAAATTGTACTGGCCCTGGACGAGAATAACTGGGCAATTATCCAGCTAGAGCGTGAGCTGCTGGAAAGGGCTGCACAATTTTTGAAGGGACAGGGCCTCGAAGTGATCCTAAAGTCGCCCCGCGAGATCGAGGTGCCAGTTTACAACGCCTCAGAGATAGCAGAGCTAGGCGACTTGGACGACCTGGAGGATATTCCTTTGGAGGAGCTGCTTGAGAAGATGAAGCACATTGAAGCCCAGGAAGCTCTGGTGACAGTTGTGCTCGAAGCCGGACAGGCTTCATTAGAAGGACATACGCTCGAGCCTTCTTATTCCGGTCATCGCGAGCTGAGGCCCCTCTGGGCAATTTTGCCGTAGGTACGGAAGGACATCGTGCTTAGACCAGGGGGCGGCAGAAGCCGCCCCACTTGCTTTTTTGAGAGGAAAAACCATGCAAACACACCCACAGATAGCTGCCCTGAGAGCGCCTTTGAGTGCAGATGAGATCGAGTGGAAGATCGTCTCAGCAAAAGATGGGGTTACCAGCGTTGCCCCTTATATTGACGCCCGAGCGGTGATGGACAGGCTTGACCGGGCCTTCACCCCGTTTGGCTGGAGTGTCCGTTATACGCCGGGCCAGGTTGGGCAGGAGTACGGGGTTATTGCGGCCATTGCAGTCAAAGACCCCACGACGGGAGAGTGGATCGAGAAGCAAGATGGTTCCGGGCCCTCCGATATTGAACCTTACAAAGGCGGTATCAGCGGAGCCCTGAAACGGGCCGCCACCGCCTGGGGGATCGGACGGGAACTTTATACCTATCCCCGGATAATCATCGAGGGAGAGCATAAGAAATGGATCCCCTTCAAGGTACTGGACCGGCTCAAAGGGTTGCCTGGGGCAGTAGCACAGGGTAAGTCTTTGCCTGCGGTCATCCAGCTCACTGCCGAGGGTGAACACTGGAACAGGCCGCCCAGGTCTACTAACACGCCAGAAGCTACGCCTGCCAGAGTGCCTGCAAATGGCCCGGCTACTGAGATCAAGAAACCAGGTGTGCAGGGAATAACGCCTCGAGCACCAACATCGCGGTACTAGCTACCGCAACGCATCGGCTAACATTTTGCTGTGGTAAAGCAACGAAAAGCAGCTAAGGCCCGCTCCCATATCACCAGCCGGGCCCCGCTGCCTGGCCATATCCGGCGGCAGCTCTGGGTCTACGCGCCGGAGAAGGCGGTGCTTTGGTTTCGCAGTCTAGGCTCGCGGGAGATGGGCCGGATTATCGCCCGGCTGTACGACGAGCGGGATGGTTCAAAATGAGTTATCCCCACCCGGCCCTGCCAGCAGTAATAGAGAGCCTGCGTGAACTCGAGCGAGACCGCGCCCTGGTGGTAGACCTGAGCAAGGTGATCTACCAGGATCGGCCCCAGCACCCGGCAGTGCCAATAACGATAAGCCAGGTCTTTGAGTTGATGGCAAAGCACGGCTACCACCGGCTGCCCATGCCGTCGGCTCTGATGTTCGGATCGATGGCCGTTGCCCTGGCTACGTGGCGACTGACCAAGGGGGCTTACCTGTTCGATGCCAGCATCTGGGAGCAGATCCGGGAGACGCCTTTGACGAAGCTACCCCAGGCCCTGCTCCAGCGCCTGCCCGAGCCAGCGCCGCTTTTGCTCTTCCCTACCCCACTGGACTGGTTAGGCCACCAGGTAGATGCCGCCCACGCCTACTTTGACTGGGACAGCCGGGGCGAGCCTCACCTGGAGCTGCGCTTTCTCTGCTGGGTACGCCAGGAAGTAGGGCATACAACTCTCTCGGTCGTCCTGGATCTGGACGCCGAGACCCTGGACGACTGCCTGGAGCGCACCATGCAGCGCACCTGGAAGGAGCTGGCTGGTGTTCCCAGGTCGGATAAGCTGGTGGGAACCCTTGAGGAGTCGAAGGCATCGGTACGTAACTTGCTCCTGGCACTGCTCAACACTGTGCTATTTCTCTGTCAGGAGGAGCCGGATCTCTCCGATACACCCCGCCAGCGGCCTCCATCACGAGCCAAGCTCAAGCTGTTGCAGACTCCCAGGACGCCAAGGGTCATTCAGACCGGTTGGCGGTGGGGGGGCTGCAATACGCGAGTACCAGGCCAAGCAGGTAGCCCAGGTAGGTAAAGAGACACTGCCCACCGGGCGGTCGGTGCAGCCCCATGTACGCAGGGCGCACTGGCATCTTTATTGGACGGGCGAAGGCAGCAGAAAAGACCCCAGTAAGGCAATGCCACGGCTAAAGTGGGTGGGAGCTACGCTGGTGGGGGGCGAGATGGAGACTGTGACGGTGCGGAAATTGAAGGAGGGTAACTAATGGACAAAGCAACATTTGTTTTATACCTGAAAAGGGCAAAAACATTCCGCAAGATTGACAGAGGCTCAGCAGCTCATTACTGGAAAGGTTACCGGTGGGGGTTGCACCGGCTTTACTACGGAGAACGGTACGGAACAACAGAGCAGCACCAGCAATTCCTGGACCTGCAATTTTCCTTTGATATGAAGGACCGGGAGATAAATCGCGGTTATCACGATGGTCTGGCGGGTAAAGCACCCGTATCCTGGGATCATCAATAAAGCCTTGACGTTGTTTATGGAGGGGGGTGGCAATGAAAAACGCTACTACACTTACAGGGGAGCTATGACACGAGCGGAGATTGAGAAGGCGCTGGAGGCTCTGACCGGTTTGGGAGCTGAGCCGTCCCAGAATCTGTTCAACGAGCCACGTATTTGGTTTCAATACCGGGGTATCACAGGGTGCGCTTTGTACTCGAAGGAAGACGGGTACTGGGTGGGCCAGGCCAGATATGGGGGGAGATTATCCGTTTTCACGGGGCTAAGGACGCGCTTTTTACAGCGTTTCAGGCCGCTGTAGATGCACTTCTCTGACTTCCTTCTTACTTGTTAGAATTTTATCGAATCGTGCAGGAGGAAAAAGATGGCAAAACTTCTAAGTATTAGTTTCTGGCTAAATGCCACTACAGACGAAGTGGCTAAAGCAATCGCGGAAGAGGACGTAAATGCCGTAGATGGCCTGGGTACTACACCATTGATTCTGGCAATCATGGCAAATGCCAGACCTGCTGAGATCGCTCTCCTACGAGAAGCAGGTGCAAAAGTTACTGCGGATAAAACCTGGACAGAGGAATACGTCCGCGCCCGGTTCTACAACCCCAACGTGTTGCGGGCCTGGCAAGAAGACCAGGAACAAAACACAAAAGATAAAATGCCAACACGCGACTACGAGCACTACCGACAAATTCTTTTAGAGAGCGGGCACTACCGGGTGCTCGAGCGCTTCATTCCCCGCCGAGAATACTCCATTTCCCCGGAGGGTAGTGTGCTGCGTAAGGCAGTTTTCGTTGACATAGAAACGACAGGGCTAGATTTACGCCGCGACACGATAATTGAATTCGGGGCAGTGCTCTTTACCTTCACTTCGGGCGGCCAGGTGGTGCGGATTGAGGACGAATACTGCGGCTTCGAGGATCCGGGTAGTCCTATTCCATCCCGGATCACACAGCTTACGGGCATCACCAACGAGATGGTTCGCGGACAGCGGCTTGATGAGGCCCGGCTTGAAAAGCTGCTGGGTGAGGCCGATCTGATCATTGCCCACAACGCTGCCTTTGATCGCCCTTTTATTGATCGTCGGCTGGGTCTGGCGGCCAGACCGTGGGCTTGTAGCCAGCGCGAGGTGCCCTGGCAGGAGTCGGGCCTGGGGAGTACCAAACTAGAGTTCCTGGCTTACCGCTACGGCTTCTTTTACGATAACCACCGGGCCCTCGATGATTGCCGGATGGCCGTGCATCTGCTGGCCCAGCCTTTGCCTGGGACTGGGCGTACAGCCCTAGCTGCTTTGTTAGACAGCGCTAGTAAGCCGGGTTACCGGCTCTGGGCGACTGGGGCTCCTTTTGAAGCCAAGGAGCTGCTTAAGAGCCGGCAGTATCGTTGGGATGCAGAAGCCCGCTGTTGGTGGAAGGAGGTCGGGGCGGAGGAACAAGAAGCAGAAGTGGCTTTCTTGCAGGCGGAGGTACTGGGAGGCCGGGCCCCGAGGATTGAGACACTTACAGCCCGGGAACGCTACAGGGCGGTAGAATAATATCGAACAGGAGTTTTAGAAGAATGCCAACCATCACTGTAGGCCAGCCCTTCGGCCGGTTCGGCCCGCGCTCCGAAGGTTTTGAGCTTTCGCTTGGCGGCTCAACTCCTGAGCTGCACCTGGTCTTTGCCAACATCACCGAGGCGGAGGTAACCAGCTTGACACTCCCCAGGGCTAAAGCCCGGGGATTCCTGGTTCAACCTTAACTGCCAGCTGAGGGGCTGGCCTTACGTCAAGTCCCCAGGCGTTTTCGCTGTTTTCAGCGAGGCTTCCGGCATGCCCTGCCGTAGCCAGACCTTTTTGCAGGATATTCCGGGCTGCATTGTGATCTCGGTCTTGCACATGCCCGCATCGGCAGACGTGAGTGCGGGTGCTAAGCGACTTTTGCACTTTTCGCTCACACGCGCTACAGGTCTGCGAGGTGTACTGTGGCGGTACAGCCACCGTCACCTTACCAAACACCCTCCCGTAGTATTCCAGCCAGCACCGGAACTGATACCAGCTGGCATCATTAATACTTTTGGCCAGGTTGCGATTTTTCACCATGTCCGACACCCGCAAATCCTCATACGCCACGAAGTCGTTAGACATCATTACGTCCCGTGCTTTTTCAGTAGCATGGGCTTTACGCTGGCGGCTTACTTGCAGGTGCTTCCTGGCATAGCAGTTCCTGGCCTTCTTACGATTGCTGCTGCCTTTCTTCTTCCGGCTCACTCGACGGTTGAGGAGTCTCAGGCGATTCTCGGCTTTGCGAAGAAAGCGGGGATTTTCTACTTTATGCCCTTCCGAATCGGTATAGAAAGACTCCAGACCAACATCGAGACCAACTGCTCTACCAGTTGGCTCCGCATTTTCTGAACGATTTATCTTAATCGCAAACTGTACATAGTATCCATCCGCCCTCCTTAGCAACCGTACTCGTTTAATGCGATCAACTCCGTAGAGCGCAAGATCGTAGCTTCCTTTAAGCTTGAGCGTACCAATTACAAAGCCGTCGGTGAAAACGATGCGCTTATTTGCTGCATCCAGCTCCCAGCCTGAGTGTTTGTACTCGACGCTGCGCACATTCTTTTTAAACCTTGGGTAGCCAGCTGGTTTGATGCCGTTCTTGAGATTGTCGTAGAAGCGGCTGATGGCTGCCCAGGCGCGATCACCCGCCGCCTGGATAGCGGTGCTGTTGAGCTTATTGCACCATTCAAACTTCCGCCGCAGCACGGTTGTATATCTACTGATCTCCTGCCTGCCAACCTTTCCCTCTCCTTTCTTCGCATCCTTCCAAAGCCGGAGGCATTTATTCCGCACAAACTGAGCTGTACGTATTGCCTCGTCTATCTGGCGATACTGTTCGGGCCGGCCAACTGCTTTGTACTCCAGGACTAGCACCCTTCCAGTCTACCACATTATTACGCTCTGACCATAACACACCCGGGCTTATATCCCCAGGGCTAAAGCCCGGGGCTTTACGCCCGGTCTTGGTACCCACCGGCCCGGCCCGGTTTGGGGTGCTTGAGACTAACGGCGTACTGTTCTTTCTGTTTCGCTTTGATCCGGCCATCGGCTGGTCGGATAGCCCATACCACCGGGCGCTCGAGGAAAGAGTCCGCCCGGTCAACCTGCAACTGCTCACCGAGCAGACCAGGGCCCTGCTCATGGTCTGCCTGGTTAATGCCGAGGACAGTATCGTGCGCGGGATCCGGGCGGTCACGCTTAATCCTGAGACAACCCGGGCCCTCTGGCAGGCGGTACTGCTACAAGACAAACTGCCAGTGGATTACGATGCACGTATTCAGCAGGTTTACCGCCGTATGACCACAAGCCAGATGGCCAGGGAAGCAGTTATCAGTAAGGGGGGTGAATGAGACAACAACCGGACAGCCCGGTTGTTTCTTGTTATCCTGATAAGTAATGCACGTCTTCAATTTGCGCTCCCAGCTAATCCAGGATTACCGGCGGTTTGTTGAGAGCTTCATCCAGATCAGGGATGAGCGGATTTCCCGCTATGTGAAAGATAGGCTGGACCAGGGCGTCTTCTGGCCCGAACCGCTCGTGCAGCTAAATCCGGGGTTTGCCCCGGGCGAGTCGCTGGAGGTCCTGGTGCAGGAAGGTGTGCTGCACCGGGAGATCCCCCGCATTTTCCGCCTCAAGGACAGGTCCGGCCAGCCCCTGATAAGGCTGCACTACCATCAAGAACAGGCTATCCGCACCGCAGTGCGGCGCGAAAACTACCTGGTAACCACCGGCACCGGCTCCGGCAAGAGCCTGGCCTACATCATTCCCATCGTGGACTGGGTACTGCGATATGGCAGCGGCAAAGGCATCCAGGCCATCGTGGTCTATCCGATGAATGCCCTGATCAACAGCCAGCTAGGAGAGCTGGACAAGTTCATTAACCACGGCTACCCCGATCACAGGGGCCCGGTGCGATTTGCAAGATACACCGGGCAGGAGACCCAGAAGGAGCGGGCGGAGCTCCAGGCCCGTCCCCCTGATATCCTCCTCACCAACTACGTGATGCTGGACCTGATCCTGACCCGGCCCCGCGACAGCGGTCTGATTGAGGCTGCGAAAGGCTTGAAGTTTCTTGTACTCGACGAGCTTCACACCTACCGGGGACGGCAGGGCGCTGATGTGGCCTTGCTGGTGCGGCGGCTGCGGGAACGCCTGGAGGCTCATGAGGTGGTCTGTGTGGGGACATCGGCCACCCTGGCCGGCCAGGGACGACAGGAGGAGCGGCAGCGCAGTGTAGCCCAGGTAGCCTCACGCATCTTCGGCCTGGAGGTGAAGCCCCAGAACGTTATCGGGGAACGGCTCCAGCGTACCATCCGGCATTACGACTTCAGCGATCCGGGGACCAGAGAGCGTCTGCGTGAACGGGTGCAGAACGGCAGCACCCCGCAGGATTTCACCGGATTTATTGAAGACCTCCTGGCCAGCTGGATCGAGGAGACTCTGGGACTGTATGAAAGCGAAGGAGTCCTGGTTCGCCAGGCCCCCAGGCCGCTCACCGGAGCAGAAGGAGCGGCGGAACAGCTCGCCAGCCTGACCGGCCTGCCTCCAGAGGACTGCCAGCAGGCCCTGGAGGAGTGTCTGCTGACTGGCTATCAGCTGGTACGGCCCGGCAGCAGCCTGAAAGTCTTTCCCTTCCGGCTGCACCAGTTCATCAGCCAGGGTGACACCGTGTACGCCTCGCTGGACGAGGCTGAGACCCGGTTTCTGACCTTACGGGCCCAGCAGTTTGTGCCGGGCAGCCGTGAACAGTTGCTGCTACCCCTGGCCTTCTGCCGCGAGTGCGGGCAGGAGTTTTATACCGTCTGGCAGGAGAGCAGCCCCAAAGGCTCTCAGTACCTGGCCCGGCAGCTGAACGAACGCTACTCCAGTGATGGTGGAGAGGCCGGCTTCCTCTACCCCGGTGACTGGCCGGAGAGTCTAGAAGAGATCGAGGAGCGGGTGCCGGAGGACTGGCTGGATCCGGTAGAAGGCCGGCTCCGGCGGGATAAACATAAAAAGCTGCCTCAGCCGGTACAGGTTGACCTGCTGGGCAGGGTTGTATCCACAGGCGGGCGCAGGCTCCACTTCCTGGAGGCCCCTTTCGAGTTCTGCCCATGCTGTGGGGTAGCCTATGGAGCCCAGCAGCGCTCAGATTTTGCCAAACTAAGCGGTCTTGGCTCCGAGGGCCGCAGTACCGCCACCACGGTACTCTCGCTCTCCAGCCTGCTCCATCTGCGCGGGACAGAGCTGCCCCGGGAGGTTCAGAAACTGCTGTCTTTTACCGATAACCGCCAGGATGCCTCACTCCAGGCCGGCCACTTCAACGATTTTGTGCAGACCGGGCTGCTCAGATCGGCCCTCTACCGGGCGGTGGCGGATGCGGGCGAGGCTGGTCTGGGACACGACTGGCTGAGCCAGAGAGTCTTCGATGCCCTAAACCTCTCTCCGGGGGAGTATGCTAGCAATCCTGATGCCAGATACGGTGCTAAGGACAGCATCAGGCAGGCTCTTTACGATGTGTTGGGCTACCGGATCTACCGTGATCAGCTGCGGGGCTGGCGTATCACCGCGCCCAACCTGGAGCAGGTTGGTCTGCTACGGATCGGCTACCGGTCGCTGGATGAGCTGTGCCGCTGTGAGGAGGACTGGCAGAAGACCCACCCTTTACTGGCCGGCGCAAAGTCCGAGTTCCGGGAGAGGCTCTCCAGGGTGCTGCTGGATTATCTGCGGCGGGAACTGGCCATCAAGGTCCAGTACCTGAACAGAGACTTTCAGGACCGGATGCTCCAGGCCAGCAACTCGCACCTGATCGCTCCCTGGGCGCTGGATCAGTACGAAAAACTGGAGTATGCCCGGGTAGCCTACCCCCGGCCACGCCAGGCCGGAGATCCCTACGAGGCGGTCCATATCTCTCCCAGGGGAGGTTTCGGCCAGTACCTGCGGCGCAGCCAGGCCTCTTCAGGCCTGGATCGGGCGCTGGATACCCAGGAAATTGCGGTAATCATCCAGCAGCTGTTGCAGGTTCTCAGTTTGGCCGGACTGGTGGAGAAGGTTGATCCAGAAAGGCAGGGCTACCAGGTGGTGGCGGCTTTAATGAACTGGAAGGCCGGGGACGCCACCCAGCCGTCCAGCGATCCATTGCGGGTGCGCCTGCGGGAGGGGGCCGGGCGCAGGGTTAACTCCTTTTTTGCTGATTTTTACCGGTCTACCGCGCAGAACCTGGGCGGCATCGAGGCCCGGGAGCATACTGCCCAGGTGCCTTCGGACGAGCGGGAGGTTCGGGAGGAGCGGTTTCGCAGCGGCGAGCTGCCGGTACTGTACTGCTCTCCCACCATGGAGCTGGGGGTGGATATTGCCAGCCTGAACCTGGTCAATATGCGCAATGTGCCGCCAACCCCGGCCAACTATGCCCAGCGCTCGGGCCGGGCCGGACGCAGCGGCAGTCCAGCCCTGGTCTTCACCTATGCCGCCAGCAGAAGCTCCCATGATCAGTATTTCTTTCACCGGCCCCAGCTTATGGTAGCCGGGGCGGTAACACCTCCCAGACTGGATCTGGGCAATGAGGAGCTGGTACGCTCGCATCTGCAGGCTATCTGGCTGGCCTCTACCGGAACCGATCTCGGCCAGTCCCTGGCTGAGATTCTGGAGATCGAGGGGAATCAGCCCAGTTTGGCCATAAAGCCATCCGTGCGCGACAGCCTGACCTATCCGGCTGCAGCAAAGCAGGCCCTGGACCGGGCCCAGCGGGTGCTGGCCGATATGAAGCCTGAGCTGGAGCAGGCTAACTGGTATACGCCGGACTGGGCTAGCGGTGTCCTCGAGCAGGCTTTTGTCCGCTTCGAGGAAGCCTGCGAACGCTGGCGGGAGCTATACCGGACTGCTTTTGAACAGCAGCAGGTGCAGAACCGGGCTGTCCTGGACGGTAGTCGTAGCCTGGAGGAGCGACGCCAGGCCGAGCGGCTGCGCCATGAAGCAGAGAACCAGCTTAAGCTGCTGGTCGAGACCACTGACCGGGCCCAGTCGGACTTCTACTCCTACCGCTACTTCGCCAGCGAAGGTTTTCTACCCGGCTACAGTTTTCCCCGGCTGCCGCTTTCCGCGTATATTCCGGCCCGGCGCCGGATAGGTGATAAAGACGAGTTCCTCTCCCGTCCCCGCTTTTTAGCCATCACCGAGTTCGGTCCATTTGCCACCGTGTACTACGAGGGTGCGAAGTACATGATCAACCGGGTAAGCCTTCCGCCGGGCAGTGAGGAGGAGTTGCGCACCACCTCGGTAAAGCGCTGCCGGGTATGCGGCTTTCTTCACCGAACTGATGCAGCCGGCGGGCCTGATCTCTGCCAGCGCTGCCAGGCTGAGCTGCCAGCACCCCAGAGCAATCTGCTGCGGATGCACAATGTCTCCACCACCAGGCGCGAACGCATCAACTTCGATGAGGAAGAGCGCCAGCGGCTGGGTTACGAGGTGCTGACCAGCATCTCTTTTCCACCCCAGGCTGGCCAGACTGCCCGGGTCTTCTACCAGGAGCAGCCGCTGGCCGAGCTGAGCTTTGTCCAGGCTGCCGGGATCTGGCGGATGAACCTGGGCTGGCTTCAGCGCAAGAGCAGGAGTGAGGAGGGTTTTTTGCTGGATGCCGAGCGCGGCTACTGGGTCAGACGCCAGAGCGACCCCGAGGAGGCCGATCCGCAGAATCCCCAGGCCCAGCGCACAGTCCGGGTCATCCCTTACGTGCAGGACCGCAAGAACGCCCTGCTGCTGCGACCTGAGCCGCTGCCGGAGCAGCTCCCGCTGAATGAGGTGCAGTTTGTCTCCTTGATGGCTGCTCTGAAAAGTGCGATCCAGATTAAGTACCAGCTGGAGGAGAACGAGCTGACGGCAGAAGTACTGCCGGATGGCGAGAGCCAGCGCGAGATTCTGCTCTACGAGGTCAGCGAAGGGGGTGCGGGAGTGCTCCACCAGCTCGTGAGCGATCCCCAGGCCCTGCCGGCGGTAGCCGGGGAGGCCCTCCGGCTCTGCCACTTCGACGCCCAAGGCCAGGATCAGGGCCGGGCCCCACACGCCAGCGAGGTGTGTGAGGCGGCCTGCTACGACTGCCTGATGAACTACCAGAACCAGCGTCTCCACCGCCTGTTAGACCGCAAGGCCATCCGGGACTACCTGCTGGCCCTGGCTGCAAGCACGGTAGCCTCCTCCCCGGTAGCAGCCAGCCGGGTCGAGCACCTCCAGGCCCTGCTCAGCGTGTGCGAGAGCGGGCTGGAGAGGAAGTTTCTGGAGTTTCTAGAAGCCCGCCGGCTAACCCTGCCCAGCCGGGCCCAGGTCTATATTCAGGAGGCCCAGGCCCGGGCGGACTTCCTTTACGACAGCGAACGGACCGTGGTCTATCTGGACGGTCCTTACCACGACTACCCGGACCGGCAGGCTAAAGACCAGCAGCAGGAGCGGCTGCTGCGCCTGAACGGCTACTCGGTGATACGGCTGGCCGGCCCGGAGGACTGGGAGGCCCGGGTGAAGGAGTATCCAGAGATTTTCGGGAGGCCTTGATGAACTACACCCCAGGCTCCCTGATCCGGGCGCGGGGCCGGGAATGGGTGGTGCTGCCCGGCTCAGAAGGCCCGCTGCTCCTGGCCCGGCCCATCGGGGGCACCGAGGAGGAGATCAGCGGGATCCATACCGGGTTAGAGGAGGTGGATCCTTCCAGCTTCGGCGCCCCCAGCTTAGAAGACCAGGGCGATTACCGCTCGGGTCGTTTGCTGCGGGATGCGGTGCGCCTGACCTCGCGCAACGTGGCGGGCCCTTTCCGCTCCTTTGGGCGGATCGCGGTGGAGCCCCGGCCCTACCAGCTGGTCCCCCTTCTGCTGGCCCTGCAACAGGATCCGGTGCGGCTCCTGATCGCTGATGATGTGGGCATCGGCAAGACCGTGGAGGCCCTGCTGATCGCCCGGGAGCTGCTGGACCGGGGCGAGGTGCGTAGCCTGGCCGTGCTCTGCCCGCCGCACCTGGCCGAGCAGTGGCAGGAGGAGCTTTACCAGAAGTTCCACCTCGAGGCGGAACGCGTGGTCTCCTCTACCGCCGCCCGGCTGGAGCGCGGCCTGCGGATTGGCGAGACCATCTTCCAGCGCCATCCTCTCACGGTGGTCTCGCTGGACTTCATCAAGAGCGAACGCCGCCGGGAGGAGTTTTTACGCACTGCGCCCGACCTGGTTATCGTGGACGAGGCCCACACCTGCGCCTATGGCGGGGTGGGCCGGGGCGGGCAGCACCAGCGCCATACCCTGGTGGCCCGGCTGGCGGAGGACCGCGAGCGGCACCTGGTCTTGGTGACCGCCACCCCCCACTCCGGCCACGAGGAGGCCTTCCGCTCCCTGCTGGCCCTGCTGAACCCGGCCTTCCGGGAGCTGCCCCCCGACCTCAGCCGGGAGGAGGCCGAGGGCTGGCGTCGCCGTCTGGCCCAGCACCTAGTCCAGCGCAAGCGGGCCGATATACGCCAGTTTCTGGACGAGCAGACCCCTTTTCCCGAGCGGCTGGAGGCCACGCCGGAGCCCACCTATACCCTTTCGCCGGAGTACCAGCGGCTTTTAGACCGGGTGCTGACCTATGCCCGGGAGCTGGTGAGCGACCCCAGCGGCGACCAGCGGCACCAGCGGGTGCGCTGGTGGGCAGCCCTGGCCCTGCTGCGCTCGGTGGCCTCGAGTCCGGCTGCCGCTGCCATGGCGCTGCGCAACCGGGCAGCCGTAGCGGACGCCGCGACCGAGGCTTTAGTGGATGAGCTAGGCCAGCGGATGGTGCTGGATCAGGACGGGTATGACCAGGAGTTCGATCTGACCCCTGGAGGAGAAGTCAGCCAGGAGGAGTCCGAGCAGAGGCGGCTGCACGGGCTGGCCCGCGAGGCCCTGGCCCTGGCCGGCGAGAAAGACCGCAAGCTGCAAGGGGCGATCGAACTGGTGCGGGGCCTGCTGCAGGAGGGGCACCAGCCCATCGTTTTCTGCCGCTTCATCCAGACCGCTGAGTACCTGGCCGAACACCTGCGGCTGGCCCTGGGCGAGGGGGTGGCGGTGGAGGCCGTCACCGGCCACCTGAGTCCCCCGGAGCGCGAGCTGGCCGTGGAGCGGCTGGGCCGGGAGCCCGTCAGGGTGCTGGTGGCGACCGACTGCCTTTCGGAGGGGGTCAACCTGCAACACTATTTCAGCGCAGTGCTGCACTACGACCTCTCCTGGAATCCCACCCGCCACGAGCAGCGGGAGGGCCGGGTGGACCGGTACGGCCAGCCCTACCGGCAGGTCAAGACCGTGACCTATTTCGGGGCCAACAACCCGGTGGACGGAATTGTGCTGGAGGTGCTGCTGCGCAAACACCGGGCCATCCGCAACGACCTGGGCATCTCGGTGCCGGTGCCGGTGGACAATGATGCGGTGATCCAGGCGGTGATGCAGAGCATGCTGCTCAAGGGCACCCGCCGGACCGAGCAGCAGGGCCTGTTCGAGTCCTTTGATCAGAAGGGCCTGGAGGTGCAGTGGCGCAATGCCGCCGAGCGGGAAAAGCGTTCGCGCACCCTCTTCGCCCAGCAGACCATCCGTCCCGAGGAGGTGGCCCGTCAGCTCGCGCTGACCCGGGCAGCGGTGGGCTCGGGGGTGGAGGTGGAGCGGTTCTTGCTCGAGGCGGTCCAGGCGCATGGCGGCCAGGCCGAGCCGCTGGAGGAGGGCCTCTACCGCTTCAACCTTACCGGCCTGTCCCGTTCGCTGCGCGATCTGATCGGCCAGGACTCCTTCTCGGGCCGGTTCTCCCTGCCGGTGCAGCCGGGTGAGCTCTACCTGAGCCGCACCCACCCCTTAGTCGAGACGGTGGCCAGCTTCCTGCTGGAAAGCGCCCTGGATCCCCTGGCGGAGGGCCGGGCCCGGCGGGTCGGGGTGACCGCTACCAGCGCGGTAAGCCAGCTTACCACCCTGCTCCTGCTGCGGCTGCGCTACCATCTCACCACCACCTCCACCCGCCGCGACCGCCAGAGCTGGCAGCAGCTGGCCGAGGAGGTGCAGACCGTAGCCTTTCGCGGCTTCCCCGACCAGCCGGACTGGCTGGACCCGGAAGAGCTGGAGGTTTTATGGCAGGCCCGTCCTACTGCCAACCTCTCCTTAGCCCAGGCCCGGGAGTTCGCCGGCCTGGTACTGCCAGAGCTGGGAAGGCTGGAAGGGTTCTTCCACCAACTGGCCCGCGAGCGAGCGGGGCGCTTTGAGGAGGCCCACCGAGAAGTCCGCCGGGCTGCCGATCTCAGGCTGCGCTACCAGGCCGAGCCGATCCTGCCGGTGGATCTGCTGGGCGTGTATCTCTATATTCCGAGGTAACCTTGAAGCACAGCGGTTCGTTCCTCAAGACTGTAGGCGGCCTGCTGCCCCCTGAGCTGTTGCAGCGTATAGCGGCTCTGGACAGGCGGCTGGGGGGCCTCGAGGCCCCGGACTACCACCTGGTGGGCGAGCGGATCGATGAGGCCATCAGCCGCAGCTGGGGCCGGATGCTGGCGGTCTGGAGCGGGTTTCGGGAGGTTCGGGCCGGCCTGCCGCCGGGCGAGCCAGCCACCGGACCAACCCGGGAGCGGCTGCTTCTGCCGCTGTTCAAGGAGCTGGGTTACGGCCACCTGGCCCTGTCCCGGGGCCTGGAATTAGCCGGTAAAAGTTATCCCATCTCCCACCTGTGGAACGGGGTACCGATCCATCTGGTGGGGGTGGGCGTAGACCTGGACCGGCGCACCCCCGGGGCGGTGGGGGCGGCCCGGCAGAGCCCCCACGGTCTGGTGCAGGAGTACCTGAACCGCTCGGAGGCCCTGTGGGGCCTGGTCTCCAATGGCCTCAAGCTGCGGCTCCTGCGCGATAACGCCAGCCTCACCCGCCAGGCTTACCTGGAGTTCGATCTGGAGGGCCTGCTGGAGGCCGGGGCTTATCGCGACTTTGCCCTGCTCTGGCTGCTGGTCCATGAGTCGCGGCTTTATACCGATGGCCGGCCAGTCGCGGACTGCTGGCTTGAGGGCTGGAGCCAGCAGGGGGCGGAGCAGGGCAAGCGGGCCCTGGAGCGCTTGAAGGACGGGGTGCGGACGGCCATTGAGCAGCTGGGCCGGGGTTTTCTGGAGTATCCGGCCAACACTCAGTTGAAGGAGGCGCTGCGCACCGGAAGCCTCACCCCCCAGGGTTACTACCGGGAGTTATTGCGCCTGGTCTACCGGCTGCTCTTCCTCTTCACCGCCGAGGACCGGGAGGTGCTGCTGGAGCCGGTCCGGGAAGGGGCTCCCGCCGAGGAGCGGCAGCGCTTAGAACAGGCCCGTGCGGTCTACCTTAAGCACTACTCCACCGCCCGGCTGCGCCATCTCGCCGAGCGGGTCCGGGGCAGCCGCCACTCTGATCTCTATCGGCAGCACCGGCTGGTCGCGGGCTGGCTGAACGAAGCGGGTGCCGGGGCGCTGGCCCTGGTGCCCATCAACTCCATGCTCTTCGATCCCCAGGCCACGCCCCATCTGAGCCGGGCCGAGCTGGGCAACCGCGACCTGCTGGAGGCGGTGCGCTCCCTGGCCTTCATCCGGGATAACTCGGTGCTGCGCCCGGTGGATTACAAGAACCTGGGGGCAGAGGAGCTGGGCAGCGTCTACGAACAGCTGCTGGAGCTAGTTCCCCAGGTTCAGGCCGCAGCCGCCCAGTTCAGGCTGGAAAACTTTGCCGGCAATGAGCGCAAGTCCAGCGGCAGCTACTACACCCCCAGTTCGTTGATCGAGACGGTGCTGGACCAGGCCCTCCAGCCCAAGCTGGCGGAAGCTGTGCAGCAGGCCCGCCGTCTGCCGGAGGCCGAGCGGGAGAGACCGATTCTCTCCCTGCGGGTAGTAGACCCAGCGGTAGGCTCGGGCCACTTCCTGATCGCCGCCGCCCACCGCATGGCCCGGGCCCTGGCCCAGCTGCGCTCAGGGGAGGAGGAGCCCGGGCCGGAGGTGCTGCGCGGGGCGCTACGCGATGTGATCCGGCACTGCCTCTACGGGGTGGATATTAATGAGATGTCGGCTGAGCTCTGCCGGGTGGCCCTGTGGATCGAGATGGCCGAGCCGGGCAAGCCCCTGGGCTTTTTAGACCACCATATCAAGGTGGGCAACTCGCTGATCGGGGCCCCGCCCAACTTCTACGAGCTGGGTATCCCGACCGAGGCCCATAAGCGGGAGGATGTGCCGGAGAGCGCCCGGGCCAGCGCTAAAACCCTGGGCAAGAAGAAACTGGAGGAGTGGCGTTCCCGCTCCCATGGCTTGATATTCAAAGAGCCTCTCGCGGTGCCGCCCCTGGATGCTCCTGAGGACTCTCTTGAGCAGGTGCGCTCCAAGGCCCAGGCTTACCAGGAGTGGCGCGAGAGCGAGGCGGTGCGGAAGTACCAGTTTGTGGCCGACTACTGGACTGCGGCCTGGTTCGCCCAGCCCGGTCCTGGCCAGAAGCTGCCGGATATGACCGGCCTGGTCACCCTGGTTGAGACCCAGTTGACCAGGCTGGAGGCCGGGGAGATGCGGCGCAGCAGCGGCCTGGCCGGGGAGGTGGAGGAGGCCCGGGAGCGTTACCGGTTCTTCCATTGGTGGCTGGAGTTCGCCGAGGTCTACTTTGACCGCCAGACCGGGGAGCTGAAGCCCGATGGAGGTTTTGATGTAGTGCTGGGGAATCCGCCGTGGGAGCGGGTCAAGCTCCAGGAGAAGGAGTTTTTTGGCTCCAGGCATCCGCTGATTGCCGGGGCTGAGAATGCTGCCCGGCGCAGGAGGCTCATCGAGAGCTTGAAGGAGAGCGATCCTGCGCTCTACGCGGCCTTCCAGGAGGCTCTCAGCGTAGCCGAGAACCAGGCCAGCTTCCTGCGTACCTCGGGCCGCTTTCCCCTCACCGGCGGGGGTGATGTCAACACCTACCAGGTCTTCGCCGAGCACAAGCGCAGCCTGATGAACCGCCAGGGCCGGGCCGGGATGATCGTGCCCACCGGGATTGCCACCGATGATTCCAACAAGGAGTTCTTCGCCGACCTGGTAGGGCGGGAGCAGCTGGCGGCGCTGCTGGACTTTGAGAACCGCGAGGGTCTGTTTCCTGGGGTACACCGCTCGTATAAGTTCAGCGTCCTGGCCCTCAGGGGCCGGGAAGCCGGGAGCAGCGCCCCGGCCCGGCTGACTTTTTTCGCCACCAATGTGGGTCACCTCGAGGAGGTCGAGCGGGTCTTTAGCCTGAGCCCGGAGGAGTTTGCCCTGCTCAATCCCAATACCCGCACCTGCCCGGTCTTCCGCACCCGCACCGACGCCGAGCTGACCAGGAAGATCTACCGCCGGGTGCCGGTGCTGTGGCGGGAAGAGCCGGAGGAGAATCCCTGGGGTATCCGGTTCTTACGGCTTTTCGACATGTCCAACGACTCGCGCCTTTTTAAGACCCGGGGGGAACTCGAGGGCCTGGGCTACCGGCTGGTAGGAAACCGGATGATGAAGGAAGGCTCGGTCTACCTGCCGCTTTACGAGGCCAAGCTGATCTGGCAGTTTGACCACCGCTTTGCCACCTACGACGGGGGCGAGACCCATGACCTGACCCCGGCTGAACATGCCAGCCCGGAGGTCCTGCCCCTGCCGCGCTACTGGGTGCCAGAGGAAGAGGTGGAGGAGCGGCTGGTGCTGCGGGACAGGCAGGGGAATCTGGTCTGGCGGTGGGAGCGGGGGTGGTTGATGGGGTTTCGGGCTGTTGCTCGCTCAACCGATGAACGCACTTTTATCGCTGGTCTCCACCCTAAATCTGCTGTTGGTAACAGCCTTGTCATGATTGGCTCGGATGTACCCCATGGACAACAGCAAGCTGTTCTAAATGCCAATCTTAATTGTATTATCTTAGACTACATCGTTCGCCAGAAAGTTGGGGGGACTAACATGAATATGTTCTACGTCAAGCAGTTCCCTGTCCTCCCCCCATCCGCCTACGCACCCGCAGACCTTCACTTCATCGTCCCGCGAGTCCTCGAGCTGACCTATACCGCCTGGGATCTGGCTCCCTTTGCTGAGGATGTCTGGGACGAGGCCGATGACGGCCTGCGCGGGCTGTTGCGGCAGCAGTGGGAGGCCAACGGCGGCGGCCACCCTGACCAGCCGCCGGCCTGGGTGGATAGCCCTTATCCTTTCCCGCCTTTCCGCTGGGAGGCGGAGCGGCGGGCTCTGCTGCGGGCTGAGCTGGACGCTTATTATGCCCGGCTCTACGGTCTCGACCGGGAGGAGCTGCGGTACATCCTTGACCCGCAAAGCGTGAAGGGGCCGGACTTCCCCGGGGAGACCTTCCGGGTCTTGAAGGAGAAAGAGACCCGGGCCTTTGGCGAGTACCGGACTATGAGATTGGTGCTCGAGGCGTGGGATCGGCTGGATCAGTTAGGGTTTGGCAAAGAGTTAATTACTTCCCGGCAGTAAGGGCAGCACGAGGCTTAACCTGATAGTTTCTTGCCTTGCTTCTGTTGTTCTTGCAGGTTTTAGCTTTATTGGTCCCAACAAGAACAACACCCATCCTCAGATGGAGTGCATCGCTCCGGTTATTGCAGGAATAGCAAAGCGGCACAATGCGTTCCTGGCCTCCACCTTCCTGGATCATGTCGCCACCGACCTCTGCTAAATTCGAGCATTTCTCAACCGAACACTCTGATGGCCAGGACTTTCCTGGAAGATTCAACCAGCGCTGTTTCCAGCTGCCGCATTAACACGACCTCTCGCTCGTGCCCTTTTTGTTCTTCCAAAGCGTTCTTGTGGGAAACAAGGCTTTTCCCACCAAGAAGAGGGCAATACCACCTACGATAATAGTGAGTGGCTCTATTCTCATAACATGATCTTAAAAGCTCCACTTCATTTTGCACAGCGCCTGTCAAGCCATCAATAAATGTTACCGAACCCTCTATCGTCGCTCCATCAAAGACATTACCGAGGCAGGGCCTCGTTTCGTGCGGTCCGGGGCTCCGAGGGTGACAATAGGGAGGCCCGGTTGCGGGTGAGCTCGTGCAGTGGTGAGTTCGTGCAGTTGTGACACGCTCGGCAGCAGTGAGCTTTTGACGCTGCGGCAGAGCGGCCAGGCCATGGATCCGGGTAAGTTTGCGCTCAATCGCCTTGGCCAGCGCGAAGGGGTCGAGGCGAGCCCGCAGTTCCTGGAGGGTGCGGATCCTGGTGAGATCACCCTGGCCGGAGGCGATGAGGCGGTCCAGCGGGGTCTGCGGCTGGTCGTAGACGCGGTGGAGCCGGGAGCCGAGGCGGACTTTCTGAACCAGCTTCACCGAGGGCTGGAAGAGGTTCATCATCACGTTTCGCCAGCTGACTAACCTGCGCTATCAGGCTCCACTCGTGACGGTAGAGGTCGTTGATGGCCGCGAGCGCCTCGGGGGTGTCGTAGCGGTCCCAGCCCAGCAGTTTGCGGACATGGATTAATCATCCTCGTCCTCGGCCAGTCCGGTAATTAATCGATGGGTCCAGTTTTTCTGCTCGACTAGGTTACGGCTTTGCCGGAATCGCGTAAGCGACTCGCCTCGTGGGCGTTGTCGTCTGCGGGTGAACTGAATGGAGTAGGTAGTGGAGTGGCCGGTCATGTCTGATGCCTACTTCATCCCGCGGGCCTGGCAGTAGCGAAACAGGTGGCCATTGATGAACTCGACCCCATTATCGGAGTCCAGGCCCTTGAGCAAGAGGGGCAGGGCCGCGGCGATCTCCTCCAGGGCCTTGTGGACGCCGTACTGGCTCTTGCCCAGTGCCGCCCGAGTCTCGGTCCAGGCGCTGGCGATGTCGGTAAAGTTCAACGAGTGGAGGTACGAGCCGTCAGTAGCGCCCCCGCCGTGATCTACCAGATCGATCTCGCCAAACCCTGGCGCCGTGACCTCCCAGCGATCGGCTTTGATGGGGATGTGGTGTTTGAGGAGGGTACCGGGTTTGGTACGACCGTACTGGCGGCGGCTAAGCCGCTGCTTATGCGGCTTTAGCCGGCGGTCTATGGTGCGAGGGCTGATGGCGAGCAACTGCTGCTCGACTGATGGGGGGATAGCCCAGCGCTGCTTGGCCCAGGGTAGCCAGAGCGGCAGCAGGGCTTTCAGACGCACCGACCAGGGAAAGTCTGCGGCTTCCCAGATGGCCTTGAGCACGGCCAGCGCCTGGTCTCCATAGGTCCGGGCGGGGGATCGGCGTGAGCGCCCTGGCGGGAGGCGGCCAGCACCCGGATGGCTGCCTTGCGATGATAGCCCAGGGTGGCACAGAACTCGTCCAGGATCTGCCCCTTGGCCTGTTTAGAGGCTTGGGCATAGCGCTTGCTAACGGCTTGGATATACTCCCGCTTCGACATCGGACTCATGGCGAATCTCCATGGAAACAAGGTCAGTCTCGGTAACAGTTTCCATGGCGAGACGATACTCCCTTCGGTAACAGTTTAGATGGCGCGATTGGGGGGATGTTGTCGTTTGAACTTTTTTAGTACACTACAAATCAAGTATGCAACTACGGCTAGATGAGGTTTTCAAAATTTCTGGCGTACCGACTTTCACATTTGTCAAACCTACCGAATACACTAAGCTTCTGGTTTCCTTGCAAACACCAGGAAGAAGCCTCGTAGTCGAGGGGCCTTCTGGGATCGGTAAAACTACCAGCGTCAAACAGGCCTTAAAAGAGTTGGGAATGCAACATTCGGCTACAGTACTCAGCGCCCGAAGACAGTCAGATAGAGAAGTTGTTACCCTAATTCCAGTAATGAAGGATAACGGCATAGTTATCATTGATGACTTTCATCGCCTTGATAATGATGTAAAAAGCTCTATTGCCGACTTCGCAAAAATCTTGGCAGATGAGGAAGACCCCAACACAAAACTCATTCTAATTGGCATAAATCGAGCTGGTGAAACACTTGTCAATTTTGCAGCCGACTTGGCAAACCGGATCGACAATATCCGATTTGAGGCAAATCCTTCAGAAAAAATTGAAGAGTTGATTTCTAAAGGCGAACAGGCACTGAATGTGAAACTATCATCGAAAAGCCAAATCGTAGATGATGCACGAGGCAGTTTCTACATCACACAGATGCTTTGTCATCATGCTTGTATTTTGCGTGACGTTGCAACTTGCCAACCCGTTCAAAAGACAATTGATGTGGGAATTGATGCCATTAAGTTGGGCGTACTAGAGGATGTGTCAAGGCAATTCAAAAACTCCGTAATCAAGTTTGTTCGAGGGCCAAAGTTTAGACCTGGAGGACGGGGATCCTATGTTCATCTCTTAAAGTGGATTGCAGAATCTACAGAGTGGTCTATGCACATACGTAGGCGGTTGGCACAAAACCCTGAGCTTCGGCCAAGTATTGTGCAAATCTTAGACAAGGGTTTCCTGGAAGGTTTTCTTCGAGCCAATGAAGAATTTGGGAATCTACTGCACTACGATCCACACACAGGAATTCTCGTTGTCGAAGATCCAAGGTTTATGTACTTTATTCGCAACATAAACTGGACTGTACTTGCCAAGGACGCAGGGTTTTTGGAGGTAGAGTTCCCACACAAATACGATTTTGCACTTTCGTTTGCTGGTGCAGATCGAATTACTGCTGAAATGTTCGCTGCAAGATTAATTGAAGCCGAAGTTAGTGTTTTCTACGATAAGAATGAACAATCATCTATTCTTGCCGAGAATGTTGAAGAGTACTTAGCTCCAATCTATCAGAGCCAAGCAAGATTTGTTGTCGTTTTCCTTACCAATAACTATCCGCAAAGAGTATGGACCAAGTTTGAGTCCGATCAATTTAAGACAAGAATGGGAGATGGTGATGTTATTCCAATTCGATTTGAAGACTCATCTGAAAGTTTCTTTAGTGAAACGTCAAAATTGGGAAGTATTTTTATTGACAAATCTAAAGACACTGAAGAGCAGATAGACCAAGCAATTGAGTTGCTTCTCAGAAAAATAGAGGAGTCTAGAATCAAAAATTAGATTTCGATAATTGAGCGTGAAACCTACTGGGCCTGCAAGCATCAACTGCCACGGAGATATTCGGGCCATAACTTTTGGTCAGTCTGAAGTGCGGTTGCAGATTGTTGGAGCTGGTGAGCGCATCGGTGTTTTCACGGATCACGGTACGCTGGCAGTCAGCACCAAGGAGGCGGGCAGTGCAGGTGAGTATCGCATCCGCACCCCGAGCCCGGCGACAGCTGTTCAGCTGGACGATTGTCCGGTGGTTGATCTAAGGTGAAGCGCTTCATACTGCGTGCGCAACCCCCAGCTCCACAGCCACCGTATGGAGGGGCTTGTCCCAGGTCCACAGCCGCGCATCGCCGGCCAGGACTACCGAAGCCAGTAGGTGGACATCGAGGTAGCCGAGGCCCCGGCCCATCAGGGCGTACTGGTTAATAAAGGTCAGGGCCTCGGGGTCGGTGGCCCTGGGCATGTGGCGGCCCAGCAGGCAGCAGTTACTCGGTTTGGTTCCAATCGAAGGCAAGGGTTTTGACCCAGGGCATATGGGCAAAGTCTTGCGCGTTTTCAGTAACAAGCACCCTGTTGGTTGCCCATGCACAGGCGGCAATCATCAGGTCGAAAGCTTTTTTGTGGGGGTTGCGTGTTTTGGGCAAGCCCAGTTTGACCGCTTCTCGGGCGGCTTTGTTGGCGGCCTTTTCATCAAAAGGTACAATCTCAAATCGCTCAAACAAAGCCTCGATGCTCTTTTCTTGTCGGGGGTCAACCACAAACTCGCCAACTGCATACTCGATCTTCACCAGGGCGCTGGTCACAAGCTGCTGGTCCTTGAGCGCCTGCAACACACGCAAAGCCTCCGGCTGCTTGCGCCGGAGGGCAATAAAAAAGTTGGAGTCCAGGAGAATGCGCCCGGGTATTTTCATTACTGTGTGGCTTTAGCAATGACGCTCTTAGCCCGCTTTCTGCTTCGGACTTTGGAAGCTTTTGCCAACACAGCAAACTCACGACCGCTAAAGCTCTTGATGGCTGCGGCCATTTTCTTGGCTCTTGCAGGGGTCAAGGGGGGCATGCCCTCCAAGATAGCCAGCACCTGCGCGGCTTTTGGGCTAACAGGCTGGATAACAGCGGCCTTCATGTCTCTTATTGTACATCAATACGCACCACTGATCACGGTGATTCCCATTACCAGCCAGGGTCTGGACAGTAGCTACCCCGTGCAGCTGCTCCTGCCCTATACCCAGACCGGCTTGCCCAGAGATTCCAAAGCCCAGGTAGCTGATTGGGCAGATCCGCAAAGACCGTATCGTGCGCCCGCTAGGACGGCTGAGCGCCGAGCTACTGGCCGAGCTTGACCGCAGAATTCGCGAGCATCTGGCATCGTAGTTAGGGATGGCGGGTGGCTGCGCTTAACCACCCAGCTCGGCCCGCGCCAGCAGCTTACGCTTCAGCTCGGGGGTAAGGCGGATGCCGCCGTGCTCCAGCCTGGCGAGATCGTCCTCAAGCGCGCGGTCGGCGCGCCCCAGACGATGAATGCGTAAGAGAATCCCGAGGGTTCCAACCAGCGGCAGCCCGATACCCTGCGCGTACCTGCGCGCTTTCAGGTCGTCCAGTACGACCAGGATCGGTGCACCCCCGCCTGCGTGAGATCGAGCGCCAAGGCGATGACCTCTTCCTCGCCGGGGTCAGCCAGGAGGTCGTTGCGGACTCTAAGCAGCGTCTCGTCACTTGGGTGACGCAGCTCGACCCAGTCGCGCCGGGGGATACTGCTTCCCGGAGCGCCGGGACGAGCGGTGAGTTCAGCCGCAACTTGCGGGGAAACAAGGACGCGATACAAGCCAGGGAGCAGTGATGTATAGCCCAGCAGGTCGAGAAAGATGAGCGGACTGGCGTCGAAGACCGCCTCAATCCTGGTGGGCGTGCCGGAGTTCATCGTCCAGGTCGTCGGGGGTGAGGTTGGGGTACGGCAGCCCGTGGCGTGTGTACCACTGGACCGCCTCCCAGCGGCTCATGCCGAGCAGCGTTCCTGCCCTACCAAGGCTCATCCGCCCCTCGCTCACCAGCTTGAGCAGGACACCCTCAAGAACGTCCTGCTGCAACTGGGGGCCAGCAGCATCGAGAACGTCCTGCGGTAAGTCGAGTCGTACAGCCATTCACCTACCTCCCTTTCATTATAGTAGCGGTTGCAGGGCTAAGCGAAAGAGTACCCTGCGCCGCGAACTGGGGAAGGAGCTGGTCTTGCTGGCCTGGGCCATAGGGGAATACCGGGCCTGCCCCTTCACTTTGCTGCGGGCTTAAGCGCGATTCCCGCCATCATTGAAACTCTAGTTCGGCGGGGGGCAGAGATAAATGCGCGGAATCAGAGAGGTATGACGCCTCTGCACTATGCGGCGGCCAAAAGCACTACTTCAGCCATTGCCGTAACACTGCTAGAGCTGGGGGCCGACCCCAGAGTGCGTACCTCGGCAGGCAGCACTGCCTGGGATCTGATTCAACACAACCAGAAACTGCGAAACACCCCGGCCTTTCGGCGGCTCAGCGAGATACGGTTTTAGCAGAAGCACTGACCTGGCCGGGCCTTTCACACCGCCAATCAAACGTGAGTGTGTTGCCGGCTGTGTACGTGATTGTGCATAACTCTCGGCGATCACGGTGCATCGCTCGGTGGCGATTAATACCCAGGTAGTGAAAGTGGCGATTGCAGGTATGACAGTAACAGGTTTTCATTGCGGTCTCCTTCTCGTTGGTTGGATCAACCATTCCGCCCCAGTGCCCTCGAGTAACTCTCCGCCACCTGGACCAGCGAACTCTCAGCATAGATCTGGGTGGTCTTGGGATTGAGGTGTCCCAGGAATTTCTGCAACTGCTCCTGCGGCATCCCCCGGTCTAACAGGATCTGGGCAATGGAGTGGCGCAACAAGTGGGGGTAGACTCTTTTGTTAATGCCCGCTGCCAGCGCAGCCTGGTGGATCAGCTTCTGGATGGCCCGCTGGGAGTAGCGGTTATGCCGGTTGCTCTCAAAGAGGTAGCCCCGGGTCCTTCCTCCGAGGTGCATCCGCAACTCCTGGGCCAGGCCGGTCAGGATAGGCACGTAGCGCACCGAGTCTTTCTTGGCCTTGGAGATGTATGCCTGGGGAGCCTGGCCGTCGAGGGATACATCCTCCACCCGGAGGTTCACAAACTCGCTGACCCGGGCCCCGGTATAAAACAGAGTCTTGAGCATCAGACCGTAGACCGGCTTCTTCTGGTTCAGGCGGTAGGCCGCCTCGAGCAGCTGCTCGATCTCCTGGGCGCTCAGGCGCTCCACCGTCCGCCGGCGGTTGGAGGGCTGGGTGAGTTCCAGGGCCCGGCG
Organism: Deinococcota bacterium; assembly: GCA_041695225.1. Taxonomy (GTDB): domain Bacteria; phylum Deinococcota; class Deinococci; order Deinococcales; family Thermaceae; genus Meiothermus. The sequence continues at coordinate 116,902 of JBGFRI010000011.1, forward strand.
TACCCGCTCGACTACATACTTGGTCTGGTCGTAGTCCAGGTGAGCCTTGCGCCAGAGGCGGGTGGTCTCTCCGATCACCCACTCCAGCTCAGAGTTCGCTTTCGATTTCTGACCACGCACTTCAGTCAGTTTTAGAGAGGTTTGGAGGTTCATATGCCATCAGGATAGCAGAAATAGTTCGCTGTTTGTATCTTGTGCGAACTTGTGGGCTGGAGCTGTTCCTCTGTAGGTGGGCTTGATGGAAGAGCGATTTGGGTGTTTTTCCGATGGAACCTGGTAGAATTGGCTACCTGAAAGCGTGGATGCGAGCAGTCTGGAGGTACTGAGAATGTCTAAGGTAGAGGAGCTGCAAAGGGTGGTGGCCTCCTTAACAGCCGAGGAATATCGCGAGTTTCGCCAGTGGTTCCTGGAGCAAGACTGGGAATTGTGGGATCGGCAGATCAAGGAGGACTCCCGAGCGGGAAGGTTGGACTTCCTGGTTCGGGAAATACGGGAAGCCCGGGAGGTCGGGGAGCAAGGCACAGTTGAGGAGCGCTGAAGACCCTCGGATCACAGACCTGACTGGCCAAGTACGCTCCATAGCCTGTGCGAGAATTTGCTCCCTTCAGGTATCAAGCGTTTAGTACCTCCTGGTAGTTGGCCCTCGAGGCGTTGTGTTCTGTATACCTGGCTTTCTATCGCCAGTAGCCGGGGCAGTTGCAGGTAGTTTAGGATCAGGCGTTGCATCTTGTGCGAACTTCCGGTATCTGGTAAAAAGAATCCCCACGAAGAAAAGGACGGTAGGCTTAGTTTAGTGATGGGCAGGTTGCCGTTTACCGGCAATCGTGGTTTTAGGCAGCAGGGCCGCCCCTATCAACGCGCAGACGGCCTTGAGTTCGATAGTGGCGAGGTCGCGGACAATCCCGACAATGGCACTGGCGAGGTATAGCGTCGTAAGAATTCCTCCCGGTCTTTCCAGATGAGGTCTTCGAGCCACGCTGCCTCGAAGAGCCGCACCACATGCGGGTCGAACTGCTTGCCCGCATGCATGATTATCTCATTTAGCGCCTCTTCTGGCGACTTGGCCTTGGCATAGGCCCGCCCTGCGGTCATGGCCTCGTAGGCATCGGCCAGCGTGACCACCCTGGCCCACTGCGGTATGGCCTCAGCCTTCAGACCGTCTGGGTAGCCGGTTCCGTCCCAACGCTCGTGATGATTCCTTATAACCCCCTGCACATCTTTGGACAGGCGCTGGCGCATGGGATGAAGCAGCTCCAGCCCCTTGGCCGGGTGACTTTTGATCAGGTCAAACTGTTCAGAAGTCAGCTTGCCTGGGTTCAGCAAAACCGAGTCGGGTATTGCCACCTTGCCAATATCGTGAATGCGGGCGGCATAGGTAATACGCTTCTGATCTTGCTCGTCCAGGCCCATCTTTTGTGCAACGCTGTTCGCTATGGACGCCACCCGCTCGGAGTGCAGCCGGGTAAAGGGGTCTTTGGCATCCAACGCCGATACCAGCACCTCGATGGTATTGTCGAAAGACTCTTCCAGCTTTACCTTTTCGTCCCAGTAATAGCGCGAAAAATAGAGCAACAGCATCATAAGCAGCACCGTAAACCCACCCCACCCCCCCACCAGCGGAACCTGATATGCCTTGGCCAGCAACAACCCCACCGGTGCCTGCACCAGGTAACTTGCCCAGAGCCAGCCATAGTTTTCAAACCAGACTTTGCGAATACTAACCCCATATAAGAGCTTGATACCATAACTCACAGAAGATACATTTACCACAAAATAGACAACCGATGCCGCAAAAATCCCCCCAAAGTCCAGCAGATACGGGTTCAGCCCCGGCTGAGCCTGCACCAGCCACCAGACCAGGGCGGCGGCTCCGGTGGCTAGACCATGCTGGGCTCTGTTGAAGAGGTCTTTGTACCAGGAGTAGCTGGCCTGTCCGAAGTCTTTGTTAAAGTATCCAGCAAAGACCATTACGGCGGCCAGCCAGGCTGGGAAAATGACCACCGCCGCCAGGGCTACCACAAACAAATGCGACATCGAGGCCTGAACCGGCAGTCTTATTTCAGATCGCTGGGCCATCAGGAGCAGCACCAGCCAGAAGGCTGCGTCGAGAGAATTAAAGCCTGGCTCTGGTGTTAAATTAAAAAGAAAGACCAGCAGGGCAACAAAAGACCCCATCAAGCCCAGAATGAAGAGGAGTAGCCTGGTTGGGGGGAGCGAAAGCTGGCGTTGCACTAGCCCAGTCTAGGGCATAGCAAACGAAAACCGGGTACGGATATCACACCCGTACCCGCACATGTTACGAGATTATTTCAGGCTAGTACCAGCACCAGCAGCCATAGCCAGGGCAACCAGGGAGGCAATCAAAGCGATGATTCTGAAGGCAGTCTTTTTCATGGGTATCTCCTTCCAGATGGTTCGGAAGCGCTAGTGGTATCTGCGTTCCTTTCCTTGGAAGAGACAATAACCCACCCTGCCCTGTGGGTCAAGCCACACAAAGCTACTTGCACTCGGTTTATAATGTGCGACCGACTACAATGCGGCTGAATTTTCACCGTCTACACCACGGTAGACGACCTTTAGTCTATGCGCCGGAGTGTGGGGTGTGTGTGACATTTGCACCAGAATTTGGGCCTATGCGTTACGTGAGCAAGACCCAGAGCACCCGGTATTGCGGGGGCAAGGGGTGGCCAGATCACCCCGTAGGTCAAGTTGCGTTTATGTCCTCCTGGATTGCTTCGTAGACCCCTGGCCTTCTAGCAATGAGACACTATGCCTGAAATCAGGGATCTTCCACCCGGCTTTGGTAATATAGTGATTATGTCTCCGGCTACAAGTGCTGTCCTTTCTATCATACCCGCTCTTGCGCTTCCTGTAGTCGGACTTGTATCAGGCAGGGTTGTTGGTGATTTTTTCATCCGGGGCGATTTGATCGGTTGGACCGGTGCAGTGTTTGGGGTTCTGGTTTACGCCCTAGCCCTGGCTTCTTCATACTCGCATCTTCGGCACTATTACCGGGGCTTTGAACCACCGGGAGTCGGGGCATCGCGAGCCCTGGCTCTGGCTGTTGAGGTTGCAACCTTCTACATGAGTTTCGCCTATGTAATTATTCAGTCCCCCTGGGCTTTCTGGGGGAGTCTCATAGGGGCCTTTGTGGTGTTTTGGGGAAATTTCTCGAGCATGTACAGGGGTCACATAGAAGCTCGTCGCAGTGATTCCCTCGCGGTCACTGAAACAAGTCCGCTGGCAAGTGCCAGGACAAGCTCCGGTAAGCAAGCAGACCCAGACAGTAGAGTCATCGTGCAGGAGCATAGACACGTCGATGCTGAGGCTACAGCGCGCTCTCCTCATCACATAAGCAGGCTGGAGGAGATACAGGCTGTTGTGGAGCAGACGCAGATCAAGCAGGTACGTCAGTCTATGCGGGCCATCAGGACTGATGTGCCGGAACTACAGCCGGAAACAACGGAATTAATCGCAGAAAACAGCCTATCCGATATGGACCGCAAGATTTTAGACCTGGCCGCCTCTATTCCCATAGGTCCGTCTGTGGTGGGACGGGAGCTTGGAATCGCCAAAAGCACGGCAGGAGAGCGATTGAAGCGGTTAGAACGCATGGGTCTCCTGGTCAAGGACAAAGGTGGTTACCTAAAGGGTAAGGTTTACAGTTGAATGAGTTTTCTTGCTGCTCGAGAGGCTATAACGGCGTCCTTAACCTCAACATTTGCGTTAGGATGCTGTTCAATTGCATTTAGAATGTCCGCATCCAGAGTCTGAGCCAGTTGCATGAGTGTGGCAGTAGGAGTTTTTGGATTCTTTGCAAGTTGAAGGAGAACAGCAGGAGATTCTTCCCGGGCCAACGAGATAACACCTTCGGGTGGAAGATTCGGGTTCTGGGCCAGGAAGTACTGCACCTGCGGATCACCTTGCTGCGCCAGTTCTAGCAGAAGTTCGAAGGGGGACGAGGGGTTGCGGGCCAGCACGAGCTTCTCGTACCACTTCATCAGACCATATTGTGGCATAATGCGTAGGAGAGGATAATGTTCAAAGTATCGCAGCTTTTGACATACCTGGTACTGCTTGCCTTTCTGAACCTGGCTGTAGCCCAGCAGAGTGTAGCAGGACGGGCAAGCGTAGTGGATGGCGATTCCCTGGAAATTCAAGGGATTAGCATACGTTTGTGGGGAGTGGATGCTGTAGAGAGCAGTCAGACCTGTCTGGACGCAGCTGGAAGGATCTGGCCTTGTGGAAGACGGGCTGCGTTAGCGCTCTCCGATTTTCTGGGACAGCGCACCGTACACTGCCAGCGGCGGGACACCGATCGATTTGGTCGCATGGTGGCGGTCTGCCAGGTCGGGGGCGTCGAGATCAATCGGTGGCTGGTAGAGCAGGGCTGGGCATTGGCTTTTGTTAGGTACGGTGGGCAGGTTTACCTGGCGAGCCAGAACCAGGCCCGGGCAGCCAGGCGGGGCATTTGGCAGGGAACCTTCCAGGAACCGTGGAACTGGCGTAGAAACCCTGCTAATCCGCCGACAGCAGGCAGTCCGCGCCCGTCAAGTCCACCCTCCAACGTCTACTTCCGCAATTGCGCGGAGGCGCGTGCGGCAGGCGTGGCTCCGATCAGGAAGGGGCAGCCGGGGTATCGAATTGAACTGGATCGGGATAGAGATGGGGTGGCTTGTGAAACCAGGTGAAGCCCTTTGTGTCAATACACTACGGCATGGATCAGGGTCGTAAAGCCCTTTGCGTCAATAAAGCTAGGACACCTATCTCTTTAGAATTTAGTGTACTTCAATTTGCAGAGATAAGTCTGTCTCAACCTGCGCTAACCTCCGGTTGTATATCTCCACAATTTCCTTCAGGACGCTAAAGAAATCCTTGTTTTCTTCGGTAGCGACTTCGATGATGTTCAGCGCGACGAAATCCTCGATTGAGACAATCGTCAGTTCTTTATCAATTCCTTCATCCTGGGCAAGAATTCGGGCTTTGTTCTCCTGCTCGCGGGGGATGAGCAAAACGGGATGAAAGCCAACTTTTATGTTTTCCGCGCACTTCTGCAAAACATTTCTTGATGGAGAGGCTGTCACATGATAAACCAACTGCGAGATGGCGAAATCTCCGACGCGCTCTGTCTGCCTGTCGCCTGCATGGGCGGGGTGATTGGGAACCGTAAGACCTTTGAACCGCCTTACCAGTTTTGCACCCACGAGTTGTTGTTCAACGATCCCCCCTGAGCGCCCTTTGGCGTTTTCTACGATCACGTTTACCCACGTCGTGGGCGCATGGCGTCGGTCAATAGCAAGTTTCAGATTTTGGCGCTTCAGCCAGGCGCCGGCAACATCCTGTAGACGCCCAATCAGTTCAAGCAACAGTTCGTCGCGAACATTGTCTGGAAGGTTCGCCAGTTTCTTGCCCCATTCAAACTGCTCAAAGAGTCTTTGCCCGTCCTGGTGCCCCTGCCGCGTTGTAATTTCCTTCAAGTAATTGCTTGGGATGTCGTAGGACTCGAGCCTTTTCCCAAGCCCCGAGCGTGCGCCGCTGACTTCGCCGCCTTGCGAAATAACTTCCTCACGCGACACAGGGCAAGCCTGCCTGAGATGGTCAAGCACAACGATGCCCATCGCAATAGTGTTTCGGGCAATCTTTCCTTGTCGCGTACAGGACTTAAGCCACTCGTCAAGAATCTGATGGCTTTGTTGCTTAGTTTCATCAACCGATACGTTTTTCAAATCCTTGCTCCTTGCGTCCAACAGCGCGAAGTATGCGAACCTTGATTCTCGCTGTGTTGGCTATTTCATGTTCCCACACCCTGATTACTGTCCATCCATCTCGGCGCAATCGCTGGTTATGCAATTTAGCTAAAGCAACATTTCGCTTGATTTTGCTCTTCCAATACTCACGGTTTGTTTGGGGCAACTTTCTACGGCAATATGGGCAACCATGCCAAAAACAACCATCAATAAACACGGCGACTCTCCGGCTGACAAATGCGACATCGGGCTTGCCAGCGAGGTTTCCGACATTTTTCTTCCATCCCTTCAAGCCCATTCCCGCAAGCATAGCAAAAAGGCGCTTTTCCAGTCTTGTGCCTTTTCCTTTGACGGACTGCATCGTCCTTCGTCGGTCTTCAGGTCTGAGGTTGTCGCCCATTTTTCAATAAAAAGGTTCCGGGAGTAGGTGGATCCCTCTGTCAGGACGGGACTCGGGCCTGGTCTAGGTTGCTGTACGGGCTAGTCACGTCCCGAAGGGGGTCGCCCCTCTGCGCTTTGAAACTGGCTGAGTGGTTCTTGCTCATCTTCTATAGTCGCTTAAAGCCTGCGGTTTTTGCGTTCAGTCTATGGGGTTTACTATAGGGTAACTTCGGTTTAAGTATCGGCGCGCCATGTTCAGCCAGCGGGTTTAGGATATGTTTGGCAATCCAGGAAATCGCGGGCACACATACTGCGTCGCCAAAACCCGTAAGCGCTTGAACGCCGTTTACATTGATGGGATACTCGTCCGGAACTCCTTGCAGGCGCGCATACTCTCTCGGCGTCATGGCCCGCATTTTAACGCAACCTTTGCCCGCTCTTATCAAGAATTGCTTGCCACTTCCACCGACAGCAGTGCGGAGGCAGCCAGATAAATCGTCGTTCCTAACCTCAGCCCGTTGTTGGTCTTCTCGCCGTCTCCGAAAGAAGGTTCGGTAAGCGAATTGCTTACCCTGAGCTAATTGCATAACTCTTTCACGGTGCGACTGTTTCATCATGGCAAGATGGCGGCTGATTTCTTCTTCTGACCACCACCGGCTATCTAAGTCGCTCATTTGCTCGACTATGTTCGACAAACCATCACTGTTGAGTGATGGGGGTTCTGGAATCTCGCTATAAAACCAACGCAGATCCTTGTTGGCGATGATGCTCTTCTTCAGCAGGTCCGAAAGCAGGGACTTAGGTCGCGTTAGCAGCAAGTCGGCGGTAGTATGGGTGTGGACAACCGGAAACTTCGTTCCAACAAGAAAGACGCGCAACCGGCTTTGAGGGGTGAACCTTAAAGCGTCCAAGGTGAAAACATCACACGCATACCCAAGGTCATTGAGCGCTTGAACAGTGACTCTAAAATCATTTCCTTTGTTGGAATGTAGCCAGCCGGGAACATTCTCCACAAGTATCAAAGGCGGCGCAGATTTCCCCTGAGCCTTTAGAATTCTCACAAAACCCCAAAATGCGCTTGAATGGTTGCCGTCAATAATTCCGTTCATATTTCCTGCGAGCGAAAGGTCAATGCAGGGAAATGAGCAAGTAGCTAAAGTAGAAGGTGGAACCTGGGCGGCGTCAACTTTGAAAATGTCGTTGACTAAATAATGCCCTCTAGCGTCGGGGTAAAACGCTCTATACATTTCATATTTCTTATGGGAAATGTCGTTGGCAAACACCACTTGCCACCCGTAAGGCTGCAACCCCATTCTGACCAGGCCAATACCGGCAAAGTATTCTGCTACAGTCAAAAGTGATTCTTGTCGCTTCATTTTCCGTTACCTGACCTCAGCACCTGCGAACTACGCCTATTATACATCTCTGGGACTTCAAACTCAGCCAAGGTGAGGTAGCCCAGCGAGGAGTGGATTCGCCTTTTGCAGTTAACCTCTCCGATGAAGGTCTTGATTTTCGGAGACGTATTTTGCAATCTACGATAGGAGGCAAAATGCGAGAAGCCTTTGATCGTATCAAAAAAGTTGATCCAAGAGCAACACCACAAATCGTGTCATTTAACAGTCCCGAGTTTGCGGTGCTGATGAATCACCGGAGCGTACCCGACCGGGTGCTCATAGGGCGTTTCACGGTTCCAAGCGAGGCAAACTGGATTCTTCCGAACCCGCTACCGATGATAATAAAGCTGTTTAGCGCCGCTGATACCCAGATACCATTAGACTCCAGGCTGGTGCTGGCTAAAAGATCCTCGCTTGGTAACAAACCGGAGGAGATCGCGCAAATTCAGTACAGTGCCTATTTCGACCTAACCGTGATTCAGCAATACAACGCTAACTTCTACCGCAGCATTCTTGCTAATCTGTTTTTACCCAACGATGGCTTTCAGATTCCAGCGATCCGATTCCAGGAAGGAGCGGTGTTGGAAATCTACGTAAAGCCTCCAGTTACCGTAGACCTTACCCAGCCCGATACTCGCTTCATGTTTCCCGTCGGCCAAAGCAACTACTATCGCTGATGGGCTCAAGCGCTTCGATGTCTTCACCGGTAAGAACCATCACACAAGAAGCGTCGGTGGCAGGAAGGATGCAAAGGATTCCTGACAGTAACCGCTGTGCGCACCCAAAGCCAGTTTTGTACAATAAGCGCCACGTGTACCGCACCGGCACTGCAAGCTGGACCGACAAGAGCCTGCTGGAGGCTGGCTGGTATCCGCCAGGGGTCAGGGGCAGCGCCGAGCTTCAGCTCCGGTACTACGCCGAGCGCTTTGACCTGGTGGAGTTTGACGGCTCGTACTATGCCCTGCCCCGCACGGACTGGGCCAGGCGGTGGGTGGAAAGGACCCCAGCTGGCTTCCTTTTCAACGTGAAGGCCTTCAGCCTGCTGACCCGGCACCCTGTGGAAGTAGAGCGGCTGCCCAAAGACCTCAGAGCATTAGTACCCCAGCTTTCTGGCCGGGTACGGGCCTCGGCCATCCCCCAGGAGGTCGTCGAGGCGGCCTGGGAGCGGTTCCTGGGGTTCCTCGAGCCCCTGGAGCAACAGGGCCGGCTTGGTTATCTCCTCTTCCAGTTCGGCGACTGGTTTCGCCCTGTTCCAAAGAGCCTGGACTACCTGGAGGAGGTGAGCGTACGGGCCGCAGGCTACACCCTGGCCGTTGAGTTCCGGCACGAAAGCTGGTACGCCGCGGGTATATGGCCACGGGTGAGGCGTTTCCTGGAGGAGGCTGGCCTGGTGCATGTGGTGGTGGACGCTCCTGCCCTGGAAGGGGTTCCTCCCAGGGTATGCGAGGCGACCAGCCAACGCTTCGCGGTTCTACGCTGTCACGGGCGGAACCAGAGCACCTGGAGCGGTCCGCACCAGGCCGCCTATCAGCGCTTCAACTGGGCCTACAGCGAAGAGGAGCTGCTGGACCTGGCGGGAGCGGCCCGAGAGCTGGCACAGCAGGCCGAGCAGGTGCATATTGTCTGGAACAACAACTACGGCAAACAGGGAGTGGAGAGCGCCAGGGCCATGCAGAGGCTGCTGGGCATCGTCCCCTATGCCGGTTTGCAGGGCGCTGAGCCCCTGAGCTGAGCTCTGGTCGGGATGGAGGGCTGAGCGACCGGCCGGCAGTCTCAGCACCACTTACAAAAAGGGAACTGTTATTGACATAAAAAGGGAAAGACGTTACCCTCGAGCCATGACCCCAGCCCTGCGCCACACCCTGATTGAAGGCCACAACCCCCAGAGCGGGCGCTTCGATGCCGTCCGGCTGGCCAAGGCGCTGGGTCTGAGCGTCCCGGAGATGGCGGTGGTCCTGGGCTACACCCCGCGTGGCCTCCGGGCAAATCCCGACTCCAAGAACCTCCAGGCCAGGCTGGGCGAGCTGGTCAGCCTCATTATTCGGTTGATGGAGGAGCTGGACGGCAGTATGGAGAACGTCAGGATCTGGCTCCACGCGCCCCACCCCGACCTGGGTGGCGTGCCCCCCTACCAGGCCATGCGGCAGGGCAATTTCGGGGCGGTGGCGACCTTGATCACCGCAATGGAAGAGGGCACCCCGCTTTGAGGCCCAAAGAGAGGCTTCGCGAGGCCCTCGGGGGCCTGGTTCTTTCACCCGCCCAGGGTACCGCCTACCGCCTGACCAGCGTCAAATATATGACCAGTCCGCTCGCCACCGAGGGCGCGATTAGAGCCGGTGGCCGGTACAACAAGCAGGGCCGGTTCGCGGCCCTGTACCTTGCCGACACACCTGCTACCGCACTGGCCGAGGTGCAGATGCTCAAGCTCACCGATAACCGCCTGATCGGGGTCAAGGGCCCGCCCAAGGTGCTGGTCTCCATAGACTATGCCCTGCAAACCGTGTTGAACCTGAACGACCCCGAGGTGCAGGCTGCACTGGAGACCAGTACCGAGGAGCTTCGGGCCGACTGGGTGCTCCGGCAGCAGAGGGGGCAGCGCATCCCCACCCAGGATCTGGGCGAGGCTGTGTATGAGCTGGGGAGCGCTGAGGCCCTGTGGGCTCCCTCGGCCCGCCTGAGGGGAGGCTCCAACCTGGTGGTATTTCCCAACCGCTTGCAGACTGGCAGCCGCCTGACATTGTACGACCCCGAAGGGCTGCTCTCGCTCTCGGTGTCAGGACCGCAGTAAACTTGGGAGCCTGCTCAAAGCAAGAGCGTAGTTAGAGGTTACTCACACCCCGTCCCAGTCCCTGTCCAGTCCTTCACGGTATCCTGGCTGCCCTGCCAAAAGCGGAGCAGCTCCAGCCGCTAAAGCCTACCGTCTACGCCTGCAAGCCCGGCTACCGCCCGAAGCCCGATCAGGATGGAGATAGACGCTCCGAGTAGGGCATTGCACAACCGCTGCCCTTGACCCCAGGTAGTTCTTGCGCGTATCCTCGAGGCACTACCTGTAACCTTACAGGTATGGGGGTGCGAGATGCAGCTTACCAAAGGGCAGCAGAGGGTGATCCAGCAGATATCCAGGCTGAAGCAGCAACTGGGGCGGATGCCCAGTGTGTCCGAGCTGAGCGCAGCCCTGGGCTACTCCTACCAGGCATTGCGGCAGCACCTGGGCGAGCTGGAGCGCAAGGGGTTAGTGGAGGTGGTCTCGCGGGGCCAGGGCCGTACCTCCGAAATCATCCCAACCCTTCAGGGCAAGTCCCTGCTGGGTCTGGGCATCCCGCTGCTGGGACAGATTGCTGCTGGCCGACTGGAAGACGCCGCCCAGGATCTGCGGGGCCTGCTGGCCCTGCCGAGCAAACCCGGCTTCTATGCACTGGTGGTGGAGGGCGACTCGATGGCCGACTACCTGGTGGAAAACGACATCGTGATCGTCCGGGCTACCTCCGAGTTCCGGCAGGGCCAGATCGCCGCGGTCTATCACCAGGGCCGCACCACCCTCAAGTACGTCTACCGCAAGGGGGCGCGGGCCGAACTCCGCCCCCACAACCCCAGATATCCCCCCATTGTGCTACCGGCCAGTGAGCTACAGGTGCAGGGGGTCTACGACAGCCTGATCCGGGGTGGCCTGATTTCCCAGCTGCTGGAGGTGGTCATGTAACCCTACCGCACCTGCGACTTTAGGGCACGCTCCGCCGGGAAGCTGAACCGCGCCCTCGCCCATAGCACCCAGGGCCTGGCCCTGGAGCAGTCATCTACTGATCTGGTGGTCTGGCCAGTATAGCAGGTTTTACCCATGCCGAGAAGTCATAATTCAGGTTCTGGACAGCTCCTAAAGCCGCTTCTGCCCGCCCCGGCAGCAGCCAGGCGGCCCGCGGCACGACCGGCGGCTGCCCCGAGCATCACCGCGTTCTGGCTGGCCGATCCACCAACCTGGGCGCTGGGCCGGCTAGATCGCCAGATATTCTCCCAGGTGCCCCCCGACAGACCCGTCTTAGCTGTATCGGGGGAGCGGGTGGTGGGCAGCAACCTTGCGGCCAGAAAGGCCGGCGTGCGGCCCGACGAGACCCTGAGCCGGGCCTTGCAGCTCTGCCCCAGCGCGCTGGTACACCCGCACGACGATGCAGCCATGCTGGCGGCCTGGGACAGCGCGATAGCCACGGCCTATGGCCTCAGCCCCTGGGTGGAGTCTGAGCGGGTGGGGCTGGTCCTGGTGGGTGGTCTGGGCCCTGGCGAAGCCCACGACCTGGCCAAAGCTACCCAGACCCGAGCCGGCCAGGCCAAAAGTCGCAGCACCGCCCAGCTGGCCGCGCTGACCGCCCCCGAGGGAGGCGCCCGGCTGGTTCCCAGCGAAACCGCCTTTATCGCCCAGGTTCCGGTGGGGTATCTGCTGGGCCTGGGCTTCAGCCAGGACCTGATCGAGCGGCTCCGCCTGTTCGGGGTGGATCACCTGGCCGATATCCACCGCCTGGGCCTGACCCAGAAGCAGCTCGAGGCCCAGTTCAACAGTGAAGGCCGGCGTCTCTACCAGGTGGCCCACGGGCAGTTCACCCAGCCTGTCCAGCGCTTCCAGGAACCCCAGGTGGCCAGGGCACGCTGGGAGTTCGAAGAGCCTGTTACGGAGCCTTACCAGTTCATGCCCGTCCTGCACCTGCTGGTAGGCCAGGCAGCTACTGAGCTGGGCAGCAAGGTCTGCTGGACGGTCACGGTGGGGGTGGAATACCGGGTGAGCCGGGGGCTCGGCCGCCGGGTGCTGGGCGCGGCCAGCGGCAGCCCCCAGAAGCTCCTGCACGTCGCGGAGGCGGTCTTCCGGGACGCCCATACCCCCGGGGCGGAGATAGAGGCGCTCGAGGTCACCCTTGGGCGCATCGTCCTGCCCACCGCCCGGCAGCAAGACCTGTTCGGGGTCTTCGAGCGCCCCCCGGTCTGGGATGCCCTAAAGCGGGTGGACGCCCGCTATAACGGGGGCATCGGCAGGATGGTCTTCAAAGCCTTCCACCGCTTCAGGGAAGAAGGGTGGTCCTTCAAACCGCTCGGCCCCAGCCAGCAGGCCCAGGTGGGGGATGGGAGGAGGCTGCGGTGAAGGCGTTAGCGTTTCACCAACTTCCGCAGCCGCGGCAAGGCTTGCTGGGGGGTTTGTACACTGGTTTTACCGATCTTTTTGAGGGCCGTGATGTGCCGGTCGTCGCTCACCAGCAGGCTAGCCCTGGCCTCCAGGGCGATGGCCGCGATGAAATCGTCATGGGGGTCGTCGGGAACTATAAAGGGTATAGACTGGGGGTTCAGCACCACTGCCCGCAGCCTGAGCAGGTTGATCAGCGCCCCGAACCTGGCCCTGCCGATGCGCCGCTGGGCCACGAGGCGAGTCGCTTACGCGATTCCGGCAAAAGCCGTAACCTACCTGCGCCTGCTCACGCGTCGCAGCTCCTCGAGCTGGGCCTCGGAGGTGTACAGGGTGCAAGCCCCTTGGGACCAGAGCATCAACAGCTCCGACTCCACAGGAAAAAGCGCCCCTTGCAGGGCACGGATGTAAACCTGAGTATCAAAGACGACCCTCAGCGCGACCTCGCGATCCTGCGCCGCACCTCATGCACCAGATGGTCAATCTCTTCGGCGCTCAGGCCCTCTTTGCCTTCAGGCAGTTCGGCAAACACCGTCTGGCGGGCCTGGGCTACTTTCAGATGCTCGCTGATGGCCACGCCCAGGGCCTTCTCGGGGGTGGTCTGCTCGAGGAGTGCGATCTCAGACAGCTCCTGGAGGGTTTTTTTGCTGAGCCTGGGGGCGGGCAGAGCCATACGGCAATTTTATCACTTTTCAGGGGTTGCTCCATGAAGAGCCTGCACACCCCCCAGCCGTGCAGGGTGCTGCTGGATCGGCAGCTGATTCGGGCGGTGCACTTCCGCGAGCGGGCCTGGGTGGTGCGGGAGACCCTCTGCATCTACACCCTCTGCGACCCCTGGCGCAGGCTGCCGGGCCTCGAGGGCGAGAAGCGGGTCTACTATCAGCTCCTCACCACCAACGGCCAGATTGAGGTCTTCCAACGGGTGCGTGGGGCGGAGCTGGGCTGGTTCGTGGCCAGGTGGTGGGACTGATGCTAATCGGAGAAGCTAGAAGCCACAGCCTCCAGGCGGTCCGGGTAGATATTGACCAGCTTATGCCCGGCCAGCAGCCGCTCCACCTCAGGCCATACCTGCTGCATCAGCTGCTGAAACTGGCTCAGCTTGAGGTTGCTCACCCGTACATGCACCACTCTGGGGGGCGGGCTGGCAATCAGAGTTCGGTTGGAAAAATCGGCATCCTTGCTGACGATGACCAGATCATGGGTCTGGGCATACTCCCAGATCTGTTCGTCGGTAGGGCTGGCCCCAACTACTCAGGCGTGCTGGGTGGGCAGCGACGGACTGATGCCCAGATGACGGGGCAGGTTTTCGTCCAGCAAAAAGCCCTTCAAACTAGGCTACCCGTTCGATGTGAAACCGGTTCCCCATCAGTTTGGAGGAATACTGCAAGGCCGCCAGCACATCCTCACGGCTCAGGCTGGGGTATTCCTGAAGAATCGCTTCAATGCTGTCGCCGTTACCTAAGAACTCCAGGATGGTCTGCACGGTGATGCGGGTTCCGCGAATCACCGGCCGGCCATTGCAGATCAAGGGGTTGATCTCGACCCGTTCTTCCACAGGCCTAAGTATAGCCCTCTGGAGCCAGGTATGAGCGATTTTGTTCACCTTCATTCATGGTCGTGGTTTAGCTTCTTGCGGGGGGGCTCGAGCCCCCAGGCCCTGGTTGAACAGGCCGTCAAGAACGGCCAGACCGCTCTTGCCCTCACGGACTGGATGACCGTGGCGGGCGCGGTGCAGTTCCAGGTCGCGGCGCGCAAGGCCGGCATCAAGGCGATCGTCGGGGCGGAGGTGCAGGTGGAGGGCCATCCGCTGGTGCTGCTCTGCGCCGACCAGACGGGCTACGCCACCCTCAACCGCCTCCTGACCGGGGCGCACCTGCGGGACAGGGAGAATCCTGAAGTTTCCCTCGAGCAACTCTCCGACGACAACGGAGGGCTATTTATCCTCACTGGGGGCCTGGAGGGCAGGCTGCGTCAGCTGGTGATGAGTGGAAGGTACGAAGAAGCCACAGTCTGGCTCGAGCACCTCGCCGGCATCGCCCCCAAACGGGTCTTCGTGGAGCAAGTTGCCCATAGGTTGGAGGACGAGCCTCGAGTATTGAACCAACTCACGGCACTGGCTCGAGGGTTGAACCTGCACACCATCGCCACCAACGCCGCCAGGTACGCCACACCCCAGGACTTTATCACCCACGACCTGCTGAACCGCATCCGGCTGAAGATCCGCTACGACGAGCCCCACCCCGAGCTGCCTTTGAACGACGAGGCCTGGCTCAAAGGCGTAGACGAGCTGTACCCGCTGATCCCCGACCCCAACGCTTTGGGCAACACGGTGGCCTTAGCCGCCGAGTGCGAGGTGAACCTGCTGCCCGGCGAGATCACCCCGCCGGGGGCGATGCTGCCTTTGGGCTTCGGCCACTACAACGACTACCTGCTGCACCTCTGCCGCGAGGCCCTGCCGCGCCGGTACCCCGACCCGGTGCGGCGGGCCAGGGCCGAGGCCGTCCTGGCGCACGAGCTCTCCATCATCACCACGCTTGACGTCGCGGAGTTCTTCCTGGTGGTGCGGGAGGTGATGGAGTACGCCCGCTCGCGGGGCATCCGCTGCGCCGGCCGGGGCAGCGCAGCGAACAGCATCGTAGCCTACCTCCTCGACATCACCACGGTCTGCCCCATCGAGCACCGCCTGTTGTTCGAGCGCTTTTTGCACATGGGGCGGAAGGGTACGCCCGACATTGATGTGGACTTCGACACCGCGCGCCGCGACGAAGTGATCGCATGGATGACAGAGAGGTTTACCTCAAGCCACACCGCCATGACCGCCAACGTAAACCAGTACCGCCTCCGCACGGCGGTGCGCGACGTGGCCAAGGTGCTGGGCTGGTCGAAGGACATCGCCACCCACGTGTTGACTAAAACCCTAGACGGCCACGGCGATCCCGAGGACGTTCGAACCTACCGCGCGGCCCTGGCCGGGGTGCTGGGCCAGGTGCCGCTCTTAGAGCCCCTGCTGGCCCTGGTCGAGCGCCTCCAGGGCTGCCCCCGCAACCTCTCGCTGCACTCGGGCG
>JBGFRI010000044.1:0-5098 GCA_041695225.1 Deinococcota bacterium
GAAGGCCTTCGACCTGCTCGGCGTCACGCACCGGCTGTAGCCATGTAACCGCACCACCTCACTAAGGAAAAATGACGGCTCGGAGCGGAGTATTGCTGGGTTCCTACAAAGGTAACTTCGGTCTAGGTTGGTTCACGGGCTTGTCCCGTCCCGAAGGGGATTGTCCCTAGCGACAATCCCTCCCTTCCATTAGTATTGTATGAGTCTTGGTGTGGACGTTCTGGCTGACCCGCTGGGTTGAACCAAAGTGAACCCTTCACTGCGTTCAGGGCAGGCTCTCCGCAGGGGTCAGATACTCGAGCTACTGATTCAGCCGCTGTTGGCTGTAGAACTCCGGATAGACAGGTGATAAGCTGGCCGGGCATGTTATTGTCCAGTCTATAGCGGCTGATGCCGCTTCTGGCTTCCCTCGAGTACTTGGGACGGCGTCTTTTGGTGACTGGTAGTGGTGCAGGTAGGCCTCCTCGTATGTCAGCCTGCGCCATAGCCTCTCGGTGAGGACCTTGACACTGGCCCGTCCATTGCCATCCATAGACCGCACAATCCAATCTCCTACCGCTGATCGCCAACTCCATAGACTGGACAGTTCAATCCCCTACCACTGATTCACTTACTCTATGCTGACCCTGACACCCTAGTGGTCACTAATGCGAGCTCTCTGGCGGTCGCTAAAGCGAGTCCTTGCGCGGTGAAGGAGCTGGAGATAGCGAAGAAGTCATGGCGCACCACTTGGTCGCCAAGCCCGTGACTTTGTAGCCAGGTTGTGCTAAAGTCTCTACTCGACCCTGTGGGCTGCCCGGGCGCAGTGCTGCTTGTAGCAGACCGGAAGCCACAGCCGGGAGGGGTGCCGGAGTGGTTGAACGGGCCGGTCTCGAAAACCGGTATAGGGGCTTCCCCTATCGAGGGTTCGAATCCCTCCTCCTCCGCCAAGAAGACCGGGCCGGGGCGCAGGGAGTGGATAGCAGCACCAGTATCCCACTTCCCGCGCGCTGGTCCCTTGCAGTCTGGCCCTCACTCTAAAAAAGCATTTTGGGTTTAACCTGAATACCGTTGGATGTCGTTCTGCAAGAAGTCACCGCCGAAGAAATGCACATTCTGCCCGAGTAATTTTGCGCCAACGTCAAACCAGTTAAGGAAGATCAGTTTAGTCTCGAGCCTCCCAGTGGTCTCAAGGGCCGCCACATTACCTACGGCGAACCGTATGTGAGTAGCCTGCAGTTGCGGGCTGGGTTCTCGGGCTTCGGCCGGGTTGAATCCCGGCACCTCCTGGGCTGGAGGCGCCGCTACCACTTCACCAAGTCTTATCTGGATGCCAAAAACGATCCCGTCATCGAGAGCTACCTCTGCCTGGAGGGCATCACGTCCAGGCCATCCAGACCTTTGTGCGTGTTTTCGGCGACCAGCTTACGCTTTTTCTCCTACCTGCGCATGATCGACTCGAGCCTGGTAGAAAAGTTCGCCTCCCATTCAACCCACCCAGAAACCAGCCTCACCACCAAGCAACTTGCGTCTGGCCAGGACCTGCCTGACCCTTTCTTGACCCTGTGACAGGGCTGCTTGGAAATCCTGCTGCCCCAGCAAGTAAATCAAGCTCACCAGCTCTCCAATCACGGTAAAACCGCGAACATGCTGCTCGGTAGCCCAGAGCTTCCGGGCGGTGCGCTCGGATAGCTGCCATGGCACCCTCAGGTAATGCTCGGGGCCGTGCCAGGGCTTGAGCTGGCTCTGGTACTCGGCTCTGGCCTTGCCTCGCAATTCAGAAACAACACCGGGGGCGCAGTACTGGGCCTGCAAATTGGTCAGCACCCCCCGGCAGGCCAGCGGACGTATCGGGTATACCGCACAGGCTCCATCTGGCGTAAGCATGGGGCAGCGATTGGCCTTTAGGAAATACTCGGCTGGAAAAGTGAGGTGGTGTTTTTGCCGCACAATGCGCTCGAGCCTTTTGGGCCCTTCGGTTTCCACCTGGGCCAGCGTCTGGGGCAGGTTGGCCTGGAGCTCTTCACGCAGATACTCGGCCTCGGCAAGCCCCACTACCACCCAGGCCAGGCAGCAAGAAAAGCACCCTTTACGGCAGCTCACCTTCAGGCGGTGCTGCTCCAGATACTTCTCGGCGCGGGTTTGCAGGCTGTGATGGGCTTTAGCAACTGCTGGTCGCAAGGCCGGGTTCATCGCTTTCATCATACCGATGCGGATCCAGGTCCGACGCGCCAGTAAAGCCTGCTTTGGCGAAATTTGTTTGATTCTTGACAGTGTGCAAAGTCGCAGATGGTACAATCTTGGCCTGGTTATGAATGTTATTGGTCGAATCACCTCCATGCCCACTCTGCCCAAGCCACTGGTGGGCTTGCGCGAGGTAGCCTACAACCTGTGGTGGAGCTGGAATCCCGAGGCCCAGCACCTCTTCGAGCAGATCAACCCTTCGCAGTGGAAGCGCTTCCGGTCTAACCCGGTGCGTGCTCTGCTGGAAGCCGACCCCAGGCGGCTGCAAACCCTGGCGGAGGATGCTGGCTATGTAGGAGCGGTTGAAGCCGCCCTGACCAATTTGCGCCGCTATCTGCAAAGCCGCTCCCAAAAACCCCCTCGCACTGCCTACTTCTCGATGGAATTTGGTTTCCACGAGTCGCTGCCCATATACTCTGGCGGCCTGGGCATTCTGGCCGGCGACCATATCAAGTCGGCCTCGGACCTGGGGCTGAGCCTGACTGGAATCGGGATGTTTTATCACGAGGGCTACTTCCGCCAGCAGCTCACCCCCGAGGGCCAGCAGCGAGAGGTATACGAAGATCTGCTGGCCGAAGAGCTTCCACTAATCGCAGTCACCAACAAAGATGGCAGACTCCTCAAGGTGGGAGTGGAGTTTCCTGGGCGCACCGTGCACCTGAAGGCCTACAAAGTCCAGGTGGGGAGTATTCCAGTCTACCTGATGAGCGCCAACCTGCCCGAAAACCGGCCCGAAGACCGGGCCCTCACCGCCCGGCTGTATGCCCCGGGACAGGAGATCCGCATCGAGCAGGAACTCATTCTGGGCGTAGGAGGGGTCCGCTTGATCAGGGCCCTGGGCCAAGAACCCGAGGTCTGGCATATGAATGAGGGCCACTCGGCTTTCCTGGGCCTCGAGCGCATGCGCGAGTGTGTTACCGCTGGGCGTTCCTTTAGCGAGGCTCTGGAGGCTGTCTCGGCCGCGGCGCTTTTCACTACCCATACTCCGGTTCCGGCCGGGCACGACACCTTTCCGCTGGACCTGGTCGAGCGCTACCTGGATAGCTGGTGGAGCCGGCTGGGCATTTCCAAAGAGGAGTTTATCGCGCTGGGGCGCGAGGAAAAAAGCTATGGCCCGGTCTTTAGCATGTCTAACCTGGCCCTGGCTACTTCCCGCGCTGCGGGAGGGGTCTCGGCCCTGCACGGCGAGGTCTCGAGGGGGATGTTCAAACACCGCTGGAAGGGCCTCGAGGTCGAGGAAATACCCATCGCTCACGTGACCAACGGTGTTCACACCTTCACCTTCTTACACCCCGAGATGCACAGCCTGTACCTGCGCAGCTTCCCCAAGACCTGGGCCGACCAGCTGCACGACCCCCAGCAGTGGACGGTAGACAGGCTGGAAGAGGACGAGCTGTGGAGCATCCGTAGCAAACTACGCACCCAGCTGGTGCACGAGGTGCGCTTGCGGCTTTTTGAGCAACGCCGCCGCAACGGCGACCAGCACGCCCGGCTGCGGGCAGCGCAAAAAGTGCTCGACCCAGATGTGCTAACTATCGGTTTTGCCCGGCGGTTTGCAACCTACAAGCGGGCCATCCTGATGTTCACCGACCCCGACCGGCTGGCCTCGATCCTGAACGGCCCTCTGCCGCTGCAGTTTGTCTTTGCCGGCAAAGCCCACCCCAAAGACGAGCCCGGCAAGGAATTCATCAAAAAACTGGCCGACAAAATAAAAACCCTGGGGCTGGAAGACAAAATGATCCTGCTGGAAAACTACGACATGAGCCTGGCCCGCACCCTGGTCCAGGGGGTAGATGTCTGGCTCAACACCCCACGTCGTCCAATGGAAGCCTCGGGCACCTCGGGAATGAAAGTGGCCCTGAACGGTGGCCTTAACTTTTCAATTCTGGACGGCTGGTGGGCCGAGGCCTATAACACCACCAACGGCTGGGCCATCGGCGACGAACGCAGCTACGCCACCGAGGAAGCCCAGGATCAGGCCGATGCCCAGAGCTTTTACGATACCCTGCAAAACGAGATTATCCCGCACTTTTACGCTCGAGGCGCAGTAGGCACCCCCAGCGGCTGGCTGGCTATGGTGCGTGATAGCATCTCTACCTGCGGCCCGGTATATTCGGCCCAGCGCATGGTAGACGACTACCACCGCAAGTTCTACACCCCGCTGGCCAGCCGCGCGGCCCATCTGATGGAAAATGGTGCTGCAGCCCTCAAGGATCTGGCAGCCTGGAAGACCCTGGTGCAGGGCAGTTGGAGCAGTGTCAAAATTTGGGTAGAACCCCCCTCCACTAGCCCCAACCTGCCCTTGCAGTTACGGGCTTTTGTGCAGGCCTATGGCATCCCACCCGAAACGCTGAAGGTAGAGCTGGTAGTACGCCGCAGCAGCGGCGAGCTGGAAGTAGTGGCGCTAAAGCCCGGTGGCCAGGAACGGGATGCCCTGCTCTTCACCGGCACTTACCAGCCTGCCCGACCTGGTAGCTACGTTTACGGGGTGCGGATAGTGGCCGCACACCCCGAGCTGTCTAGCCCCCGTGAGCTGGGCCTGGTCAAATGGGCCACAGCAGCAGTAGCCGAGGCAGTGAAGGTCTAAAGCCTGTGCTGTTGCGCTCGAGTGATGCTCGATGCTCTCTGACTTGTCTTACGGTAGGTAGCGAGATACCGGCCTCCTTTGGTCGAGTATATTCCCGATCTACACGCATGCCACGCCTGGACTGCCTCTGGCGGAATTGAAGTTTCGAGCCAGGCTTCCTACCCACTCTAACCCGAAGTTACCTTTGTAGGAACCCAGCAATACTCCGCTCCGA
This sequence comes from Deinococcota bacterium, assembly GCA_041695225.1. Classification (GTDB taxonomy): domain Bacteria; phylum Deinococcota; class Deinococci; order Deinococcales; family Thermaceae; genus Meiothermus. The sequence continues at coordinate 5,025 of JBGFRI010000044.1, forward strand.
GCCGTCATTTGTCCTTAGTGAGGTGGTGCGGTTACATGGCTACAGCCGGTGCGTGACGCCGAGCAGGTCGAAGG
>JBGFRI010000046.1:0-129976 GCA_041695225.1 Deinococcota bacterium
GATGATTGCTTTTATCAACAGTATAGCCTATTTCTGTATAGGACTGTTCCTTCTTTGGCACGCCCTCCGTCGGATCAAGACGCTTGGTCTGTTGGGAGGACACTAACAGGTGCGCTCGAGCCCACCGCCTCGCTGGACATCGAGCTGCGGCAGAGCTTCTGGCGTAGCGTGATGCGCTTCAAGGCCCGTGGGGCCACCATCCTGTTCACCACCCACCACTTAGACGAGGCCGATACCTACGCCGAACGGATTGTGGTCATCCACCAGGGCAGGATACGGGCCGACGGTCCCAAGAGCGAGATCAAAGCCAGGGTGGCGGGCAAGCGGGTGCGCTGCAAGACCGTGCTTACGCCGGAACAGCTGCGCCAGGAGCCGCTGGTCCACGAGGTCAAGCCGGTGGGTGGGCGGCTGGAGATCCTGACCGACAGACCCGAGCAGCTCATCCCCCGGCTTACTGCCCTGGACCCCGGTCTGAGTGAGCTCGAGGTGGACTCGGGGGTGCTGGAGGAGGTCTTCTTGACCCTGCTGCGCGATAGCAAAGCCGAGGTGCGGGGGCCTTCACGGTAGCACCGGTGCGGCCTTTAAGTATCTTATGCCCTAATCAAGAGACCCGCACAGCTAGTTGGTGCGGCTCTTGCGCCTTGTTCGTGATCTGGCGGATGCGCTTCCCCTGTGCCAGAATGATGGCTGGCGCTCATCCCCAAGAGTTTCTCGAGCAGAGGGCCGTCAACCTGCCAGAAAATCGGGCCACGAGCAGCATCGGATCAACTCCACAGGTGTGCGGGATCGCTCCAGCGCGGCTGCAAGATATCAGAGCGCAGGGGTTAGCGTGCGTGCCACGATCTGCGGTCTTGGCTGGATTTCGTGCTACACTTTCCACATGGGGCGCCAAGAAACCCTTGCCGCAATTACCACAAAGCTGCCCGAGCTGCCTGATGAGAAGCTCGAGGCTCTGCTCGGCTGGGTCGAGCAGGAGGATGACCACTTCGAGCAACGGTTACGGGCAGACGTTGCCGCCGGCAAACTCGACAATCTCATCGCCGAAGCCATCGCAGAGGATGAGGCGGGCGAAACGATAGACCTTGAAACATCGTGCCAGTAAGCGCTTCTGGAAACTGTTCAGCGACCTTCCGCAGCACCTCCTGCAGCAGGCGCGTAAGCAGTACACCTTGCTTCAGCAGAATCCGCAACACCCATCACTGAGATTCAAACCAGTCGGCGGAGCGGTGTGGTCGGCAAGGGTCAACGACAACTACCGCGCTGTCGCGATAAAACGCGAATATCATTATCTTTGGATATGGATCGGATCTCACGATGACTATGACAAACTCGTGTTTTTACTTGGTTGAGGAGCTAACATCGCACCACGCACAACTAGGGCAAAACACCCCGCGCGAACACTAACAGATGCCCACCTATCGCAGCGATTATCTTGGGGAGGATGCAATTTGGCCGTGTTCATCATCTATCGGCGCCAAAGCCTTGTGAACAGCCCCGAGACTACCCATGGGCCAGGTTCGCCAGGCCCTACCCTTCATAGCTCAAGCCCGGGTGCTTGTGCCTGAACACCGTTGCTGCATTTACGACTTGTGAAGGTCTGTGTTAGTCGGAAAATCGGGCAACGGTGTTTGATTCAGGCCATTTGCCCTGTCCCGGCAAAAACGCAAAGAATTTACTGTATGGCAACGCCTATGCTGGTAACACCCCATCGAAGAACAGCGGGGTTTCGCTCGGCATCTGGACCAGGTTCGCCTTAGCCCCGAGGCTTGAGGAAGTGGTGCGTGCCGCACCCTAAAGGCTTGGCTGGGTCTAACCCAGCACTATTGGCCCGCAGACTGGGCATGTGCAGCCAGGGGTGCAGACATGACACCGAGGTTCAGGGTAGCTGCAAGTGCAACCATACTCCTACAAGTGCACTCAACACCGCCAGGGCCAGCAGAAGCCGGGGGAGTGCCCGTAGGCCAGAATCGGTGCTGCTTCCAACCAAGGCTAACGAAGCCCATGTGACCAGTGCGCCAAAGAGAAACAAACCTGCAACCATGAACGCCCAAGCTGCCATACCCAACCTCCACCTCGAGCCTGCCCGAGGTGAATGACAGATGCAAGTAGGCTAGCTGTCATCAACCACAACCAGACCCAGACGAATCTTCTGGCCTGCTTCGCTGCCGGTATCGGGCGCCTTATTCACCTGCTGGATTATGCTAGTTATGAGCTCCAGCACTACTGGCGTCAGGGTGGTCTGGCTAAGGTAGATTAGCGGCAGAACCCGAGGCCGGGCCTGAAGCGGCAGGCTGCTATCAAACCGAAAGAAGAACGACTTGTCTAAGTTATCCTCGGCCAGAACCTGGTTGAACCCGGCCCGGATTAGGGCTTCGAATTCCTTGACGATTTCATTCAAGGTTCTCTCTAAAAGCTCAGTTGAAACTTCACTGTAGGAAAGCTCGAGCCGCTCAGCGGCTGCTTGCAGGTAGACCTTGCGCCCTGAACGATAAGCTTCCCGTAAGAGCCCCAGTTTTTTGAGCGTTCGAACTCGATGGCCCAAGCGATTGGGCTTCTCTCCCAGCTTGCGAGCGGCCTCTGCTGCTGTGACAGGTTGCGAAAAAGCGCTCAGGGTTTGCGCCAGCTTGAGATTCAAAAGCGCACCCAGACTTTCTCGTTCAATCTTTTGCATACGACTGAATTTATACGCGTTGCACAGTGGCGCCAACAGCCTTCAATACACTGTGCTGTCGGGTTTTACAAAGCATTTAGCAGTTCACGCTGGCGCTCGATTAGGGCCAGCAGCCGCGAGAGTAGGGCTTTCTCGGCCAGGATGATCAGACCTTTTTGCTTTAAGGGTACCAGCACCAGCACCCACTGAGGCAGGGAAATTACCGCGAGCCGGGCCGACTCTCCGGCCAGCTCACTGGCTAAGTTGAGCAGATCGTCAAAGACCATCTGGGCGCTGCTGGGGGCAAAGGGCAGGCTTCCTGCCAGTACCCTGCCGGCCTCGATAAGGGCGGTGGCCTCCACTCCCCGGATATGAAACTGGGCCAGCACGTCGCTCTGGGCCGCTGGGGTAGGGTAGGGGGCCTGGAGTTGCTGTGGCAGGGTAGTTTCTGTGGGCTTGGAGGCTTGAGGCTGGGAAGGTTTGCTCAGTTGGGTGGCGGGGTCGAAAACGTCCAGTAGCGACTCGAGGTCGGCCCCCTTGAACCCCCGCATCAGGCTCTGGGCGGCGGCGTACTCCTGGGCGAGCTGGGCTTCTAAGCGCTCGGCATCGGCCAGAGCCTTGCGTACCTCGAGCAGGCCGCTGACCCCCAGCCGGGGCAGGCGTTCAGAGGCCGAGAGCAGAAGGTCACACAGAGGTTTGATGCGCAGGGCGGTCTCGCCTCCCACGCTTTTGTGCGTCTGGTAGGCCTCGAGCAGGGCGTTAATGCGCCCACCCAGCTCGGCCCGCAGGGCTTCTTGGGCGCGGCGCAAGCGGCCCAGGAGCCCGTGAATCTCGCTCAGGTCGGGCAGTTCCCCGGCCTGGAGGTAGGTGCGGGCCTGGGCCACCTTGTCCTCCAGTTCCTCGCCGCCTAGCCCTTTCATGCTGCGAGCAGCCATCTCGTAGCGCGAGAGCTCCTCACCAATGGCGCTCCGGCGGGCCGTGACCAGCTCGTCCAGAGCACGCTCCAGCGGGGCGGGGTCTCCAATGCGACCCAGGGTCTGGGCATCGCGCATAGCCTGCAAAGGCTGCTTGAGTTCGATCAGCGACTCTTTTAGGGTCTGCTCGAGGTGGAGGATGCGTGCCTCCAGGGCATCCAGCTTGCTCGCAACCAGCGCTCTGGCGCGACCTATCAGTTCATCTACGGCACGCTCGAGCTCGGCCAGACTGCCGCCTGTCTGTTCGATTAGAGTGAGCAGGTTTTTCTTATCTAGATCGAGAATGTCCAGGGTAGGCAGGGCCTGTACCGCAGCCCGCAAACCCATGCGTTTTAGGCTTTCCTCCTCACGCTCACGGGCCAGCTGAGACAGAAGTTCGGAAAGTTGCTGACGCAAAGTCTGGAGCGAGGACTCGGAGACCTCGAGTCCGGCCAGAGCCGCCATGAAGGGCTCCACCAGGGGATGCCCACGGAAGGGAGAAAGGGAGTGCTCGGCTTCGGTCCGCAGGGTGGCCAGGCTGTGTTCGAGGCGGGCCTGGCGCTCCAATATTTCGTGGCTGGCTTTCTCTTGAGCCTCGAGTCCAGTTACAGCCCGGTCCAGATCGGCCAGTTCCAGCGGAATACCACCTGCTTGCAGGGTTTCTAACGCCACCGCCAGCCGAGCCTGCAACCCAGCAGTTTTTTCCGCTGGCAGGGTTAAGCGGGCCAGCCGGTCGGCCAGCCACTCGTAGCGCACCCGGGCTTCGGCAATTGCTTCGGCATGGGTGGCTTTGAGCAGCTCGCCGAAAGCCGCGAGGCGCTCACCCAGGGGCTTTCCTACGCTAAGCTCGGCCTGCAAGCCGGCCAGTTCGCTAGCAATTACTGGCATACCCAGCACCACTCTGTAGCGCTCCTGGAAGGCCTCGAGATGCCGGGCATCCTCAGCCAGATCAATCTCGCGGATGCGCGACTGCTGCTCATCGGTGAGGGAGTCGAAGTCGAGGTCGAGCACCAGGGCCTCGTCGTCAAAACCTTCGGGCGCGGCCTCGAGCGCTTCTGGCCCCTCTGTGGTGGGGTCTGCCAGCACCACCTGTGGCTCGGTGGGGCGGTCTGATGCGGGTATATCTTCGATGGTATCGAGGGTTATAGCCATCTCGCTGGAGGGGTTTTGCACCACCGACGACTCCACCAGCTTACGCATGTCCGCGGCCAGTGAACGGGCCCGCTCGACTTCTGCTAAGGCCAGGGTTTCCTGGGCGTGGGCCTCTTGAATCTGGCGAAGAAGGTTTTCCAGGCGGCGAATCTTGGGGCCGCCCACGCTCTGCACGCGCTTTAAGGCTAGCTCGAGGTCGGCAATATCGCGGGTCTGGCGTAGCAGGGCCGACTGTAGTCTTTCTTCGAGCCCGGCCAGCACCTCCTGCCCCTCCCGCAGCAAAGCCCGCACCGACGAGGCCTCGGGGTCTTGTTTGATTGCGTTGATCAGGCCGCGCAAACGTCCCACCTCGGGCCAGTCCAGGTAGAGGCTGAAGCGTTTGAGCCCGGCCTCGAGGTCGGCCAGTACGCCTCTGGCATGAGCCGATAGCTTGGGCCCGCTGGGTTTAGCGCCGTTGTCCCCGCCGCTGGGTGGTCGCTGAAGCAAGCTTTGTGGCAGTTGCTGAAGCGAGCCTTCGAATCCCAAACCCTTGAGAATCTCTTCAATACGGCTGCGAGCCGCGCTGGGGCTCATTTTGGTTTGCAGCTCGCGGTAGACCAGGCGCTTGAGAATTACCTCGGCCTGGGAGGCATCGAGGCTGTCTGGGCTGATGCCCAGCCGGCGCACGCCCTCTTCCAGCACCATGCGGGTGCGCTCGCCCAGCATGGGCTCGAGGGTTTTATTGAGAGTCTGATACAACGACAAGCCCTGACCTCCAGACAAAACCATACGATACCAGTACCAGCCCTAGTCTATAGCCCACCGAAAGATCTTGTGGTTCAAAACGGCATTAACAGACCTCGATAACTGGATTAAGGCTGATTCAGTTTTCAGCACTAACTCGCTGCAGTACGCCAGGCAGTCGGAGGGCGGCTCTCATGCGGAAAATTACCGTGATCTGGAGGCGCTGTGGCCATCAATCGAACCCCCGAACCCCGCACCGATCCAGGTTGCCAAGCAAGCGCATGCCAGATGAAACAAGCATCTCAGGGCTCGACCCGCGCCCCGACCTGAGATCTGAGAGCTGCGCATTCGCTATAGGTATAAGTCGGTCAACGACTAACTTACCAGGCCGCTGAGCGGACCGGTTGTCTGGCAGCCTCGAGCAACGCGCCAAAAATACCCCACTGCTGCGGCAGTAACTCGGTGTGCCACTGTACCCCCAGTAGGTTACTGCTTTGCCGGAATCGCGTAAGCGAGTCGCCTCGTAGAAAGGGTGGCCCTCGAGCACTACCGCTTCTACAATGCCATCCCGCGCCGAGGCAATAGGTCGTAGTCCTGGGGCCAGGTTCTTGAGGTCCTGGTGATGATACGAATTCACCCGGAAGCGTGGTTCGAACAGCCTGTTCAGTGGGCTATTGCCGGTCTGCTCAACGCTGTGGCCCAGTACTGGCGGCTCGGCCTTCTGGCTATGCTGTATGGTGCTAAACCCCTGTGTAGCCAGGTCCTGGTACAGACTGCCACCCAGGGCCACGTTCATCACCTGTATGCCGCCAAACCCCCAGAGTCGGGATGCCGTGCTGGGCGGTGTAGCGGACCACAAAAAGCTCCATGGCATTGCGTTCGGGGCTCACCTCCCCCATCTGCGGGAGGGGTTCTTCGCCAAAGTGGGCCGGGTCCAGGTCTACGCCACCAGGGAGCAGTACCCCATCCAGTTTGAGCAGTATGGCAGGCAGCCTGTGGAGTAGGTGAATACGTAGTGGTCACATCACTGTCCTGCTGCGGCCCTCCTGAGGGGGTAGGATTACAATACCTGCACCATGTCTTCCCAGCGCCCGCAGGTAGGGCTTTAGCAGGCCCAGATTTTGCTGCGAAAAGAGCCCTCGGTGCTGCGCGATTGAGGTGTCACTCCGATGAGCATGCCCCAATCCTACACTGCTTTACGGCCCCAGTTTAAGCAAGCCCTCAGGGAAGCCGCCGACACCTTTCAGACCCCCTTCTATGCCTACGACCTGCAGTCCATTATCGAGCGAATAAGCTGGCTGCGAAAGGCTTTTCCTGGCGCAGAGGTGTTTTATGCCATGAAGGCCAATCCCCGCCTGGGAATCCTGCGACGGCTGTTGGAGCGGGGTATCTTTGTCGAGGCGGTTAGCCTGGGTGAGGTCTACCGGGCCTACACCGCTGGTTTCCAGAGTATAGAGGTACTGCTGAACGGGCCGGTCAAGACCCCCGCTATGCTGGAGGAACTAAGCCAGCTTAGCACCCCGATTATCGGCCTCGATTCGCTGGCCGACCTCCGGCGGGTAGCCAGAATGCTGCCCAGAGCCCATGCAATCCTGCGGGTCAACCCCGACCTGCCCATTGTCACCCACGAACATCTGGCTACCGGGCGCGGCGAGAGCAGGTTTGGCATCCTGCCCGAAGAGTTGGGCCAGGCCCTAGAGCTGGCCCGTCGGAACCGCCTGGAGGTACTGGGCCTGCACATTCATCTGGGTTCGGCTCTGGAGCACCCGCAGGATTTTCAGGGGGGCTACGCAGTGATGGACGGGCTATACCGCACTCATGGCCCCTTCCAGGTGATGAACCTGGGGGGCGGGTTTGGACTGGGGCTCGACCTGGACCGGGTGGGGACAGAAGCAACTGCCCTGGCCCAAAAGCACAAGGTTGAGCTGTGGCTCGAGCCAGGCCGTTACCTGGTTGCCGAGTCTGGGGTACTGGTCACCCGTACCTGGGGGGTCAAGCGAACCCGGCGCAACTATCTGCTGACAGATGCCGGCATGAGCCACCTGATCCGGCCCATGCTCTATGGTGCGGTGCATCCGGTGGAACCGCTCTACACTTCTTTGCAGCACGAAACCTACGACCTGGCTGGGCCAGCCTGTGAGTCGGGCGATGTGCTGGCCCGCGACGTTCCGTTGCCTGAGCCCATGGAGGGAGATCTGCTGGCCATTCTGCAATGCGGGGCCTATGCCAGTAGCATGAGCAGCAACTACCTCGACACCCCGCACCCTGCCGAACTCTTATGGACCGAGAATGGCTGGGAGGTGATCCGCCGCCCGCAACGCTTGGAGGCGCTACTGGAGGATGAACTTCCATGAGTGATTTTCTTCTCTGACAGGAGTTGCAAGGTGGCAAAGGCCTTTCCTAGTATGTCAAGCAAACCAGCTGCTCGACAGGTAAATCCCCCAGTTTACGGCCTCCCCCCTTGGTAAAAGGGGGGGTAGGGGGGATCGAGCCCCCGCGTAATGGTGGCAAAAACGTGCATTTCCGTCATAGCGACCCTGACGTGCAGCCGAAGAAGAAGGGCAAGCAATCCAGATCACCCCAGCGGCTGATGGATTTACGACTCCCTTCTAAATTGCCTGGTTGGCCCACGGGCCTCCTCGCAATGAGGGGGTGGGGGTGACCTGCGGCCTGAGCGTGGCCTCCTCTCAAAGACGGCAGGAATAGGGGGTTACTGCCTGAAAACGGAGGGGAGAGCTTTGGGTCAGGCCTCGGGCCTATCACTAGACCGCTAGCCCGACTCTTTGTAGCCTGAGGGTATGCGGCTCAAAATAAAATTCTGGCTCGAGTCAGATACCGGAGACTTCGTTCTGGGTCCCGGTACGCTAAATCTGCTGCTGGCAGTTGCCGAGCAAGGTAGTCTTAAGGCCGGGGCCAGGGCTGCCGGGCTGAGCTACCGGGCTGCCTGGGAGCGGCTGAAAAAAGCCGAGGCTGGGCTGGGTTTCCCCTTGCTTCAGCGCTTCTCCGGTGGTGAGGGCGGCGGAGGCAGCACCCTCACGGCAGAGGGGCTGGAGCTGGTCGAGCGGTACCGCAGCTTTGTGCAGAGCATCCAGGGAAGCCTCGAGGCCCGCTGGGCGCAGGCCATCGCAGGCTGGCCCAATGCGGTCAGGTCTCCGGACTAAAAGCTACCGGAGCCACTGCTTCGGGGCGCTTGGTCTGGGAGAGAATCTCTCGCACCCGCTCGCCCTGGACGATCTCCGTTTCCAGGAGTTCTTCGGCCAGCCGTCGCACCGCCTCGGCGTTGCTGGACAAGGCCTGCTTGGCCTTGTCGTAAGCCCGGTCCAGAATAGCCTGGATATCGGAGTCAATCAGGCGGCTGGTCTCCTCGGAGTGGTCTTGTTTCTTGGCAATTTCTTCTCCCAGAAAGATGGGGCCGGTGTTGGAGCCCCAGGCTACGTTTTTGAAGTGTTCGCCCATGCCCCAGTCCAGCACCATCTGCTTAGCAATAGTGGTGGCCTGCTTAAAATCGTTGGAGGCTCCGGTGGTGATGGTACCCACAAAAAGTTCTTCCGCAGCCCTCCCCGCCAGGGTCATGGCCAGGGTGTCCTCGAGGTGTTCCTTGCTCATCAGGATGCGTTCTTCGGGTTTGCTCCAGCGCACGCCCAGGGCCATCCCGCGCGGCACAATGGAGACCTTTTCGGTCTTGTCGGCATAGGGCAGAACCTCACCGGCAATGGCGTGACCCGCCTCGTGAAAGGCGACTGCCCGCTTCTCCTGCTCGTTGAGCTTAAGGGTGCCGCGCTCCAGGCCCAGCATGATCTTGTCTAGCGCAGTCTGGAAATGCACGTTGGCAATTTCGCTAGCGTTTTCCCGTGCAGCTTGCAGGGCGGCCTCGTTGACCAGGTTTTTCAGATCGGCGCCACTGAACTGCGGGGTCAGGCGGGCCAGATTCATCACGTCTACGTCGGAGGCAAACTTCTTGCCCCGCATGTGCACGGCCAGAATTTCCTTACGTTCCTCGAGGGTTGGCAGTCCAATCACTACCTGGCGATCAAAGCGCCCAGGTCGCAAAAGCGCCGCATCCAGAATATCGGGACGGTTGGTCGCAGCCAGCACAATCACGCTGGTATCCTTCTCGAAACCGTCCATCTCGGAGAGGATCTGGTTCAGGGTCTGCTCCCGCTCGTCGTGGCCCCCGCCAATGCCTGCTCCGCGCTTGCGCCCGATGGAGTCCAGCTCGTCAATAAAGATGATCGCGGGTGCGTTCCGGCGGGCTTCTTCAAACAGGGTTCGCACCCGGCTGGCCCCTACCCCCACAAACATCTCCATGAACTCCGAGGCCGAGACCGAGAAAAAAGGCACCTCGGCCTCGCCCGCAACTGCCCGGGTCAGGAGAGTTTTGCCGGTTCCCGGCGGCCCCACCAGCAGCACACCCTTGGGGATCTCTGCCCCAATGGCAATGTATTTTTGGGGGTGTTTTAGAAAGTCCACTACCTCCATGAGCTCGCGCTTGGCCTCGGTGTGCCCGGCCACATCCTTGAAAGTGGTGTTGACCCTTTTTTCCTTGCCATACTGGCGGGCGCGGCTCTGCCCAAACTGCATAACCTGCCCGGCGCCCCCCTGCGAACGCATGAAGAAGAACCAGAAGACGGCAATCAGGAGCAAGATCGGCAGGAGGGCAAACAAGAGCTGCCCCCAGATGCTGGGAGGACGATTGGTAATCTCGACCCCATGCTGGAGCAAAAGTCTGGCGAACTGGGGGTCGGCAAAGCCCGGAGGAAGCGCAATAACCGTAAAGCGGTCGGTGGTTTCGACGGCCTCGCCAACCTGAATGCGTTCGGGAGCCTTAAAATAGCCGTTTATGCGACCTTCCTGCAAGACTACCCGCGCGACCTTGCCTTGCTCGACAAAAGCGATGAAATCGCTGTAGGGGATAGTGGTGCGAGCGTTGGTTGCGCCGCCAAAAATGGTGAAAAGCCAGTAGGCTGCAAGGATGATGGCAACTATGAACCAGGGATTGATGCGCGTAGGCAAACTGTGACCTCCATTGTGCGCCCGCCAAGCGGGTGATGCGTAATCGTCCGATTATATACCGGCGAGCCAAGGCTCGTTAACTGAAGTATAAAGTAGGCGCTTTTGGCCCCGTCCATGCTGCTGTCCTAGCCCATATGGTACTCAATCACAGAATGTGGAATGAGTCCTGGGGCCTAAACTTCAGATAGACCCAAACACTTCACTCACCGAGAGATAATCCTGCCCTTCGAGACTGATTGCTACGCCAAACCCTATTACAGGAGGCAGCCTGATCGGGGTAGAAAACCAAGTGGATGTGTTCTGGAATCCCGTACTAACCCTTTTCCTCGGCGGCCTAAAAAAGCGCGTCCTGCTGGTTAGAGTTGTTTTGACTCCCAGGGTGCGGGGCTGACCTAAGGTGTCTGAGTCGAAAGTGTGGTGACGTATTCTACGATGGCCTCACGCCGCCGACCTAGAGCCGGAAAGGCAAGAACTATTCGTCATGTATCTATGGGGTCGACGATTAGGCTACTGTGGCTACGGTGTGGATGCGATTTTCTTTGACGAATGGAAGGTGAGCCAGCTTACTGCTCAGGGCATCAGGCTTTCCGCTTTATGATGGGGGCAATGCAAGTGGTACTCGAGGCTCTTCATCAAGGCGACTACGATACGGCGTTTGAGATGCTGGTACGCACCCTGGCGCTTGCTCAGGGGGAGGATGCCGCCGACGCAGCCCTGTTACTGGCTGAGGCCTATTCGCTGTACGGCGAGGGCGGCATTGAAGGGGCCAGCCGGGCGCTGGAAGAAGGGCTGAGTAGCGTACCTACCCTTCAGTCCCACCCCTTGTATCGCTCGATGATGGGCGAGGTGCGAGCCCTGGAAGGGGCTTTAGAAGAAGATGTGCGGCAACTGCTGCCGAAAACCGACGACCCTCGTGCGCTTTACCACCAGGCCCAGGCGCTAATGTACCTGGGCCTGCCCGAGGAGGCGCTGGAAACCTTGAACAGGCCCCTAAAGCTCCCGGCTTTTCTGGCCTGGCGAGCCCACACTTTGCGGGGCAAGGCTTACGAACGCCTGGGCCTGGCCGCCGAGGCGGCGGCTGCTTACCGAGAAGCCGCCGGCCTTGCGGTAGGCCTGGAGCACTACTGGAACCTGGTAGATGCCTCGGCCATGTTTGTGGAGGCCGGTCTTGGCCAGGAAGCCCTGCAGGCCTTGCAGGAAGCACAACCAGTTGCTCCCGAGCTGGAAGACCCCGAAGATGCGGCCACCCGCCACTACCTCGAGGCCCGCAGCCAGCTTTTGCTGGGTAACCCCAGCCTGGCGCTTGATGCTATCCAGCGGGCCCTGGAGAAAGAGCGTGAGGGAGCCGAGCCTGCCCACGGCACCACCTTAGTACACGGACAGGCCCTGATGCAGCTGGGCCACCCCCGAGAGGCTATAGAGGCCTTCCGCGAGGCGGTCAAGCGGGCCGAAGACTCCGATAAGAGCTATGCCCTGCACGAACTGGCTGTAGCCTATCTGGAAGCAGGTGAGCTTGCCGAGGCCGAGGTTGCCGTGCGTGAGGTCTTGCGGGATGCCGGGTATGGCTACCAGGGCGAGGCCTACGGCGATCTGGCTGAAATTCTCTACCGCCTTGCTCGCTACGAAGAGGCCTCCAGAGCAGCCCACCAGGCCATTGAACTAGGAGGTCAGAGCGCCGGGCATCTGATTTTGGGCAATCTGGCATACGACCTGCTGCATCTGGAAGAGGCCCTCGAGCACTACACCCGGGCCAGCCAGGATGCCCCCCAGGGCAGCCGCGACTGGGTTACGGCCCAGCAGATGGTGGTAGATACCCTGGCTCAGCTGGGCTTTCGCCGCCCAGACGAAATTATTGCGCGCAGCGAGGCAGTATTGCCGTTTTTGCACCAGGCCGATGAATGGTACCAGACCCTCAGCAACTACGTTGAACGCGCGCGCAGCATGATGGGCCAGAGCCGGACGCTGAACTGATGGCCGCACTGAAAAGGTCTAAGGTCGAAGGTCGCAGGTCTGCCACGGCCTCGCCTTTTGGCCTTCGACCTTTGTCTTCAGACCTTCGACCATGAGTTCTGGCCTTGGCACAGGCTTCGGCCTTTAGCTTTCATCAGAGCGGGCTGTAGCGCCCCGCTGTGCTCTGGGTCAGGCCCTCGAGCTCCAGTAGCATCAGCACCGAAAGGATCTCGGCGGTCGGCAGACCGGTAGCCTGGGCCAGGTCGTCTGGCAGGGCTTCGGACAGTTCCAGCAGGGCCTTGTAAACCCTGGCCTGGCTGCCCTCGAGGTGGTGGGGCTGCTTTTTAGTAGCCAGAACCCCCAGCGCAGCCAGTACGTCCTCGGTGTTCATTACCAGTCCGGCCCCATCCTGAATCAGACGGTTGCTGCCCAGCGACGAGGCATCGCTGGGGCGGCCTGGCACAGCCAGGACATCGCGGCCCAGTTCGGCGGCAATCTTGGCGGTAATCAAGCTACCGCTTTTTTCGCCGGCCTCCACCACCAACACCGCCCGGGAGAAAGCCGCCACAATGCGGTTGCGCCGGGGAAACAGCCCGGCCTGTGGAGGGGTGCCCAGGGCAAACTCCGACACCACGTTAATGCGTTCGGCCAGCGCACGATTCTGGGGAGGATAGAGCCTGTCCATCGCGCTTCCCAAAACCCCCAGGGTATAACCGCCGGCCTCCAGCGCCCCCTTGTGCGAGGCTGCATCTATGCCCAGGGCCAGGCCGGAAATTACGCCGATTCCGGCCTCGGCCAGCTCACGGGCTACCTTGTGCGTCCAGGCGGTGGCCCAGGGGCTGGCTTTGCGGGTTCCCACGATGCCGATACTGCGGGGTGTGGTGGGTAGTTCACCTTTCAGATACAGCACCGGCGGCGGGCTGTCCAGGTGTTGCAGTTCTGCGGGATACTCGGGCTCCCACAACCCAATCAGCCGGATGCCCAGCCTGGCAGCCTGCTCGCGCTCTTGCTCTGCCAGGCCATCCTTTAGGGTTTTGGCGTAAGCTGCGGCAGTCTCGAGGCCCAGCAGGTCGGCAATGGCCTGCGGGCTCAGATCGGTCGCCAGGGCCTGCTGCAGACGCTTGGGGCCAATATGCGGGGTTAGGGCGAGGGCCAGAGGGTCGGGCATAGCTCGGTCTAGGATAGCGGATGATGGGCTGGACAGTCACACGGTCGGGGACCATATGGCCTACTGCATGGAGGGCCGGGCATGGCACGGGCCCCAGAAGCGGCTGTGACCACAATGGCCCCAGGCGGCTGGTTGAAAGCCATCAATTACCCTTGAGGGCTCGCTTGAAAATCTGTGGGGCAAACTCTACCACCGCGCGCAAAAAACCGGTAATGCCCCTGGCCCGGCCGGGGGTGATGTAGACCGGCACTCCCAAATTTTCGGCTTCCAGGCGCACTGGCTCGGAGAGGTCGTGGCCCACGTAACTGCTGATGATCATCATGCCGTGGGCGCGCTCCAGGCGGCTCTGAATGCGCCGGATGATTTCGCGCCCGGCGGTGTGGCCGTCGGAGTCGAACCAGTCGAGCTTGAGACCCTGGGCCTCCAGATAGGGCGTCATGCGGCTACGCAACTGGGTGTGGCCCCCCACCACGATCAGGTACTCGCCATGAAAACGCGGCAGGCCCTCGCGCATCAGGCCGCCGGGGGTGGTTCCGGCAAAAGCATCGGGCTCACCCTCGAGCCGCGAGATGGCTTTGGAGGTGGTTTTGAGTTCTTCGAGATACAACTGAAGCTCGGGATCGTTAGGGTTCAAAAAGAGCAGGTTGCGCAAGATTTCGCGCGAGAGCTGCAGGTCCTTTTCCCAGTAGTAGGCAGCATCTAAGGCCTTGCGCCAGATCTGGGTGGCTTTCTGGTAGGCTCCGGTGCGCTCGTAGTGTTCGGCCAGGTCGAAGAGCACTTCCAGAGCCTCGGGATTGCGGGCCAGCTCGCCCAGCAGAAGCCCCTCGGCCCCCAGGGCCTGCCCGGCATTGTAGAGCGCAGCCAGATACTGACCACGCACGGTCTCGGACTCGCTGCTTTGGGAGAAGCTGCGCGAGAGGCGGTAGGCCAGCTCCAGGTGTTCGAGGGGGGGCTCGAGGGTGCGCTCGAGCCACCTTACCAGCATGCGAAATGCCTCCCAGGGCCCTTCCAGGGTCTCGACCAGCCTCAGCACCGAGCCGATATCGCGAAAGTGCTGTAAACCTGCGTCGCGTACCCGGCCCAGAAACTCGCGAGCCAGCACCGGCTCTTCGGCCTGTAAAGACTCCTGCGCAAGGTGATAGAGCATGGGTACCGGATAGGCCCGGTGGGCATGGGCTCGCTTGTGGTCACCCAGAATTTCCAGCATTGGACGGCCCAGCGAGCGCTTGGAGACTGCCAGCAGGTGATAAGCGATTCCGGCGGGCTCGCCTTTAGACTCTTTGGCGGCTCGCTCCAGGTAGCGCACCGCCTCGAGGTGCCGACCCTCGCGGTGGCGCAGCATTCCCAGCGCCAGAAGGGCGGTTGCATCCTCGGCCCGGGCTACCGCATCGGTCAGGTAGGGCTCCACTTCCTTCAGTTCGCCCAGTGGCGCTCCATCCAGAGCTTCGGGCCCGCGCACTTTGAGGCCTGCCAGCGCCAGCCCCAGTGCACCGGAGGACTCTCCCAGACCGTAAAGGCGCTGGGCGTAACGTTCGGCCCGGCTCCACAATCCCTGCTGTAAAGCGGCTTCCAGGCCAAGCCGTAGCAGCCCCCGGGTGAGCAGGGTGGGCGACAGGTCTTCGACAAACTCCACCCGGCGGCTGGCCTCGCTCCAGTCGCCCTCGCGCGAGAGCCGCAGGGCACGTTCTTCGGTGCGCTCGAGGGCGGTCTTGAGATAGACTTCGGCCTCGGGAAGACCACACTCAAAGAGCTGGCGCAGGGCTTCGGACAGACGCCCTAGACCCATATAAACCTTTCCTAAGGCCAGCTTAAAGCGCCCACCCCGGCTGGCGAGCTCCTCCAGGCGGGGCAGGGCCCGGCGGTAGTCTTCCAGCTCGGCCCAGCACAGTACCCGTAAATCCTCGGCCTCTGGTCGAGCGGCCAGAGCCAGCGCTTCGTCGGCCTCGGCAAAGCGCGATAGGGCCCACAAGGCCCGTCCCCTCAGGTAGCCCAGTTCACCTGCGGTGCCCGCTGGTAGCCGGGTTAGCACCTCGGCGTAGGCCCCTTCCTCGAGCAAAGCCCAAATTTCGCTGGCGGTCGGCAAGGCATGGACCAGGACACCAGGTGCCGGCGCCCTTGGGGCGGGGTCTGCGGGCTTAGCCGGGAGCCCTTGCGGCTCGGGCTCCAGCAGCACCTGGGGCATTCGCGCCGTGATGAGGGTATACTCACCCTCACCCACCTGCTCCACCTCG
The DNA here is from genome assembly GCA_041695225.1 of Deinococcota bacterium. Classification (GTDB taxonomy): domain Bacteria; phylum Deinococcota; class Deinococci; order Deinococcales; family Thermaceae; genus Meiothermus. The sequence continues at coordinate 15,841 of JBGFRI010000046.1, forward strand.
GTAAAACCCAGCTGCCGTAGTGCGCTTTTTGCCGCCTGGGGGTTCTTTCCTAAAAAAGGGCCGTGTCCATAGGCCAGCACCCCCCCTGGCTTAAGCAGGCCCTCTAGCCCCCGCAAACGCTGAAACAGGTCAAAATGTCTGAAGTAGTCGGCCTCGTCAAGCGAGGGTGGCAGGGCGCCAAGGTACCCCTCCGGCATACAAGAAAGCAGCAGCACCCCGTCCATCTGGGGCAGGTCTGGCTGTAAGGGAAACCAGCCCTGGTGCCACTGCACAGCTTCTCCGGTACGGGCCTTCCCCAGGGCCACTGCCTGCGGCACCCCCTCCAGGGCATGCCACTCCAGGCCCGGTCTGGCTTCGTGTAATAGCTTGACCAAACCCCCGGTAAAAGCGCCAACTTCCAAAACCCTACCGCGATCAGGAAGGCACTGGGGCAGAACCTTCAGATAGAATTCAATGAAGGTCAGGTGCATGGCATAAACCAGCCCTTCCAGCCGTTCGCGTGGATGGCTCAGCAACCCCGCATAAAAACTTCGCACCGCCTCGAGGTCACCTGCCTCGGCGGCCAGATAGGCTTTCCAGGCTTTCAGCAGGGGTCTTCGCCTCGAGGGACTGCCAATACGCCGGGCAAGCTCACTTTCAAAGCGCCCTGGCGACAGGGGTGCCTCGAGGTGAAACTGGGCACGAAAGTATCGCCTAACCTGGGTGTCCACTGGCTATCTCCGGCTTCTAGGAAGATCATCTGGGCCAAGTTCCACTGACTCTTTTCTGGTGGGCGGCTCGACGAGGTTGCTTTGGGCTTACGCAGGCAAAAGTACCCAGGGTGCCTGGGGGGTGGGCAGTACAGAGCAGTCTAGCAGCAAGACACTTTCTGGTTCTGGATACTGGCCCCTTGTGCAGTATGGCTGCTGGCTGTCTGCCAGCAACTTCAACGGGCATCAGAAGAGTAAACAACTGCACAACTGAATTATAGGGGATAACCTGCGTTCAGAATTGGTACTCACCCGCTCAAACAGGAGGCAGATCATAGAGCAGGCGAGGTCGGTAGCCAGGACCGGCTGATTCGAAAACTGGCAGCCCGCGCCGTCAGCAGTACCGCCTGGGAGCCTGGCTTTGGTGGGGGCGGTCCGGGTGTTGCCCTGAACTTGTCGAAGTACGATGGTCTTTCTGCTCGAATGAGCTGGCGGCCGCGTTGCCTCGAGGAGCTTCGGAGCCTGCCCTGCCTGCCCTGAGCAGGGTCGAAGGGAGCCTGGTCGAAGGGCTAAAAGGGGCGGGACTCAGAATGACAAAATTTAGGTGCCATCTCGAGCGGAACAAACTGTCGAGAGTCTAAGCCCTGAGGGACCGAAGGAGAAAGATTCCCTAACGGCGCGAAGACCCGTTGCCCATGCGGGCAAGGTGCTGCTTAGATAGCCGAAGGATACACCTACAGCGGGATTGGCATGACCAAGGCCTCAGTGCTGGCTGGAGATCCGGCCCCTGCCCAGCACTGAGCATATGAGCATATGTGAAAAATAGTTTTTTTGTGTTCTGGCTGGGCTTTGGGGAATGTGGGGCTAATTTCAATGGCCTCACCCCATATGGGTGATACAATACGGGCATAAGAAACTCGAGGAGGTGTGTTAGATGAGCCTTGACTATGTCAAGTTTACCACAGGCTTTGAGAAGTTTATGCCCAAAGAGTACCGAGACTTGGTGGAACACGGGCCGTTCGGTAAAAAAGTCGGCATAACCCAGATGGGAACCTTCAAAGAAATAATTGAAGAACACCCCATGTGCGCCGGCTGTGCCATGACTTTATTCATCAGACTTTCGACGGTGGCCTTTCCCAACCCCGAAGATACCATCACCGTGGGTACACCGGGCTGTGGACGCCTGGCCCTCTCGCAGGTGGCCATCCCCTTCGTCTACGGTAATTACGGCGATACCAATGGGGTAGCCAGTGGGCTGTCTCGCGGCCTGCGCTTGCGGTTTGGTGACAAGACCAAGGATGTGGTGGTAATGGCCGGCGACGGGGGTCTTGCCGACATCGGGTTTTCCCAGGTTCTGCACTCCTGGTTCCGCAAGGAAAAGTTCACCACAATTATGCTAGACAACGAAGTTTACGGAAATACCGGCGGCCAGGAGAGCGGCATGACCAACCGCGGGGCTGTACTCAAGATGGCCCCGCTGGGAAAAAAGTTCGACAAGTTAAATATGGTCGAGATGGCCAAAGTCGCTGGCTGCGCCTATGTGGCAACGGTGGTGCCAACCAAACCGGCCAAGGTTGCCAGCACCATCAAAAAAGCCGTCTTGATCGCGCGTGAAGTTGGACCAACCTACATTCAGGCCTACACATCATGCAACATCGAATACGGTATTCCTACCGACAAAGTATTGGAAGACGCTAAAAACGTCGAGAGTGAGCGCTACCAGTTCTCGGAGTTTATCACCGAAGAGGCCAAGCAGTACTTAGCAGAAGCACATGGCTACAAGGAGTATCAAGCAAAACCAGCCGCCAGTGCTGCGGTAGAAGCCGGTGCATAGGGACGTGGTACAAAAGGAGGTTTGCCATAGCTAAGCGTTTTGATATCAGGATGGCGGGTGTGGGTGGGCAGGGTGTTGTTACTGCCTCACACATTCTTAGTACAGCGGTGATCAATGCCGGGGGTGAGAGTACCATAGTGCCGTTCTATGGCTCAGAGAAGCGGATGGCGCCGGTAGAGAGTTACGTGCGGGTCTCGGACCAGCCCATCTTTGAAGTGGGGGAGATTATTTTCCCTGACATCATAATCATCTTCCACCCACAGGTCATTACCCACGGCAAGTCTTACACCATGCCCTTCTACTATGGCCTGAAAGAAGGTGGTATAGCACTGATTAACTACGATGGCCCGATGAAACTGCAAAGGGATCATGCGGCCGAGTTAGAAGAGCGCCGGGTGAGGCTGTTTTACCTACCTGCGACCAGGCTTTCACTGGAAATCGCGGGAATGGACCTGGCAACCAATATGGCTCTGATGGGCGCGATTGGCTGCATTACTGGCCTGACCAACTTAGAGTCGTTGGGTAAGGCAGTGCAGGACAGATTTCTGGGCAAGGGATTCGTAGTCTCTGGTGGAACTGCTGCACTCGATAGCGTGGTAGAGAAGAAGTTCAAAAAGAAACAGGAGCTAATCGAAAAAAATCTGGCGGTAATTAAAGCCGGCTGGATGTTTGCGGCCGACCAGGGATGGAGCGAGCGCCCGGATCTGGCTCAAGCAAAAGAAGCCAGCCTGGCAAAGGCCTAGCTTTATGTCAAGACCGCTCTAAAGGAGAGCCTAATGTACCTAGTAGCCGAGATTAGTTCTGAGATTTGCTCGCAGACCGGATGCAAGCTGTGTTTGCAGTACTGCCCGGAGCCAAATACCATCCTCTATAACGATCGATTGGGCAAGCATGGGTCGGCTTATGTGGTTGTAGACCGATGCAAAGGTTGTGGTCAGTGTACCTGGGTCTGTGACAACATGTCAAAAAACCACGCCATAAAACTGGTGATGATTGATCAGCTGGAACAGGCTGCTCTTACCGAGAACGTTGTTTACGGAGAAAAGTCAACGTACGCCACCTACTCGCCATTGGAGTAGTTGCTGTTTGATCTGCGCCTGGTAGAGCTGGTCAGACCCGTAAGGCCCATCTGCCAAGCACCGGCGCAGTACCCGGCGGTAAGAACTGGAAAGAGCCACAAAGATACGCAAGAATCACTCCGAGAGGGGTATACAAATGACACAGCAAAACCTCGAAAAAATTATAGTCCCTGGCCCGGCGGGATATCAGCCACCTTCGGCTGCGCAGCTTGGCGTTAGCTTGCCTGAGCCTGGCCAGGGCTTGTGGTATGGCCATCACCAGGATGATGAAGTGGTAATGGAGGAAATTGCCCGGCAGATGCTGACCCGGCCCAATCCAACCATATTCCCCGGCCCACTGGTGTTGTGGGCCTGGAACCAGGGAGCAGTAGACCGGGCCAGGGCGGTGCTGGAGATTGCAGCGCAGATTCCAGACGTAATGATTATCCCCATGCCAGACTACCGTCCAAAATACCCCAAAATTGACCCCGAGGAGGTAATTAATCCCAACCACCCAAACCTCACCATCTGGGGCAACAAGATCGAAGTGTGTATGTTTGTTGGGGTCCACTGCCATTATGCCAATCTCACCTTAAAAATGATTCGGGCGGGTACTAGCTGCTGTACCATTGCGGTGTGTGCTCATCAGGGACATGAGGACGCCATGCTAAGTCTGCGCGATGCAGATATTTACAAACTTCGCCGTCTGGCCCAGGTGGTGAAGCGGGTACGTGAGGAGATGGGCCTCGAGCTGCCGGCCAACGGCGAGAATGTGCGCTTTACCGGTACCCAGGTCAAAGTACACGGCGGCAAGACCCACACCAATCCGCTCGAGTTCATCCCTGTCGCAGATGATCTGGCGGGTGCGCTGGCTTTTGGCCATAAGCCAGAGGACATGGAGCGAGAAGGCTAAGGTATCCTTATGAATAAACCCCCAGAAGTTGAAGCTCATATACCGGTGCACACTGAGCCAAGCGCAAGCCTGGCCAAAGCAGACGCCCACGCCGAGGCTAAAAAGCAGCGATCCGTTACGCCAGACTACATGTTCTTTGAAGCACCCCGAACGCGCGAATTTATTACCGGTAGCGAAGCCGCTAAGGAGGCGATACGTCGTTCGAATGTGGATTTTTCGGTGGCCTACCCCATCTCGCCACAAAGTGAGACCATGCAGCTGGTGGGTGTGTTGTATGGCGAGGGTTACGTCAAGGAATACTACCGTGGCGAAGAAGAATACGGTGTAATGTCGGCGATCGCAGGCGCATCTCGGGCTGGAGTTCGCTGCTTTACCGCCACTGCGGGGCCAGGTACCTTGCGTAGCATCGAGGCTATTGCGTCTTGGCCGGGCCATCGGCTGCCTGCGGTAATCTTGTTTACCTGCCGGGTGGTGAACGCCCCCCTGGCCATTCAGCCAGATAACATAGAGATTACTTATCTGCTTAATTGCGGGATGGTACTCTTACATGCCGAAAACCAGCAAGACATGTTCGATTTCATCATGAAAGGTTTCATCATCAGCGAAATGAACGATGTCACCCTGCCGGTTGGGGTGGCCTGTGATGGGTTTTTTGTAACCCACGCCCGCGGATATGTGGACATGCCCGATCGTAGTCTCAAACTTCCGCCACGCGAAGCCTGGGGCGGGGCAGTTCCGGTGCTGGATGCAGAAAACCCCCCAGCCCGACTCTCCCGCGATGCCCCGGTGCAAAAGTCCAACTTTATGGCTTACAACATTCACGCGGTCTGGCAGCAAGAAGTCTGGGCGGCAGTCGAGCGCTCACGCAAATACATTCACAAGTATCTGGGCGGCCTGTGCGAAGAGGAAAACACCTCTGAGGCCGATGTCGTCCTTATTGCATCTGGTAGCGCAGTTGCCCAGTCACGCGAGGCCATCAGAATCTGCGCCGAACGAGGCATCAAGGTTGGACTAATCAAAATTCTCTCGCTGCGCCCGTTCCCCTACGAGGAATTGAGACAGCTCTGCGCGCGGACCAAAATAATCGTTGTACCAGAGTTCAATTATGTGGGATGGCTGGCTAAAGAAGTTGCCACTGCACTTTATGGTTTTACCAAAGCCAAGATCATTGCGGGGCCTCGAGTATACGGCGGGCAGTCCATGCCGGTAGCACTCATAGTTGACGAAGTGGAAGCGGCGCTGGCCGGGAAAAAGTCTGGTAATGTTCCAAGTAGCCAGATCATGGGTATGGACTAGCCACAACCCTGACTGGCCGCCGGCCTGGTTTTTTGTATGGACCAGCCAAACCCTTGGGTGCGTGAGCGCCTCGCCACAGTGAACCGAAGTGTCATGCCGGTTTAGAGCAAGAGGGGTGTCCTGGTAGCTTGAAGAAGGCTGCCAGCAAATTCCGGGCTGGCTGCATGACCAGGTTACAAGGTACTGCGGGTGGGGTAGGTATTGGCGCAGCCTAAGCGGTCTGGATCGAAAGTTCGGTCTCACACCGCAGATCACAGGCCGCAAAGGAAAGAAACACTCGTCATGGTATTTGTAGCAAAGGCCACCGAGGACAGAGATAACCCCCGCATGCTAAAGCACCCACCCCACCAGGTGCCTTGCTACACAGCTTTTGACCTATCCTCGACTGTCAACCCGGCTACACTCCAAAAAGAGATGGCCGGCACACTGGCAACAGTCGTTCAGGCGTCAGTAGCCGCAGAGCATCCAAAAAGGAGCTTTAATGCATAGTGTGCTTTGGATTCCGGTATAAGCTGGTCAGTGACTATGAACATCCCAGATCTGCAACGGGAGAGAGTCGTCACCTTGCGTCAACCAATCATAAACGACTTCTCTATAGTAGTAGCCACAGTTAACGGGACCGGCAGCCAGACCGCAAACCTCACCTTGTTGCGGTCTTTCTTTAAACTAGGCATTCCCGTCCACGGAAAGAACATATTCCCTTCCAACATTCAGGGTCTGCCCACCTGGTACCACATTCGGGTTAGCCACCAGGGTTACATCGCCCGCCGCCCTTCCGAAATTCTGGTAGCCTTCAACCCTGCCACGGCCCACCAGGACGTGCTGGACCTCCCTAGCGGTGGGGTCTGCATCTGCAATGCCGACCTCAAGCACCTGCCCCAGCGCGACGATCTGGTCTACTACCGGGTTCCGGTGGGTGAGCTAACCGCCGGTATTGATGTACCCGTCAAGCGCAAACCCTACATCGCCAACATGGTTTATGTCGGCGTTGTGGCCTGGATGTTAAAAGCGCCGTTGGAGGTGATAGAAGAAGCCCTGGGAGCACAGTTTGGCTATCGCCAGAAGCTGGTAGAAAACAACCTGCAGGTAGTACGCCGGGCCTACAACTGGGCCTGCGAAAACCTGACCAAACACGACCCCTTCCACCTCGAGTCCATGAGCCAGACCGAAGGGCTTGTGCTCATGACCGGCAACGAGGCCGGCGCCCTGGGAGCGGTGTTTGGGGGGGTTAGCCTGGCGGCCTGGTATCCCATCACCCCTTCCACCAGCTTTATGGATGCCCTGCGCGAGTATCTGCCCAGGCTACGCAGGGATCAAAACGGCAGACCTACCTATACCGTTATCCAGGCCGAAGACGAACTGGCCGCCGCAGGCATGATCCTGGGCGCCGGTTGGGCTGGGGCCAGGGCCGTTACCTCCACCAGCGGCCCTGGCGTCAGCCTGATGGCCGAGTTCGTCAGCTATGGCTACTTTACCGAAATTCCCGCGGTAATCTGGGACATCCAGCGGGTAGGCCCCAGCACCGGCCTGCCCACCCGCACCAGCCAGGGAGACGTCTCCTTTGCCTACACCCTGGGCCACGGCGACACCAAGCACCCGGTTCTGTTCCCCTCCTCAATTGAAGAGTGCTTCGAGTTCGGCTGGAAGTCGTTTGATCTGGCCGAGCAGCTCCAGACCCCGGTATTTGTGCTCTCCGACTTGGACCTGGGTATGAACAACTGGATGGGCAAACCCTTCGACTACCCTGACCAGCCATTGCAGCGCGGCAAGGTCTTGAGCGCGCAGCAGTTAGAGGCCCTGGGCGGTTTCGCCCGCTACAAGGACGTAGACGGCGACGGCATCCCCTACCGCACCCTGCCGGGCACCAACCACCCTCTGGCGGCCTACTTCACCCGTGGCAGCGGCCACAACGAAAAAGCCCAGTACAGCGAACGGGCCGAGGACTTGCTGAACAGCTTTGCGCGTCTTGCGCGCAAGTTCGAGACCGCACGCAGTCTAGTACCTGCTCCCGCCGCTCTGCTAAACCCCGTGGCCAGGGTGGGCATCATTGCTTACGGCACCACCCGTTATGCCATCGAAGAAGCCCGGGACCATCTGGCCCAGCGCCTCCCGACCAGTTTTTTGCGCCTTCGCGCCCTGCCCATAAACCACGTGGTGCGCGATTTTGTGGCGGCCCACCAGCGGGTCTATGTCATCGAACTCAACCGCGACGGGCAGATGCACGCCATCCTGCAAAACGAATTGTCGGAGTATGCCAGCAAGCTGTATTCCATCGCCCATCTGGATGGACTGCCTCTCACCGCACGCTGGGTTGAAGACAGACTGCTGAGGGAAGAGGCCGGTAGCAGATCCCACAAGGAAGTTTGATATGGAAAACCCCACCCCCCTCGACCGCGCTCAGCCCACAAAAACCAATGCCATTGGGCTGAGCAAAAAAGACTACGATGGCGCACCCAGCACACTGTGCAAGGGCTGCGGACACAACTCCATCGCCAGCCAGATTGTGCAGATCGGCTTCGAGCTAAACCTGCGGCCCCACCAGGTCATCAAACTCTCGGGCATCGGCTGCTCTTCCAAATCGCCGGGCTACTTTTGGGGCATGTCCCACGGCTTCAATGCCCTGCACGGGCGGATGCCCAGCGTGAGCACCGGCGCGCTAATGGCCAACCATTCCTTGCGAGCGATTGGGGTCTCGGGCGATGGCGATACCGGCAGCATCGGGATGGGCCAGTTCAAGCATCTGATCCGGCGTAACGTGAGAATGGTCTACATCGTGGAAAACAACGGGGTGTATGGCCTGACCAAGGGGCAGTTTTCGGCCACTGCCGAAGAAGGGCTGCAACTCAAATACGCTGGCCAGAACGAGTTCCCCCCCATAGACCTGTGCATGGAGGCCATCATCGCCGGGTGCGGCTTTGTGGCCCGTAGCTTTGCGGGCGACGCCAAACAGGTGCGGGAGCTGGTCAAGGCCGCTCTTTCGCACCGGGGCACCGCGGTGCTGGACATCATCAGCCCCTGCGTGGCCTTTAACAACGAGGACGACAGCCCAAAAAGCTACGGTTACGGCACCAAACACGAGAAGCCCCTGCACGAGCTGGGCTTTATTCCCCATGCGGAGGAGATCTCCATAGAGCCAATGGCGCCTGGTGAGTTCCGCCTGGTTCGGCTGCACGACGGCTCACACATCAGCCTGCGCAATCTCGACTCGGCCTACGACCCTACCAACATACTAGCTGCGCTCGAGCGCTTGCAGCGTGCCCAGGAGACCAGGGAATTCATCACTGGCCTGATCTACTACAACCCCGACCGACCCAGCCTAGCCGAGGTCGAGGGATTGGACACGCCATTAGCGCTACTCTCACCCGAGCAACTTCGCCCCAGCAAAGCGGTACTGGAGCAGTTTTTGCAGAGCTACCGCTGAAGACCACAAGTGTAGGCGGCCAGCTCAACCAGCTGCGGCGCAAACAGGGCCGATTACGGCCTGTCCTATCTAAGGGCGGGGCCCAGGATATGAGCCATCGAATAGTAAAGCGGTATTCCAATGGTCACGTTGAACGGAAACGTTAGCGCCAGCGCCGAAGTGAGCGAAAGAGACGGGTTTGCCTCGGGGATGGCGGCCCGCATTGCCGCTGGGGCTGAAATATAGGAGGCGCTGCCGGCCATAACGCCTAACATGGTGGCCCCACCGGGGCTAAGCCCGACCAGGGTGCCCACGAGTACCCCGGCCAGGCCGTTGACTAGTGGCATGGTAATCCCGAAAGCCAGCAGCCGGACGCCGACCACTTTCCACTCACTTAGCCTCGAGGCCGCAACCAACCCCATGTCTAACAGGAAGAGGCTCAATACCCCCGCGAACATGCCGTCATAGAAAGGCATTACCGTCTTTGTCCCGGTGTAACCGGCGATGTAGCCTATAACCAGACTACCTCCTAAAAGCATCACCGCCCTACCACGAACAGCATCCTTCAGAAGGCCCAGCTTGTTCAACTGCACATCGGCGCCCAGGTTGGCTTTTGCCAGTGCGTAGCGGGTTAGGAATATGGCGGCGATGATGGCTGGGCTATCCATCAAAGGATAAAGCGCGGGTATGAAGGCTTCAAAAGATGTGCCTCGTTTCTCTAAAAAGGCAAACCCGGCAACCATGGTCGCAGCGCTCACAGCGCCGTAGTGACCAGCAATAGCGCCAGCGTTGGCGATATCGAATTTCAACCTGGTCAGTACCGTGAATCCGAGCAACACTATACCTATACCCAGCATGGCGGCTGCCAGGGCCGGCGCCCACACCACTGATATGCCGGCTTTGGCAATACCTACGCCGCCTTCTAGACCAATGGCGGTAAGTAAGAAGAGCAGCATGGCAGTGCTCATGTCTGCTGGGATCCTCAAGTCGGATCTGACCAGTCCCGCAACCAGTCCTAGAGCAAAGAAGAGTATGGGTAACGAAGAGATTTGTCCCAGGATTATGCCTATTACTTCCATTAGCTTGGCCTCCGGTATTTTCGACTTTTCATCGTCATAAAACATACTCCATAAACAAAATCTCGCCAATCGGACGAATATACTTGTTTCTCTGGTAGCTTGATGGGGAAAACACAATTTGGAACAGGCTGGTAAAGATGGCAGGCCACGGTAGATTACTAGCGCAAACCTGGATCTAACGGCAATAACCAGGCACATGGCCACAAGACCAGCCCTCTACGGGTCGTTGTGACAGCTAATGCTTTATGTGCTATCGCAGTACAGCCCGGACCGGCGAGGCATCGGCGCCCTCAATGCGCAATGGTAATGCGATCAGCTCGTACTCGCCGGCCGGAACACCATCCAGGGCTAGTCCCTCCAGGATGTGGACCCCGGCCCTGGCAAAGGCCTTGTGTCCGGGCAGGTCCTTGGAGTTGAGGTCGTCTACACTGGGGCAGTCGGTACCGTAGAGCCTTACCCCCTGGCCGGCCATATAGGCGGCGGCTTCGGGTAACACCTGCATAAAGGTGTGGGGAAAGGTATGCCAGTGGTTTGGCTGACCGGTGAAAAGCAGGGTGCGCTCGGCCAGCCGGACCGTTTGAAGAAACTCCGGTGTGAGTATGTTTTGCCCGCGGGCATCTACCACCCGGCAAGGGCCAATTAGCGCCGAGAGCGGAACCGTATCTAGCCTCGCCCCGTCAACCAGAAAGTGCCAGGGTGCGTCGAGGTGGGTGCCCAGGTGAGTGGTGGTGGAAATTTTGCCCACGTTCACACTGTCTCCGCTGGAAATTTGCCAGACCAGCTGGTAGCTATACGGGGTATCTCCTGGCCATACCGGGACCCCAGGGTAGATGCGGCGGGTGATGTCTATCATGACTCGATGATACGCAAAATGTGTTGCTCGAGGCTCTCGACGGCCTGTTTTATGCGCCACTGCGCTTTGTCGCGTATGCCCGCCATGTTGGACACCGAACGCAGCTCGGCGCCGGCCAGACCCCGCCATAAGCAGGTCTGGGCAAAGGCCGCACCCTCCATGTTCTCGAGGTGGGCCTCCCATTTGCGCGCGAGCTGCATGGCCTCGGTGGGGTTTTCCGATACCAGGTCGCGGGTGAGGAAGTATCTGCGGGGCAGGCTCAGTTTGGTCTCGAGCTCCCGTGTAAAAGCCCGGTCTAGCGGAAAGCGGTTGTGAAAACGCTCTGATCCCAAGACCAGGGAAGGGAAGCCCAGACCCTTTATGCCGCCATCCCGGATGCCCAGGTCGGCCTGGATTTCCTTCTCGGCGAGCGCGGCCTCGCCGATCTGCAAGCCGGAGTCTGCATACGCACCCGCAATACCAAAGAGGAGCGCGCGTTCTATCTTGCGCCGCTGCGCAAAGGCTGCCAGGGTTGCAGCGGTGTTGGCTTTACCTATGCCTGACTCGAGCCAGACCCAGCCCTCGCCGCGAAGCCCAGCCCGCCCATAAAACTCGAATTTCCGGCCCTGCAAAAAGGCCGCCTCGAATCGGGTTGGACTCAGCAACAAAAGACGCATGGGTTAGTCCTTGAACGCCGTGATAAGAATACCCCCTTCACCAAAAATCCAGAGGTTGCTGCCTCTAACAACCAGACCAGCCGGGTAAACGTTATATAAGCATAGCAGCCAGTCTCAGTCCACCACCCTAAAACCCAGGGCTTCGGCCCGCTCTACAAAGAATTGAATGTTCTCGCTTTTGGTCTCGCCCCCAAGGCTCTTGCGCCCATAGGCTTTTTCTGCGGCCAGGATCATGGTCTCGGCCAGACAGGCCGGGACAGCTCCTTGGCCAAAGTGCAGGTTCAGGTTGCCGGTCATGGCGCCCGGTGGCCGCACCACTCCGCCTGGAATCACCCGCACACCCGGCACACTTTTTACCGACTCGTCCACGTCGGGCGGCACCCCTTCGTCGTAGATCCAGGCGCCAGGCTTAACATGTTCGGCAAAAATTATGGGGGCGGGGTCGGAAGTGGCGCTGAAAACCAGGTCGGCCTGTTTGATGGCCGAGATCTCCAGGGTGGCTACTAGCTCAGGCGTCGGCTGGGCCCGGCTCTCCAGGTTCTGCCTGAGTGAGGCCACGCTTTTCTCAAGCCGCTCCATGTTCCGTCCTACCAGAATTAGCCTGCCCACCAGCGGGGCAATCTGTCTGGCAATGCCAAAGGCCACCACACCGTTTGCCCCCACTACGGCAGCGGTGGCCTGGTTGAGTTGGCGCCCGGACTTCTGGAAATGTGCCAGAATCCCGGGTATAGCGGCCTTTACCGTTCCGGCGGTGTAGCCGCCTCCGTTGGTAACCACGATATCTGGTACAGCCTCCTGTACCATGCGACCCTTATCACCCACCACGCTCCAGAAGGCCCCCAGCCCGACCACGGTACAGCCCAGCTCTCTGGCCAGGCGGGCGCTCTGGATGGCTCGCTGAACAGCCAGTTCGGGATTGCTGCTGATCTGGTGGGGCAGCAGTGGGGCCGAGATCAGATGGCAGCGTATCTCGCGCCCATCGCTGGTCTTGACCCCGCGCAACTCACCCACCTTCATGGGGCGAAAGGCCTCGGTAAAATTCTCCAGCAGACGTTGGGAGATGATCCCCCGGTCTACCAGCGGCTTGGCCCAACGAAAGCGGGGGCTCTGAAAGAGGTCATCTACCGTGAGCGGATGAATCACGAATGCACAGACCGCCTGTTTTTCCGATGGAAGCGGCAGAGGCTCACCTAAGCGGGGCTCGGTGCCCTCGAGTATGCGCCCGATATTCTCCTTGTAGCGCCACAGGGCTGCAAAAAGCAAGGTCCAGGCTGCTAGCCTGGCCCAGCCCGATACCGGCTCGAAAGTCAACAAAAGCGCCAGCGCTACCGGAATAGACATTGCTGCCAGCGAAACATAGCGACTGAGCAACAGAACTAGACCAGCTACCAGCAGGACCAGCAGGGTGAGCAGGTAGGGCAGCCCGCTCAGGTACAGGCCAACCACAATACCCGCCAGCACCCCGGCGCCCCGCCCCCGCAGAAGTGCTCCCTGGGAAAAAAGCCGGGGAGGGTATAGATGTCCCAGATAGACCAGAAGCGCAAAGATAACTGCCCAGGACAGCCCAAACTGCCCTCCTATCCATACTGCCAACAGCCCCTTGAGCAGATCCAGACCCCAGGCCAGCAGGGCCGGGCCAGGGCCCAGAAGTTTGAGGGTATTCTCGAGGCCCAGGCTATAGGCCGAGGCCAGCCTGGGGTCTTGCCCCGCCAGCCGCCGGATGGCCCAGTAGCCCAGTGGCAGCGAGCCGATCAGATAGGCCAGGATTGCCAGTGCGAAGACCATCGGCTAAACCTTACCAGATTTGAGCAGGTGTGCAGTAGGGCCAACCCTAGCTAGCCCTGGAAAAATTACTCCAGTGGTGTCAGCTGACCTGTCGTCTGGTTCGGCCTGATGATCGGCTATACCCGCTTAAATGCAGATTTTTACCTCGCTCTGCCGCCATCTAAACGCCTGCCGAAGGTTGGTCTGGCTTTTGTGCGCCACACACCAACCCAATCTTTTCAGCAGTTAACCCCGGCCAGAAAGCAGGCTGGCGCATGCTTGAATTGAACCGGCCTCCCGGGCTTTCTGCCACACCGCCCAGGTTCGGTGCTGGCCGTCCATCCAGCCCTCGGCCCAGGCCCGCAGGCTCAGACCCTCAGGTGGGTGTAGAAGTTCTCCTAGCTGCCAGTAGTGTTGGGGCCGACTTCCGCGACGCTCGGCTTCGGTGATGGTAAAACCCTCGACGAACACCAGGCCAGATTGCATCAGCCTGGGCGCCAGCTTTTCCATTAGCGGGCGGTGCAGAAAGTAAGAGATCACAATACCGGCAAACGGGCCAGGAGGAAGGCAGGGCTCGAGGGCTTCCAGATCGCTTTCCAGCGCCCAGATGTCGAGCTGCTGGCGAGCGGCCTCGCAGCGGACAAACTCGAGGGCCACCCTGCTCTGCTCGAGCAGTACCACCGGATGGCCCCGCCGGGCCAGATAAAAGGCGTTTCGCCCGGTGCCTCCGGCCAGGTCCAGCACTGGTCCCGCCGGCAAGTGATGAGCGAAGGCAGCCACCACCCCTGCTGGCTGGGTGATGGGAAGCTGGGTGCGGTAATGGGTGTCCCAATCTCTGGGCATGTCAACAGCCTAAGATCTCAGGCCCAATAAAGATAACTGAGAGCAGCAGCCAGACCCTGTCGCCAGGTCATCCAGTTGTGGCCAGAGGGGCGCTCAAAGTAGGCATGGCGGTAGCCCTTGTCACAGAGCATGGCAGCAAAGCGCCGGTTAGAGGCCAGAAGCCACTCGAGCTGGCCGGTGTCACAGTAAAAGCGAAGGGGTAGGGTTTCTGACGCCTGGTACTGTTCGGTCAGCCATTCCGGGTCGGTGAAGCAGTTGCCGCCCTGGGGCGAGGCGGTCAGACAGGCCGACTGGGTGGCAACCTTTTGAAACAGCTCGGGGTGGCGTAGGGCCAGCCAGCCAGAGACCAGCCCGCCCAGGCTGGCTCCCATCAGCCCCCTTTCGGGTGTGGCACCATAGTGCGACTCGACGGCAGGAATAACCTCGTGTAAGAGGTGCTGTTCATAAACAGGGTTGAACCAGTACTCGCTCCGGCGGTCTTCCGGCTCGATGAAGACAATCCGTACAGGCCGAATCTGTCCCGACTCCAAAAGCCCCTGGGCCACTTCGGCCAGCCTGGCAGTGCGGTAATAGGCCACGCCATCGTGGGTGTAGAGGGTGGCCTGGGCGGGAGCGGTGGGGTTGTAGACGTGGTAGCGGCGGGTAGCACCAAAGGCTTTGGACTCCAGCCGGTGCCGGTGCACCTCGACCAGACGGGAGGGCTGGTGAGGGGCAGTGTAGTGAAAGCCAGGTAGCTCGATGGCCCTGGGATAGGTCCACCAGGGGTTCTGGGCCTTGTGGGGGTTGTCGGGGTCGGGAAAGGGCCTGCCTTCGGCATCCAGAAAGGCGTACTCGAGGTATGCCCCAGCGGGAAACTCGAGGGTCAGCGGCCCTTCAATCGGGATGGGCTTTCTGTCCCAGTCGGTAAAGTCGCCTACCAGATATCTGGCCTCTTTGGGGGGGTGAAAAGTGACCGAGCGGGCATGCACTTCGACCATACCCCACTACCTTAACCTATCGGGCAGAGGATAGCAGGAATGATTACCTTGCACGGCCTGCATTCCGGAGTCAATTGTGAGCCACGGCATTTCTGCCTGGAAGCAGGCTAGGTCTTGGAGCGCTAAAAATCTAGGTGAGACCCGTAGCCTGGTCAAGGTCAAAGGTCGAGGGTCTGTAGTCGAAGGTCGAAGGTCAAAGGTCGAAGGGTCAAACATCAGAAGTTACGTGCGCCAGACCACCAGGCCACAGACCGAGGCGTGGAATAAGTAGTCTGGGTCGAAAGTTCAGTAACGTATTTCATAATTGCCCCACCACTTGGGTCTGGGCTGGAAAGCCAAGAACTATTGGTCAATGCAATAATGGCATCGGCCACCAAGCCTGTCGGCCTTGAACCCTCTGGGTCAGGCCCGCGATGCCGCTCTTGTACAGGGTGGGAAGTATAAGAACCAGGTAAATTGACCGATCAGAAGATCTGAAACCCCTTGAGATGGGCGGCCTCGCTCCACTGCACATCCACCTGGTGCACCCTGGCGCCCCTGGGACCCTGGCGCAGATGATGAATGAGTTGTTCCAGATCGGCCCTGTCGCCCTCGGCTACCACTTCTACCCGCCCATCCGGGAGGTTTTCGACATAGCCGGCCAGGTCCAGCTCAGAGGCTTTTTTGCGGGTGAAGTGGCGGTAACCCACCCCCTGCACCTGCCCACTAACCAGCACGGTAATTCGCTGCACCCATTCAATCTACAACAGGTTATTGCCCTGGTTGCCTGGTATGTATGCCCGCGCAGCCTCACAAGGCGGTGGCTCTCGGATTGCAGGCCAGACAGGTTTGCCGCATAAGCCTTCCGGGCCAGGGCCGGGCTCATTTTGTACCGGGACTAAAGTCAGACGTACAAAAACCAGGTTTGATTGGCTCTCGATGGGTTTTTTCCTAGATTCCCCTCAGAGTTGTGGGCTACACTGAGCAATGTGTGGCTATGGCGCTGGGTTCCGGTATTTTTGCTCCTGCTGCTGGCGGGACTCCCGGCGTTTCCTCCACTGATTAACCTGGTCTTGCAGGAAGGGCTAAGGGCGGCTGGTATCAGCGGGCAGTGGCAGGCAGTGGGGGGCTACCTGCTTGGCGGTATCGAGTTGCGTGGGGCCAGACTTGAAGGCACTGGATTCAGGGTCGAAGCCCAGCGACTGCGCGTAGGGTACAACCTGCTAAGCTTGCAGCGCCGTGAACTGCCTCTGCGGATATTGCTCGAAGAGGGTCATGCCTATTTACGGTGGGAAGCCATCATCCCCGAACAACGCCCGCCTGCGGCGCCGTTGCCCATCGGGTTGCGGGTAGACGAACTGGCGCTAAAGAACGTGAGCGTACAGATTGAAGAGAGTCAGAAGTTTGTCCTGCCTACCCTGCGGGCTACGGTGCGCGGCAGCGGCCCCTACCAGGTTGAAGTAAAGCTTCCCGACGGAAAACTCAGTGCTACAGTGAGCCGCACCGGTCGGGAGTTTGAGTCCTGGCAGATTGAGGCCAGGGGCGATTTGCGGGCGGCACGCTACTGGTTTGATGGTTTTGAGTCTGGCCGGCTTCAGGGTACCTGGACCATTGGCCCCGGGGTAAAGAATGGCATTCAGGGCAGGAACCAGATCAAAGACGCTACCGTCAATATAGCCGGATTTACGCTCAGTGACATTTTTGGCAGCGCCGATTTTGATGGGCGGCTGCTTACCGCCAACCTGATGGGCCGTGGTCTGGACGGCCCCCTAAAAAGCTCGGCCACGGTGGATCTGCAAAACCAGGAGTACCGCTTTCGGCTAGAAGCAAACCCTACTCTGAAGGCCCTGGCGGAAAATTTTGGCCTGCAACTGCCAGTGAGCGGGGGAGGGCCGCTGGTGCTGGAGGGCCGTGGCTGGCAAAATATGGTGATTAGCGGGCGATACAGTGGCGAGGGACGCCTGCTGGACCAGCCCCTTACCTACGAGGGCACACTGGCCTTCGACCAGACATTTAGCCTTGATACTGTGGTGGACGGGGCTTTTTTCGACCGGACCTATCAGGCTGCTGTAGCCCTGCGCAATACCGATGAGTACACCGTTACGCTGCGGGACTCTTTACGCAGTAGCCTGCAGCTGAGGGGAAAGGGCGCGAGCACCCAGGCCGAAGGTACGCTGGTCTGGCCGCGCCCCCTGCAAGGAGAGGCCAGGTTGAAGTTTGCCAGTACCGGGCCGGAATGGAGCCTGGGGGTGGAGTCAGAAAGTGTCGGTCTACCTACCGCCAGACCCTTCAGCCTGTCCGGTGGCCTGCAAGGCCGGGGTTCTGCGGTACAGGGCCAGCTTGGGGCAGTGAACCTTAGCGGAACCTGGGAGGACCTGCAGCTACAGCTTTCGGGCCTGGGGATGCTGGTGGGTCAGCTTAGCGGACGGGCCAGATTAGATGCAGGGCGGTTTAGCGGTGAGTTCAGCTATGATTCGCCCTACACTCGCTTTCCCATTAAAGTCCGGCAGGACGGCCCAGCCTGGCGGCTTTTTAACCAGTGGGCCGATGGGGTGTTTCGCGACGGCGTTTTCACCCTGGGGGTACGTGCGCTGCCCCTGCAAATCGTGGAAGATTTTGAGCTTTCGGGCGATCTGCGCTACGGCGAGGGCGGGCTTTCGGGCAGCTGGAACTTGCAGAGTGAACGGGTGAGCCTGGAGGGCGAGCTGTTTGACCTGGCTACGCGCTTCGGGGGCGAAGTGCGCTCTCCCTTCCGTGTTTTGCCGCTTAGCGGCACCGCTGACAGCACGGGACTACAGGCCAGGCTCGATACCCTAAGTATTACCGCAGATGCGGCCAGAGGGCTATGGTTGCGTGGGCCGCTGGACCTCGGCCAGCAGATTCGCCTGGAGTCGAACCTGGGCGTGCAGGACTCAGTCTACCAGGGGGAGCTGCGCTTTGATTCACCGTGGCTGAGAGGAGCTGTGCAGGGTCGCAACACTATGCTCTGGGCCACCCTCGATGGCTGGGCCCAGCTTTCGGGCCCGGTCTGGCCCAACACCGCCCTTAGCGGACAACTGACCCTGCCGCTATCCGGTGCGGTGGAGGTACCCGCTCTGCCGCTGCAGGTGAGCCGCACCCAGGTGAGCTGGCCCGGTGGGCGGGTGGAACTGAAGGCCGGGCTTCCCTTTGCAGGCGCCTTGCCGCTGCGGGTCAATCAGGAACCCGGCAGCCTGAGGGCAAGCGGTAACATCGAGCGCGGAAGCCTCGAGCTGCACACCCCCTTCGGCACGGTAAACGGCGAGGGTGCCTGGCGCGATCTGGCCGTGCGAGGCAGTCTGGGTTTTGCCGGGTATACCGGCGAACTGCGGGGTAGAGCCGATCTCTTTGGTCTGGCCTACCAGGGGCGGCTGGACATCCCCAGGCTTCAGGGTGGGCTTCAGTTCAAAGGCCGCAGCACCAGTCTGGGTTTTTCTGGGCAGTTTCAGGATGGCCGCCTGACCCTCGAGGGTGATTATCGCCTGCAGGTAGACTCCCTTGCAGAGCAGGACGACCCCTTGCGCCTGCTGGAAGGACTGCGCCTGCGGCTGGCCGCAAACAATTACGATCTGTCCGGCTGGGGCGTGCCGGGAGCCCTGAGCGGAAACTGGTCCGAGCGCGGCGGGCGCCTTAGCCTGGATACGCCTTATGGACAGGCCCAGATTAGTGGCCATAGCTTGCTGGGGCCGGTTAGCCTGGAAGCCCAGAGCCCTTATGGCACGCTACGGGGCGTGCTCAGTCGCGAAGCCGTTGTCTTGCGGGGCGTTTTGCAGCTACCTTATCTGAGCGGTACGGTTGATGTCTCTGGCCCTTGGAATAACCTCGAGGCCAGAGGCCAGGGCCGCTACGCCTTACCGTATCTAAAGCCCCTACCCTGGCAGCTCAGCGCCAACCTGAACGAACAGACCTGGAAGCTGGAAGGGCCGCTAGAGCTTCAGGGTAAGGGAGTGTCTTACTCGGGCCGGGTGAACTGGCCCTACCAGGTGATGGAGCGTTCCGGGGTTCTGGAGGGCAGTCTGGAAGGTCAGAGCCTGCGGCTACAAGCGAGCCTTGACACTACATTTGACGGGCTTCCCCTTAGCGCTGCAATTCGGGCCGACGGGGCCGATCCAGACCTTTTACGCGCCACCATCACCACGCCCGGGGGCCAGATACAGGTCGCTCGACAGCAGGCGGTATTTGACCTTGAGACCGCACCGCTGGCCCGCGTCTTTGGCGCCGATGTGCAGGGTCGTGTGAGCGGAAACCTCGATCTGCAGGCCCGTGGTGAGGTGACGGGTCAGTTGCTGGTCTTTGGTCAGCAGGTTGCGCTGGACTACCGCGACCGTTCACTATCGGCTTTTTTGCCGCAGCGCCAGGCCGGGGTGGTGCTAGTGTTCGAGCCGGGCCGTGACCCCAGGGTGCTGGGCGCGGGTGAACTCGAAGGCGAGATCTCCTTGGGCCAGCAGCTTCAGGGCTGGCTCTCCTACCAGGCGCAAGACCTGAACCTGAGGGCCCAGATTAGCGGCTCCCGCCTGCGGCCCGAGTTTCGGCTTCAGGCCAGTACCCCTATGGCCCAGATAGCCGCGCAGGGTAACTATGCTATTGAGCAGGGCCGAGGGCAGGCCCAGCTTCAGCTTCAGAGTGAGTACGCCAGGGCCAGTCTGGAGCTTTCCAGCCTTGGCAGCACTTTCCAGGCCCATGGGTCTTTGGAAAGCCTGCAGTACTTTCGCCAGTCTGGTCCCGTGCGTCTGTCGGGCGAGGGGTCTCGATGGAGGCTGTCCTGGGCCGCGCCCATGCGCATAGAAGCCCAGGGACAGGCCACCAGTCTGGAAAATGTGCGCCTGGCCGGACGCGGCAGCCTGGAGGTGGGGGAGCGTAGCTTTGCCCTGTCGGGCAGCATGTCCCTGCTGGGCGAGACTTTTGAGGGGCAGATGCAGGTAAAGGGGGAGCAGACCGACCTGGAGCTTCTGGGGCAGAACCAGACCTTACTAGCCCGTGGAACTGTCTATGAGGCCCAGATTGTGGCCCGCACCAGCCGCCGCGGAGATCTGAGCGGTCAGGTTAGCTATGCCCGCACCCTGGGGGCCAGCACCCTGAAAGCCAGTGGAACCCTGGCCGGAACCCTGTTCGAGCCGGAGCTGTCGGGCCAGGGCACCCTGAGCGGGCGCGGGGCCGAGGTAGCGCTGCGTTTTGGTTATCAGGATCAGCTCTGGGCCGAAGCCACGGGTGCTGGGCTTTCGGCCAGCTTTGCCCAGGGGGTGGTCAGGCTTGCCATTGACAGCGATCTGGAGCCCTTTGTGGGGCTGCCCATTCGCCTACAGACCAAGGGTGAAGGGGCCTGGGAAACCCTGCGGCTGCCGCTGGTCTTGCGCGGGCCCAACCTCGATGCTACCGGCTCGGCTTTTCCGGCCAGGCTACAGGCCCAGATTGCCGGGCGCTACGAGAAACAACGCTTTGACCTTAATTTTGACCAGCAGCTAGAGCTGCGCCTGGATGGCCCCTATGCTACCGGTACTGTCAGGTGGCTGGGCTACGCACCCAGCGGATCGCTGCTGCTCGACCTCCCGCTGCCTGGCGGGCGTCTGGTGGGGCAGGCCAGCCTGGATCAAGGCCGGGTGGAGCTCGAGGGCCGCGAGGGCTGGCAGGGCAGTCTGCGCGCGATGCTGCGCGAGGGCTGGCGCCAGCCCACCCGCTGGCAGCTCGAGGCTACCCTTCATGGCCAGCTGGGTGATACCCGCACCTCTGGCGGTGCATCCTCTACTTTGCAACAGACCGGCCTGCGCGCACCCGATAGCCTGGGTCTGCAAGGCCGCTTCGAACTCGACGCCTCGCCACTAGTCTTGCGGGGCAGCGCTCAGGTGTTGCTGCCGGAATGGGGGGCGGTGCAGCTTAGCGCCCAGGGCAGCGAAATTGACCTGCGGGGTCTGGCCGAGCTGGCCCCCTTGAGCGGGCGTGTGCGGCTCAACCCCTTCCAGGTCGCCTGGTCATACAACGGTGAGTTGCCGCACGGCCTGGGCAGTCTTCAGGCCCGGGGAACCTATCCCGGCCGGTGGATGGTTGGGGGGTACCAGCTGGCAGGCCAGACCGTCAGCCTCGAGGGCCAGGGCGACGAGCTGCGCCTGAGCGCGCCCGGGCTCGAGTCAACCCTCACCCTAAAGGGAGTCCAGGCCCGGCTGGAGAACTACAACCTGGGTGGCCTTCGCCTCAGCGGCGTTGTGGCGGGACAATGGAACGCGCTCCAGACTACCCTGGGCTGGGAAGCCTTTGGCCGCAAGGGCCAGGTGGAAGCAGCCTGGCGACAGAACCAACTCCAGGCCAGCCTCCGAGGTGATCTGGCCGGCTCGCTTGCCTTCGACCAGACCTGGTCGGGTCAACTCGACTTCCGCGAAGGCAGTCTGCGCCTGTCCGGCACCGGGATTCCGGTAGTGGAGGGCGAGGTTTTGGGGCTGGCCCTGCGGCTGCGCTATCCGCTCCTGCAGGTGGCATCTGTCCCGGAGGGCCCCGGCCAGCCCAACCCCAGCATGACCATCAACCTTTCCGAGCGTAGCGCGACGGGCGGCCTAACCCTGCGCGGGGTAGAGGTGCGCGGCCAGGGGTCAGAGCTAAAGGCGGTCTACCCCTTTGCCGGGGGCCGTCTGGTCTCGGGCATTGACCTGCAAACCCTTGCGGTGCGCCTGGCAGCGCCTGAGCTGGGGCCCGGTGAGCTACGCTTTCATCAGGGCCAGCTTAGCGGTCGGCTCGATGTGCTGGCCTACGGGCTGGACCTGCGCCTGGAGGGTGCGGGTGACCAGGCCCGGCTTCGCATGGTTCATCCCGAGACCGCCTGGCTGCCCTGGAAAAGTGGGGTTTTGCAGGGGCAGCTTGGCCTGGACGGAAGCTGGCAGCTGGTCTACCGCGATGCCCAGGAGAAACAGCAGATCGAAGCGGCAGGGCACCTGCTTGCGGCCCGGCTAAACGCCAGCGGACCCTGGCTTCAGGGCCAGATGGTTCACTCAGCCCCAGCAGGTCAGAGCGACTGGCAGGGGAGCCTGAAAGCCAGTATGCCGCTGGAGCCGCTGGCTAGCCGCCTGCAGACGACCATTACCGGCAACGGAGCCCTGGCAGCCAAAGGCAGCTTGAGCGGTGACCTGGGCCGCCTGGAACTTGAGGCTAGCCTGACCCCGGATGGCCCGCGGGCCCGGGCCGGTTTTAGCGACCTCTTGCTCGAGGAGATCCCCCAGGTGGCTAACCTGTTGCCTTTTGTGGCCGGGCGGGCCAGTGGAACGGTTGAGTACAGTGGGGGGAAGATTGAGTACAGCCTCTTTAGCCCGGCGCTGCAGGTAAAAGGCGACGATCTGGCACTGGCCACACGTCTGGAGGGCTCGTTTAGCAACAACCAGCTGCGCGCAAACCTCAGCTTCGAACGCGCCAGCAGCCAGGGAGCGCTGGGCCAGAACGGCGCCCTGGGTTTCCAGCGCACCACGGCCAGCATAAAGTTAGAAAATGGTATCCTGAGTGGGGAAGCCAACGCGGCTGCCTTTCCACTACACTGGTTGTTTTCTACCTGGGCCGGCGACCTGGCTGGGCAGGCTTTCTGGACGGGCAAGACCAGCTTTAGCATCAATACCCGCGACCCCTGGGCCTCCCGGGGCATCTGGGTGGGAGAGTATCTGCGCTTCCAGGGCGGGGGCGATACCCTGGTGGGTAGGGCGGCTTTGCGCTTTGAGCGGGAGCGGTTGTACATAGACCAGCTTGGACTCTCGGGCAAAGGCAGCTGGAGCGGCAGCGGCTTTTTGGGGCGGCAGGGAAGCAACCTGCGGCTGGATCTGGAAAATACCTCCTTTACCCCGGTATTGCAGGTGATTCCCAACCTTAAGCCCCTTACCCCCGAGGCCAGTGGAACCCTGCGGCTAGCCGCCAGCGGACAGGTTCTTGACCTGACCCTGGAAAACTTTGGCTTCAGACTGGGGCCGGTACGGGCCGAGACGCCTAAAGCGGTGTTGCGGGTGGGTGAGACTGCCAGCGCAGAGGGGCGTATCAAACTTACCGCACCCTTCCCTGCCGAAGCCCAGCTCTCCGGCGAAGGCAACCTTAGCAACTTTACCGTGCGGGCCAGGGGTCAGGCCAATTTACCGCTTCTGAGCCCCGACGAACCCTTCAATCTAAGTTTCAACTACCCGGCCTTCACGGTGGATGCTGCCCTACAAAGGCAAGACGCTCGGCTGTTTGGCACAATCTTTCCCCAGCTAGTCCTGACGCTGGTAGGAGAGGTTCCGGTTAGCTATCCCCGCTTTTTCCTGTTGGACGGATTACTTGATACCAACCTGATTCTGCGGTACCAGCGCGGGGCCTATATTGTGCAGGGCTCCGCCGAGGTGATACGGGCGCGGCTGGGTTTTCCCCAGGGGCAGCGCGAGCTCAGTATCGCGGTTCCTCCCGAGCCGGGAGCCCGTGCGGCCAATCAGATGCCGGTAGAGTTTAACAACGTGCGCATCAGGGCCGAGCGCGGGGTTTTGATCCAGGAGGCCCTGGCACAGGGCGAGCTGGCTGGCGAAGTTTTTCTCAGTGGCGATTTTGCCAACCCCTTCCTTTCCGGCGAGGTGGTGCCACTGCGGGGCAGCTTCAGGCTCTGGGACCGCGACTTTACCATCCGGGATCGCCTACCCGGCGAGCGAAGCTATGCCCGCTTTAGCCCTGCGGCCGGCATCTTACCCGAACTGCAGATTGTTGCCGACACCGTGGTGATAGACCGGGGCCAGGATAACCGCCGGATACAGGTCAACCTGACCCTAAAGGGTGCCTTTGTCCGACAGAATGATCGGATAAGGGTCAACCTCACACCCAGCTTTGTCGCCCGATTTAATAACGAGATCGCCCACAGGGATGACGGGCAGCCCTATACCGATGCCGATGTATATGCCTTGTTGCTGCTGGGCCGCTCCGACCTCTCGGCGCTGCCTGCCGATATTGCCCAGACCGGCCTGCAGGCAGTGCAGAGCTTTATCGTGGGTCAGCTCGAGCGGGAGCTGGCGCAGGCCCTAGGACTGGACCAGGTCAGGGTGGAGATTCCCGCGCTCAATGGCGGCGCCATCGCGGAGACCCGCTTCACCATTGGGCGCTACCTTTTGCCAGAGCTGTTTTTCGCCTATACGGTGGATTTGCGCGGCTACCAAACGGTCTTTGCTGAATTTCAGCAGGGTGACTACCGCCTGCGTTTTAGCAGTGAAGTTTTTCCCAGGCCTCGGCCCGAGCTCTCCATCGGCTATGCCATCCGGCCGCTAGGGGCCGACCTCACCTTCGAGATCGCTACCGGCCTGGGGGACGGCTTCCGCACCGATGGGGTCAGGTTCGGTCTGGGCCTCACCTTCCGTTACTAAACTGAGCATCCTGCTCGAGGTGGGGTCTGGGCTTTGGACCATATTTGTTCAGGATAGTTTCCCGGCTGATATAGACCAGTTCGGCCGGAGTAATGAGCAGACGGAGCGCAATCTCACCGCGATATAGCCAGACGAACCAGGCGGTGGTGACTCTGGACTGCAAATCTACGGCTTTGGGAACCGGATGGGTCTTGAAGCCAAGGGCCTGGGCTCCTGGTCCCAGGTAGCTGTGGCCAAACAAAAACTGTATCTCGGGATGACCTTCCAGAAAGTTTGCAATCTCCTTTAAGGTCTCGCGGGAGGCCAGCAAAACCTGCACGGGTGTCATGGCAGCCAGGCGGGCCGACTCGAAGTGAATCTGCGCGCAAAGGGTTCCTTTGGGATATTCGGGCAGCTCGGGGCCAGGGTAAGGCCGGATCTCCAGGCGCAGGACATGGTTGTAGCGATAGCTTACCCTGATGCAACCAACCTGCTGGTCGTAGCGTTCCTCCAGGCCCTGATTAATCCGGATCAAGCCCTGGCGCGGGCCCAGTGGCTTTAGCTTTAGTTGGTCCATTCGGACTGACTGATATCCATGTTCCACCAGCTGCGGCAAGAGTAGCTCCAGCACCTTGAGGGTGCGCACCGGGCCGTCGTGCAACAGCACAACCGAACCGCCTTTGAGGTAAAACAGCACTCGCTTTACCAGCTGTTCGGCTGGTTTATCTAGCCAGTCCTGCGACTCTATATCCCACAAGGCTACCTGTTTACCCTGCATCCAGGCTAAAAGACGTGTGAAGGGCGTGTGAATGCCCCAGGGAGGCCGGTATAGTCTGCCAGGGCTTCTGTGCAACTGCACCCACTCCGTCCAGGGCGGCATAAGCACTGCGGGACGATGCCAGTAACCGTGGGCTTCAATCTGATGCCCTGCCAGCCGTATCTTTTCTACCAGGTCGGGCCGCTCTTCGGCCCGTTGACCGGTAAGAAAAAAAGTGGCCTTAAGGTTGTACTTTCGCAGCAGCAAGAGGATCGCCTCGGTCTGGTGCGAAGGACCGTCGTCGAAGGTCAGGGCCACCCTGGGGTCGGCGCGACTACCCCAGGCCACAGCCCCCAGACCCATCCAGCGTCCCAGGACCTCTGCCAGCCCGTATGCCAGCAGCAGGGCCACAATGGCCGAACCAATCAGTGTTGCGATCTCCACCAGGGCCTCCACAATGCCACCACGTAGAACACACTGAGTAAGAGCATAATTACCCCTCCAGCAAAGAAAGGCGTACTGTTGGCAACTGCCGCCGCCAGAACGCCCCCTACCGCAGGGCCAGTAGCATGGCCAAGCCCCTCGACCGTCATCAGGGTACCCCAGGCCGCGGCCCGGTTGTTTTTGGGCAGCAGCCGCACCAGCAGTGCATTCCAGGCTGGGCCAAAGCAACCAAAACCAATTCCGCCGATTACGGCCAGTAGTAGCAACACCGGGAGTCCCGGCTTCAAGCCCAGGCCAATCATGGCAAGGCCAATCAGCAGCAGGCCCACAATAAGCAGCCCGCGGGGGCCTTTGCGGTCTGCGTAACGGCCTGTCCAGATGAGCAAAACTGTAGCGATAACACCGCCCAGAACAATCAGTATGGTTATCCAGAGCATACTCAGGCCCATGCCCTGGGCGTATTTGAGCAGGTAAAAGCTAAACAAGGCCGGGGCAAAGGTCTGGCCAAATGCGGCGGGAATGAACAGCAGTAGCCGACGCCAGGGATACAGCTCCCGCCTGGGCGGACGCACTTTTTCGGGGCGGAAGATTAGCGAAAGGCCAATCAGGATCACCACAATCTGGACCCACTGGAGGACATTAAGCGCCAGACTGGGGTCGGCCTTGGTCAAAAAACCAACCCCCAGTACCCCAATCCCCGTCCAGGGGGCGGTGAGCATGTTGGTCAGGGTCACCGCCCGGCCCTCACGCCCCTGCACAGCAACCTGGCTGCTCAAGGTCATCAGGCCGGGGAAGATTGCCGAAAGCGAGACACCCCAGACCATACTAAGGCTAAAGAGCAGGACAGGCGAGTGGACATAGGGAACGAGCAAGAGGGCGGCCAGCCCCACCCCCCCACCAACCAGGGTGACAATTCCCATGCCAAGCTTTTGCGACAGGTAGCCGCCCAGGCTTTTGCTAAAACTGTCCGACAACAGGTGAATGCTCCAGGCCGTGCCAATCACCGCCAGGGTAAAGCCCAGATTCCCTCCGTGAAGGGCCAGATAACCCGCATAAAACCCGTTCCGTACTCCTTCCAGCAAGCCCCAGGCCAGAATTAGGCGGGCTACCGGCGACAATCCTTTGAGGCGCCAGGGAGAAAGACGTTGCATCTTGAGGCGCACGGAATAAAGTATAGATTAAGCTACGGACTAGTCGAGGCTTGTCCTGAGCCTTGCCCTGAGCCCGTCGAAGGAGCCTGCCCTGAGCCTGTCGAAGGGGCAGTCGAAGGGATGGGGGTGATTAATCTATACCTGTGCGCATCTCAGTGGTAGTTCCAGCCCGAAACGAGCAGGAGTACATTGAGGGCTGCCTGGGGGCCTTAAAGCAGCAGACCCTGCAGCCTGATGAAGTTATTGTGGTGGACAATGGTTCAACCGACCAGACCTGTGAGCGGGTAATGGGAATGGGGGTCAGGCTGATAAGCTGCCCCACGCCAGGGGTAGCGCTAGCGCGTCAGGTCGGGCTGGAAGCAGCCACGGGTGACTGGGTCGCTACCACCGATGCCGATAGCCGGCCGGTTGCGGGCTGGCTCGAGGCTCTGCAGCCGCACATGGAAGACTGCGTAGCGCTTTACGGCCCCATGCGGATGTTTGGTCTTCCGGCCTGGCAAGAAACCTGCACCGAGCTGGGCTACGGTGTCTTCCTGAAAATTGCCATGCTTCTGGGCAGGCCCAACCTGGCTGCGGCAAACATGGCTTTTCATCGCCAGACCGCACTGGAGGTGGGTGGCTACCCAATGGTAGAAGCCCGCGAAGATGTGATTTTGGGTCTGAAGCTAAAGACCAGAGGCCAGGTTCGCTATGTTCGCGACGCACTTGTTCTGACCTCGGCCCGACGGGCCAGTGGCGGCTGGCTAAAGTTTTTGCTACAACACGCTAAGAACCTTGGCGGGGATTCGAAAGGATACTTTGCGGCAGAAGAGGGAAAGGGATCTTGAGGCGGCGTGGCTCAATTTCCACCAGCCGGGTGGCTTCGTCGTATATAGCCACGATCTGCTCGGCAACCCGACGGGCCGTGCGACGGTCGGCAAACTTGCGCGCACCTTCACTAAAGCGCTGCCGCAGATGCTCATCGCGCAGCAGTTCCAGGGCCTTCTGAGCCATAGCCTGGTAGTCTCCGGGCCGCACCAGGTAGCCGCTACTGCCTTCATCTACCCCTTGCAGGGCACCCTCGGCCCCCACGATCACTACCGGCAGGCCCACAGCCTGGGCCTCCCAGATCACCAGCCCCTGGGTCTCGGTCTCACTGGCAAACAAAAAGAGCTCGGCCATCCGGTAATAGCCACCAATTTTCTCGTAGGGTACTGCGCCCACAAAGGTGACGTTATCACCAACCCCCAGCTGTTGGGCCAGCCGGGTTAGCAGATGGAGCTCGGGCCCCATCCCCACCAGGGCCAGATGAGCATCCGATTCCTTGCGAATTTCTGCCAAAGCACGGATCACCACATCCACGCTTTTTTCTTTGCCCAGCCGTCCCACATGCAAAAGACGGCGCTTACCCGAAGGCCAGGGTGAAGGCGGGTCGGGGGCGGCCTGCAAGATATCGGTATCTATACCCGTTGGAATGACCCTGATCTCGCGCTTGATCTCGTAGCTTTCGGCCAGCTTTTTGACCGGATCGGTAGGGGCAATGACCAGATCGGCGCGGTTGTAGAAAGCCTGACAGACCTTCTGTATTATCCCCACGTACTTGTCCAGGGTGGTCATGCCGGGGACATAGTGGGTATATTTCTCCACGTGGGTGTGAAAAGTCGAAACGTGTGGCAGGCGGTTTCGGTAGGCCAGCCGGGCACCCCAGATGCCAATAAAGAGCGGGGTATGGGTGTGAAAAATCTCGAACTCGGTGGGGAGCAGCCGGCTGCTGGGCATGGCCAGGCGCTGATCTTCGAAGAAAGGATAGGCCACGCTGGGTACCCGCACCACCCATTCTTCCCGGGGGTCGGCGTCGGGCATCTCGGGGGCCAGCACCCAGGCCTCGTGCCCCATGCGGCGCAGCTCACGCTTGAGCAGGTAGACACTGGTTGCGACCCCATTTGCGTTAGGCAGGTAGGCGTCGGTGAACAGGCCGATGCGGTAAAGGCGCACGGGTATATGTTAGCACAGCCCCCAGTGAGCTTCTCAAACCCGGTTTATAGCCGCCAGGTGAGTTTTCCATGAGCTGCGCGCACCAGTGGCGACGCAGTGGAGGGGGTTTCTGGGTAGGGCCTGCTTGCCGACGATCTTCACCTGCGCGATTGGAACACCTCGATTCGGGGCAAGACCAAAGCCCTCCGCGAAACCGCCAGGAACTTTGTCGAAGCCGACAGCCTTGAAAGCCGCCTGTTGGAACTGTACAAAAACGCCGGCATGGTCGCCGAAGAGGTTCTTATGGTTGGGCATGGCACGATTGAACTTCAAGTGGTGGATGCGTCGGCATTTGATGTTGAGGGGAAAATCAAAGCCATCCCTTCGTACAAAGGGCCAAGCGATTGTCTTGCACCAGGTCAGATTTGCCATTGCGCTTCGACCAGTACGGCACAGGCAGCGCCGTGCTAAAACGGTCGTAATGTACCTGGCACGGCGGTTTTTGCCGTGCCGGGTGTGCGCTGGGCTGCGGGGTGCCCAGCCTCAACCCGCAGGAAATCCTGCGTCAGATTGGTGGGGGCAGTTTCAACCCCAGGGGTATCTGGTTAAGCCCACTGCACCACCAGAAAATGTGTGAGTGGTGGAACCTTTCCGCACGGAGCTGGTGAGCTAGTATCCATTTACCTGGTCTGGGCTATAGAGCGGTTTGTGGAATGGTGGAATGATTGACCGGAATAGAGTGAAAGCTACAGGTGGTGCTCGCGGCAAGTGCCCCCGAGCCGGAAAAAGGCGTATCCTTCTCCCGCCCTTGCGGCAGCAAGCCACGAGATGAACCTCCATCACGGCGACTGGCTTTTGGACGCCCAAGCGGCGGCCACGGTGATAAGCCCCAACCGCCAGGAGGTCTACAGCTTCGACCTGGAGGGCCGCCCGCTAAGCTGGTTCGTCCGCGGCACCGTCTACAAGCGCTCGCTGGCCTCGAGGGTGTTTGGGCGGCGGCGGGAGGGTGGGGTACGTCGGCGCTGGGAGTTGTCGGAAGAGGCGGCAGCGGCGCAGTTTGTTGCGGTGCAAAAGAGTGTCGAGCTGCTTATGGCCGAGCCTTTGCCGCGGGTATTCCTTGAGCGGCTGGCGGGCATCCGGAGCTGGACACCAGAGCGTCTGCTGGCCGAGCGCGCTCGTTTCGAGGAGGCCTACCTACCGATCAGCATCCTCCCGCCCGACCAGTATCTGGCGGTGGTGCTGCAGGCTACCTTCGGCTGCTCCTGGAACCAGTGCACCTTCTGCAACTTCTATCAGGACC
Source organism: Deinococcota bacterium (assembly GCA_041695225.1). Lineage (GTDB taxonomy): Bacteria > Deinococcota > Deinococci > Deinococcales > Thermaceae > Meiothermus. The sequence continues at coordinate 46,122 of JBGFRI010000046.1, forward strand.
GCCCGTTTAGCACCAAGACGCCCGCGGCCTTCGACGAGCACCTGAGCCGTGTGGCGGCCCTGCTGGGCGAGGCGGCGGCGCTGCGCCAGAGCATCTTTTTAGCCGACGGCAACGCGCTGATTCTGGCCAACGCTCGGCTGATGCCGCTGATCGAACGCGCCCAGGCAGCCTTTCCCGGACGCGGCATATATGGCTTTGTGGACGTCTTCACCGGGGAGAAAAAGTCGCTTGCCGACTGGCAGGCGCTTCAACGAGCCGGACTAAGGCGCGTCTATATTGGCCTGGAAACGGGTCACGACGCGCTGCTGGCCTGGATGAACAAACCCGGCGGCGCCGCCGAGGCGCAGGATTTTATCGCTACGCTAAAACAGGCCGGGCTTAGCGTCTCGGTGATCGTGATGGTGGGGGCGGGTGGCAGCGCCTTTGCCGAGGCCCACCTGCGCGACAGTCTGGCGCTGCTGGCGGCTTTACCTTTCGCCAGGGGCGACCTGGTCTACCTTTCGCCCTTTATCGAACACCCCGGCTCGGTCTATGCTGAGCGCGCTGCCGCACTGGGCAGCCGGGCGCTTAGCGACGGTGAGCGGGCTGAGCAGTTTGCGGCTCTGAAGAGCGGCATCCGCCAGGCCCATCCTGAGGCCAGGGTCGCGCTGTATCACCTGGAAGAGTTCTTCTACTGAACCACCTAGCCAGATACCAGCAACAGACTGTGGGTAGTGCGTGCGGTAAGCCCCACAACCCCTGGACGGGGCCAAGTGGCGGGCTCTGAGGCGTAGCCGAAGGGGAAGCTCAGACCCCCGCGGCTGCTGGGCATGGCCAGGCGCTGATCTTCGAAGAAAGGATAGGCCACGCTGGGTACCCGCACCACCCATTCTTCCCGGGGGTCGGCGTCGGGCATCTCGGGGGCCAGCACCCAGGCCTCGTGCCCCATGCGGCGCAGCTCACGCTTGAGCAGGTAGACACTGGTTGCGACCCCATTTGCGTTAGGCAGGTAGGCGTCGGTGAACAGGCCGATGCGCTAAAGGCGCACGGGCATATGTTAGCGCAACCCCCAACCAGCCCTTCAAACCCGGGCTGCATCAGCCTTATGAGCGTCTAATTGCCGTGCGGTGCCAGGAACTGAGTTCAAGAAATGGATAGGTCAGATCTGGGTCCGGGTTTGGGTCATCGTACCTTGCTTCCGCCTATGTAGACAGCGTGAATGGAGCGGTCTCCCCAGTGATAGAGGGGCTCCAGCGCATGGGGCGAGTCCACCACCACAAAGTCGGCCCAGTTGCCGGCCAAAAGCCTCCCCAGATCCCCTCTTCCCAGCGCGTCGGCGGCATGGGAAGTGTGGGCAGTCAGGGCTTCTTCAGCCGAAAGATGGCCCAAGCATATGGCCAGTTGCATCCCCAGCCAGGGGCTAAACAGTGGACTGCTGCCGGGGTTGTGGTCGGTGGCGATGGCCACTTTTACCCCGGCATCCCAGATCGCCCGGACGTTGAGGAAAGGTTTGCGCAGGATGACTGCTGCCCCCGGTAGTACCGTGCCGATGGTGCTGATCTGAGCCAGCGCCTGCCAGTCGGCGGGGGTGGTCTGCTCGAGGTGGTCTGCCGACAGCGCCCCCAGCTCCGCCGCCAGCCGGGCAGCCCCGGTATGAGCGATCTGCTCGGCGTGCACTTTGATCTTCAGGCCGTGGGCCAGGGCGGCCTCGAGGATCTCCCGCGTCTCGCTCAGGGTAAACGCCCCCTGGTCGCAAAAGACATCTACCGCTTCCGCCAGGCCCGCCTGGGCCACCTCGGGGATCAGTTCGTGTGCGAACATCTGCACGTACTTACCGCGCTCCCACCCCCTGGGAACAACGTGGGCCAGCAGGGTAGGGAAGACGTGCTGGGGCAGGGTTTGTTTCAGCTTCTGAATAACCCGCAGCATCCGGAGTTCGGCCTGGGGTTCAAGCCCATAGCCGCTCTTGATTTCCAGCGTGGTGACACCTTTAGCTAAGAACTTCTCGGCCCGGGCTCGAGCCTGCGCGTACAACTCCTCTTCAGAAGCCGCATCGGTCGCCCTTACGGTTGAATAAATCCCACCTCCCTCCGCCAGAATCGCCTCGTAACTTTCCCCCCTGGCCCGCCGCAGATACTCGTCCAGGCGGTCTCCGCCATAGACCAGGTGGGTGTGAGCGTCCACAATGCCGGGCACCACCCCGCGCCCGCCTAAGTCGGTGCGTTCCCAACGGTGGTACTCCTGGGGCAGTTTAGGCTCAGATCCAACCCAGACCAGGCGCCCGTCCTGCACAGCCAGGGCGGCCTGCTCGAGCCTTTCTTTTGGCGTGTATAGCTCAGAAATCCCGGTAAATACCCGTTTCATTCAACCCCTTACCCAAAAATGCCAGTCGGTCTCCGCCGTGACCCTCGACCCTTGACTCTCGACACTCCGCCCTAGACCCTCGACCATCGACGGCTTCCTTGGGACGCCTACTTCTCCCAGCCCGCCAGATCCAGTCCGCCCTCTTGGGCCACCTTCTTCGCCTCGGGGTAGCCCGCGTGAGCATGGCGCATTACCCCGCTGCCGGGGTCGTTGACCAGGACGCGCTTTAGGCGGTAGGCCGCCTCCTCTGAGCCGTCGGCTACCGTGACCTGACCCGCGTGGAGCGAGTAGCCCATCCCCACCCCGCCGCCGTGGTGGAAGCTGACCCAGGCCGCCCCCGCGACCGCGTTGAGGGCGAAGTTCAGGATGGGCCAGTCGGCCACTGCGTCGGAGCTATCCCGCATGGCCTCGGTCTCGCGGTAAGGCGAGGCCACGCTGCCGGCGTCGAGGTGGTCGCGCCCGATCACTATGGGCGCCAGGAGCTCACCCTGCTGCACCATCTGGTTGAAGAGCAGACCGGCCTTATCCCGCTCGCCATAACCCAGCCAGCAGATGCGGGCGGGCAGGCCCTGGAACCTGAACTTCTTCACTCCCTGGGTCAGCCAGCGATGCAGGCCGTCATCGTCGGGGAAAAGTTTCAGCATGGCCTGGTCGGTCTGGTAGATGTCTTCGGGCTTGCCCGAGAGCGCCACCCAGCGGAAGGGGCCGCGCCCCTGACAGAACTGGTCGCGGATGAAGGCCGGTACAAAGCCCGGATAGCTGAAGGCCTCGGCAAAGCCGCCCTCCTGCGCGAAAGCCCGCAGGTTGTTGCCATAGTCAAAAGCAACGGCCCCTTGCTCCTGCATCTCCACAATTGAGCGGCAGTGGGTGGCCATGTCGTGCAGCACACGCTTTTTGTATCCCTGGGGGTCGGCCTGGCGCAGGGCCTGGGGGTCTTCGTCGGCTTTGAGAATGGGAATGTAGCCGTACAGGGGGTCGTGGGCGCTGGTCTGGTCGGTGACTAAATCGGGTACAAAGCCCATCTGAACCATCTGCGGCAGTACCTCGGCAGTGTTGCCCAGCAGTCCGATGGAGAGGGGCTCACCTGTACGTTTTGCTTCTTCGGCAAGCCTCAGGGCTTCTTCCAGGCTCTCGGCGCGAACGTCCAGATAGGCTGTATCCAGCCTGCGCTGGATGCGCCGGGGGTCAATCTCGACACATATCGCTACCCCGCCGTTAAGGGTTACAGCCAGGGGCTGCGCCCCACCCATGCCGCCCAGCCCACCCGTGACGGTAATGGTGCCCCGCAGCGAGCCGCCAAAGTGTTTGCGAGCGGCTGCCGCAAAGGTCTCATACGTGCCCTGCAAAATGCCCTGGGTGCCGATGTAAATCCAGCTTCCGGCGGTCATCTGGCCGTACATCATCAGGCCCAGCCGGTCTAGCCGGTCGAACTCCTCCCAGGTGGCCCAATGGGGCACCAGGTTGGAGTTGGCCAGGATGACGCGCGGGGCCAGGGGCTGGGTACGGAAGACGCCTGCCGCCCGGCCCGACTGCACCAGCAGGGTTTCATCGTTTTCCAGCCGCTCCAGTGTCGCCAGAATGCGCTCCAAATCTTCCGGGCTGCGGGCGGCCTTGCCCCGCCCACCATAGACAATCAGCTCCTCGGGTTTCTCGGCCACCTGGGGGTCCAGGTTGTTGAGGAGCATGCGCCTGGCAGCCTCCTGAATCCAGCCTTTGGCGCTGCGGTGGGGGCTTCTGGGGGCTCGATAAGTCATGGCTGACTCCTTTTTAGCGGCTGCAAAATAGCCAATAGCCTATAGCCGATGGCCGATAGCTGATAGCTTATAGCCAAACGACAAAGGTCGAAAGTCGAAGGACAAAGGTCGAAGGCCAAAACGCGAGACCGTTGCAGACCTTCGACCTTAGACCTTAGACGTGCGACGATAGGAGCACAAGGCTAGACCGTCGACCCTAGACCCTAGACCATAGACCTGCGACGATAGGAGCAGTATGGTCGAGCTCGATAAAGGGCTAAGCCTGGAGGAGTTTGGGCAGGTGGTGCGGCAGGGGGCGCCGGTGCGGCTGGCAGACGCTGCCAGGGAGCGCACCGACCACTGCCGGGCTTTTGTGGAAGAGCTGGTTGCGCTGGGCGAGCCAGTATATGGCCTGAATACCGGCTTTGGCCGACTGTCCAGCGTGCGGGTCGAGAGTAAGGATCTCAGACTGTTGCAGCGCAATCTGTTGCTTTCCCATGCCATTGGGGTGGGGGCGCCCTTTCCCGGCGAGGTGGTGCGCGGCATGCTGCTGCTACGGGCCCAGAGCCTGGCCCTTGGCTACTCTGGGGTGCGCGCGTTGGTGGTGGACTACCTGCTGGAATTCCTCAACCGTGGCATCAGCCCGCTGGTTCCTTCGCAGGGCTCGGTGGGGGCTTCGGGCGACCTGGCCCCACTTTCCCACATGTGCCTGCCGCTCTTGGGCGAGGGTGAGGTGGAGTACCGGGGCCAGACCCGGCCCGCGGGCGAGGTGCTGCAGGAGGTGGGCTTAGAACCCCTGGAGCTCGAGGCCAAGGAAGGGCTCGCCCTGATCAATGGCACCCAGGCCATGACCTCCTTGCTGGCCCTGTTGCTGCTGGACTGCGATACCCTGCTCAAGACTGCCGATATCGCACTGGCCATGAGTGTAGAAGCCCTCAAGGGCAGCCACCGTCCCTTCGAGGAGGCGGTGGCCCAGCTGCGCCCCCACCCCGGTATGGCGGCAGCCAGCGCCAACCTGCGGCGCCTGCTGCAAAACTCGGAAATTATGCCTTCGCACGCCGACTGCGACCGGGTGCAGGATGCCTACTCGCTGCGGGCGGCCCCCCAGGTGCACGGGGCCAGCCGCGATGCCATCGCCCATGTGCGGGAGATAGCGCTGCGCGAGATGCAGAGCGTGACTGACAACCCCCTGGTCTTTCCCCATGAAAAACGCACCATTTCGGCAGGCAATTTTCACGGTCAGCCATTGGCCCTTGGCGCCGACTATGCCGGCATTGCCATCGCCGAGCTGGCCAGTATCTCCGAGCGGCGCATTGAACAGATGCTCAATCCCGCGCTTTCCGGACTGCCTGCTTTTCTGGCAGTGGGTAGCGGCCTCAACTCGGGCCTGATGATCAGCCAGTACACCGCCGCCGCCCTGGTGAGCGAAAACAAAGTGCTCGCTCACCCGGCCTCGGTGGACTCTATTCCCACCAGCGCTAACCAGGAGGACCATGTCTCTATGGGAACCATTAGCTGCCGCAAGGCCAGGGCTATTTTTGAAAATGCCTTATGGGTACAGGCCATAGAGCTGGCCTCGGCTGCCCAGGCCCTGGATTTTCACGCCCCACTGCGGCCCGGCAGGGGGGTCGAGGCAGTTTGGAGACGAATCCGGCAGGAGGTGCCCCACCTGGACCGGGACCGTTACCTGAAGCCCGAGCTGCTACGCATCTGCGAACTGATTCGTTCGGGTGAGCTGGTCTGGGTGGCAGAACAGGCGGTAGGCAGTTTGAGCTAGGCGGCCTCAGAGTCTCCACAGCAACGGATTTTTCTCGCCATTGCGACCCTGAGGCGTAGCCGAAGGAGCCTGCCCTGAGCCTGCCGAAGGGGAAGCAATCCAGATCACCCCGTCGGCCAATGGCTTTACGACCCCTTCCTGGATTGCTTCGTCGGCCTGTGGCCTCCTCGCAACGACGAGGTGGGGGCGACCTGCAACCCGAGACATTCCATTAGCCCATAGCCAATGGCTGATAGCCGATAGCTTTTGACCTTTGACCTTGGACCTGCGACCTGAGACCTGAGACATCAAACATGGCCTCCTCGCAGCGACGAAGGATGGCCTGCAACCTCCTCATAGTATGGTGGAAGCGGGGCTAAAACACTCAGGAGTAAAAAGCGCGCTATTATTCTTCCAGCGTACTTAAGTCGCCGGGGTCGCGCCCCATTTCCTGGGCCTTGAGCAGACGGCGCAGGATTTTGCCGCTGCGGGTTTTGGGGAGTTTGTCAAGAAAGACTAGATCGCTAGGGGTAGCGATGGGGCCAAGCTCGAGGCGCACATGCTGCACAATCTCAGCCTTGAGAGTCTCGGTTCTTTCCCGCCCAACCCGCAACACCACAAAAGCCTTGATGTTCTCGCCCTTTATGGGGTCAGGCACGCCAATTACGGCCGCTTCGGCAATAGCCGGGTGGGAGACCAGGGCGCTCTCCACGTCGGCAGTGCCGATGCGGTGACCGGCTACATTGAGCACATCATCCGCCCGGCCCAGCACGGCAAAGTATCCTTCGGCCGTTTTGCTGGCCACGTCTCCTGCGGCATAGAGGTTGCCAGGAATTTCAGTCCAGTACTGGGTATAGCGGGCGTGGTTGCCCCAGATGGTGCGCATCATATGGGGGAAAGGCCGCTTGAGGGCTAGCAATCCTCCGGTTCCTGGCGATACTTCTTTGCCGTCGGCGTCTACTACTAATGCTTCCACGCCGGGAAGTGGAACTCCTACAAAACCCGGCTTGGCTTCCATAACCAATGGGGTTCCCAGGGTAGGGCCGGCCAGCTCGGTCTGCCACCAGTTATCGGCCACAAAGCCACGCTTTCCCCCGTCCATAAGGTATTCCACCGCCCACTGCCAGGCCTCGGGGTTGAGTGGTTCGCCCGCCACCCCAATAAACCGTAGTGATGAGAGGTCGTGCTTGGCGGGCCACTGCGGGCCAAACTTCATGAACATGCGCACCGCGGTGGGAGCGGTGAAAAGTACGTTTACCCGGTAGCGTTCAACGGCCTGCCATATAGCGCCAGGGTCAGGATAGTCGGGAGCGCCTTCACGCAGAATGCTGGTCACGCCTGCTAGTAGCGGCGCATATACAATGTAGCTGTGGCCGACAATCCAGCCGATATCCGAGGCGGCCCAGTATACATCGGACTCCTTAACGTCGAAAAAAGAGTGCAGGTGGTAGGCCGTGCCGACCATGTAGCCGCCGTGCACGTGCACCACTCCCTTAGGTTTGCCGGTGGAGCCCGAGGTGTAAAGAATGAACAGCGGGTGTTCGCTCTTTAGCGGAACAGCCTCGGTTTCGGGACCGTGCGACCATAGCAACTGGTTGAACTCGTACAAACCTGGGCCAGTGGGCGCGGCCTTGCTGCGGCAGAACCAGACCGTAGGCACCTCCAGGTCTTCGGTGGCCTGGAGCACGATGGACATAAGATCTACCGGTTTCCCGCGGCGGTAGCTGACATCCCCCGCAATCAGCAGCCTGGCCCCGGCATCCATAATGCGCTCCCGCAGCGCCGAGACTCCCAGCCCGGCATACACCACCGAGTGAATCGCGCCGATGCGAGCGCAGGCCAGCATGGCAATAATCCCCTCGAGGGTCAGGGGCATATAAATGATCACGCGGTCCCCGGTCTGAACTCCCAGACTTTGCAGCCCGGTCGCAAAGCGCGAAACCCGGTCAAGTAACTCGCCGTAGGTAAGCTTTTGCTCGCTACCGTCCTCGGTCAGGGAAATTAGGGCCACCTGGTTGCGTCTGGGGCCCCCGACATGGCGGTCGAGGGCGTTGTAGGTGATGTTGGTGGTACCCCCCACAAACCACTGGTGATCGGGAAAGTTCCACCGGAGCACCTGGCCAAAAGGCTCAAACCAGTGAAATTTCACGGCCTGCTGGCCCCAAAAACCCTCTGGGTCTTGCAGGCTGTAGGCATACTCGGCAGCGAAATTGGGGATGTTGGCGTTTTGCCTTTGTTTAATGGGCGCCAGATAGCTAACCTTCGACTTTAGTAGTTGCTCGAGTTCCACAGCGGGCCTCCATTGAAGCTTATTTTTTCAGAGGTAACGGGGGACAAATGCCGCTGACAGCCTTTGATTGTTCATACCACCACAACGGGCTTATCGTCTGGCCAGACCGATCAGTGCTCAAAGCTCCAGCGTAGACAGGTCTCCGGGGTCGTCGCCAAGTTCCTGGGCTTTGAGCAGGCGGCGCATGATTTTCCCACTCTTGGTCCGGGGTAGCTGGTCTATGAACTCTACTTCGGTGCGCAGACCGGTGTTGCCCAGCTGGCGCCGCAGATGGGCCTGGAGCTTGGCGGCTAGAATATCGCGCACCTCGAGGCTGGTCTCGCGGGTCTTGAGCACCACATACACCTTGATCACCTCGCCAAGCTCTGGCCTGTTCACGCCAACCGCTGCGGCCTCGGCCACCGCCGGGTGCGAGAGCATGGCTCCCTCGATCTCCGCTGTGCCAATGCGCAGATCGCCCGCTTTTATCACATCGTCTGAGCGGCCTAGCAAGGCAATATATCCATCGTCATCTTGTACCGCAATGTCGCCGGAGGCATAGCAACCAGGGATGCGGCTCCACTGTTCGGTGTAGCGGCCCGGGTTATTCCAGAAGGTTCGCATGAAGTGAGGGAAGGGGTTGCGAATCACCAGATGCCCTTTCTGGCCAGGGGGTAGCTGGTTTCCCTGAGCGTCCACCACAGCCATCTCTACCCCGGGTAGTGGAAAACCAGCCTTACCAGGCTTGGCTGGCAGGCAGAGGGGGGTGGACAGACAAGGACCGCCAGTCTCGGTCTGCCACCAGTTGTCCACTACATGAGCCAGGTGGTTTGCAGTCCAGTGCCAGACCTCGGGGGCCAGGTACTCGCCGACGCTAGCCACCAGGCGCAAATCGGAGAGCTGGGCTTGCTTGGCCCAGTCTTCGCCGTGCTTGCGTAGGGTGCGCAGCCAAGTAGGGCTGATGATGAGCACGTTTACACCACAATCTTCCAGGGTTTTATAAAAACTGCCAGCATCCGGGTAGTCCAGCCGCTCGGCCCGCAGGACGGTGGTCAGCCCTTCCAGCAGGGGGGCGTACAGGCCATAACTGTGTCCCACAATCCAGGACAGATCGGCGGTGGCCCAGGAGACCTCGCCATCCTTAAGGTCAAACAAGGTACGAAGGTGATAGGTGATGCCGACCATGTAGCCGCCATGAACATGCACCACTCCCTTGGGCTTGCCGGTAGAGCCCGAGGTAAACAGGATGAAGAGGGGGTGTTCGCTATCAACCGGCAGGGCCGGTGTGGTGGGCTGGTGTGCTTCGATCAACTTCCAGAACTCCAGCGGCCGTACCTCACCGGCCCGGCTAAACCAGAGCACCGGCAGGTCCAGACCCTGGGTGGCTTCCTCGACCAGGCTGGCGAAGGGTATGGTTCGCCCTCCGTGATGCATACAGTCGGCCGCTACCAGTAAGCGGGCCCCGGTGTCTTCCAGGCGTTCGCGCAGGGCCGGGCTGCCCATGCCGGCAGGAACTGCCACATGCACCGCCCCAATGCGGGCGCAGGCCAGAAAGGTCAGGGCCATTTCCAGTCCAGTCGGCATGTAGACTGCAACCCGGTCACCGGCCTGAATGCCCAGCGAACAGAGCCCCCCGGCCAGGCGCGAGGTAAGGTCGCGAAGCTCGCGATAGGTTAGCTTGTGCACACTTCCATCGCCCGCCAGGGCAATCAGGGCTAGCTGGTTGCGCTTTGGGCTGTCGGCGTAACGATCCAGCGCATTGTAGGTGACGTTGGCGCTGGCGCCGCAAAACCAGCGGTGGTGGGGAAATTCCAACTGCCGTACCTGTGTCCAGGGGGAGAACCAGTGAAAGCGCCTGGCCCAGTCTTCCCAGAAAGCCTCGGGGTGATCCAGGCTGCGCTGGAACTCGACGTGATAATCCTGGAGATTCAGACTGGCTAACAGTCCAGCTGGCGCCCATACCGGGTTCTCCTCGCTGGATGTGCCCAGTGGGCAGGTCTCGGCTGAAGCCAGAGTCTGGGGCTCGTCTAAGGTGGGCTGCACCAGTAAGTCGGCATGGCTGGAAGCCGCCCGGGCCACGTCTTGCGCTGCGCCGGCCAGCCGGGTAAATGCGTAAGGAAACCGCCTCGAGGGCACCACTACCCCAAAAGACCCCACAACCCGACCATCGCTGCCAAAAATGGGGGCCGCCAGCCCCGAGATGCCGTCGGCGTACTCCTCCATCTCCACCGCAAAGCCCATCTGCCGTACCTTGCAAAGCTCTTCTTCCAGCGTCAGCGGGTCGGTGATGGTCAGGTGGGTAAAAGCCTGCAACTCCTGCAAGTGGGGCGCCAGTTGCTCGGGGTCCAAGTAAGCCAGCACCGCTTTGCCCAGCGCCAGGGCGTGCAAACCCTTGGTAATCTGGTCATCCAGACCTGGCGGCTTGGGCAAGCCCTGTCGTCCTCGAGTGGTCAGGCGCAGCCTGCCCTGGCGGTCCAGCAGCGCCAGGTAGGTGCGCTCCCTGGTGCGCAGATAGAGCTCTTCTAAGGCATGAGAGAGTTTTCCCGGGTCAGGCAGGCCTGCCGGGACTGGCTTGAGCGCAGTACCAGTATTGGCCAGCCGATAGGTGCTGCCCTCCCGCACCGCAAATCCCTCCGAGACCAGACTTGCCAGCAAAGCATAGGCGGTGGACAGGCTTTTGCCTAAGAAAGCTGCCAGCCGGGCTGCCTCCACCCCTTCAGGGTGTTCGGAGAGGTAGGCCAGCACCCGTAGTGCGGCCTGAACGGTGGTAAGCTTTCGGCTCTGTGCCATACTGAGCTCCCGGGGTCAGGGCGTACTTGTAGCATATCAAGCGTTGTCGCCAAAGTTAGCATCAACGCCAGTATCTCCCGTACCAAACCTGTCAGAAGCCAAATTTTTGGCAAACCTTTCGGCAGGCCTGGCGCTATTATGGTTTCCCTGCTCCGTGGTCTCAAGTAATTAGGCAATTCCGATTATTTGCAAAACTCGAGCTTTCTTGACTGTCTTGTCAATTCCCCCTACATTTACTGGTGAATAAGGAATGTTTGGCCAAATAGCTACAGTCTTGTAGTTTCTTTGGGGTTTTAGATCCAGAAAGGAACGGGTTATGGATAAAATCGAAGCTGTCCTCAAAGAAGATCGGGTCTTCCAGCCTTCCGAGGAGTTCAGACGATCGGCCCGGCTGAGTAGTCTGGAAGAGTACCAGGCGCTCTACCGCGAAAGCCTGGAAAAACCTGAGCAGTTCTGGAGCCGTATCGCTTCCGAACTACACTGGTTCAAACCCTGGGACAAGGTCTTGGAGTGGGACCCTCCTAATGCCAAGTGGTTTATCGGCGGCCAGATCAACCTGTCTTACAACTGCCTGGACCGTCACCTGGCCACCCGAGGGAACAAGGCCGCTATCATCTCCGAAGGAGAGCCGGGTGACTCACGCATCCTCACCTACCAGCAGCTGCACCGCGAGGTGTGTAAGTTTGCCAATGTGCTCAAGAGTCTGGGGGTGGGCAAAGGTGACCGGGTCACCATCTACCTGCCCATGATTGCCGAGGCCGCCATTGCTATGCTGGCCTGTGCCCGCATCGGGGCCGTGCACTCGGTGGTGTTTGGTGGTTTCTCGGCCTCGGCTCTGGCCGGTCGGATCAACGATGCCCAGGCCAAAGTGCTAATTACCGCCGATGGGGGCTTCCGCCGGGGCAACGTGGTACCGCTAAAGGCCAACAGCGACGAAGCCCTGGCCGATACTACCAGCATCCAGCAGGTGGTAGTGGTGAAGCGCGCCGGGAACCAGATCGCCATGGAGCCGGGCCGCGACCACTGGTACCACGAGCTAATGGCGGGCGCCTCGGCGGTGTGTGATCCGGAGCCCATGGATGCCGAAGACCCGCTTTACATCCTGTATACCTCGGGCTCCACCGGCAAACCCAAGGGCGTCCTGCACACCAATGGGGGTTATTCGGTATTCACCTACCTTACCACCCAGTACGTCTTCGATCTCGGGGAGTCTGACACTTACTTCTGCACCGCCGATGTGGGCTGGGTTACCGGCCACAGCTATGTGCTTTATGGCCTGCTGCAAAACGGCGCCACCACCCTGATGTACGAAGGTGCTCCCAACAGCCCCGACGAAGGCCGCATCTGGAGTATCATCGAGAAATATAGCGTGAACATCCTGTATACTGCGCCCACCGCCATCAGAGCCTTCATGAAGTGGGGCGAGCAGTGGCCGCGGAAATACGACCTGTCCAGCCTGCGCTTGTTGGGCACGGTAGGCGAGCCCATCAACCCCGAAGCCTGGCTGTGGTACTACAAGGTAATTGGCAAGGAGCGCTGCCCCATTGTGGATACCTGGTGGCAGACCGAGACCGGGGGCATCATGATTACCACCCTGCCCGGGGTGCACGCCATGAAGCCAGGGCATGCGGGTCTGCCCCTTTTTGGTGTGCAGCCCGAAATTGTGGACACTTCTGGCCAGCCTATCCGCAGCCCCGACGAAGGTGGGCACCTGATCATTCAAAAACCCTGGCCCTCCATGCTGCGTACGGTCTGGGGCGACCCTGAACGCTTCGAGCGGCAGTATTTTGCCCAGTATCCCGGCAACTATTTCACCGGCGATGGGGCCCGGCGCGACGCCGATGGCTACTATCTGATTCTGGGTCGGGTGGACGATGTGCTCAATGTCTCGGGCCACCGCCTTGGCACCATGGAGGTGGAGAGCGCCCTGGTCTCTCACCCCGCGGTAGCCGAAGCCGCAGTGGTGGGCCGCCCCGACTCCATCAAGGGGGAGGCCATTGTAGCTTTTGTCACCCTGAAGACCGGTCAGACTCCCAGCAGCGAGCTGGTCGGTGAGCTAAAAGCCCACGTGGTAAAGGCCATTGGGGCCATTGCCCGCCCCGACGAGATCCGCCTGACCGATGCCCTGCCCAAAACCCGCTCCGGCAAGATCATGCGGCGCTTGTTGCGGCAGGTGGCCTCGGGCGAGGAGCTCAAAGGCGATACCAGCACCTTAGAAGACATGGGTGTGGTGGAGCGTTTGCGGGCCATGTCGGCGCAGCCCTAACAGTGTCCGAAAGAGAGGAGAGACCAGTAGAGTCGCTAAGAGCAGATTAGGACATCCAGATGGCTTCTTTGGAAAAATCGGTCTTGGCTAGGTGAAAGTGAAATCACGGGAGGTAAGAGATATGACTAGTTTACCAGCAGGAAGTCAACCCGTAATCTCGAGGTGGAGCATCCCCGTCGCAGGGCTCTTTCTCACTTTGATGGGCGGCATCGCCTATGCCTGGGGTGTTTTCGTGGTGCCCCTGCAGACAGCCTTTGGCTGGAGCAGGGCCGACGCGGTGCTCCCGGTATCCGTCTTTCTGGTAACTTATGCTGTTGTAGGCATGCTTCTGGGCGGGTACTTGCAGGACAAATTTGGCCCGCGAAGAATTATCATCTTGGGGGCGATTTGTTTCTTCGTTGGCTATGCTCTGGCTGCGCAGGTGCACCACCTACCATATGTCTGGTGGCTAGTGCTCACCTACGGGCTAATCGGTGGGGCTGGGTCTGGCTTTGTTTATAGCGCGGTTATTCCGACTTGCAGAAAATGGTTTCCTGACAGAACTGCGGTCGCTGTGGCTATAGGCGTGACCGGCTTTGGTCTGGCAGCGGTCTTTTTTGCTCCGTGGCTTAGCCATCTGCTTGGCACCATCGGCATCGGTAGCACCTTTCTTGTTCTGGCTGCTATAACCTCTGCGGTCTCACTGGTTGGGGCCTGGATCTACCGCCTGCCGCCAGCGGGCTGGACTGCCCCGCAAGGGAAGGAGGGTCAGCCGGCAGGCTCGACCATCATGCTGGCCCCCAGGACCGAGAAGACCCTTGCCGAGGCCATGAAGACCCCTCTGTTCTATTTGCTGTGGCTGGGGTTCTTTAGTGTAATATTTGGCGGCTTGATGGCCATGGCCCACCTAGTTCCATACGGAAGGACTATTCTGGGTTTGGAAGCGCCTGTAGCCGCCCTAGCGATGGTTTTTTTCGGGCTAACCAACGGCTTCGGCAGGATAGCCGCCGGCCTGCTGGCCGAAAAGTTTGGCCCGGCCAACGTAATGCTGGGGTCTTACGTTTTCGTGGGGCTGGGGTTCTTGCTGTTTAACACCTTGGCCCTGACGGCTGGAACGCTGTACTTCTTTGCATTTCTATTTGGCTGGGGCTTTGCAGTCACCCTGGGGCTGTTCCCAACCCTGACAACCGTCTCATTTGGGGTAAAGAACCTGGGCGCTGTTTATGGTGCAGTGATTACCGCCTTTGCCGCTGGCGCTTTCTTTGGCCCCATGGTGGGGGGCTGGGCCTACGACGCCACAGGAACATACGTCACACCGTTTGCTATGGCCGGGACATTTGCCCTATTTGGATGGACCCTTGTTCTCCTGGCTTACAAACTGAAGTACAAGCTGCCATAAGTTCAAGTAGCCAAAACCGATCTGGGGTGGTCTGTGGTTTCACAGGCCACCCCATTGCCATGAAAGTGACGCCAGGCTGAGTTTTATACGTTCTCACTGCTAACATTAGAGCATGGTTTGCAGGACATGTTCGGCGGGGTTTTTGGTTCTGCCCGGGAGCCCCCGGTGTAAGTGTTGTCAAGGCTAGTCTGTGGCGGCTTATATGTGGTTCCGAACCGACCTCTGGGGACATCAACCTCAAGTATTCACCAGCTGTTTCTGAAGGGGCCGTGCAGGGCAGCTTAGGGGTTGCCGGAAAGGCTTGGGAGAGTGGTTAAAGTGAGATCTGGTCGCAACCCTGTTCCCACCACCAAAAACCGCCCCAAAGCCAGAGCCCGAACCTGGCTATTCAGGGTAGAGGGCGAGCAGGTCTACCCACGTTCCGACCAGATTGTTACCGAGGAGCCGCTGGAAATACGGCTGGTTGCGGGTGAGCTAAGGCAGACCCTGGCAGTGACCATGCGCACCCCGGGCAACGACTTCGAGCTGGCGGCCGGCTTTCTATTTGCCGAGGGGCTGGTCGGGCGCCGGGAAGAGATCCGGCGTATCGCCTACTGCACCGACCAGGATGAGCCGCAGCAGTACAACATTGTCAATGTCGAGCTGTGGGCTAACACTTTACCCAACCTAGCCCCGCTCGAACGGCACTTCTACACCACCTCGGCCTGTGGGGTATGCGGCAGGGCGGGACTTGATAATTTGCGTTTGCGCTGTTCGAGGCTCGAGTCCTCGCTGCAGGTATCCGCCCAAACCATTGCCACCCTACCCCATACGCTAAGGGAACATCAGGGTCTGTTTGCACAAACCGGCGGGCTGCACGCAGCGGCCCTTTTCGACCAGAACGGTAATCTGATCCAGGTAAGGGAAGACGTTGGCCGCCACAATGCGCTAGACAAGCTGGTGGGCTGGGCTCTGCTGGAAAACCGACTGCCCCTCACAGAGTGCCTGGTTCTGGTGAGTGGGCGGGCCTCTTATGAGCTGGCGCAAAAAACCCTGGCGGCTGGTATCCCCATTCTGGCTGCTATCTCGGCCCCCAGCAGCCTGGCGGTTGAACTGGCCAGAGAGTTCAACCTTACCCTGATCGGGTTTTTACGGGGGTCATTCAATATTTACAGTGCAGCAGAACGTATCATTTTTCCCCGGTAACCAGGAGTGATGTTACCGCCCAATTACCAAGGCACCACCTACCTGCCCTACCAAGGCACCACCTACCTACTTCCCTTACCAAGGGGGGTTGGGGGGATTTAGGGCAGGTGTGTATTTATGCCAGCGGCGGTGTTACTCCTTTTGCGCCGAAATCTTCGGGGAAGTGATTGAGAGCGCTTAGCACCGGGTAAGGCGTCATGCCCCCCAGGGCGCACAAGGAGGTGTGCAGCATGGTGTTGCACAGATCCCTTAGCAATTCCAGATTCTTTTCCCGGCCCTGGTTGTTGATGATGCGGTCAATTACCTCTACTCCCCGCACCGAGCCTATCCGGCAGGGGGTACACTTGCCGCAGGACTCGATAGCGCAGAACTCCATGGCGTAGCGAGCCTGCCGGGCAAGGTTGACGTTGTCGTCGAAGGCCACCACGCCGCCGTGGCCCAGCACTGCCCAGATGGCGCTGAAAGCCTCGTAGTCTAGTGGGGTATCGAACTGCGATTCGGGCAGATAAGCGCCCAAGGGACCCCCAACCTGGACGGCCCGGATCGGACGCCCGCTGGCAGAACCGCCGCCGTAGTCATATAGCAGCTCGCGCAGGGTCAGGCCGAAAGCTTTTTCCACCAGGCCAGGGCGCCTGATATTGCCGGCGAGCTGGAGCGGCAGGGTGCCACGCGAGCGGCCCATGCCAAAGTTGGCATAGTAGTTGCCGCCTTGGTCTAAGATGATTGGCACCGAGGCCAGGGTGATCACGTTGTTGACCACGGTGGGCTGGCCAAACAGGCCCTGGGTGGCGGGCAGCGGTGGTCTGAAGCGCACCATGCCCCGCTTGCCCTCGAGGCTCTCCAGCATGGCGGTCTCCTCGCCGCAGATATAGGAACCCGCACCCAGGCGCACTTCTAAGTGAAAGCGCTTGCCGCTGCCCAGGATGTCGTCGCCCAGATAACCGGCCTTTTGGGCTGCGGCTATAGCCTGGTTCAGTGCGGCTTCGGAGTGAGGGTACTCGACCCGCAGGTAGATGTAGCCCTGGGTGGCTCCCACGGCCAGAGCGGCAATGGTCATGCCCTCGATCAGGACGAAGGGGTCGCCCTCCATAATCATCCGGTCGGAGAAGGTGCCGGAGTCGCCCTCGTCGGCGTTGCAGACAATGTACTTCTCAGAAGCTGGGGTGTTTAGCACCGTCTTCCACTTGATGCCGGTAGGAAAAGCCCCACCACCACGGCCCCGCAGGCCGGACAGGGTCACTTCCTCCACGATGGCCTCAGGCGAGATCTCTAAGGCATTGCGCAGCCCCCGGTAGCCCTGGTGGGCCAGATAATCCTCCAGGCTAACCGGGTCGGTAAGGCCCACCCGGGCAAAGGTCAAGCGTTCTTGGTTTTTGAGATAGGGGATCTCTTCGGTCGGGCCCAGATACCGGGGGTGCGCCTTACCTTCGAGGAAGCCCGCCTCGAACAGGCTGGCCACCTCACCTGGCTGCACCGGCCCGTATGCCACCCTGCCGGCAGCAGTGCTCACCTCTAGCAGGGGCTCGAGCCAGTACAGGCCGCGCGAACCGTTGCGCACCAGGCTAATGGCGGCGCCGCGCCTGTCGGCCTCTTGCTGGATGGCCCGGGCCACCCGTTCGGCCCCCAGCGCCAGGGCGCTGGAGTCGCGGGGAAGGTAGACCTTGGTCATGCTACCGACCCCCTCAACTCGTCTAGCATGGCGTCGAAGCTCTGCGGCGTAACCCGGCCGTACACCTCGCGGCCAACCATTAGCGAGGGCGAGCAGGCGCAGTTCCCCAGGCAGTAGACCGGCTCCAGGCTAAAAACCCCGTCCGGGGTGGTCTGGTGGTAGTCAATGCCCAGCCGGGCCTTGACATGAGCCTCGAGGCCCTCGCAGCTCATGGCCTGGCAGGACTCGGCGCGGCAGAAGTAGATGGTGTGCAGGCCCGGCGGCTGGGTGCGGAAGTAATGGTAAAAGGTGATGACGCCGTGCACCTCTGCTCTAGATAAATTCAATGCCTTGGCAATTAATCCAACCGACTCTTTAGGAATGAGGCCGAGCTGCTCCTGGATGGCGTGAAGAATGGGCAGAAGCGCCCCCGGCATAGACTTCTTTGCTTCGATCACATCCCTCACTACATCCAGATCCAACGTGGTCTGTGTCATACTCCCCTCCCGCGGGAAGAACCCGGCTCAGGCTTTGGGCGGCCCGTAATAGCTGGGCTTGGCCTGCGAGCTGTCGGTGAGCAGCCGGGCGCCCTCGATGACATGCGGCGCAAGCCCCTCGCCTCCGGCGGCGATATACTCCAAGAGCTGCTGGCGCATGCGGGGGTCCCAGTAGCTGCGCAGATGGTTGCGAACCCCCTCGGCGCGGCGTTCTGGCGGGTAGGGGGCAAAAAAATCCCCAATTTGGTTGGCCATGACGATAATGCGCTCAAGGGGCATTACTTCACTGTCTTTGGTCGAACCTGCCATCATGCGGGCTCCAGTTGTTTTGGCAAGGTGCTAACACCCTGCCCTACTGCTTCGGCAGCAGAAACAGGTGCGGCAATTCGCACCACCTCTACCGCGGTGACCTTATACTCCGGGCAGTTGGTGGCCCAGTCGGAAAGATCGGAAGTGAGGGCGTTGGCCCTCGACTTGGCGTGGTGGAAGGTGGTGTAGACGATACCGGGGTTGACCCGGTCGGAAAGCCTAACCCGCAGTTCGGTCTGGCCAAAGCGGCTGGTAATCCGGGCCCAGTCTCCGTCTTTCAGGCCGCGCAAGGCCGCATCCAGAGGATTGACCTCCAGGACGTCCTCCGGGTGCCACACGGTGTTGGCCGTGCGCCGGGTCTGGGTGCCCACGTTGTACTGGGTCAGGATCCGGCCGGTGGTCAGCAGCAAAGGGTACTGGTTGGAAGTGCGTTCCGGAGTGGGCACATACTCGGTCAGCATAAAGGTGCCCAGCCCATTGGGGCGGGGGAATCTCACCCGGTGCAGCACCTCTGTGCCCTCTGGTGCTTCCTCGTTGCAGGGCCACTGCACCGAGCCCAGGCGGTCAATCAGCGCGAAACTCATGCCGCGATAGGCCGGCGTCAGGCGGGCGATCTCGTCCAGTACCTCCCCAGCGTGGGAGTAGGAGACCGGGTAGCCCATGGCATTCATGAACTTTACCGTGATCTCCCAGTCCTGCAAGCCAGCCAGCGGCTCCACCACCTTGCGCACCCGCGAGACCCGCCGCTCTGCGCTGGTGAAGGTGCCGTCCTTTTCCAGCGACGAGGAGCCGGGGAAGAAGACGTGGGCATACTTCGCGGTCTCGTTGAGGAAAAGGTCGTGCACCACCAGGCAGTCCAGGTTTTTCAGGGCCTCGATCACATGGTTCTGGTTTGGGTCGCTTTGGGCAGGGTCTTCCCCTACCACATACATGCCCTTGAGCGAACCAGCCACAGCAGCGTCCAGCATATTGGGAAGGCGCAGGCCGGGTTCTGGGTCGAGCGAGACACCCCATTCAGCCTCGAAACTCTGGCGGGTAGCGTCGTCGGTGACGAAGCGGTAGCCGCTGAAGACGTGGGGCCAGCTACCCAGGCAGCTACCCCCCTGCACATTACCCTGGCCGCGTAGCGGGTTGACTCCCACACCTTCGCGCCCCAGCATGCCACAGGCCAGCGCCAGGTTGCCCAGGCACATTACCCCGGTTGAGCCCTGGGAGTGTTCGGTCACGCCCAGCCCGTAGTAGATGGTGCTGTTAGGGCCTTTAGCATAGAGGCGGGCGGCTTTGCGGATATCCTGTGGATCTACGCCCACCATGGGGCCCACCACTTCCGGTGCGTAGCGGTCTGCGCCCACCAGCGCTTTCCAGTTTTCGAACTCAGCCACCTCACAACGGGCCCGAACGAAGGCTTCGTTGTAAAGCTTCTCCCGCACGATCACATGGGCGATACTGTCCAGAGTGGCGACATTGGTGCCGGGGCGGATGGCCAGGTGAACCTCGGCCTTGCAGTGCGGCGACTCCACCGTCTCGGTCTTGCGGGGGTCAATCACGATCAGCTTGGCGCCCTGGCGGACCCGCCTTTTCATCAGTGAGCCGAAAACCGGGTGGCCTTCGGTGGGGTTGGCCCCGACCACCATGATCACATCGGCCTGCAGGATCGAGTCGAAGTGCTGGCTGGCTGCGCCGGCCCCAATGGTCTGGGCCAGGCCAAACTGGGTGGGCGAGTGACAGATGCGGGCACAGTTGTCAATATTGTTGTTACCCAGCACCGCGCGGGCAAACTTCTGCACCAGAAAGATTTCCTCGTTGGTACAGCGCGAACTCGAGACTGCGCCAACAGACCTGACCCCGTATTGGTTCTGGATGCGCTTGAACTCGCTGGCGGCATAGCGGAAGGCCTCGTCCCAGCTAACCTCCTGCCAGGGGTCGGCGATGGAGGCGCGGATCATAGGTGTACGCACGCGGTCAGGCGCCATGTAGTAGTCGTAAGCGAAGCGGCCCTTGATGCAGCTATGACCGTGGTTGGCTTTTCCCTCTTTCCAGGGAATCATCCGGACAATTTTGCCTCCGTAGGTTTCGGCTTTAAAGCCGCAGCCCACCCCACAGTAAGCGCAGGTGGTTATGACCGATCGCTCAGGTTTTACTGGGTTTGGCATAGTATCCTCCCTCAAAAAGGCTTTTCTCTACCAGCGCGTGGCTTGGGCAGACCATGACACAGGCCCCGCAGCTCACACACTCCGACTCTAAAAAAGGCTGGTCCTGACTGGCCGCTACCTTTGACTCGAAGCCTCGGTGGGCTATGGTCAGGGCAAAAGTACCCTGTATCTCGGCGCAGGCCCGCACGCACCTGCTGCAAACAATGCACTTGGCCGGGTCGAAGAGGAAATAGGGGTTCGAGTCGTCTACTGGGGCATCGAAATGGTTCTGGCCCCATCCGTAGCGGTTTTCGGACACGCCTTCGGCCTGCATGGTCTGGTGAAACTCGCTCCAGCCGCCTTCCAGCTCTTCCGGAGGAAAATCCGAGAGGTAGAGCTCGAGCACGCCCTGGCGCAGGCGCTTGAGGGTGGGTGACTGGGTGGTCACCTTCATCCCCTCGGCCACCAGTGTGGTGCAGCTGGCGGGGTAGCCCTTGTGGCCTTCGATCTCGACCAGACAGACCCGGCAGCTACCAAAGGGCTCGAGCATATCGGTAGCGCAGAGCTTGGGGATCTGCTGCCCCACCGTTGTGGCTGCCAGCATCACCGAACTTCTGGCGGGAACCGTCACCGCAATGCCGTCAATTTCAAGCGTTACGGGGACGCCGTCCCGTGGTGGGGTGCCGAGATCCACTCCATCCCTCAACCCGCGTAACTCAGACCACATGCTTTCTTCCTCCCCTACTGCCGACTATTTGAAGCTCGATTGCTGCCGGAGTACTTGCTTTGTGTTGTTGATAATTATTCGATGGTCTTAACATTCTGTCAAGGTTTTTCTGGTCTGCGGTATCTGCTCATGATACTCTCTGAATTCTAAGAATGCTGTGCAGCGATGGCTTTGGGTAACGGGGCCAAGGTTGGTGCAGAGTTCTCATTTACCAGTAGTTCTTAAAGCGCCCTGCACACTGGCCGGGTTTCAGTGAGATTTGAATTACATGTCTTAAACAGTTTTCCTGCGATGTACGAATCATAGCAAGCCCCGAAGGGAGCACCGTTCGAATGAACAGCAGCCTGTGTGCAGTGAGCGAGCAGGCAGGGACTTTCTTCCCTGGCTCAGGCTGTCCTGCGGTGGTACAAATATGTCAACCCACTTTGGTGGGCACTGGACAACGCCTGTGGGTTCCCCTCCCTTGCCCCAGGCGTTTTCTTTTGCTGGGCTGGGGTATCAACAACCCGGCCAGAGGACCGGAAGTGGAGCAGCGCGGATGCCTGGCATCCCACCTTTTTTGGATGTTCACTTTGGGCTCGCGAGTTGCGTCGGAAGCCGCGCCACTACAACCCCCGAAAGCCCGTCGTTGACATGACTTCGCATTAGGTTTAACACCGGCGCATTCGATCTGAGTAGGCCAGAGCTTAAAGCGTCAACAGCTGTTTAGCGCTTCAAAAGGGTGGTGGGTACAGTGAAATATTCCGCTCGGCCCAGGAAACTCTCGAGGAGAAAGTTCATTCACGGCGCGGCTGGAGTGGGGCTGGGGCTGGCGGCCAGCAGCCCGTTCTCCATAGGAAGGGGCAGTATGGTAGAGACTGGATCTAGCACCAGGTTGCCGACCCCTGAAACCAGGGGCGCCCTGTCGGTAGAAGAAGCTATACAGAGCCGGAGGTCGGAAAGAAGTTTCAGGGGCATAGCCCTAACCCAGGCGCAGCTATCACAGTTGGTCTGGTCGGCCCAGGGGATCACCGATCCGGCCAGGGTTAGACGAATTTTACGTGCAGCCCCCAGCGCAGGGGCACAGTACCCGCTGGATGTTTATGTGGTGGTGGGCGGGGTGGAGGGCCTAAAGGCCGGGGTCTACCATTACAGCCCACACGAGCACTCGCTGCGGCTGGTTCTGGAAGGGGACGTGCGAAGGCCACTGGCCGGGGCCTGCCTGGGTCAGATGTTTATCGCAGCTGCGCCCGTTAGCTTTGTGATCTCGGCGGAGTACCGAAGAATCACCGACCGGTACGGGGATAGAGGGGTTCGTTATGCCCACATGGAGGTTGGTCATGTGGGTCAGAACCTGCACCTGCAAGCAGAGTCTCTGGGCCTGGGCACGGTGGTCGTGGGGGCCTTTAGAGATGCTGAGGTGGCTCGGTTGTTACGCCTGCCCAGGGGGCACGAGCCGTTGTATGTGATGCCTGTAGGGCTGGTGGCCTGAGATCGGGACTGGAAGGGCTCGAGCCCTAGCTTTTTCCCAAACCCCAGGGTTAGCGCGGTTCTGGGAAATAGCGCTGGACTCCCGCCAAGTAAAATGCCGTTTGAAGGGTAGTATCCAAATTCTAAGAGTGCTGCACAGAAAAGCTTTGGGCAAGGAAGTCAAGCGTGTTGCCAGCAGCTTATGTAGATTCTGGGTCTGGTAGCGCCAAAAGACTGCACCCGTCAAGTAACGCCACCCCGCTAGACCCGCAAGCGCCAGTCTAGTTTGTACATCACAAAACCCAGCAGGCCCCCAGCCCACACCAGTAGCACCAGCATTGAAGCCGGCTCGGGGGCTTGGCCCGCCAGGCTTGCATGAATAGATAGGGCTGCATGGGTGGTCGGTAGGCCCCAGACCACATACTGCAAGGCCGGTGGAAGGTTCTGGATGGGAAAAAATACTGGGGTGGCATACGAGAGAACGTAAACCAGCAAACTGGTACCAATTGCCGCCTCGCCCGGGCCACGGCTCAGAATCCCAACCACCAGGCCGATCCCGGCAACCGAGAGCGCCCCCAGCACCAGAACGGGAATCAGAATGGGCGAGACCGCGACATTGAAGCCAAAGACCAGCACTGCCAGGGCCAGCAGCAACAAACCGCTCACCATACTGACCAGCAGGCTGGCGCCCAGGGTTGCCAGGATAAAGGTGAGCTTGCCAATCGGCAGGGTGGCATACAACTCGTACTCGCCCCTGGCCCGCTGCGCCGCAAAGGACTGGCCGAACAAAAAGATGGAGTTCAGCACCACACTGGCAGTGATAGCCCCGCTCAGCAGGCGGGCCTGACCGCCCAGGGCGGGGGCCAGGTTGCTTACAAAAAAGAGCAGGATCAAGGGAAAAAGGATGCTGGATAGCACCAGCCAGACCAGCCCATCGCTCATGGTCAGGCCCAGGAAACGCACCTTGATCAGGGCAAAGAAGACCCTCATACCGCCCTTTGCTCCAGGTCCGAAAAAACCACTTCCTCCAGCGAGGCTGCCCGAACCGAGACCTCGGCAGCTCCGGCGCCCAGGGCGGTATCCAGCTCCTTTAGCACCATCTCGGCCTGCTCTACCGGGATTAGCCTCTGAAACTGGCCCGGCCCAACCTGTCGCCAGACCTGGTTGGCAAACGGCAGGTGGTCGGCCTGAATGGTACAGACCAGCAGGGGCGAGTGGTTGCGCCTTAGTTCGGGCACGGTACCCTGGGAAACCAACTCCCCATTTTTCAAGATCAGGGCCTCGTCCATTACCGGCTCGGCATCGCGGATATCGTGGGTTACCAGCAGCAGGGTGGGTCGGTAGGTCTGCTTGAAAAAGGTCAGGGCAGCCCACAGCCTGCGCCGGTTGACGGCGTCCAGGCCGGCGCTGGGCTCGTCCAGCACCAGCAAAGGGGGTTTGAAGGAGAGCGCGGTGGCTACCAGAGTGATCCGGGCCTGACCGCCCGACATGTGCCAGACCAGCTTCTTCTCCAGGTCGCCAATGCCCAGCAGCTCCACCACCTCCTCCCGCGCCAGCCGCAGGGCCCGGCCCCAGTAGCCCTGGGCCACCAGGGCAAACTCGATCAGGTCGCGGCCCGTAAGGCCGGGAAAATAGGGCACCACCTGCGGCACATAACCCACCGGCACCGGGTGTTTGCCGGTATTGTCCAGCGGAGTATTGTTGATTGTTATGGCGCCCCGGGTGGGACGGAGTAAACCGACCAGTAGCCGGGACAAGGTGGTCTTGCCAGAACCATTCGGCCCCAGGAGGCCGTAGCTGCGGCCTCCTTGGAGCTTGAGGTTTACCCCCCTCAAAGCAAACTCTTTATCTTTGCTTCGGTAATACTGTTTCCAGACGTCCTCAATCAATACCATTCCCACACCTTGAGAATAATCGAAAAACTCAATTGCCGGTTACTACTGCGGCAGTGCGGCTTTAACGGATCGCCCAAACAGCAAATCTACCATCATGCCGAGCAGGAAGAGCGTCTCTAGCAGAACTTTCACACCGCGATCTCGTGCCCCTTGGCCAGAGAAAGGCCGCATACCCGAGCGTGGCGTCAATATCCTCCGGCTCAAGCGCCGGGTAGTCGCGCAGGATTTCCGCCGGGCTTTGATAACGGAACTGGTGGAGGACTGCTCCCACGGTAATGCGTGTTTCCCGGATGCTTGGTTTTCACCCAATGATTCGGGGGTCGAAGGTGATGCGTTCAGACAGCCCCATGACGGCCCACTTGAAGCGCAGCGACGCGCAGGTGAGCCGTCGTGTCGAAGCGGTTGTTATGCGTCGATTTTAGTGTTTGCCACGAAGTAGGCCAGCGACACTGAGGTCCTCGTCGACGTCGGGCCAATGGATCCCTTCTCCGTCGGCGAGGATTTCGAAGTTTTCCAACTGCTCAAGCGTAGCGTTTGCCAGGCGGGGAAACCACTCCAAGGGCACCGAAATCCTCCGTCCGTCAATCAGATCAACTACCAGATCGCTTTCCGTGAAAGTTACGCTCTGTGCCAGAGGGTGTACTTCAACGATGGATGTGTTCATTCCAGGCCTCCAAAAACCCTTCTCGATGCTCTTCAATTATAGCGCGGATAGCACGCAACTCATGTGACGAAAAACGTTTAGAGCTTGCTAGTGTGACCGGTTGTAGCCAGAATTTTGCGAAGGACCGGTCCCGCCTAACATGAACGTGAGGCGGTTCGTTTCGTTCATTGCTATAGAAGTAGAACCGGTAGTGTCCACTCCGTAGAACTGTTGGCATTTTTTCCCCACTGTCTTCGTGGCATAACCCCATAGTAGAGCGTCGAGGGTCGAAAGTCGAAGGCTAAAAACAAGAAGCTGGCGATCTTCGCGGAAGCTCTGGACTCTCACAGCCCCAGACCGACCTTAGACCTGCGACCTGCGACACTCTCGAACGGCGCGTATCAGTCAAAACTGAGTTACCGAACCACTTAGCAATCAAGATCAATCGTCATCGCCCACAGCCACCGTCTGCCGCCGCCCCGCCTTCCATTCCAGCCCGGCCCAGATCAGGCTTTCCAGGTCGCCGTCCAGCACGTTTTCGGGGTCGTGGCGCATCTCGCCGGTGCGGTGGTCTTTGATGTACTGCTTGTCCAGCACGTAGCTGCGAATCTGGCTGCCCCACTCGATGGGGCGGGCTTCACCGCGCAGCCGGGCCAGCTCTTCCTGCTTCTTTTTGTACTCGATCTCGAATAGCCTCGAGCGCAGGATATTCATGGCCATCTCCTTGTTTTTCTGCTGGCTGCGGGTCACCTGACACTTGACCGTGATGCCGGTGGGCAGGTGCACCACCCGCACCGCCGAGTCGGTGGTGTTGACCCCCTGGCCGCCCTTGCCCTGGGAGCGCATAACGTCTATGCGCAGGTCTTCGGGGTTAATCTGGACATCTACCGATTCGTCTACCTCGGGCATTACCTCCAGTGCGGCAAAACTGGTCTGGCGCTTGCCCTGAGCGTTGAATGGGGAGGGCCGCACCAGGCGGTGTACCCCGGCCTCGGGTGAGATCAGGCCAAAAGCGTTCTCGCCCCGCACGATAAACTGGGCGTGGTCAATTCCGGCCTCTGCGCCGGGCTCGAGGTCAACCAGCTCGAGGGTAAATCCGTGCCGCTCGCCGAAGCGGGTGTACATGCGGTAGAGCATGCTGGCCCAGTCACAGGCCTCGGTGCCTCCCGCGCCGGGTTTGATGGTCACGATGGCGGCGTTTTCGGCGTAGGGGAACGAGAGCAGGGTCTGGTGATACAGCTCTTCAAGCTCCTGCTCGGCCTGCTTTAGCTCGGGCTGCAACTGATCGCGCTCAATGGCGCTCATCTCTGGCCATAGCTCCAGCAGCCCTTGAAGATCCGACTCCAGGCGCTTGTAGCTGTCCACTACCTTGCGCAGCCGGGCCGATTCTTGCGAAACCTTGCGGGCGTTGGCAGGATCGCTCCAGAGGCTGGGGTCGTTTATTTGCTGCTCGAGTTCTTTCAGTCGGGATTCTTTACCAGCAATGTCAAAGATACCCCCGGAGGGCCTCTAGTCGGTGTTCAAGGGTAGCTAGGTCCATAACACCTGAGTTTAGAGCCTGCAGGCCATCCGGTCAAACGCCTTTAGCAAAATAGCAGAAACCACGCAAGCCTATTTTGGCCGAGAGTGATTGTCCGGCCAGGGTGCCCCAAACTGGTCTAGACGACTTGGTCTGGCCCCGGTCATTGGAGTCATTCCCAGAATCACAAAGTCCCAGCATACAAACATGGCTAAGAGCCGGTTACTGGCTGTTAGAGCCGACAACAAACACGGCTACCCTGCAACTGTTCTAAAATGACCAAAACGTAACTTAGGGCTCAGCCAGATCCATGACACCCAGACAGGCCCTCGAGCCTAGGTCATAGAGGAAGATGGGCTGACCAAATGCCACGACTTTACCGGGCCCGATCTCTTTGGCAAAAACCGACAGCTGCAAATTGCCAGGAATGTGTTCTATTTGTACCCCGTTAACCAGGGGCAGAAATCGTAGACGCTCGAGGCTTTGCTCTCCGGTGGCCTGTCCCATATCGCTTGCTTCTATCAGCAGAACCAGCTTTCGGCGTTGTTCGGGCTGCCCACCCAGGTAACGCACAGATACCAGCGGCACCGGAACGCCTGCCAGGGCCGAGAAGGTGATGGTGCCGATGGGCTTTGCCTGGTTGTCCTCGAGCTGGACTTGTTGCTCGAAGAGAATTCGGCTGCCAGCCTCGAGGGGTTCCCCACCCGTTCTTACGCGAATGCTCGGTGGCAGGCGCAAAATCCGCAGCCCTCCTTTGGAAAGGATCAAGTTGAAGCCTAGCAAGCTGGTCATATTCAGCCTTTTGCCCAGATCCATGGAGTCCAGGCCGCCCAGATCAAGACTAACCGGCCAACTGCCGTTGGGGATAAAGGTGGCCCTGCCCCAGCGCGCAGGCGTAGCTTGGTTTGGCTTTATCATGGCAAAGCTCCCGATCAGTCGTCACTTACTGTACAATCCTCCAGCCCCGGCAAACGGCAGGATGACACCCACCTCAATGGCGCTGGGGTCAAGCAGTTTATGGCTTTTGGGGCAGTGCCAGATGTGTCTCGCACACGGTGTACACTACTGCATTCTTGGCATATTTTGCATCCAGGGCAGAGCAGACCGGCAGGCCTGAATAGTATTAGGTGTATGAGCGCCGGACGGGTATCTTTACTTCACCACTGTAGGGCAGAACTCACTATTTGAATAGGCATCCTGGCCCTGGTTGTTTGGCGGCTTTTTTGCCAGAATAAGTCAGGAGGATTATATGCCACTTCTGGTTTGTCCTACATGCGAAAGCGGAATGAACGAGATCCAGCGCAACAATGTGCACATTGACGTCTGCCCCAAGTGCCGTGGGGTCTGGTTAGACGGCGGGGAGATGGAGAAACTGCTGGGCCAGGTGCGTCAGTTCGAACAGGAGTACGAGGCAGAGCTCGAGAGCTACCGCCGGCAGGCGCCTCAGCAGCACGTGCCGCCACGGAGCCCGGGCCAAGCCCCTCCGCCCCCACACCCGCAGCAGCGCCAAGATCAGCGCAATCCCTACGATACCGACGACGATGACTACTACAAGCGCCATGGCAAGAGAAAGAGCAAACTGGGTAGGCTATTCGACATCTTCGACTAGGCCCGACCCGACCCGCCGCCGGCCCATCCGGCGGCTTCATGTTTGTAGCAGCAAAACGCTTTTGCTAGGCGACCTCTAGCGCAGTACGCAAACACAAATGCGAGATAGCCTCGAGGCGGCGCGTTTTTGCATGGACAGAGGTAAGACATTAGCGTGAGCTAGCTGGTCACGGTGCTAATGAAACGAGTAGATACGGTTTTCTGAACAACGACCCGTATAATCGGGTCGGAAGTGTGCAAAAAGGAGCTAACGTATGGATCGAATCCAACGCCTTCGTACTGTGATTGCCGCCGCCCAACAACACCCGGTCTATGCCCACAAGCTAAGCGGGGTGGAGGTAAACAGCATCACCCCCGAGACCATAGCCATGCTGCCGCTGACTACCCGTCAGGAATGGCTGGCCCACATTCAAGCCAGTCCAAAGCCACCACAGGGTGCCGCCCTGATGCACCTGACCCCCAGCCCGGCCATTGGCTGGATGCCCGAGTACCTTTCAGAGGAAGATGTAGAGTATCAGGCCCAGGCACTCGGTGGGCAGATGCGCCGGTTGGGTGCGGCGGGCAAGAAGGCCCTGGTGGCTTTTGGTTACCACATTTTTGCGGGCGGCTGGCTATTTCACCAGGCTTTACAAAGGGCGGGTGCGATGGTGCTGCCCCATGGCCCCGGCGAGGCTGAGCGAATCGTGCAACTTCAACAGCAGTATGGTTTCGAGGTTCTGGTTTCTAACCCCAGTTTTGCTTTGAAGATTGCCCAGGCCGGAGGAAGATTTGAGCTACTGATGGCGGGCGGAGAACCTTTTACCTCGGTTCCCGGCTACCGCGAAAAGCTGGAACAAGCCCTCGGCGGGATAGCCGTGGATGCCTATGGAACTTCCGAACTTGGCGTGGTAGCGGGGGAGAGCCTGGCCAAGAACGGCCTCTGGGAGATACCGGAGATGGCCATTGTAGAGATTCTGGATCCCGAGACGCTGCAACCCACCCCCGATGGTGAAAAGGGGGAGATGGTCGTTACCGCACTGTCCCGCACGCTGATGCCCATGATCCGCTTCCGCACCGGTGATCTGGCGCTGGTGGCGCGCAAAGACGGCCAGGTCTGCCTTCCCAGGGGGGTGATTGGTCGCACTGATCTGATGGTTAAGGTAAAGGGGGTCAAGCTATACCCTACCGAGCTGGCGCCGCTGCTTATGGCTTTTGGCATTGACCCCCGTTCGGGGGCGCAGCTGGTGGTTGAGACCAAAGACGGCGGAACCGACAAACTCACGTTGCGAATCAAGTCCGAGTCGGTGCCGCCTCAGCTTGGCCCTGCCCTGCAACAAGCCACCGGCATTCGTCTGGACGATATACAGGCCGACCCTACCCTTGAAGGACCGCCACTGGTAGACAAGCGGTACTGAACTAGGTGCTCGGCTTGCAGGTACTGGCCAGAAAACAAAATAGTCAAAGTCCCCAACCCGTGACTGCTTTTATGGAGCATCAGGCCGCATGCATGAGTTCCACCTCGCAGCCGAGATCATTAAGCCCCGCCGGACCAGGCAGGTGATGTTCTTCGACATGTTCAGCCGGCCACCCACGTCCCGACGACAGGCCGGAGAATACAAAGTGCCCTGCTTCATGCTCCGGGTTCCGACGGACGGATGGGCAACTCTTTAGCTCATATTGCTGTGTTCCAGGCTAGAATTCAGGTTACAGGCCTGGTGAGTACGTGAGGGGTTGGTTAGGCTGGTTAGATGGGGGTGGTTGCGCCGGCAAATTGTTCTTGAATGATATTTGCGCCTCGAGGGTGGAAGTGTAAGATGTGAGCGAGATGTGCGGCAGGCAGAAGGGTGTTCGAGTTCTCGTGAAGACCGGCACAAGGTCGGCCGCTAAAAAAGGAGGCGAATGTCACCGATAAGTGAGTACCAGGCCCTGCTGGTTTATCTGGCGGTTGCCGTTGGCATTGCTGTGCTGGCAACGGCGGTGGGGGCCTTGCTCGGCCCTAAAAAGGGCGGGCGCTTCAAGCTAATGCCCTACGAGTCAGGCAACGACCCCGCTGGGGAGGTCAAGCGCTTCCCGGTACACTTCTATGCCATAGCCATGCTCTTCATCATCTTTGACGTAGAGGTGGCCTTTTTCTGGCCCTATGCGGTGAGCGCTGGGGCGGTAGGAGTGGCGGGCTTCTGGGGCCTGGTGGTCTTTACAGTGCTTTTGTTTGTAGGTTTTCTGTATGAGTGGTACAAGGGTGTGATGAAGTGGCACTGAGGAGCCGAAAGCCCAAAGCTGAACGCTCGAAGCAGTCTTACACTTGGCTTTCGAATATAAGCCTTCGGCAGGGAGGTTACTGAATGGCGACCATTGCAGACTTATTTACCAAAGATGTGCAGGAGCTAGAAAACCACGGGGTTTTGTTTAGCACCCTCGAGAAACTTGTGGCCTGGGGGCGCTCTAACAGCCTGTGGCCGGCTACTTTTGGGCTGGCCTGCTGTGCCATTGAGATGATGGCCTCGACCAACGCCCGCAACGACCTTTCGCGCTTTGGTTCTGAGGTCTTTCGGGCCTCGCCGCGCCAGGCCGATGTGATGATTGTGGCCGGGCGGCTTTCGAAAAAGATGGCCCCGGTAATGCGCCGGGTCTACGATCAGATGCCCGACCCCAAATGGGTGATCTCGATGGGCGCCTGCGCTTCGTCGGGGGGGATGTTTAACAACTATGCCATCGTGCAGAATGTGGACAGTGTAGTGCCTGTAGACATCTTTGTACCGGGCTGCCCGCCCCGGCCCGAAGCCCTGATCTATGCGGTCATGCAGCTTCAAAAGAAAATTATGGGAGCTGCCCGAGACGACCATGGCCGCAAACTACCCAAAATTGAGGCCTGGAAAAGATAAGCGAGGTGGCAATGCACAGATTGGCAAGCCTGAAAGACGAAGCCGGTAGAAAAGGCTGGGAGGTGGAAGAAGCCCACGGTAGTACCTGGGTGGTGGTACCTAGAACAGACTTTAAGCCCCTCATGGCTGGGCTAAAGAGCCAGGGCTGGAACTACCTGGCCGATCTGGTGGGAATTGACTACCTCACCTACCCCAGCCCCAGGCTCGAGCGCTTTTGTGTAGTGTACGAGCTGGTCTCGCTGCCGGGTTATCAGGGTGGGGATGGCAGCAGGGTCTTTATCCGGGTTTTTGTGCCAGAGTCTGCCCCTAGCCTTCCCAGCCTGACCGACCTGTGGATGGGCGCCGACTACCTCGAGCGCGAGGTTTACGACCTGATGGGAGTTCGTTTTGAAGGCCACCCCGACCTGCGCAAGATCCTGACCCCCGAAGACCTCGAGGGCTACCCACTACGAAAAGACTTTCCGCTGGGTGAAACCCCCACCCTTTTTAAAGAGGGGCGCTTCATTGACCCCGATGCCTTTCGGGCCGGTCTTACAGGCTACCAGAGCGGCATGACCGGCTGGCGCGGCGGCTCGCGTAAGGGCTACCAGGATTCTGTCGAAAAAGTCCAGAAGGCTATCAAAGGAGGGCAGTAGTGGCCCGCGACCCGGTTCTTCACAGCCCTTCGAACGAAGCCTACGAGATTGCCGATGCGCCAGAGTTGAGATCGGAGGTCATGACCCTCAACGTGGGGCCGCAACACCCCTCCACTCACGGGGTATTGCGGGTGGTGGTGGACCTGTCGGGGGAGCAGATCCTGCGCCTGACCCCACATGTCGGGTATCTTCACACGGGCTTCGAGAAAAACATGGAGTACCGCACCTATACCCAGTGCATCACCTATACCCCCCGCATGGACTACCTGCACAGCTTCGCCCACGACCTGGCCTATGCCCTCTGCGTGGAAAAGCTAGTTGGGGCCCAGGTGCCACCCAGGGCAGAGGCCGTCCGAATTCTGCTCAACGAACTCTCGCGCATCTCGTCTCACCTGGTCTTTTTGGGAACCGGGATGCTGGACTTTGGCGCGCTGACGCCGTATTTCTATACTTTTCGCGAGCGCGAGACGGTGCTCGACCTGTTTGAGTGGGTTTCGGGTCAGCGTTTTCACCACAACTACATCCGCATTGGTGGTCTGAAGGAAGACCTGCCTGCCGAGTTCCTAAGCGAGGTAAAGAAGTTTGCCGTGCAGATGCCTGGGCGTATAGACGAGTACGAGGCCTTGTTCAAAGAAAGCCCCATCTTCTACGAGCGGGCTCGAGGGGTCTCGGTGATCCCGGCCGAGGTTGCCATCAACCTGTCGCTCACCGGCGGCAGTCTGCGGGCATCTGGGGTGAGCTACGATGTGCGCAAGGCCTACCCCTATGCCGGTTATGAGAGCTATAGCTTTGAGGTGCCGGTGCTATATGGGGGCGATGTCTACGACCGCATGGTAATTCGCCTCTTGGAGATGCGCGAGTCGCTCAAGATTATCAAACAGGCTATCGAGAGGCTCGAGGCCATTGGGCCTGGCCCCATCCGCGACCCCAACCCGCAAATTTCGCTGCCGCCCCGCGAGCTACTGGAAACCTCGATGGAGGCCGTGATCTACCATTTCAAGCTGGTTACCGAGGGCTTCCACCCGGCTTTGGGCGAGGTTTACCTGCCCACCGAGAGCGCTAGGGGTGAGCTGGGTTATTACATTGTCTCAGACGGCGGCTCGATGCCCTACCGGGTCAAGGTGCGGGCCCCCAGCTTTGTTAACCTGCAAAGCCTGCCCTACGCCTGCAAAGGCGTCCAGATGGCGGATATGGTGGCGGTTATCGCCTCGCTCGACCCGGTGATGGGGGATGTAGATCGCTAATTGTCGCACGTCTGACGTCACATGACCAAGGATACTGACCTGAGACCTGTGACCTGAGACCTGTGTGGAGGACTATGGGATTCTTTGACGACAAGCAAGACTGGCTGGCAGAAGTCTATGCTCAGTACCCCGCTACTACCGAGGGGCGGCGAGCCGCCCTGATGCCCATGCTGCGGCGGGTGCAGCAGGACGAGGGCTGGGTTAGCTCACAGCGCCAGGAAGAAATCGCGCAGATTCTGGGCATCACCCCTACTTCGGTAGCAGGGGTGATGAGTTTTTACAGCTACTATCAGGCCCTGCCAACCGGCAAGTATCACCTCCAGGTCTGCGCCACCCTTTCGTGTGCAATTGCCGGCGCAGAACAGCTGTGGGACCAGTTGGTAGAAGAGTTGCAGATTCTTCGGGGCGAGGTTAGCCGCGACGGCCTTTTCAGTATTCAGAAAGTCGAGTGCCTGGGTAGTTGCCACACTGCCCCGGTGGTACAGGTCAACGACGAGCCCTATATGGAGTGCGTGACTAGGGCCAGGCTTTATGCCCTTCTGCACGGCCTGCGCCAAGGCAAGAGCCTTGAAGAAATTGAGCTCCCAGGCAAGGCCGGTCACGTCGTGCACACTCGAGGAGACGAGGTGGCACTGTGAGCACTGGGCCCATTGTGAGTGGAAAAGACCCGCGCTTTGAGGTGACCCTGTACAAGCATGTGGGCCAGCCTGGCTCCTGGGGCCTTGCCTACTATCTTGCCCACGGTGGATACCAGCCAGTTCGCAAGGCCATTGCACAGGGGCGGGACTGGGTGGTGGAGGAGATGAAAAAGTCTGGCCTGCGCGGGCGGGGCGGGGCCGGTTTCCCCACCGGCATGAAGTGGAGCTTCATGCCCAAAAACAGCGGGAAACAGCACTATATTGTCTGTAACGCCGATGAGTCGGAGCCAGGCAGTTTCAAAGACCGTTATCTGATGGAAGACGACCCCCACCAGCTAATTGAGGGAATGATCATAGCCGGGGTGGGGATCGGAGCCAGCAAAGGCTACATATACGTCCGGGGCGAGTATCGGCAGGCCTACGACCGCCTGGTTGTAGCTATAAAGGAGGCCTATGACCAGGGCTATCTGGGCCAGAATGTGCTGAATACTGGTTTTAGCTTCGACCTGTATGTGCACCGGGGGGCTGGGGCCTACATCTGCGGTGAGGAGACCGCGCTGATGAACTCCCTCGAGGGCCTGCGAGCCACCCCCCGCATGAAGCCGCCCTTCCCGGCCCAGGCGGGCCTTTGGGGGATGCCCACCACCATCAACAATGTTGAGTCCATCTGTTCGGCGGTGCATATCATCGCTCGCGGAGCAGACTGGTTTGCCAGCATGGGCACGGAAAAATCCCGAGGGCACAAGCTCTTTCAGGTTAGCGGCCCCTTCCAGCGCCCTGGGGTATACGAGCTGCCGCTGGGCGCTACTTTCCGCGAGCTGCTCTACGAGTTTGCCGGAGGGCCCACCGAGCCGATCCAGGCTATCATCCCTGGGGGTTCTTCCTGCCCGCCGCTGCCCTGGACCCAGGAAATTCTGGATACCCCCATGGAGTACGAGTCGTTGAGCGCAAAGGGCTCGCTCTTGGGCACGGGTGGGGTGATTGGCATCCCGGCCAGTATGAGCATGGTGGATGTCATGTGGAACCTGACCCGCTTCTATGGCCACGAGTCCTGCGGTAAGTGTACCCCTTGCCGCGAGGGGGTCTCGGGCTGGATGACGGCGTTATTCAAAAAGATGGGTACCGGGCAGGGGCAGAAGGGCGATGTGGAGCTGCTGGAAAACCTGCTGGGCCAGATTGAAGGCCGCAGCTTCTGCGCCCTGGCCGACGCGGCCTGCTGGCCGGTGCGGGGAAGCCTGAAGCACTTCCGTGACCAGTATGAAGATCTTGTCGCGAACGGCGAAGCCGTCCAACGCACCAGCCGCTGGGGGTAATGATGGCCAGACTGACGATAAACGACAAATTGGTCGAAGTCCCGGACGGAACATCGGTGATGGATGCAGTTTTTCATGCAGGCTTTGATGTACCACTGTTCTGCGCGGAAAAGCACCTTTCACCGGTGGGAGCCTGTCGCATGTGCCTGGTCAGGACGGGCAGCCCACGCAAAGGGCCCGACGGCAATTTCATCATGGAAAATGGGCAGCCCAAAATTTTCTGGGTGCCCAAACTGGCCGCTGCCTGCGTGACCATGGTAAGCGATGGCATGGCAGTAGATACGCTGTCCGACGAGGTCAAGCACGCCCAGTCGGGGATGGTCGAGCTGACCTTACTCAACCACCCGCTCGACTGCCCTACCTGCGACAAAGGCGGGGCCTGCGAGCTGCAAGACCGCAGCTACGAGTATGGCCTGGTAGAGAAGTTTTACCAGCCCGACCCCATGGAACTGCCCATGTATACCCGCTTCGAGATGACCAGGCGGCACGTGGACAAACACCACCCGCTATCGGCCTTCATTGTGCTGGACCGGGAGCGCTGCATCCACTGCAAACGCTGCGTGCGCTACTTCGAGGAAATTCCCGGCGAAGAGGTGCTGGACTTTATCGAGCGCGGGGTGCACACCTTTATCAACAGTGAAGAGAACGGCCTACCCTCTAACTTTTCCGGAAATATTGTAGACATCTGCCCGGTTGGGGCCCTGCTCGACCAGACCGCGCGCTTTAGGGCCCGCAACTGGGAGTACGACTCCACCCTGACCACCTCAATGGATGATGCCTGTGGAGCAGCCATTACGGTGGATACCCGCAGTGGT
Source organism: Deinococcota bacterium (assembly GCA_041695225.1). Classification (GTDB taxonomy): domain Bacteria; phylum Deinococcota; class Deinococci; order Deinococcales; family Thermaceae; genus Meiothermus. The sequence continues at coordinate 81,775 of JBGFRI010000046.1, forward strand.
CTGCTACAGCGCATCCGCGCCGCCGAGCGCCGCGAGGTCAACCAGATCTGGATCTCCGACGCGGCCCGCTTTGGGCATCAATGGGTCAACCAGGATCGCCTGTCTGCGCCGCTTGTACGCAAGGCCGGCAGGCTGGTAGAGGTCAGCTGGGATGAAGCCCTGGCGGCAATACAGGCTGGCCTGGGGGGCCTTGCGCGAAGTGATATTGGAATCTACCTGGCAGGTAACAGTACCCTGGAAGAGGGTCTGGCGGCGGTGGAACTGGCCAACACCTTGGGAACTAGCCACCGCGACTTCCAGGGCCGCACCCTGTATCCGGCAACAGCCTTCCCGACGGCCAGTTTCGATGAGATTCTGGATGCCCAGTTCGTACTGGTGCTGGGCGACCCCGCCGAGGAGGCCCCCACCCTGCACCTGCGGCTTTCGGAGTATAGCCGTGGCCTCAAGCCACTGCCCAGCCTTAACCATGGTACGCCCTTTGCCGACCTCAACATAAAAGAGCGGATGCCCCGCCTGTCCCATAAGCTGGCCCTGTTCAGCCCCTATCCTTCGAGTACGGCAAAATGGGCCGGGGCTGGTGCGGTGCATCTCCCCGGCGCCGAGACAGCCCTGATTATGGCGCTGCTGGGCCAGGCCGAGGCCCCTGCCGGGCTGAAGGAGCCGGTAGCCTGGGTCAGGGATAGGCTGTTGACCAGCCATAAGACCATCCTGGTGCTGGGCGCGGGGGTGCTTAATCAGCCTGGCGCAGCCAGCAAAGCCCGCGAGCTGGCCGAACAGCTGGGGGCCCGGGTAATGTGCATGACCCCTGCCGCTAATGCGCGGGGCCTGGAACTGCTAGGGTTATTCCCGCGGGAAGGTGGGGCAGGCTGGACCGAAACCGGAGCCAGGGTGGTTTACTACAGCTATCTGCCGACCGAGGTCCAGCTCAAGGCGGCCCGGTTTCGCATCCTCCACCTCTCCCACCAGCACCCCCTGGCCAACAGGTATGCCGACGTTTTGTTGCCTTACCAGACCGCCTACGAGAAGACTGGCCATACCGTAAACCTGGAAGGCCGGCTGCTACCGCTAAAGCCGGCCGGTATAAACAATGGCCAGGCCGATGGGGCAGTTGCAGCGCTGGGCCTGCTGGCCCAGGCTGCCGATGTTAAACCCCCCGTGCGCTTAGTCCGGCAGGCCACCCGGCTGCTCACAGAACAACACCAGCTGCCGCCGCTTATGCAGCGCTGGATGCAGCCGGGGGCTGGATGGACAGCCAAAGACACGGGTCAACTGGCTGGCCAGATTTACCTGCGCCCCACCATGTGGCGACGTGAACAGCTAGTGGGCGCGGTGGCCAGGCTGGTAGAGGTAAGGTTGGAGATGAGCCAGGCAACCGCCAGAGCCCACGGCCTGGCCGAAGGCTACCTGGTAGAGCTAAAGACCCCCTGGGGGGTAGGGAAGCTTCAGATCAGGATAGTGGCTGGTCTGCCTGATGGGGCAATCTACCTGCCTGCGCTGGGGGCCTGGGCGGGTCGCAGGGTGGAGAGCAGGATACTGGTGGGAGGTGAGGCATGAAGGCCGAAAGCCTAAAGCCTAAGGTCGAAGGCCAACAACGGCTCTGGTTATCAGCCCCAAAGCGGGTCTTGGTTAGTGCAGTGTTTTTTACCAGTATCGCTACGGCCGCCGAGGCGGTTCCTGCTGATTCCAATGCCACCGACCCCTTGTGGATGGTGGGCATCAAGGCCTTTCTGGTGGTGTTGGGCCTTTTGACGGCCTTTGCCTATATGACCCTGATCGAGCGGCGCCTGCTGGCCCGCATCCAGGTTCGCCAGGGCCCTAACCGGGTAGGGCCAGGTGGCCTGTTTCAGCCCATTGCCGATGCGATAAAGTCCATTTTTAAAGAAGACATAGTGGTTTCCCGAGCCGACAGGGTGATCTTTATTCTTGCGCCCATGATCTCGGTCACCTTTGCCCTGCTCACCTTTGGCCTGATCCCTTTTGGACCCGAGGACGCTTTTTTTGGCTACGACCCCTGGGTTATTAACCTCGATGTTGGTATTCTGTACGTCTTTGCCATATCGGAGATGGCCATTTATGGCATCTTCCTGGCGGGCTGGGCCTCTAACTCCAAGTACTCGTTGCTTGGCTCACTCCGTTCTGCTGCTTCGCTGGTCTCCTACGAGCTGGCGCTGGGAATAAGCTTGGTTGCTCCAGTTGTGCTGGTGGGGTCTTTAAACTTGCAGGAAATTGTCAACTGGCAGCATGAAAATGGCTGGCTAATCCTGTATATGTTGCCCGCTTTCGCCATTTTTCTGCTGGCCAGTATGGCCGAGGCGGCCCGAACGCCTTTTGACCTTCCCGAGGCCGAACAGGAGCTGGTGGGGGGGTATAACACCGAGTACAGCTCGATCAAGTGGGCCTTGTTCCAGATGGCCGAGTATATTCACCTGATTACCGCTGCTGCCCTGATTCCCACTATCTTTTTAGGGGGCTGGCGGATGCCTGCTTTCATGGAACAGCTCCCCCTCATTGGCCCAGTCTTCGCGCTGCCTTTTGTCTGGATGTTTGCCAAGATTGCCCTGTTTTTGTTTTTCTTCATCTGGGTGCGCGGCACCCTCTTCCGCCTGCGCTACGACCAGCTGATGCTATTTTGCTGGGGGCGCTTGTTCCCGCTGGCGCTTTTGTGGTTTTTGGTGGCGGCTTTTGTGATGGCCTACCAGCTACCCATTGCGGTGCTGGGCTGGCTATCGCTCGCAAGCCTGGCTGCCTTTACAGTTTATGTAATTCTGACGGCCAGACCCAAAACCATGCCCCGTACGAAAGGAGCTGATAGATGAGCATTGCTGCACTGGCGCAGAGCATGGGCATCACCCTTAGAGCTTTGTTCTCGAAGCCGGTTACTATTCCTTATCCCGATGCCCCGGTACCCCTCAAGCCCCGCTTTCACGGGCGGCACGTGCTAACCCGGCATCCCAATGGTCTGGAAAAGTGTATTGGCTGCTCACTCTGTGCGGCGGTCTGCCCGGCTTACGCCATTTATGTCGAGGCCGCCGAAAATGACCCTAGCAACCCCGTGAGTGCGGGGGAGCGGTTTGCCAAGGTATATGAGATCAACATGCTGCGCTGCATCTTTTGTGGGCTGTGCGAAGAGGCATGCCCGACCAGCGCAGTGGTGATGGGTTACGACTTCGAGATGGCCGACTACCGCTACAGCGACTTTGTATATGGCAAAGAGGACATGCTGGTGGAGGTGGAAGGCACCAAGCCCCAGCGCCGCGAGGCAGCTTATACCGGTAAGCCAGTCAAGAAAGGCTATAGCGTGCCTTATGCCCGGCCCGAGCTCGAGGGTGTAAAACCACCCCGGCCGAAAAAGTGAGACGAGGGCAGAGTGCTTAGGGTCAGGTTGTCAGGCCGGGTGAGACCCACACGCCGATGGCTTGCTTGGCCAGTTCGCCAGCACGTCTAACGCCCCTGGAGGAATCAATGAGTGTTGGAATATGGGAAATCGTCGCACTAGTGCTACTGGTTATTACGGCCATTGCGGTGGTGCGGCTGCAAAATGCCGTACATGCAGCGCTGGCACTGATTGCCAACTTTCTGGTGGTAGCCGGGGTGTATGTGGCCCTCGAGGCCCGCTTTGTAGCCATGATTCAGATTATCGTTTATGCCGGAGCAATTGTGGTGCTGTTTTTGTTTGTGATTATGCTGCTTTCCGCCGCCAGCGCCAGCATGGGCAAAGACCTTTTTCCCCGGCTGCCCTGGGTGGCTGGCCTGGGGGCGGTAGGTCTGGCGGGGGTGCTGCTTCTGGCCCTTAGCCATTTCCAGCCGCCGGCTAGCCCGCCCCCCTTGCAGGGTGGTCTGCCCCAGGTCCTGGGGCCACTCCTGTACGACCCCCAGCAGTGGCTTTATGCACTGCTGCTGGTGGGCTTTTTGCTACTCGTGGCCACGGTTGCGGCAGTAGTGCTGATCGAACCGGAGCGAATTGCCAGCCAGCCGGGCCCAGAGGCCCCAAAGGACGAACCGGGGGTGGCAGAGCGATGATCTGGCTTTTTGCCTCGGCGCTATTGTTTGCTATCGGGACGTATGGTGCGCTCACCCGGCGCACCGCTATTCTGGTGTTTTTGTCGGTAGAGCTAATGCTGAACGCCGCAGCCCTGGCGCTGATTGGTTTTGCCCAGCTAATGGGCAGCCTCGATGCCCAGGTGGTGGTGCTCTTCATTATCGCTATTGCCGCTGCCGAGGTTGCGGTGGGCCTGGGCTTGATCGTGGCTATCTTCCGTCGGCGCGAGACCACCAGCGTAGACGAGCTACGGCAACTAAGGGGATAAGCTATGCAAGAGACCATTTTCCTACCCCTGATCATCGCGCTGCCCCTGCTGGGGTTTGTGGTGCTGGGGCTGTTTGGCAAACATTTCAAAGAGCCCGTAGCTGGCTGGCTGGCCTCGAGCCTGGTGCTGGGCAGCTTTCTGCTGGGTTTGTACCTGCTGTTTCAAGGCGGGGCTAGGTGGACCCTGCTGGACTGGCTGCCAGGGATTCCTTTCAGCTTCAACCTCGACAACCTTTCGGGGGTGATGCTGCTAGTAGTTACAGGGGTGGGCTTTCTAATTCATGTCTGGGCCATTGGCTACATGCACGGTGACCCTGGCTATAGCCGCTTTTTTAGCTACTTCAACCTGTTTATTGCCGCCATGCTGGTGCTCGTACTGGGCGACAGCCTGCCGGTGGTGTTTATTGGCTGGGAGGGGGTGGGCCTGGCCTCCTACCTGCTGATCGGCTTCTGGTATAACCAGCGGGTCAATGCCGACTCAGCCCGCAAGGCCTTTATTGTCAACCGCATCGGCGACCTGGGCTTTTTGCTGGCCATGGGCCTCTTGTGGAAGATGTTTGGCACCCTCTCGATCTCCGAGCTGGTTCAGAAGGTCGAGGCTGGGGGTTACAACCCGGCTGCGCTTACGCTGGCAGGTTTGCTACTGCTAATTGGAGCCATGGGCAAAAGCGCCCAGGTACCCCTGATGGTCTGGCTGCCCGATGCCATGGCCGGTCCTACCCCGGTCTCGGCCCTGATCCACGCCGCTACCATGGTTACAGCCGGCGTGTACTTGCTGGTGCGGCACGCTTTTATGCTGCATGGCGACGCATGCCTTTCGGGCCTGATTGTGGTAATTGGCCTGATAACGGCGATATATGGTGCGCTGGCCTCCTTGGGCCAGTGGGATATCAAGCGTATCGTGGCATATACCACCTTATCGCAGCTAGGTTTTATGTTTGTAGCGGTCGGAGTAGGGGCCTACTGGGTGGCGATCTTCCATATTGTGACCCATGCCTTCTTCAAGGCGCTAATGTTTATGACCTCGGGCTCGGTCATTCATGCCCTGGGCGGTGAGCAGGACGTGCGCCAGATGGGCGGTATGCGGAAATACCTGCCTAGCACACACATACACGGCGTTGTTGCAACCCTTGCCTCCGGCGGTCTGATTCCACTGGCGGGCTTCTGGTCCAAGGATGCCATTCTGGCCTACTCCTTTGCCTACGGCCCGCTGCTGTGGGCCTTGATGATGATAGCCTCGGTGCTGGCTGCGTTGTACTCGGTACGCTGGTATGTGCTGGTCTTCTGGGGGGATTACCGCGGCAAGGAGCACCCTCACGAAAGCCCGCCGGTTATGCTGTGGCCCAACCATATTCTGATGGTAGGCGCAGCGGGGGCGGGGTTCATGGGCCTGCCCTATGTGATTGACTACCAAAACTTCCTGAATCCGTTTCTGACCCCTGCTATTGGCGATTTTGCTCTGGAAAAACTGCCGGTGCTGACCGAGTGGATTCTGATTATCGTCTCGGCGGTGGTAGCGGCGGTTACTCTGTGGTGGGGTTTTGGTTTTTACCAGCAGAAAGCGCCGCCTTGGCTGGAGCGCTTCCAGGTCTGGGCGCTGGAGGGCTTTTATGCCGATGCCCTTTTCAACACCATCCTGGTCAACCCTGCCAGGTCGCTGGCCGGAGTCCTGCTCGACGCCGATAGGGGAATTCTGGCCGGTTTTACCGGGCTTGGCAGCCTGGTAGGGGGGCTGGGCAGGTTGCTGGCCAGCCTGCAGACCGGGGCGCTGCGGCTCTACATGGTCGGGCTGATGATAGCCCTGGTGCTGCTGCTGGGATGGGGGGTGTTGCGATGATTCATATGGGACTGTGGCTACCCCTGCTGGCAGGTCTGGTACTGCTGCTGTTTCCATCGCTGGGGCGCGGCTTTGCGGTTGCATCGGCCGCAGCCAGCCTGGTGATCTGGCTGGTGCTGTTTGTGGGCTACGACGGTGGGGTTGCTTATTACAGCCAGACGCCTTTCCTGCCCGAACTCGGGGTCTACTACTCGGTGGGACTGGACGGCTCTGGTCTTTTATTGTGGTTTGCGGTAAGCCTGGTGGTTTTGCTGGGGGTCTGGATTGCCGATGTGCCGGTGCGCTTCCTGGCCCTTAGCCTGATTATGCAGACGGGCCTGCTGGGCATTTTTGCTGCACAAGACCTGGTCTTGTTTTATGTCTTTTTCGAGGCCACCCTTATTCCGGCCCTGCTAATGCTGTGGTTTTTTGGTGGGCCAGACCGCTTGCGGGCCATCTATACCTTTGCCCTCTTTACCCTGGTCGGCTCGCTACCGATGCTGGCGGCAATATTCGCGGTGCGCTATCTGGGCGGCGCCGAGAGTTTTCTGTTTACCGACCTGGCCGCTAACCCGCTTACCGGACCGGCCGCGACCCTGGCTTTTCTGGGCTTCCTGCTGGCCCTGGCGGTCAAGACCCCGCTCTTTCCGCTGCATGCCTGGCTGCCCGGCTTCCATCAGCAGAACCACCCTTCCGGCCTGGCCGACGCCATGGGCACTTTGTACAAGGTGGGCATTTTTGCCTTTTTCAAATGGGCCATCCCGCTGATGCCCGAAGGCTTCCAGCAGTGGCAGGGGCTGCTTCTGTTCCTGGCGGCTTTTGGGGCTCTGTACGCGGCCTGGGTGGCCTTCAGCGCGCCGGACTGGAAGACCCTGCTGGCTTATGCTGGGGTCTCGCACCTGGGAATGGGGGCGCTAGGGCTGTTTAGCGGCAATATGGAAGGCACCGTGGGGGCGCTTTATCTGCTGGGCGCTTCGATGATTTATGGCTCTGCCATGTTCTTGTTTGTGGGTCTGGTTTATAAGCGCACCGGGAGCCTCGAGCTTATGCCGGTGCGGGGGCTGGCCCGGCACACCCCGGCGCTTTATGTGCTGGGGATGTTCTTGCTGATGGCCATGATTGGGCTGCCGGGTCTTTCGGGCTTTCCCGGCGAGCTGATGGTCTTGCTGGGTGCTTACCAGGTCTCGCCCTGGCTCACTTTTGTGACCTTTGTGTCGGTTGTTGCCGCTGCGGCCTATGCGCTTACTGCCTTCCAGAAGCTATTCCAGGAGACGCCCCCCAGACCGGCTTCGGACGCTGCCCAGGCGAGCGCGGTTCTCGACCTTAACTGGCGCGAATGGGGTTTTGCCGCCCTGACGGTGGGCGTACTCCTGCTGATGGGCCTGTACCCCAAACTTTTTACGGTATACCTGGAGCCGCTGGGTAGGGCTATTGCGGCGCTGTTTGGGGGTGGCGCATGACTACGCTTTATATCCTGGTGGGTCTGGCGACCGTTCTGACCCTGCTGTCGTTTGTGGTCTCGAGGGAGGCTAGCCGCTACATTGCGGTAAGCGGTCTGTTGCTGGCGGGCCTGTATAGCCTGGTGGACTGGGGCCAGACGGTGATCGGCTTTGGCGGTCTTTATCAGTTCGACACTCTGGCCAGGGGCCTGACCATAGTGGCGATTCTGGGGGGTTTGTGGGCCTTGCTGCTCGGCCCCGCCAGGAAGTTTGAGTTTCCCCTGCTGGTGTTGTTTGCGGTAGCCGGTATACATATCATGGCCAGCACGCCCAATCTGGTGGTGATGGTAATTGCGCTGGAAATTCTTTCCCTGCCGCTTTACGTGCTGGCTACCTGGCAGCGCAACGAAAAGGGTTTTGAAGCGGGTTTGAAATACTTTTTGCTGGGGGCTTTGGCGGCGGCCATATTCCTGTACGGTATTGCCCTCTACTTTGGGGCTACCGGCAGCTTTGCGGTAGGAGCGGCGGGCTCGGGGCCGCTTTACACGGCTGCGCTGCTTTTGATTCTGACGGCCTTTGCTTTTAAGATTGCCATGGTACCTTTCCACTGGTGGGCGCCCGATGTATATCAGGGTAGCCCTACCGTGGTCACCCTCTTCATGGCCACTGTGGTAAAGGTGGCTGCATTTGCCGCCATGCTGCGCATCTTTACCCCCGAGGGCCTCGAGGTCTGGGGTATGGCCCTGGCTGCCCTGATTGCACTGACCATCCTGTTTGGCAACCTGGGGGCGCTGGCCCAGAGCGAGGCCAAGCGCCTGTTTGCTTACTCGTCCATTGCCAATGCAGGCTATATCGGACTGGGGCTGTTTGGGCCTACCGGCGGCATCACCATCCCTTTCTACCTGCTGTCCTATGGCCTGGCTACCGGCATCATCTTTGCGGTGCTGGCGATGCTCTCGAACCAGGATATCCCCCTCGAGCGTTTGCGGGGCCTCTGGTACCGCAGACCCCTTTTGGGTGGGGCCATGGCCATAAGCGTTCTCTCGGTGCTGGGGCTACCCCCGCTGGCCGGTTTCTGGGCCAAGTTTATGGTCTTCCAGGAGGCCGCCCTGGCGGGCTTTTGGGGCTTAGTGGTGCTGGCCCTCCTCACCTCGGCAATTGGGGCTTACTACTACCTGAAGGTCTTCTTCCTGGTTTTCAGCAGACCCACCCTGGTACAGGAGGCCGATGACCGCGAGGCCGAGGCCGCCCTGGCTGAGTTTGGCAGCTCGGAGGCGCCGGGCATTCCGGTCTCCTCGGCCCCTCTGGGCCTCACCCAGGGCCTGATGGCCCCAGCTGCCCATACGGGCCTACCCACCCTTAGCATCTTGCTGGTGGCCCTGGGCTTGCTGGGGCTACTTTCCATTCTGCCGGCGCTGGGCTTGCGGTTTTTTAGCCCTGGTCCAACGACAGCTACGGTGGCAGCAACCATCACCGCCCCCACCGTAGGTTACTCGCATAGCGAGTATCGGTTCATCACTCCAAATCCTCGACCACTGCATCACCCACTCCATGCGCTACGCGCACCCCCTGGTGGCGCCCTGACAGCCGGAAGCCATACCCTGCTGGACGGCAGTCCAGGCGACAGCCTCGAGCTGTTTGCCAACAGGAGCCCCCTTGGCCTGGTGGGCGACTGTTCAGAAAGGCGGGTCACTGTGGTGGTCACTCTCCCACTGCCTGCTCCATCTTGCGAGGCTGTCCGCCCCCGAGGCCAAGATCTAACGCCTATAGTCGATAGTCTATAGACTATCAACTATCAACTATCGACTATCAACTATCGACTATCAACTATCGACTATCAACTATTGACGTATCAGGGCCTCATTGGCCTTGTGGTCTTGGAAGTAGACTGGAGGGTATGGTTTTTTGGCTTCAGGAACTCCCGCCGCACCTTGCCGCGGAAACTGACGAGTTAGCGCAGCTTCAGGTGCTGCAAAGGGCGGGCCTGGTGGTGGCTCCTACCCTGGTGCTGGTGGGGGTGGAGACCGAGTTTTACCAGCTGGGCAATCTGGCCGAGCAGGTCCGGCACGCTTTTGCTGGGGTGTTTGGGGTACGCATTGATGAAAAAAAGTTAGAGAGCGCCTGTACCTTATCGGAAAAACTACTGCGTGAGTCGTACATGTTGTCTGAGCGTTCTGACCAGATCCGCGCAGTTTTGCCTGAAGGCCCGGCGCTGGTACGCTACGCTGGCGAACCACCTTTTGCGGTAAAGACCGGCCAGCAGGAAACCTTGTGGGCGCTCAAGCGGCTCTGGGCCAGCCGCTGGCAGCTAGATGCTGTGCTTGGGCGTCAGCCGCAGCTGGCCCCGCCGCAGGTTGCCAGTCTGGTGCAGAGTGTGGGGGGCCCTTTGGTGCTCGACGAAGACCTGGCTGTACAGGCTACCCGGGTGCTAGGGCAGCCTTTACAGGTCTGGGCCTGCGCGGGACGGGTGGTGCGCCTTACACCCTCTTTGGCCGGCCCAGGGCGCACTGAAACTTTTTAGTTAGGAGAAAACCATGTACGACAGCCACATCCACACGCCACTCTGCAAACACGCCCTGGGAGAGCCCGCTGGCTATGTGCAGGCCGCCAAAGACGCAGGCTTGCTGGGCATGGTGATAACCGACCATAGCCCCATGCCTGCCTGGTTCGATGCCGAGGTGCGCATGGAGCTGGGTGAGCTGCCCTTCTACCACGCCACGATGGAGAAGCTGCGAACCGAGGCGGGCAGTTTTTATGTGGGCATCGGCCTCGAGGCCGATTTTCACCCCGGTACCGAGTACTTTGTGCGGCGGCTTGGCCAGCAGTACCCCTACGACTACATCATTGGGTCGGTGCACCACATCGGGGCCTGGCCTTTCGACAACCCACGCTATGTCTCCGAGTTCCTCGAGCGCGAGATCGGCGATATTTACCGCGAGTACTTCAAGCTGGTGGTACAGGCTGCCAGGTCGGGACTGTTTCACTCCATTGGACACCTCGATCTGCCCAAGGTGATGGGTTTTCGGCCCAGCGAGGGCTATCTGGAGCTGGCCGAGGAAGCCCTGCAGGTGATAGCCGGAGAAGGGCTGGCGCTGGATGTGAACACTGCTGGATGGCGCAAAAAGGCTGCCGAGATTTATCCCAGCGCAGAGCTGTTGGCGCGAGCGTCCCAGCTGCAAATTCCGGTGGTGCTGGGCTCCGACGCCCACCGCCCCGAGGACGTGGCCTATCGCTTTTCCGACGCGGTAGAGCTACTGAAAGCGGTGGGCTATACCCAGGCTGTAGTCTTCAGGGCAGGGAAGCCAGTGCCTTATGCGCTGGTAGCCGACGCTCAGTCGAAGGTCTAAAGACGAAGGTCGAAGGTCGCAAGCTTATAGCCGATAGCGTATAGCCAATAGCCAAAAGACAGTGCGGTTGGCTATCAGCAAAGCTATAGGCTATTAGCAGCTAGCAGCAGGTGAGACCGTTGCAGACCTTCGACTATTTTTGGCCACTTCATGGTCCAGTCTGTAGGCTAGTGGCATGAACCGTAAAGACCTGGCGGGAATGCTCGAGTACGCTGCCGACCTGATGGAGGTGCTGGGTGAGGGCGAGTTCCGGGCCAAAGCCTACCGCACTGCGGCCCGCAACCTGGAGCAGCAGGACGCCGAGCTGGGCGAGCTGGCAGCCAGGGGCTTCAAGGGGGTGCCGGGCATTGGGCCATCGCTGGCCCCGATGCTGAGTGAAATTGTCCAGACCGGGGAGTTCGCCTACCTGGCCGAGCTCGAGAGCCGCGTTCCGCCGGGTGTGCACGAGCTATTCACGGTGCAGGGCCTTGGCCCCAAGCGCATCCGGGCCTTGTGGGACAACGGCGTGACCAGTCTGGAAGAACTGGTGCTGTATGCCGAAGAGGGCAGAATTCGCGCCCTGCCCGGTTTTGGCGCCAGAAGCGAGGCCAGCCTGCTGGAGGCCGCCCGCTACGCCCTGGGCAATATGCGCCGGGTGATGCTACCGGTGGGGCTCGAGGTAGCCAGGATACTGCTAACCGACCTGAAGAACGCGGGGCTAAAGGCCGAACTGGCGGGCAGCGTGCGGCGTGGCCTGGAAACGATCAGCAACCTTGATCTGGTAGTGGTGGGTACCCTGGAGCAGGTGCGCCCGGTCCTGGGCCGCCATGTGGAAGAGGCCCAGGGCGGTCTGGTGCTGGGGAAGTTCGAGGGCCTGCCCTTGCGGGTTTTTTGTAGCCCTGCCGGCTCTTTTGGCTCGGTTTTGGTGCAGGCCACGGGTTCACAGGACTGGCTGGCCTCCCTGGGGCCCATTCCCCCTTCCATGTTCACCGAGGAAGAGGTGTTCAAAGCATTGAGCCAGCCCTTTGTGCCTGCCTACTGGCGGGAAAAGGAGCATATCGGCCTGCCGGTACCCCACGCCACCCTCCAACCCCAGCAGCTTCGGGGCCTGATTCATGTGCATTCTACCTACTCCGACGGCAGCGGAACCCTGCGCCAGATGGCCCAGGCTGCCATTGCGCACGGATTTGAATACATGGTTATCTGCGATCACTCCCAGGCTGCGGCCTATGCCGGTGGGTTGCGGATCGAGGATGTGATACGCCAGTGGGACGAGATAAAGACCCTCAACACCGAGATGGCCCCCTTTCGGATTTTGCGCGGCATCGAGTCGGACATCCTGCCCGATGGGTCCCTGGATTACCCAGATGAGCTACTGGCAAAATTTGAAGTGGTGGTAGGAAGCCTGCATACGGGACTAAGCCTGGGCAAAACCGAACAGACCGAACGCCTGCTGCGCGCCCTGGATAACCCGTACTTGAGCATCCTGGGCCACCCCAGCGGCCGCTTGATTCTGCGACGCAAAGGGGCCGAAGCCGACTGGGAAGCCGTGCTGGAACGCGCCCGGCAAAACCAAAAGGTCGTGGAGTTCAACTGCAGCCCCCACCGCCTCGACCTGGACTGGCGGCTGATGCTGGCCTGGCGTGATCGCCTTAACTTTTCGCTAAGCCCCGACGCGCACAGCGTCGAGAGCATCTCGGAGATTGAGTATGGTCTGCTTTTCGCCCATAAAGCCGGTCTGCACCCCAGCCAGACGGCCAACACCTGGCCCGCCGAGCAGCTGATGGCGTTGAAAAAAAGGACCTAGCCTCAGGCCGAGTTGCTGGCTACAAGTTCAGTCAGGGGTTTCATAATCACTATTACGGAATGCCCTAGATAATCGTCATTTCGCGCTCATGGCAACCCTTCGATTTTTTTTGACAGGCTCTGGGCAAGGCTCAGGACAGGCCCCTTCGATAAGCCCTTTGGAAGCTGATAGCCGATAGCCGATAGCAACAACCGCTTTTAGCTATCCGCTATAAGCTATGAGCTATTAGCCATCTGAGATGTGAGGCTGGTGTATGGACGACCAGAGGCAATTTTACTCACGTGGGGAGGGGTTGTTGCTGGAGTGGGCTTGCGCTCCAGCAATTTGCTCCAGTTCGCGCTGCAGGTTTTCCCTGGCAGGCTCTTCCAGCTTGACAAAGGCTTCGGTTTGATAAATGCGTCTGCGGCTCAGAAACTTTTGCAGTACCGCGGCACGGCGCTTTGAGAATAGCGGCTCGGGAAGCCAGGCATACTCCTGCCGGATGGCCTGGGCATAGCACTGGTATGTTTCGGGTTCGGCGCCCAGCATGGAGAGATCGGCATCCAGGAAAAGGGCGGTATCGGGATCGTCGGTCTGGTGGTTTTCGGTGGCCCGGATTATGGCCGTGGCGGCCTTTAGGACTTCTGGTGCCACACCCAGACGCCTCAGGCTTTGTTCGGCCAGCAGAGCACTCTGGGCCTCGTTGTCGGTGCGGGTGGGGTCGTAGATGGCATCGTGGAACCATGCCGCGAACTCCAGGTGGGGCTGGGCAGGCAGCAAGTGCAACAAATTATCCAGGTGCACCAGATTGTGATAGAACCGCTGCGGCTCGGTATGGCGGGTGAGCAGATCGTCGAGCATAGAAAAGTGCTCGTTCGGGTCTATCCCCTGCGACGAGAGCAGAGCGTTCCAGCGACCAATCAGTCGCTTGCGACCACCTGGGGATAGTTTGAAACCCCGATCCATGCCGTGTATCCTATAGGGCTGTTGTGAATCAGACTGTGCTCCATTCAGCATCTAGTAGGCTGCCAGTCGCCAATTTGTCCTCTGAATCAGGATAGTTGTCGTCCGAGTTGACCCAACGTTTGTAGCGGTGGGCGGAAGCAAGAGAGGCTGTGACAAGGTGCTGATAAGAACGATGTGAGTTGGTGATTGTGCAGATGCTGCATCCGATGAGCCGCTCCGTGGCTATACGGCCTCGGGAGTGGGCTGGGTGCTGGCGGCTACCATGGTGTTACTGACCCGGCTAGATGATCTGTTTTTGCTGTGAGACCTGCTTCACTTGTCCACCATGGCTACACTCGAGGCTAGGGGTTGTTCTGCACAGGACACGGAAGATAAACCAGCAGCAAGGAGCCTGTCCTGAAGTACAGAAAAAAACAGATAGCGACCAGGCAGCGCTATCTGTTCTAAACGCTCGGGGTGGTGGAGGCCGAAAACCGAGACTATCTGGCCCTAACTGGTCTGGTAAGAAAACTTTCGCCTCGCATACTCACCCCACGCACGGTGAAGAAAGTATGTCTCAGGTCTCAAGTCGCAGGTCTCAAGTCTATTGACATGCGACCTGAGACTTGCGACCTGCGACACTCCGAAAGGTTCAGTACCGGTCAAGGCGTTAAGGTACCAAGGCCTCAATGGAACTGCGCTTCCTCGGTCGAGCCCGCCAGCGCCGCAGTGGAGGCCTGTCCGGCGGTGATGGCCATCAGTACATCATCAAAGTAGCCCGCGCCCACCTCACGCTGGTGCCGGACGGCGGTAAAGCCCTCTTTCTCGGCGGCGAACTCGAGCTGTTGCAGCTCCACAAAGGCACTCATGCCGCGCTCTTTGTAGCCCTTGGCAAGTTCGAAGGTGCGGTAGTTGAGGTTGTGCCAGCCCGCCAGGGTGATGAACTGGAACTTGTAGCCCATTGCACCCAGCTCGCGCTGGAACCTGGCGATGGTGGCGTCGTCGAGGTTCTTTTTCCAGTTGAAGCTGGGCGAGCAGTTGTAGGCCAGCATCTTGCCGGGAAACTGCGCATGCACCGCCTCGGCAAACCTGCGGGCCTGCTCTAAATCGGGGATGCTGGTCTCCATCCACAACAGGTCGGCGTAGGGTGCGTAGGACAGAGAGCGGGCAATGCAGGGCTCAATGCCGTTGCGGATGCGGTAAAAGCCTTCGGGGGTGCGTTCGCCGTCTTTGACGAAAGGCCTGTCGCGCTCGTCAATATCGCTGGTCAGCAGGGTGGCCGACTCGGCGTCGGTACGGCAGACAATCACGCTGGGTACGCCCGCAATATCGGCGGCCAGGCGGGCTGCGTTGAGGGCGCGGATGTGCTGCTGGGTTGGGATTAATACTTTCCCGCCCAGGTGCCCACACTTTTTCTCGCTCGAGAGCTGGTCTTCCCAGTGCACACCAGCAGCACCAGCCTCAATCATGCCCTTCATCAGCTCAAAAGCATTCAGGGGCCCGCCGAACCCTGCCTCGGCGTCGGCCACGATGGGGGCGTACCAGTAGCGGTCGGTCTTCCCCTCGGAGCGCTCAATCTGGTCGGCCCTGGTGAGGGCGTTGTTGATGCGTTTGACCACTGCCGGAACCGAGTTCGCCGGGTAAAGCGACTGGTCGGGGTAGGTCTGGGCACCCAGGTTGGCGTCGCCGGCCACCTGCCAGCCCGAAAGATAGATGGCCTCGAGCCCGGCCTTGACCATCTGCACCGCTTGCGCGCCAGTATATGCCCCAAAGGTGTTGACGTACGGGCGGCTGTGCAGCAGCTCCCACAACCGCTCGGCCCCAACCCTGGCCAGGGTTTGTTCGGGCAGAATACTGGGTCGCAGGCGCACCACATCTTCGGGTGTGTAGTCGCGCCGGATACCTTTCCAGCGGGGGCTGGTCTCCCACTCTCGGCGGAGTTTGTCGGCCTCCAGCTTCATCTCAGGGGTCAGTTTGGACATGCTCTTACCTCCCTGTTCTGAGTATGAAGTAGGCACTCATATCTCAGCGGGTGTATATCAAGGGAAGCGACACGTACCTACACGTGTACCACCTTTCTGATTACACTCGCCAGGAACTACACCACTGTGTAGATAGGCCACTAAAAATAATGCGGGTAACAATGTAAGCGGGTGAGCAAGACGTGCGAGGGTTTTCAAGGCTGTGGCATACGAGAAACCTGGTTAATTCGCGTTTCCATGAAACTGGCCTGTTATTATAGGTCGGGACTTGGAGGAATCATGAAGCGATTAATTGCCCTACTAGCTTTGGTTGTTGGCCTGGCCTTCGCCCAACCACCAGCCTTTCCAGAAAACACGGTCGGGGTTGGTTTTGGGATCAATCGAGGGCTGATTTTACAGGCCAGCACGGTTTTGCCGTTCACCCCGCTGGGCATTGACACCGGGCTTGACCTCGAGGCCATCGTGCCCACCACCTTCGACAATATTGAAATCTGGGCGATGCTGAAAGCCAATCTGTTCCCGGCCCTGGTTGTGGCCGATCAATCGGTTTCCGCTGGTCTGGCTATGGATATGAGTTTCAACACCCTGGGAAGTGTTTTTGGCATTCACCTGGGGCCAGTGGCCAGCCTCGAGATTCCCGGCGGGGCCATTTCCGGCTATGTGGGTCTGGGTTTTGAAGGGCGTTTTAGCCTTGCCTATGGGCTGGGTGCGCGGCTGTACCTCGATCCGATTGCTCTTCAGGTGGGAATTTCCGACCGATATCCCATCAAAATTGCGCTGCTCTTTCTCTGGTAGCCAGCCAATGGCGCTTACGCGCTTGGTCGAAGGTCTAAAGCCGAAGGTCGAGGGCCAAAAGCTTATAGCCGATAGCGTATAGCCAATAGCCAAAAGACAGTGCAGTTAGCTATCAGATATTAGCTATAGGCTATTAGCAGCTAGCAGCAGGTGAAACCGTGGCAGACCTTACACCGTAGACTCTAGACCTTAGACCGTAGACTTGCCACTAAAGGAGCAGTGGGTCCACGCCCGGGCGGCATGGGGCAAATTACCCTGAGGGGCTGGGCTAGCCTATCGGCATGAACCCATCGCTGCAGGGGTATTTTCAGGTAGTGCAAGCAGTCTGGGAGGAGCTGCCTCCCGTTACGCGCTTCGGACTTCGGGACGAGCAGACCCTCAAAACCTACCTTCCGCAGTTGCGAGGCTGGGAAGATGCCATAATAAGTAGCTTCTACGACACGCTCTTTAGCCACCCCGCCACGCGCTCGGTCTTTCGCGAAGGCGAGCGCGCCATGCGCGAGCAGGTTTTACGGGTCTGGTATCAGCGTACAATAGGTGGACCGTTTAACCGCGAGTACTTCGCCTGGCAGGTCCTGGTCGGCCAGGTGCATCAGTACCGGGGCATCTCCAAGGGCCAGGTAATGGTGATGTGGGGCTGGCTTACCGAGCAGATCTGGCAACTTTCCCACCTCAGCCTGCCTTTAGACGAGGCCGACCAGCTAACCAGGGCCTGGATGCGCCTGGCGAACACCATCAAGGCCATCTCTGCCGACGAGCGCCAGGGGAGCTACATGAAAGCCTTCGAGGAGCAGACCGGCTCGAATCTGCGCATCCTGCAGTCGGCGGCAATGAGCTGGCTCGAGGAGCTGGAAAAGGACTCTAAGCGCTCCTAGCGCAGTCTGCGATCTAATAACCAGTGCCCTACTCCCACTCAATCGTGGCTGGGGGCTTGCTGGTAATGTCGTAGACCACCCGACCAATCTCCGGCACCTTGCGGGTTATTCTGCGGGCTACTTCATCCAGAAAATCCAGCGGCAAGCGGGCCCAGTCGGCGGTCATAAAGTCCAGGGTGGAAACCGCCCGCAGGCCCAGTACATAGCCGTAGCTCCGTTCATCCCCTATCACACCCACGCTTTGTATGGGGGTAAGAATGGCAGCAGCTTGCGAAACCTGGTCGTAGAGGTTCCAGTCCCGCAGGCCAGAGATAAAGATATCGTCGGCCTGGCGCAGGATGTCGAGTTTTTGTGGGGTGACTTCGCCCAGTATACGAATCGCAAGACCGGGGCCCGGAAAGGGATGCCGCATGCGGATGGGCTCCGGCAGGCCCAGCAGCAAAGCCAGCTCGCGTACCTCGTCCTTGAACAGGTAGCGGAAGGGCTCGAGTAGCTGGAACTTCAGATCGTCCGGCAGGCCGCCCACGTTGTGGTGGCTTTTGATGTTGGCGCTGCCCTCGCCGCTGCCTGCCGACTCGATCACATCGGGGTAGAGCGTCCCCTGGGCCAGCCATCTGTAGCCCTGAACAGACAGCTGCCGGGCCTCGCGCTCGAAGACCCGGATAAACTCCCGGCCCACAATCTTGCGTTTCTGCTCGGGGTCGGCTACCCCCTGCAAAGCCGACAAAAACTGCTCGGAGGCATCTACCACCCGCAGCGCCTGGCCCAGCGGCCGCAGGGCTTGCTCGACCTCGAGGCGTTCGCCGAGTCGGAGCAGGCCATGATCCACAAATACCGCCGTAAGTTTGTCGCCAATAGCATGTGAAAGCAGAAGGGCCAGGGTGGACGAGTCTACCCCGCCCGACACCCCCAGCATCACCCTGTCTTCACCCACTTTTGAGCGAATCTCGGCAATCAGGTTTTCCAGGGTGTGCTGGGCCGTCCAGTCGCGGGCCACCCCGGCCAGGCTCAGAAAATTCTCCAGTACCTGCATCCCCTTGGGGCTATGCACCACCTCGGGGTGAAACTGCACCCCAAAAGTGCGCCCATCCGGTGCCGCAATTCCTGCCACGGGATTCTCTTGGGTACTGGCAATTATGCTCCAGCCCTCGGGCAAGACCGTAACTGCATCGGAGTGCGACATCCACATCTGCAGTTCGCCCTGCAAGCCAGCAAATAGCGGGCCGGTATGAAACTCCAGACTGGCCTTGCCATACTCCCGCCGTCCGGCGCGCTCGACCTGGCCTCCGTAGTGCTGGCTCAGATACTGCATGCCATAGCAGATGCCCAGCGTGGGCCAGCCCTGCTCCAGCACCCCCGGGGCAGGCCGTGGACTGCCGGGATCGAAAACCGAGGCTGGGCCACCAGAGAGAATAAGGGCCTGGGGGTTTTCGGCTTTGATGCGCTCCAGGCTTGCAGTTCCAGGCAGTATGACCGAGTAGGCCCGCAACTCCCGGATGCGGCGGGCAATCAGGCGGGTGTACTGCGAACCATAGTCGAGGATAACCACACTCATGCAAGAAGCATAAGGCGAAGTAAAGTCAAGAGTCGAGAGTAGGGTCGAGGGTCGAGGGCCGAGGGTCAGAAGTTCGTCGAAGGTCAAAGGTCGAAGGCCGCAGGTCAAAAGCTATTAGCCATTGACTATAGGCTATCGACCATGGACTATCGACTTATCGCAGGCTGATAGTGATGCCGGCGGGGTTTGGCACCTCAATCAGCGCCTCCACCGGGGCACGTCCCTGCACCTGAACCCGGATGCGATAGACCCCTGGCTGGTCGAACTCCACCCGCCCGGGCACCTCGGCAATCGTGGTGTTGAGCGGCATTCTGGAGCGCTGAGGAATTTCTAGCACTGCAATACTGGCCCGTGGGCCCGGCGGCTGAAGGCGAAACTCAACGGAATAGACTGTAGGTTGCGCTGGGGGCTGGGCCCGCTCGCGCAGCCACAAGCCAACCCCCCCGGCCAGCAACAGGAGCGGAATAACCCACAGCCAGAACAAAAAAGCACGGCGGCTGGTTGGCGGCGGCTCGATCACCTCGAAGGAGGGCTCGATACGATCCTCAATGCGAATACGGCGCGGTGGCGTACCAGCGGCTGGGGGCGGGGGTAACTGCGCCTCGCTGACCTGCACCGTAAGGCTTTTGCTGGTGGGCTTGGATAAATTGGGGTCGGCTGGTTCGGTGAGCGTGGGCAGAACTGGGGTAACCACCGAGACCGGGGGCAGTGCGGTAGCGGCGGCCTCGAGCTGCTCCACCAGCGCAGTGTATTCGAGCTGACCCGTCACATAGTTCTCCAGGGCCTCTCTCCATGGCAGGGCCGCATAGGCATCGCTGGCAATCACCCGTACGGTACTGATTAGTCCAGCAAAGTCCCATTTGTGGTCGGGGTTAGCCACCCCTACTCCCCCAAGCCATACCCGGCTTCCCCTGGCCCAGATTAGTTCGGGCATGATATAGCCAACAGGAATATCGTTCTTCTGGGCATCCTGCAAGACGCTGAGCAGTTGCTTGACCCACTGCACCAGCCGGGCCTCCTCCACCCGGCCTGCTAACCAGGAGATCTGCACTGCTCCCACCGGAATCTCGGCAATCCAGACCTCCTGTTCCTGGGCTATCCAGGCCAGGGTGTACGGTATGGACAGTTTAGGTGGTTCTTCCGGCAGAGGTCTGAAGGCCAGCACCTCGATACCGGTGCGCACATCCTGCCCCTCGTAAACCTCTGTCGCACTTCCCCCCGGTAGCGCAATCCGCCCCCGTAACAAGTAGTGCCCCAGGCTCTCCATAACCCGCAGTATAAAGCAGTATCAGCCGTGTTTGTGCACGGTCCAGATGTGAAAAACATGATCAGCCCACAGGCCCGCCGTTTCCCAATCGGGCCCAGGTTATGGTCAAATACCGCAGATTTCAGCTATAACCCCTCGTATATTGACAAAAGATGAAAGATGATCTCCGGGATGAAGACCTGCAACTCGCGCGACTGCTCCAGCAGATGCAGTCCCACCTCGTGTATTCCAGCAAAAACCTCGAGTCGCTCAGGAGCGCCCTCGAGACGGCCCAGCGCCTGATAGAAGAGCGCCACCAGAGCCTGCTCAGCTCCCGCAGTTCCCTTCTTGAAGGCTACCCGGCAAAAGACGATGACGAGCTAACCGGACTGCCCGGCAAAGCTGCCTTTCAAAAGGCCCTGGAGCGGGTTTTTGCCACCGGCGAGGCTTTTAGCGTCGTAGCCCTCGGCCTCGATAGATTCAATGAAATTAACCAGCGCTTCGGAAGCGGGGTCGGCGACGAGGTACTGCGCCGAATGGGCCTGCTGGTTCGCAAAGCGCTACGCGCCTCGGATGTGGCCGGAAGAATTGCCGGAGAGGAGTTTGCCCTGATTCTGCGTGGTATCACCGGCGACCGGGCCTTCGGAGTGTGTGAGCGGCTGCGCTTAGCGGTGCTCCGCTATCCCTGGAACCACCTGCACCCCGAACTCGGCGTCACTATCAGTCTGGGCTTCGCAGGACGCGATGACCAAACCTCGGGGCTGGAAGTGCTAGCACGCGCTGACCGCTTTAAGTCCGAGGCTACAAGCTCGGGCCGTAATCAAACCTTCCCCGGACTTTATTACTAGAGTGGTTTGCCATAACCAGACGCACCCAGAACCCCCGCAAAAAACCCTTCAGCCTGCCCATGGCCAGAAGCAGGGCAGGGTTGCGCTTTACCATAGCGGTTTCCTCAGCGATGTTGTTTTTGGGCTGGCTAATGCTTGAACTAACTCTGCGGCGCTAATGTCTGCAGAATATCGCTAGAGGGCCAGGACTGGTTTCTTCAGTAACGTCTTCTCGGCCCCAGTCGAAATAGCCGGCACTACCCACGCCCTCGACCTGCGTTGTATACTGCATACAGGCGTTGACCGGGAGGAGTAGGTTTTTGCGCCCCCAGAGAGGATGCTCCGTCGGCTGAAAGGGCATCCGGCGCCCGCAGAAACCGAACGTCGCCCGCTAGCCAGAAGGAAGAAAGGGCGTAGGAAGTAGGTTGTAGGGACCCTACCCAGTGGCTTCCACAATCCATCGCCTAGAACCCATTAGAACCTTCCGGGAGTGCCCGTTATAGCACGTCCGAGTGCCGTTAGTGCGTCTAACGTCCAGTGTCCAGGGCCCGGATCGCGTAACTCTCAGCCCTCGACCGCTGACCCTCGACCCTTTCGGAAGCGCGGTGGTACCACGGGGAAGACCCTCGTCCGTGCAGCAGAGTCTGCGGGGGCGTTTTTGTTTATGGGAGGTGAGTGATGGGAGCGCAAAAAGCAGTCGTTTATATCACCAAGGGCGACCAGCTCTATGTGTTTCGCCATGAACGCTCAGAACCAGGCATTCAAGTACCCAAAGGCAGCATCCAACCAGGAGAAACACCGCTGGTGGCTGCCATACGCGAAACCTACGAGGAGTCAGGGCTGCAAGTTGAGCAGATGTGCTTTCTGGGTGAAGTAGAGATGTCGGACGGGGTCTGGCACAACGAACACTGGCACGTGTTCTGGGCCGAGGCCCCCCAAGAGACCCCGGACACCTTCCTTCACCGGGTGACCGGCAACGGCGAGGATAGCGAACAGACGTTCTCCTACTTCCTAACGCCCCTATCGACACCGCAATTGGATTGGAATATGGGCGTGTTACTACACCGCATCCCCCGCAAGACCCAGGAGCCAAGATGAGCAACATTCCTAAAGAATGGCAGTTCGAGCCCCACTACCAGCCCTCGCTCTACTGGTTCAGCCGCGAGCCGCAGACCCGGCGCTATCGGGGCAGGGAACTCACCCCCGAGGAGTTGGAAGGATACCCCGGGTGGTACTTCCATCAGATGAGCGGCAGAAACAGCATGCGAATTGTGGACACCGTGGACGAGGCTCTGGGGGAGCTTAAATCGCGCATCAAGCAATGGAAGCTAGAGGGCCCCCTGGGCTACCCCGCCCCTTACCAGGCCAGCAAAAACGAGATCAGGCAGATGTTAGTCGAACTGTTCGAAGCGCCTATCCAGAACCCTCCAGCCGACTACAACCCCGACCGCGACGACCCCCTCAGGCTGATGGAGCTCCAGTGGGAGTTGGGTGTATACCTGCTGGTGGCGTCCATTGAGTACACTCCCTTCCGCCCCGAGTTCGATACCGTCTTTTGTGCGGCCAACAATCCTATTCGCAGCGTGGTGGGCCGGGTCTGCACCCTGCGAGCGGCTACCCAAGCCGACCTCGAGTACGAACTGGACGATGAAGACTTCGAGGCCGAATGGAAGGAGGTCGCAGTGGGTACGGTGGGCCTTGATGATGACCGCCTGACGGTTGGTTTCTGGAGCCACACCTTCGATCCGCTTACCCATGTCGTGGGGGTGGCGTTCGAGGAGGCTAACTTCGAGGATGAGGAAATGATTTATTACCTGGATGCTGGGGTGAAGAGATGACCGAACCCATAGAACTCGCCAAAACCTACGACCCCCAGGCGGTAGAGCCCCGCTGGGCGGAAGAGTGGGCCAAGAATCCCCTCAAGCCCGAGCTAAACATGGGCAAGGGCAAAGGCCCTTTCACCATCGTGATACCCCCCCCCAACGTGACCGGCAGCCTGCACCTGGGGCACGCGCTGGACAACACCATAATTGACACCATCATCCGCTTCAAGCGTATGCAGGGCTACCAGGCTTTGTATCTGCCCGGTACCGACCACGCCGGCATTACCACTCAGGTGCTGGTGGAACAGGAGCTGGCCCGGGAAGAGCTTTCTCGCCACGACCTGGGGCGCGAGAAGTTTCTGGAACGGGTCTGGGAGTTTAAGGAGAAGAACGGCGGTGAAATTCTCCATCAGCTACGTCGCATCGGGGCTTCGTGCGACTGGGGCCGCCTACGTTTCACCATGGACGAGGGGCTTTCGCGGGCGGTGCGACGGGCGTTTGTGGAGTATTACCACCAGGGCCTGGCCTACCGGGGCCAGCGCATCGTGAACTGGGACCCGGTGGCCCAGACCGTGGTGAGCGACCTCGAGGTCAACATCGAGCCGACCCCGGGCAAGCTCTACACCCTGGCCTATCCGCTGCAAGAAAGCGGCGAGCTTTCAATAGCCACAGTTCGCCCCGAGACCATCTTCGCCGACGTAGCCATTGCGGTAAATCCCGCCGATGAACGCTACCGGGACCTGATCGGCCAGAAGGCCCGCATCCCCCTCACCGAACGCTATATTCCCATCATCGCTGACGACTCGGTACTGATGGATTTTGGCACCGGCGCACTCAAAATTACCCCCGCCCACGACCCCACCGACTTCGAGATTGGGCAGCGGCACGGCCTCCAGATGCCCAGCGTGATTGACCTCGAGGGCCGTCTGGTGGGCGAGCTGGTGCCTGAAGCGTTCAGAGGACTCGAGCGCTTCAAGGCCCGCACGGCCGTAGTGCAGGCGCTGGAAGCGGCCGGACAGGTGCGCGAAATCAGGGACTACACCATCGCCCTGGGCTACTCCGAGCGCACCAAAGCCCCCATCGAGCCGATGCTGCTAACCCAGTGGTTTGTGCGGATGAAGCCCGTGGCCGAGAAGGTGCTGGCCGGACTGGACAGGGGGGAGATGCGCCTGGTTCCGGAGCGCTGGGAAAAGGTCAACCGGGACTGGCTCGAGAAGATCCGCGACTGGGCGGTGGGCCGCCAGCTCTGGTGGGGCCACCAGATTCCTGCTTGGTACGACGAAGAAGGCCAGATTTACGTGCCCGACCCCGATAACCCCGACCTCGACTGCGACCAGGACCCCCGGTACCAGCACCTGAACCTGAGGCGCGACGAGGACGTGTTTGACACCTGGTTTTCCTCGGCCTTGTGGCCCTTCTCGACCCTGGGCTGGCCCGACGCCACCCACGACTTTAAAACCTATTACCCCACCGATGTGCTGGTGACCGGCTACGACATCATCTTTTTCTGGGTGGCCCGGATGCAGATGTCGGGCTACCAGTTCACCGCGCGAGCTCCCTTCCACACCATCGTGCTGCACGGCCTGTACCTGGATGCCAAAGGCCAGAAGATGTCCAAGAGCAAAGGCAACGGCATTGACCCCCTCGAGCTGGTTGACAAATATGGGGCCGACGCCTGCCGCTTCGCCTGGGACTACCTGGCTACCGGCGGCCAGGACATCCGCCACGACGAACGGCGCTACGAACAGGGGCGCAACTTTGCCAACAAGCTCTACAACGCGACGCGGTTTGTGTTGATGCAGAAGGCAGAGGGTAGTAAGAGCCCTCAGCCCTCAGCCCTCAGCCCTCAGCCAACTCTGGCAGACCGCTGGATGGTTTCCCGCCTCAACCGGGGTATTGCAGAGGTCACCGCGGCTTTTGAGGCTTTTGACCTGGGCCGTGCTGCCCGGCTGATCTACGATCTGGTCTGGAGCGAGTTCTGCGACTGGTACCTGGAGGCTGCCAAACCCGCCCTGCGTGAAGGCAACCAGGCTACCCTGCAAACCCTTGAATCTAGCCTGGCCTTGCTGCTAAAACTGCTACATCCGATTATGCCTTTCATCACCTCCGAGCTTTACCAGACCCTGACCAGCGACGCCAGGCAACTGGCCCTGCAGGACTGGCCAATGGCCGGTGAACGTGACCAGGGGGCCGAAAAGGCCTTCGAAACCCTGCAAGAAACCATCACCGCTACCCGCAACCTGCGGGCCGAGCTGGGCATCCCGCCACAGCAAGAGATTAAGGTGCAACTGGAAGGGCCTGGGGCCAGCCTGGTAGTGGAAAACCTGACTCTGTTCCGCTTTCTGGGCAGGGCCCAGGCCTCGCTGGGCAGCCCCGAAAAGGCAGTTGCCCAGGTAACCCCCAACACCACGGTTTACTGGAAACCAGAGGGAGACCTGAGCGGCTTTCTGGAGCGCCAGCGCAGGCGGCTGGCCGAGCTGGAAAAACAGGTTGAACAGGGAGAAAAGAAACTGGCTAACCCCGGTTTTGTCGAGCGGGCCGACCCAGCGGTAGTACAGGCCGAGCGTGAGCGGCTGGTAGAAAACCAGGCCCAGCTCGAGCGCATCCGGCAAAACCTGGCCCGACTGGGATAAGACCCCAGGCTGGTAGCAGGCCGCTCAGCCGAGCAAAGTTAGGGAGCCACTGGCGGTGGGCGGTGGGGCTTCGATCACGGTATCGGCCTTACGGAGGTTTACGGTAACAAAGTCGAACTGCTGTTCGGGCAGCAGATTTACTATGGGTTGTTGCGCAGGTATGCGGTATAGCGCAGCCTGGTACAGGGTCTGGAAGGCTTTCAGTATGTTCAGTTGATCGGACAGACGGGTGTCCCTGTGAATGTCCAGCCCGCCTGCCAGAATATAGCCTTCAAAAAATAGCGCCACCCTTCGGCGCTCGAGCAGGGCTATATTGACTTTGGCAGTCGAGGGACGGCCCCCCACCATCCAGCAAATGTCGGTCTTGTTGACCGCCATGAAGGAGGCATCGGCTTTGAGGTCGCTGGGTTGGGGAGGGTGCTCGAGGCCCGCCGTATAAACCAGGGCCCCGGTTACCGGAAGGTGAGTCCGATTTTCGGCATTCAAGAGGTCTGCTGTACCCCCTGCTTGTACAAGATAGGCGTTGCCATAGATTCGGTACTCCTCAGTGTAGATTCTGGCTTCGAAAGAGTCTCTGGGTTGGCGGTACATACGGTATAGCTTAGCGTTAAACCCGATCTCTATTGCCGTTTGTGCCGATCTGCTAGCCCTCGGCCCGTCATTCCCGGTGGATCAGGTTCTACCATCGCATTGACAATGCCCCAGCCCTCGCTCTATAACTCCAGTACGAGACGCAGCCCATCATCAACGGCGCTCATGGACGCGGGCGGCACGCGACCAACACGCTCGGTAAGGAACGCCTTATCAATGGTGATGACCTGCGAGACGTTGGCGACCGACGGCTTCAACAATCCAGTGCCTCGGGACGGGAGCCTGACATTGCCGGGGGCATCGGCCAGCCGCAAGTTTGAAGTGATTACCACGGCAATGACCGTGTTGATGCGACTCTCGTTGAACGAGTTAGCGGACACAATCAGGAACGGCCGGCGATACCCGGGGCCCGATCCGATGGGATCGGGCAGCGACGCCCACCACACCTCACCTCTGTGCACTACCACCTCTGTCGCCCAAGCG
The DNA here is from genome assembly GCA_041695225.1 of Deinococcota bacterium. Taxonomy (GTDB): domain Bacteria; phylum Deinococcota; class Deinococci; order Deinococcales; family Thermaceae; genus Meiothermus. The sequence continues at coordinate 108,203 of JBGFRI010000046.1, forward strand.
AACGGGATTGAAGGGACACAACCTCTGGCTCCAGTGAGGACTGCTCGCCCCCAGGACCATAAAGCTCATTGAGCCTGGCAGTGATAAGGTCCTGGCGATACTTCTCAACAAAACTGGCGAGGGCCTTTGCGTACAGCTCGCTGCGAGACACGCCTAGGCGTGACGCGAGCTTCTCGGCAGACTCGAACACATGATCGGGGATGGAGACGGCGGTTTTCACACACGTAGTATAACACAGGTTATACCCCGACTAACCCGCCTCAGTACGGGCTAACCCCCTGTCGTTAGACCGCCGGTCTCGGCACATAGCGCCCCGGTGATAGGTCGGGTGCGGGGGATGGTACGGCTGCACGTAAAATAAGAGCAGGACGATTTTTAATCGTTCCACCGGCCTGAGGCAAAGGGGTTAGAACGATACCACCTTCCTTCATAGGCGGGATTGACAACGTTTACATCGTTCAGGGAGTATCCCACTTCATCATCTGCATCGGCACCAGCAAGGCTGCGTTCAGAAAGTGACTACCACAGAGCACGCGCAGAGTCCTATCCCGGTAAAACTGTAACGATCAGTTTGGTATTGGGCTCGAGCTCGGGCACTTCGTCCAGAAGAATCCGCTCCCCATCAAAATGAGCTGTCACGGAAACGGTTTTCATGCGCCAATTGTAGCAAAAAAAAGACACCGGCTTAAAGTCCAGACTCAAGGGTACACCCATAATGGTAGAGACTGCTCAGGGCTAAGCTTACTCTATGATGGGCTAAGGAATTCAGCGCCTCCGGTGCAGCGAGGGTTGGATCTGTTACCAGGAGAGACTGAGGAACGCCGCTTCGGGGTCTTTGTCGAAAACCTGGATCACATGCACATGGTGCCTCAGCAGCCGCTCGACATCCGCAGTCGAGCAATTGCCCAGCCGCACCCAGACTACCTTTGGCGGGGGCCCAAGTACGAAGCTTCGTTGGTGAAAATCTGAATCCTTGGAAACGATAATAAACCCGTGCTGCTTGGCATACTCCCACACCACAGGATCATCCGCTGTTTTGAGGCTCACGTCTCGCACATGCAGGGAGCCAGGGAATAAATCTTCCAGCAAACGCGCCAGTCGGTGTGAAAGGTTCTGATCGAACAGCAGTTTCACGCCGCAGGTGGCACCGTGGCAAGACGCCGCTCACGGTCAGCGGCAAAAGCGATACACGCCTTGAGGTCTTCACGGGTGAGATCGGGGAAGTCCGCTAGAATTTCTTCCTCGGTCATATCCGAGGCCAGATAATCGAGCACCTCGTAGACAGTAATTCTGAGCCCCCGAACACAGGGCTTCCCACCGCGTTTGTTGGGATCAATGGTGATGTAATCTCGATAGTCCATAGCTAAGAGCTTAAGGATGCTCGGCAGCAAACGTCAAGAGCGAAAGAGGAAATCTGACGGCTAAGCAAGCCGTCACGCTTTAGTATCCTCATCTCTCATCTGGGGACTGAACCTTGTGCTGAGATCCAAGTTGGCTGCGAGCGGATCCCGTACGCTTTTGGCGGGCGGCGGTTCACTCGAGGTCATCGCGCAGCAAAGCCCCAAAGCCCGCCTGTTCAAAATGCCGGTCGGTGGTAAGTGCCTCTGTGATGCCACGCTCCCCGATAATTTTAGGCATCCTACCCTCCTGGAAATAGGATACAGGAAATGAGCTTTGGTGGCCTACGCTGGGCGTTATGCCTTCAAACCCTTTAGGCTTGCGGGATACTGTGGCGCTGCAAGCGACTCCGTTCGGAAAAGCCATTCGGCTGGGCCGTCCCAGACACTCAAACCGGTTTTCGATTACCCCGAGTTGAACCACGTTCTCAATTTCACGACCAGGTTCCTCGCAAATCTCGCGATGCAGTGCTTCCTCCGCCGACTCGCCGAACTCTACAGCACCGCCGAGAGGCCGAAAGAACCGCTCGTTCTTCACGTCGCCCTGGCCGGGAGCGACGAGGATGCGATTCTCGTCACGGAAAACGCAGATGGCAGTATGTCGTCTGGGTGCCACGGCGGTGTGCTCCCGTTCGTTCGGGGCGGCCTAACGATAGAGCTCAGCGGCGCCCGTTAGGGCATCGGCTGGAGCGACTTGCTGGGCGACTCCCCGCCTGCAGTCGGGTCCATCGGGTGGAAAAAGCGGCGGTCGAATCCTACGTGGGAACGCCGAAGAACTCTCAGAATCAGTCTCTTGACAGGTCCTGGAACTCTTCTCTTGAGAAACTCAAGGCATGCTACCTGTTTCGTGATCGGCGGAGGCGTGCTTTTGGGGTCTCCGTCAGAACATAGGCTCATATTATGCCAAATAGCAAGATAATCACTTTGCTGGGGCGCCGTTTCGAATACTAGTGTACGGGTGAGCTTCCTTGCAACGACGAGAAGATAAACAGGAAGGCTGTTGGTGAGGGTTACCCGGCCTCTTACCTCTAGGGGACTCTTGACGGAGTACCATCTTGCGTCAGGCCTGTCTTCGAATGCAATCACACGCGTCAGTTCGAAGCCGTTTTCGCGCGAAAAGACGCTGAAGTACACCTCTGGACTGAACTGATAGAACCCATGGCCCAAAAAGTTGTTCGCGGGCGTAATAGCTAGATAGTGACCGCCAACACTCACCATCTCCATACAGTTCTTTATCGCCACGGGAAAATTGAATATATGCTCCAAGGAACCGCCATCAAGAACTGTGGTGTACTGTTCCTTGAATCTGTCTGGCAGTTCTAGGTTCATATCATGAAGGTGCGTGGCACCCTCGTACCCCGACTTGTCGAAGGAGTGGACTTCTTTGGCGCCGAGGCATGTCAGGAGGTGCTCGGCGTACCCATTGGTCTGATTGAAGATCGAGTCTATCTGTCGCGCGTCGACCTTATATCTAAAGGACCCGAATACACTCTTCAAGTCGCTCTTGCTCAAGTGAAGGCCCTGTCGTCCGATCATGGCAGTCCGCGCGAAGTCCACATCCAACGTCCTGCAATACAACAGGAATCGTGTGCCGTTGATGTCTAAGCCCATTTGAAGCCCCTCTCTGCTTATATTTAGTCGTCGCCAAACTAGCAGTTATACCGCAGCTGCGGGATAACACCCGAAATTGGGATGTTATGTTGCAGTGAGCGACCTCGAAGCTCCGACGAAACTGTATTCATCCAAAATATCCCCCTTCCCGAACCCGGTGCCAAAGGCTTTAGGATTGGTCATCTGGCCCGAAGCACCGAAAGGTCGTATCGTGCTACGTGGCCGATTTTATCAGGTTCCAGCAGAAAAAACACCTGAACGACTACCCGGGGCCGGGGGGTACCTGCCCTCCTGGCTGCGAAATCGAACCTGCTTGTTAGGGGCGCAAGGACGGCTTCGGCGAGACGCCCTTCGCGGATGTCCGCGTGAGGTGTCCCAACGGCGTACCAGGGCTTCAGCTCGCTTATCTTCAGCCACTCCCCTTTTGCCTGAGGTAACGTTCGGCTACTTCCACAAACTCCCGCGCCCAGTCACAGACAGACTCGGCCTTTTCCCTGGGCACCCGCGTGCCTACGCCATAGTCCCCGATGTTTCGTAGGTCCTGGGCATCGATCAGCCAGCGGTGAAACTTGGGATCAAGGAGTCTGGGCTTTGAGAACTCGCGGCCGAAGGCCGAGATTACCATGGAATGCTTGCTGTAGGATTGCCCGAGTTCGAGCAGAAGGGCTTGGGCAACATAGAACATCGCGTAGTAGGCCCGCGACGCTGCAAAACCCTCATGGCCGCTTTGCAGGATATCCTGTGCCACCTCGAGGCTTTCCTTTGCCTTGTCTATCTAGGCCTAAATATCCTCGGTGCTCATATCGCAACGCCCTCCCGACGCACATTCGCGAGAAAGGGGGTCTTCCGGAACCTGTAGTCATTGAGAGTCACAAAGGCCCTGGAAAGTACCACGTCGTATTTGAGGCTGATCTCCGCCGTGACCTCGGAGGTCGCCTCGATCATCTCGCCGTAGTCAAAAGGCCGCCTCATCACGCACAGAACATCGATGTCCGATCCCTCTTCAGCATCGCCGCGGGCCTGGGAACCATACAGCACAACCGATGCCAAATTGTCGCCCAGGAGCGCGGCAAGGCGTACCCGGTACTCCGCAAGAATTTTCTGGACATGACTGTTTGGAGGCATAGGCAGCTCCTCATGGCTTAAGTTCGCTCATCTATTTCTTTCTTCTCATTCTCCTCAGCAAGGAGTTCCTCAGCTGCCCGAATGAACTCTTCCGCCCAACCACACGCCAGTTCAGCTTGTTCCTCTGAGACATGAGCTTCGACGCCGTAGTCGCCGACATTCCTGAAGTTCTGGGCGCCAATAAGCCAGCGGTGAAACTTAGGATGCATCCGGGCCGGCTTGGCAAACTCCCGCCCAAACGCAGAGATCACCGACGAATGACTGCTGAACGATTGCCCCCGGTGCGCCAGCAACGCCCCGGCCACGTAGAACATCGCGTAATACGCCCGTGCGGCAGCGAAGTCAGGGAACCCGTCTCGCAAAGTGCCACGGGCAGCAGTCAGGCTGTCTTTGGCCCTAAGCATTAGCGCCTCGAGCTCGCTCATACTGGCAGCGCCTCCCGTCGCACGTTCATCAAGAACGGCGTATTCCGGGTGTCGAAGTCTCTTCGCGTGGCAAAAGCGGTGGAGATAACAACATCGTACTTTAGACTGACGGCTGCCGAAGCCTCCGCTGTCTTGAGAATCAGTTCTCCGTAGTTGAACGGCCGCTTCATAACGCACAGGACGTCGATATCCGATTCCGCAGTGGCGTCTCCGCGCGCTTGCGAGCCATAGAGGACGACCGAATCGAGCTCGTCTCCCAGTATCTCACGGAGGTGGTCGCGATACTCGAGCACGATCTGTTGGGCGCGATTGTGTGTCCTCATTCCGGCACCTTCCTCAGAATAACGCCTTCTGCGCGTCTTTGAAAGCCTCGCGCTTCCCCTCTGCTCGCAGTGTCTGGCGCTCGCCGAGCAAGGCGCCCACCAGCTTCCAGTCCTCCAGATCGCGCGGCAGGGCCTCGAAAAGCGCCGGCTTTGTGCCGCAGAATATTCCCCGCGGATGTTTACTCAAGACGTCGTGACAGGGTACCAGGGCTTCAGTTTGGTACTCATCGAAGCTTCACTCCCTCATCCTCACCGGCCAGCTCCCTTTCAAGCTGATCAAGCGGTGGAAGCATTCTGGCGATGGCAGCTTTCACCGGTGGCAGATCCCGTGTGGCGATCTCCCACACCCGGTTAAGGTCTACGCCTTCGTAGTCATGAATCAAGACATCGCGAAAGCCTGCCATCAGCTTCCAAGGGATGTGGGGGGTGTTGCTCACGATACTCGTCGGCAATGCGCTTGGCCGCCTCTCCGATGACCTCGAAGTTCCAAATCACGGCATCCTGAGCCATGGTCTCAGCAAGGAACGCTTTTTTCCCGCCTGCGAGGTAGCGCTCGATTTTATTGGCACACTCGAGGATATGGGCAAAATACACGCGAGGGTCTTTTCTCATAGCGGCCTGGCGTCTCTAAGAATTCGCCGCCTGATTAGCCAGTAGAGACCGTCTTCAGTGACCACATCCACCGGTCTGCCTAACAACTCTTCCAGCTCGTCCACCAGCCCAGCCGGAAACCACGGACTGGTCTGTTCGCCGACCTCGACCAGCAGATCAAGGTCGCTTTCCTCGGTGGCTTCTCCGCGCACGGCCGACCCAAACACACGCACGTTACGCGCCCCATGCCTTTCCGCTACCCGGAGAATCTCATCGCGTTTTTCATTCAGCAAATCTGCAACGGTCATGAGCCGCCTTCCCCGAATACTAACGCTTGCTACATCTCCTTATAGGCTACCTGTTTCCCTTCGTCCCGCAACTCTGCCTTAGCCTGCTCCCAGGGGATTGCTTCTTCTCCAGCTTCACGTAGATGATCTATCTCTGCAGCATCCTCAGCGTCTTCAAGCAGCGACAACAGCTCTTCCCAAACAGTATAATCAAGAATGACGGCCCGTTTGGTTCCACCGGTGTCCACTACAAACTGTACTGCCCGTAGTTTTTCGGTCACCCTCACCGGTAGCCTCCTTGGGTTCATTCTACTCTTGAAGGGCACCAAGGGCTAAAGGTACAAGCTAATGAAGTCGGCGTCAGTCCGCCCAACAAATTACCTCGTTTGCTACCTCTACAGCAGTCCAGAATGGCTGAGGTTGTGCGCCGCGAAGTATTTGTGCACGGCCGCCACATCGAAACTTAGCTCGGTGGTCATGTAAGTTCTCCCTTGAAGCGTGCTACCTGTTGTGTGACACCCAACGCTCGGCTCAGGCGCAGCGATTAGCTGTCGCCTGCAGCGCCTTGTTGGGCTATCCGCCCGGACCCCATACTTGGCGATACACCTTCATTCCAGGATTGATGATCAACCAGCGGTTCACCTCCATCGGCTTGCTCCACAACCTCGACCAACTCTGCTACTAATTTAAGATATTCACCCAACGCTGTTTTACCTTCAACCTCTATCGCGACAAACTGAAATACGGGAACTGTCACATCGCCAAGTCCCTGCTCTCTCATGACGCGGTCCATGAGAGGGATATTCCGAATATGAAAAACGAACCGATGGGTTGCAATTCTTTCGGCGAGCTCAATTATCTGTGAATCCAGATGTACAGCATACTTCTCGATAAAAAATTCTATAGACGTAGTAAACTCATCGAACGCCTGAACCAAAAATGTTGCCCATGTGCGCTCTGGCACCACCGGAGCCTTCTTTGTAGTATCTAACTCACCAACTTGGGCCACATCAATATTCCGGAGGAAGTCCGCAATTTTGTACTCTCCCTCATCCTGACGTTCAGTAGCCGTGGCCTTGACCAGATAGAAAAGAAAGCCGGCGATCTTTACGAGTGGTAACCTAAGGGTTCGTATACAGGAATTCTTTCTCTCACGCCTCTCCTTTTCGTCTTTGGCGGAGATATAAATATCCACTAAAGACACTGTAATGATAACAACCAGAAATGCTGTGGCGAGATTTAACGATACGTCCCTAATGACTTCTGCCCCGTCAGAAAGAAAATAGATGACGAATCCAGAAACCATAAGTACCGCCAAAATAACCAGCGGGAGCCATAGGCGCGCAACCTGTGAAATCATAATGAGACCCTAGTAGCCCAACTAGCAGTTATAACGCACCTGCGGTATAACACCCCAAATTGGGATGTTCTGCTGCAATGAGTGAAATCGAAGCTCCGACAAAACTGTATTCATCCAAAATATCCCCCTTCCAGAACCGGGTGCAAAAAGCCATCAGGGTTAGTCATCTGGCGCGAAGCACCGAGAGGTCGTATCTTGCTACGTGCCCGATTTTATCAGGTTCCAGCAGAAAAAACACCCCAAAAGACTGCCCAGAGCCAGGGTCATACCTGCCCTCCTGGCCGCCAAATCGAACCTGCTTGTTAGGGGCGCAAGATGAACAGCACCCTTTTGCACACATGGCCGAACCCAGTGATTGTTCGCCGGATGCTACAGCGGTACAGCATCGTTCAGCACACCGCTCCGAGCCAGCGGCTTTTATATGTGAATCGGTTTGTCCCAGGCGGCCAGGGCGGCTTCTTTGAGGGCTTCGGACAGCGTGGGGTGGGCGTGGGAGGCCCGGGCTATATCTTCCGACGAGGCGTGGAAGGCCATGGCCACAGCGGCCTCGGCAATCAGGTCGCCGGCCCTGGGGCCGATGATGTGTACCCCCAGAACCCGGTCAGTCTGGGTGTGGGAGAGAATTTTGACGAAACCGTCGGTGTCGTTCATGGCCCGTGCGCGGCCGTTGGCGCTAAAAGGGAAACTACCTCTTTTGTACGAGACTCCCGCAGCCTCGAGTTCTTCCTCGCTCCTGCCCACCGAGGCGATCTCGGGGTGGGTGTAGACCACGCACGGGATGGAGTTGTAATCCACATGCCCATAGCCAGTCACCATGTACTCGACGGCGGCATAGCCCTCTTCTTCGGCTTTGTGCGCCAGCATGGGGCCCGCAATCACATCGCCAATGGCAAAGATGCTGGGTACGGCGGTCTGGTAGTGGGCGTTGACCGGGATACACCCTTTTTCGTCGGTGGTAAGGCCCACATTTTCCAGTCCCAGTCCGTCGGTGTTGGGCACCCGCCCGGTCGCCAGCAACACCCGGTCGGCGGCCAGAGGTTCACCGCCCTCGAGCTCAACCATGCCTTTGCCGTCCCTGGCATAGGCCGCGGTCACGCGCACCCCGGTGCGGATCTCCAGGCCCTGCTTTTTGAAGATTTTCTCGGCTGCCTTGGCAATCTCAGCGTCCATGCCCCCCAGAATGGTGGGCAGGTATTCCAGTACCGTAACCCTGGCGCCCAGGCGTTTCCAGACCGAGCCGAGCTCGAGGCCGATCACCCCACCCCCAATAACCACTAACGATTCGGGCACCTTTGGGTAAGCGATGGCCTGGTCGGAGGTGCCCACCACGTCGTAGTCGAGCTCGACCCCCTTCAGCATGGCAGCCTTGGAACCGGTAGCAATCAGGATGCGCTCGGCTTCGATTTCCTGGATGCCCTCCGGCCCTTTGACCGACACCCTGTGGGGGCCCACGATGCTGGCGTGGCCCAGGTAGCGGGTCACCTTGTTCTTTTTGAACAAAAACTCTACCCCGCCAGTATTGGCCTTGACCACTTTGTCTTTGTGGGCCATCAGTGCCGGTAGGTCCAGTTCGGACTGTCCAATTTTCAGGCCGATCAGGCGATTTCGCTGGACGGCATATATTTTTTCGCTGGCATCCAGCAGGGCCTTGGAGGGGATACACCCCACCCGCAAGCAGGTCCCGCCCAGGGCTGGTTCTTTCTCGATACAGGCTACGTCCAGCCCAAGCTGTGCGGCCTTAATTGCGGCGACATACCCCCCTGGCCCTGCTCCAATCACTATTAGTTGATGTTTCATAAGTCGTTTCGCTCCGTCACAAGTCTCAGGTCACAGGTCTTTGGTCAGAGTTTCTGACGTGAGACCTGCGACCTGAGACATTTACACTTCCAGCGCCAGCCGCACGGGGTTCTCGATCATCTCCTTGACCCGTTTGAGGAAGGTCACCGCCTCACGCCCATCTACGATGCGGTGATCGTAGGAGAGGGCCAGGTTCATCATCGGGCGGATGACCACTGCACCGCCCCGGGCAACCGGGCGCTCGACAATGGCGTGCATACCCAGGATGCCCACCTGCGGCGGGTTGAGGATGGGGGTGGAGTTGAGCGAGCCGTAGATTCCGCCGTTGGTAATGGTAAAGGTGCCGCCCATCAGCTCGTCGGGCTTGATTTTCTTAGCCCGTACCCTCTCGCCGTAGTCAGCGATAATGGCCTCAATCTGGGCCATGCTCAGCTGGTCGGTATTACGGACCACTGGCACCACCAGACCCTCGCCGCCACCCACGGCGATGCCAATGTCGTAGTAGCGGTGGTAGACGATATCGGTTCCACGTATTTCGGCATTGAGCTGGGGTATTTCTTGCAGGGCCTGGGTAGCGGCTTTCACAAAGAAGCTCATAAAGCCCAGCTTCAGGCCGTATTTCTTCTGGAAACTCTCGCCATACTCTTTGCGCAAATCCATCACCATGCCCATATCGGCCTCGTTGAAGGTGGTGAGCATGGCGGTGTTTTGCTTGGCCGAGAGCAGGCGTTCGGCAATGCGGCGGCGCAAAGGGGACATGGCTACCACCTCGTCGCGGCGCTCGCCTTTGCCAATCACCGGGGCTGGGGGGCTGGGGGGTGGCGCAGCGGCAGGCGTGGACGGAGCCGCAGCAGCTCGCTGCACGTCTTCTTTTAGCACCCGACCCCCCGGGCCAGTTCCCGGAATGGTTGCAGCCTGGAGGCTAGTCTGGGCTGCCAGGCGTTCGGCGGCTGGCATAACCCTTGGTTCGGCCTGTGCGGCAGTGCTCTGGCCTGGCGACGGTACGGGGGCGGACTGTACGGGGGGGCTAACCACAGCCGCCGAACCGCCCTCTTCCAGCAAGGCCACCACATCACCCACCCTGGCCACCCCGGTGGGGATGAGAATCTTGGCCAACCGGCCTCCGACCGGTGAGGGTAGTTCCAGGGTTGCCTTGTCGGTGACCAGCTCGACCAGGGGCTCGTCTACCCCCACTGCATCGCCTTCTTTTTTGAGCCACTGTCCGATTTCCACTTCGGTGATGGATTCTCCCACTGCGGGAATTTTCAGTTCCAAGGCCATCTCGCCTCCCGTTTTGGGGTGCCGCAGCACCCAAACCTGTACAACTTTACCGCAAACGCGCCTGGGTGGGCAGTGAGCAGCAGGAGGAGGCAGCTAAAAACCCCGTTTGTGGCTGTTGGCCTTTGTTCCTGCGTGCTCCTACATTACCTGTGACCGCTTCGGGTCAGATTCCCAGGGCCTGGTTGACTATGGTCTGTTGCTCTTTGTCGTGCACCTTCTTCGAGCCGACGGCAGGGCTGCTGGAAGCTGGACGGGCCACCACGCCCAGGTGGTGGCCGAAGATCCGATCGCCAAAGCGGGCCCGGATGAACCACCAGGCCCCCATGTTGGCGGGCTCTTCCTGGGTCCAGACTACCTCGGCCTTGGCGGAATACAGGGCCAGGGCAGCCTGTAGCTCTTTCATGGGAAAGGGGTAGAGTTGCTCGAGGCGAACAATGGCGACTTCTTCTTTACCGGCTCTAAGTCGGGCGGCCTCGAGGTCGTAGTAGACTTTGCCCGAACACAGCACCACACGCTTTATTTTGGGACCAGGGGTGCTGTATAGCACCCGCTGAAAGCGGCCCTGGGCAAGCTCGTCTAGTTTCGACACCGCCTCGGGATTACGCAGCAGGCTCTTGGGGGTCATCACCACCAGGGGTTTGCGCCAGGGGCGCACTACCTGGCGGCGCAACAGGTGGAAATACTGCGCCGGGGTGGTGGGGTAGACCACCTGCATGTTGTCGTTGGAGCAGAGCTGCAAGAAGCGCTCGAGGCGGGCGCTGCTGTGCTCCGGGCCGCCGCCTTCCATGCCGTGCGGCAGCAGAAGCACAATGCCAGAAAGGCGGTTCCACTTGGCCTCTGCCGAGGCGATAAACTGGTCCACAATAACCTGGGCGGTGTTGACAAAGTCGCCGTACTGGGCCTCCCAGGCCACCAGGGCATCGGGCATGTCCAGGCTATAGCCATACTCAAAACCCAGTACCCCGGCCTCGGAGAGTGCAGAGTTGTGGAGCTCGACCGGGGCCTGCCCCTCTGCCAGGTGGTTGGCGGGGAGATACCGCTCGCCGGTGATGTGGTCGGTATAGCCCCCGTGACGCTGGGTAAAGGTTCCGCGAACTACATCCTGGCCCGAGACCCGCACCCGATGACCTTCCACTGCCAGGGTGGCAAAGGCCAGCAGTTCGGCCGAAGCCCAGTCCAGCGGGCGTTTGTTCTGGCCCATCTCGCGCCGGCCCTCTACAAATTTGACCAGCTTGGGGTGCAGGGTAAAGCCCTGGGGAAAACGGTTAAGACCTGCCATCAGGGCCGAGAGCTTTTCTGACTGAACCCCGGTCTCGGGCTCGGGCACCCCTTCCTCGGGGCCGCCTATATAGCCCTTCCAAAGCCCCCCTTCGGCCGGGGGCCGGGTGGGGGTAGGTTCGCGCCGGGCGCCAGAAAAGGCCGCTTCCATGCTGTCCTGATACTGCTTGGCCAGGGTATCGCTTTCGGCTTTGGAGCGAATACCCTCGCTTTCCAGTCTGGCCAGGTAGCCCATGTGCAGTGACTTTTTGGCGGCAATGCGGCGGTACATCTCGGGCTGGGTAAAGCTGGGTTCGTCGGTCTCGTTGTGGCCGCGTTTGCGGTAGCCGATCAGGTCAATAAACACATCCCGCTTAAACTCTTTGCGGAATTCCATGGCCAGCTCCACCACCCCCACCAGCGCATCGGGGTCTTCGGCGTTGACATGGAAGATGGGGGCCTCGAGCATCTTGGCAATTTCGGTAGCGTAACGCCCAGCCGTGTACTCGTGCGGCTCGGTGGTAAAGCCCACCTGGTTGTTCAGGATGATGTGTACCGCACCCCCCACCGTATAGGCGGCAATGCCAGAGATATTGAGGGTCTCCTGCACAATACCCTCACCAATAAAAGCGGCGTCTCCGTGGATTAGCAGCAACATGCCTCGCTCCCGCTTATAGTCGCCAAAGCGGTCTTGCTTGGCCCGGGTACGACCCATGGCCACCGGCGCCACAAATTCCAGGTGCGAGGGGTTGAAGTTCAGGGATAGATGAACCCGGCCATAGGGGGTCGGGAGGTCGTTAGAGTAGCCCAGATGGTATTTGACGTCGCCAGAGTAGCCTTCGGGGAAGTGTTCCTCGAATTCCAAAAAGATGTCCCGCATGGGCTTTTTGACCAGATTCGCCAGCACGTTCAGGCGGCCCCGGTGGGCCATCCCCATCACCACCTCCACCACCCCCAGCCCGGCCGCGTTCTCTATGGTCAGGTCGAGCAGGGGGATAAGCGACTCGGTACCCTCGAGGCTAAAGGTCTTGGCCCCCAGGTATTTCTTCTGCAAAAACTCCTCAAAAAGCGTGGCCTGCATCAAGCGCTCATGAATTTTCCTTTTTTGCTCCACCGTCGGGCGGGCAAACCCCGCCGCCAGCCGGGCTTCGATCCAGTTGCGCACCGCGGGGTCATCCAGGTGGCCATACTCGATACCCACCGTACCGCCGTAACGGGCTTTATACTGCTCCAATACGGCCCGCAGGGTGGGCGCACCAAGCTCAACCGGAACCGGACGGTCAAGGTCGGCCTCGCTCAGGCCAAAAAAGCTGGGATCAAGTTCGGGCGGGGTGTGGCGCTCGCGCTCCAGAGGGTCAATCCGCGCCACCAGGTGGCCGCGTTCGCGGTAGGTACGCAAAAAGCGCACCGCCCGCAAGAAAAACGACGCAAGCTCCGAGACTGCGGCACCCTCGGTCGGTTCTCGTTGCAACACCGGGCCATTTGCCCCTGGTGGTTCGGCCTGAACCGCGTGAAAATAGCTCAGCCATTCCGCGGGAATGGAGGCCGGGTTTTGCTGGTAGTCCTGGTACAGCGTCTCTAAAAAAGCCAGGTTTGAACTGTCTACTTCTCGTTCCATACTCACGGTTCTCTAGTCTACTAGCTTCTGTGATAGCAAAACGTGTTTGCAGGCCGCGCACCACCACAACAAGCTGCGCAAGCCTGACGCCAGCGATCTAGATCAGGGCGTCTATCTGTTTGGCGGCCTCGAGGTCGAGCCTGGTGACCCCACCCGCCGAGTGGGTTACATAGGCTACTTTTACCTTTTTCCACATGATATCCAGACTATCGGGGTGGTGGTCGGCTCTCTCTGCGCACAGCGCAACCTTGACCGCAAACGCCACCCCTGTAGCATACGAGTCGAAGTTGAAGGTCTTTTCTACCCTGCCACCCACCAGAGCCCAGCCCGAAAGACTTTGCAGACCGCTCAGGATTTCCCCTTCATCTAGTCTGGATGCCATAATTCTTCATCTCCCCAAACCCCTTCTGACTCCCCACTCGCACCTTGGCGGGGTCTCACCCAGAGCCCACAGCATACTTACAGCAGACCCTTGTGCCATTCTCGTTTGCCAGACCATAAAAAATTGTGCTATACTCCGCGTTGGTGCTTTTTTTGGAAGTTTCCCCGAGCTTCCAAATGAAGGCAATTCACCACCTGCACTGGCGTTGGTAGACGCTGGCGCAAAATGGAGAAAGCAGTGTTCAAGACCTTTGTTCCCCAAGCCAAAGAACCCGATTGGGTTCTGATTGATGCCGAAGGCCAGCCCATCGGACGAGTAGCCTCTAAGATTGCCGCGACGCTACGCGGCAAGCACAAACCCGACTTCACCCCAAACCTGCCCATGGGCGACTGCGTGGTGGTCATCAACGCCGATAAAGTAGTGCTTAAGGGGTCCAAGCCCCGCACCAAGGTCTATACCCGCTACTCCGGCTATCCCAGCGGTCTCAAGCGCACCGTGGGCGCAGTTATGCTGGCCGAAAAGCCCGTCAAGGCAGTCGAGCATGCGGTCAAGGGTATGCTGCCCAAAACTTCCCTTGGCCGCGTTATGTTTCGCCGCCTCAAGGTATATGCCGGAGCAACTCACCCCCACGCGGCCCAGAAGCCGGTCAAAATGGAGGTCAAGTAATGGAGCAGTATTACGGCACGGGCCGTCGCAAAACAAGTGTGGCTCGAGTGTTTTTGCGCCCTGGCAGCGGCAAGGTGCAGGTCAATGGCGTGGCTTTTACCGACTACTTTGGGGGCCTGGTCAAGGCCGTTTCGGCCCTGGAGCCGCTCAGGCGGGTGGATGTCGGCAGCCGCTTTGACGCCTATATTACCGTTGAAGGTGGCGGTAAGGCCGGTCAGGTGGATGCTATCCAGTTAGGTATTGCCCGCGCCCTGGTCAACTACAACGGCGACCTGCGGGCCAAACTCAAGCCCGCCGGGCTGCTCTCCCGCGACCCCCGCGAAGTCGAACGCAAAAAATACGGTAAGCACAAAGCCCGTCGTGCTCCGCAGTACAGCAAGCGTTAGGCCTACGCTCGTTTTTGCCCACACCCCACCCGCTGGTGGGGTGATTTACGAGGTCATGGGCCATACCGCTGGTAGAGCTTGAAGTCCCTAAGGCCGTGCAAAGAGTTTGTCCTGTTTTGAAAAGGTCACATCCCCTTTTTGGCTTCGTCATCGTCCTGGGTACGTCACTCCTGTAACCAGACGGCCTTTCCCAGTCTCGAGGCAGAGTCATCGTGACAGGCGATTGTTGGTGATGCGTTGGGGATGTGCCTACTGCACGGGTACACTCAGGTGCCGCTCAGAGCTGACATTACCAGTGCCAGCGATCACTTTATCCGCTTTGATCGCCGGGAACCTCCGGTAGCGTCTTAGGACAGGAACAAAACTCTGGGCGGCCTGACCCCGGCGATCACCTGTGCAACCTGCTGCCCTAACAAAGCCCCTAGCACATTACCGGTTCCGCTGTAGGCGCCGATAGCCCAGACCCCAGGCCGAACCTGCTGGGCAACTGGCAGGCCGGTAGGGGTATATGCCACCGAGGCCGCCCAGCGATGGGTGATGGGGGCCTGGATACCCAGTTGACGCAGCAGTTGTTCCAGGCGCAGTTGTACGTTTTCACTGGGTTCATCTAGTGTCGTCCATTCGGCTTCTCCTCCAGCGTCCCGCATCCCACCCAGGGCAATGCGCCCGTCGGGCAACTGTTGCCAGTAGTCGTAGCCCCAGCGCCGGTATACAGGCCGGGCAAACCGCGCATTTACGGGTGCGGTGGCTAGCATCTGCAAACGGGCGGTGCGTACCCTGCCTTCAAGTTCCGGTAGCACCTGCTCGAGCCTGCCATCTACGGCAACCAGTACCCTCTGACAGTGAACCCGCCCCCTGGGGGTCTCTACCTCCTGGCCGCTGATCTGCAGGGCCGGGCTATCTTCAAAAAGCCTGGCCCCAGCTTCCAGTGCTTGTTGGGCCAGCGTTCTACAACGCAACAAGGGGTTGAAGGCAGCATCCCCTGGGATCAGCAAACCCTGCCCTTCCGGGCCATCGTAAGGCTCGGCAGCAAACCCATCGGCCCGCAGGGCTTGCAGATGGGCCGTGCAGTCTTGCAGTTCGGCCTCCGAGGCAGCAATTCGTAGCGAACCCACCCGCCTGATGGCCTGGGGGGTCTCGGCCATCATCCGTGAAATTTGCTCGAGGGTGGCCTGGTAGATGTTTTTGGCAAAGTCGCGCCCATGCTCGGCCACGCTCTGGTGGTAGAACCTGGCAATCCCCGCCAGCAAAAACCCTCCGTTTCGGCCTGCCGCCCCAGTCGCTACCGTGCCTGCATCTATCCCCACCACTTCTCGGCCCAGCCGCAACAGCTCGAGCACCGCCGCCAGCCCCGAGCCGCCCAGCCCCACCACGCAGATCTCGGTCTCGAGGTCTCCTTCAAGGCTTGGGAGACCCGGCCAATTGCCATCTTCCCAGACAGGGGTGTTCACCGCTACAGCATAGTTCTTGGCTCGCCAGCGAGCCACCGCTTGGACTGACCTCCTGTGCAACCCCAGGCTGTGAAAACCGCGATTAAGACACCGCTCCATGAGGTTCGGTGGATACGCGGCACCCTGAGTATTCGGCTTTTAGCTTTTTATTGGTGGAGGTGAAGGGATTTGAACCCCCGACCTTGTCCTTGCAAAGGACCTGCTCTCCCGCTGAGCTACACCCCCGGAGGGCGCTTTAGGCCGCTGTAAGCTATATTCTGATAGCTAAAAGACCGGCGCATAAAAGCACTAGCGAGTATAGCAGCGTCTGGGGCTTCCGTAAAGAGGAAATATGGGCTATACTTCACTTTTGGGTGTGCCGATGGGCTCTTTAGAGGTTAGGGAACGGTACTCGGAGAGAAAGCCAAGAACGCACAAATTAACGCCCGCTCCAACCGCCCCATCAGGAGAAACATGGCTGCAAACGTAAGCATCAAAGAACTGCTCGAGGCTGGGGTTCACTTCGGCCACGAGACCAAGCGCTGGAACCCCAAGATGAAGCGCTACATCTACGCCGAGCGCAACGGTATTTTTATCATTGACCTGCAAAAGAGCATGGTTGAGCTCGAGCGCACCTTCAAGTACGTGCAAGACCTGGCCATGCGGGGGGCTACCATCCTTTATGTGGGCACCAAGAAGCAGGCCCAGGAAATTGTGCAGCAGGAAGCCGACCGGGCCGGTATGCCCTATGTCAACCAGCGCTGGCTGGGGGGTATGCTGACCAACTTTCGCACCATCACCGCCCAGGTCAACCGCCTGGCCGAGCTCGAGGCCCTCTTCGCCTCCGACGACATAAAAGAGCGGGTCAAGACCGAGCAGGTACAGCTCCAGCACGAGCTGGACCGCCTAAAAAAGAACCTCGGCGGCTTTCGCAAGCTGCGCCGCCTGCCCGATGGTATCTTTGTGGTAGACCCCACCAAGGAGGCCATTGCGGTCAGGGAGGCCCGCAAGCTGGGCATCCCGGTGATCGCCCTGGCCGATACCGACTCCGACCCCGATCTCTGCGATTACATTGTGCCCGGCAACGACGACGCCATTCGCTCAATTCAGCTGGTGGTCAGCCGCATGACCGACCTGATCGTGGAGGCGCGTGGCGGTGGGCGCGAGATTCCCCCCGCCGAAGCCAGCAGCGCCGTGACGCCGGCAGAAGCGTGAGAACCTGTCTCGGGTCACATCTCGCAAACTGAACGACCCGTGACTTGAGACCTGAGACCTGCTACGAGGATTTTTATGACTCAACTCGATCAAATCAAAAAACTACGCCAGCAGACCGGAGCAGGCATGACCGATGTCAAGAAAGCCCTCGAGGACGCTGGCTGGGAGCTGGAAAAAGCCACTACCCTGCTGCGCGAGCGAGGTGCTTTGAAGGCTGCCAAGAAAGCCGACCGAGAAGCCCGCGAAGGCATCATCGGCTCTTATATCCACCACAACCAGCGGGTGGGGGTTATGGTCGAGCTAAACTCCGAGACCGATTTTGTGGCCCGCAACGAGGAGTTCCAGCGCCTGGCCAAGGACATTGCCATGCACATCGCCATGGCCAACCCCCGCTATGTGAGCATCGAGGAGGTTTCGCCTGAAGACCTAAAGAAGGAAAAGGCCATCTACGTTCAGCAGCTCCTCAACGAAGGCAAGCCGCAAAACATTGCCGAAAAAGCTGCCGAAGGCCGCCTGAAAAAGTTTTACGAAGAGATGGTTCTTCTGGAGCAGCCTTTTGTCAAAGACGACAAGGTCAAGGTAGGCGAGCTCATCAAGGCTGCTGTAGCCAGAATTGGCGAGAACATCCAGGTCAAACGCTTCATTCGCTTCGAGGTGGGAGCATAAGCTATGTCGAGCTTCGAGGGTCAAGCCAAGTCGAGGGTCGAGAGTCGAGAGTTGAGAGCTTTGCCCCCGATGTTTTGCCCTCGACCCTTGACACTGGACACTCGACTTTTCGCCTCGACCCGCGACACTGGACACTCGACTTTACCCCTAGACACCTGACTATGAAATATAAACGCGTACTGCTAAAGCTATCGGGTGAGTTTATGAGTGGCAATGGCTTCGGCATCCAGCCCGAGGCCACCAAAGCCCTGGCCCAGGAAGTAGCCAAAGCTCACCAGCTAGGGGTGCAGGTAGCAATCGTGGTGGGGGGTGGCAATTTCTGGCGCGGGGCCAGGCAGGGCGTAGGCATGGATCGGGCCAGCGCCGATTACATCGGGATGCTGGGCACCATTATGAACGCCCTGGCCTTGCAGGATGCGCTCGAGTACATTGGCGTACCCACCCGGGTCCAGACCGCCCTGACCATCCAGCAGGTCGCCGAGCCGTATATCCGCCGCCGGGCCATAAGACACCTGGAAAAGGGCCGGGTGGTGATCTTTGGCGGCGGAACGGGAAACCCCTACGTGACTACCGACACCGCCGCCGCCCTGCGCGGCCTGGAAATGAACGTGGACGCAGTGCTGATGGCCAAAAACAAAATTGACGGGGTTTACACCGACGACCCCCGCAAGAACCCCCTGGCCAGAAAGTTTGACGAACTGACTTATCACCAGGCTCTGGTAGAAGGCTTGCAGGTCATGGACGGAACTGCCATGGCCTTGTGCCAGGAGCAAAATATGCCCATCGTGGTTTTTGATATGTTTACTGAAGGCAGTCTGGAGAAAATTATCAAGGGCGAGCCGGTAGGAACCCTGGTGCGTAGCTGACTGGTCTGGAAGCAAGACATGTCGCAAGTCGCAAGTCACATGTCGCAAGTCAAATGACCTGAGACTTGCGACCTGAGACCTGCGACATTCCATTAGCCTATAGCCGATAGCTTTTGACCCCTCGACCTTCGACCTGCGACATGTAATAAGTCGATAGTCCATGGTCGATAGCCTATAGTCAATGGCTAACAGCTTTTGACCTGCGGCCTTTGACCTTCGACTAACTTCTGACCCCCGACTCTCGACCCTCGACCTGAGACACTCGATAGACCTGCGACCTGAGACCTGCGACATTCCTTTGCCCGATTTAGAGGTAAGCTATCCAGGATTAAGGAGGCAGCCATGCTCAAAGACCTCTACGCCGAGACCAAGAGTCAGATGCAAAAGTCGCTCGAGGCCCTCGAACACCACCTCTCCACCCTGCGTACCGGCAGGGCCAACCCAGCCATTCTGAGCAACATCAGGGTCGAATACTACGGCTCTGCCATGCCAATTAACCAGGTGGGCACGGTTTCCTCACCCGACCCCCGCACCCTGGTGGTGCAGGCCTGGGATCCGAAGATACTCAAGGAAATAGAGAAGGCCATCCGCGACTCGGACCTGGGCCTGAATCCTACCAACAAAGGTGATGCTTTATTCATCAACATCCCAGCCCTAACTGAGGAGCGCCGCAGAGATCTGGTCAAAACCATCAAACACTATGCCGAAGAGGCCAGGATTGCCGTGCGAAACGCCCGGCGCGAGGCCTTAGACAGGGCCAAAAAAATTGAAAAAGAAAAACACTTGTCCGAAGACGACCTCAAACGCGCCGAGGCCGAGATCCAGAAAATCACCGACGACTTTATTCACAAGATTGATAACGCACTGCACAAAAAAGAACATGAAATTATGGGTGGGTAGCGCGAATAAACCAGCCCTAATCCCTTTTTTTGCTTGCTAAACCCTGCTAATATGCTGTAACTGTGCAGCCTCCGGAAGCCCGGCCCGACCCCTCTTTGCTCACCCGCATAGCCTCTGGGCTGATCGGGTTTTTGTTGCTGTTTGTGGTGCTCTGGGAAGGGCGCGTTGTCATGTTGTTGGCTCTGGTATTCATTCTGGTATTGGGCTCTTTAGAACTGCGCCAGATGTTGCGCAACAGGGGAATTGAACTCAACATGACTATTCTGATTGGGGGCGGGCTGGTGATGCTACTGTTTAGCCTGCCTCAGCTGCACGATATCTATCCCGGCGTACCCTGGCGTGAAATTGCGCTGGGCTTGGTGGTTATTGGGGCATTCAGTTCCGAGCTGATTGTAGGTGCCAATATCCAGCGCTTCGCCTACAGCCTGATGGCTTTTTTGTACCTGCCCTGGATGCTGGGTTTTTTCCTACTGCTACGTCACTCCCCCGATGGTAATATTGGGCTTTGGCTTCTGATGCTACCCCTGCTGTCCAGCATGTCCAATGACGTTGGCGCCTACTTTGTGGGTCGCTATCTGGGAAGGCGCAAACTGGCGCCCACCATCAGCCCTGGCAAAACAGTCGAGGGCTCTATTGGCGGCATTGCCACCAGCTTCTTGCTACTTTTTCTCTTTACCTACGTAATCCGCTCGGCCTACCCAGAGAGCCCCTTTGCCCTCTTCCGACCAGTCGAAATCTTTGTTATCAATCTAATACTCTCTTTTGCAGCCCAGTTGGGTGACCTGACCGAGTCTATGCTCAAGCGTTTTTGCGGGGTCAAGGACTCGGGCCACTTTCTGCCAGGGCACGGTGGCCTGCTGGATCGGCTGGACTCGCATCTGTTTACGGTTCCCCTCACCTACTACCTGCTGACCATCTTTTTAGAGTGAACAGCGGCGTCACCTTGGCCTGGTAACCTGGTTTTTATACTTCGCTCGCTGCATACACAGGTCGCATGTCGCGGGTCAAAGGAATGTCTCAGGTCGCATGTCTCAGGTCGCAGGTCGGCCACGGCCCGGGTAAGATAAAGCTATGCAGCTACAAGGTAAAACCGCGCTCATCACTGGTGCTGGAAGCGGTATTGGGAAAGCCATTGCAGAGGTTTTCGCTCGAGAGGGCGCCAGAGTTATCCTCAACGACCTCTCGCCGTCGGCCGACCAGGTTGCCCAGGCGGTAGGAGGGGTTTTTCTCCAGGCCGACCTTTCTAGCCAAAGCTCGGTAGAGGAACTTGCCCATCAAGCGCTAGCACAAGGCCCCGTTGACATCCTGGTCAACAATGCAGGTCTCCAGCGCATCAATCCGGTGGAGGAATATCCCCTCGAAACCTGGAACCTGCTGCTCCAGGTACTCCTCACCGCTCCTTTCCAGCTCATCAAGCGCACCCTGCCGGGAATGAAAGCCCGAAAATGGGGGCGTATCATTAATATTTCCTCGCTCCACGGCCTGGTAGCTAGCCCCTACAAGTCGGCTTATGTCTCCGCCAAGCATGGGCTGATGGGCCTGACCAAAACCGTAGCGCTAGAAGCAGCGGAGTATGGCGTCACCTGCAACGCTATCTGCCCGGCCTATGTCAGGACCGCTTTAGTAGAGAGTCAGATTGCCGACCAGGCCCGAACCCTGCAAATCTCCCCCGCCGAAGTGGCAGAAAAGGTGATGCTAGCCCCAGCCGCCATAAAGCGCTTGATCGAGCCCGAGGAAGTAGCAGAATATGCGCTTTTTCTGGCTTCGGATAAGGCCGGGGCCATTACTGGCTCGGCGCAAGTAATGGATTTGGGCTGGACCGCGCGGTAGGTGTGAGGGCTCAGTTCGAGAGAACGGCCCCAGCGGCAGGGCCACCTTGCGCAATACTATCTGCCAATAGCTGATAGCCTATAGCTAATAGCATTTTGACCTGGGACCTACGACCTGAGACCTGCGACTAACTTCTGACCTGCGACCTGCGGCATGTAATAAGTCGATAGTCCATGGTCGATAGCCTATAGTCAATGGCTAACAGCTTTTGACCTGCGGCCTTCGACCTTTGACCTTCGACTAACCCGAAGTTACCTTTGTAGGAACCCAGCAATACTCCGCTCCGAGCCGTCATTTGTCCTTAGTGAGGTGGTGCGGTTACATGGCTACAGCCGGTGCGTGACGCCGAGCAGGTCGAAGG
>JBGFRI010000037.1:0-125646 GCA_041695225.1 Deinococcota bacterium
GGGCTTTTCGCAGGTAATCACGTCCTTCATCGGCTCAGGCGCCAGGGCATCCTCCGTGTGCCCGTTCTATCTTGACCTTTACTCCTGCTTCTGGGGTTGCCCCCAGATTCAAGGTCTATTCATCACACCCTGGACTCAGAACGGCGTTCTACCTCATAAGAGGTAAAACATCGTCCAGGATGCTTCTCCTTCACTTCCTTACTACCCCTTTGTCATGATCCACGCGCCAGCCATTTTCATGGGGCGCAACGAGAAGACTATCAAATACACGGGGGTGTGTCAAGGGCAGTTGACGGCATATAAAATCACATCGCCTTGATATCACTGGGCAGTCTTGCCAGCGCGACCGCAGCTGGCACATGACTTTATAGACTCGGGAATATGACGGCCAAGGTTTCAAGCGCCCAGTCTATAGCAGTCGTAATTTCACCCAGAGCCGACCGGGCTGTTCGGCAAAAAGGGCAGCCCCAGAATGGCCGGGTCTCATTTCATTTGCTTGCCGACAACGACCCTATACTTTCTAACGTGGGCCTTGCATGATCTGGTTTTCGCTCTGCTTACTATTCGACACTTGCTCCAGCGCCTCTTGCAGCACTTCTAACCCAGCTCCCCGCCGGTTGGCACGTTCGGAAAGCACCCTGCGCCATAAGCGCCCACGGGGCTGCCCCTTGAACAAATTGAGCATGTGGCGCGCAACTGCCCAGAGTGGCGTACCTCGCTGCATCTGGGTTTGGGTATAGCGCAGCATGGCCTGGGCCACTTCTATACGCGTAGTGGAGTGCGCTAGCCCAAATAGCCTCCGGTCGGCTTGCTCGAGTACAAAAGGGTCATCGTAAACCGCTCTGCCCAGCATCACCCCATCCACATGGGGGAGGTGCATCTGGGCTTCTTCCAGCGCCCGTACCCCGCCATTGAGCACAAAAGTTAGTTGCGGGAAATCCTGCTTGAGTCGGTACACCCAGTCGTAGCGCAACGGGGGAATGGTACGGTTCTCGGCTGGGGAGAGCCCGTTCAGGTGGGCTTTGCGGGCATGCACGATAAACACCTCGATGCCCACCCCCGCCAGCTTTTCCACAAAACGAGCCACGTAGAGATAGTTTTCGACCTCATCCACACCCAGACGGTGTTTGACAGTGACAGGAATCGTCACCGCCCGCCGCATCGCGGCCATACACTCGGCTACCAGGTCGGGCTCGAGCATCAGACAAGCCCCAAACCCGCCCCCCTGCACCCGCTCGGATGGACAGCCCAGGTTCAGGTTGATCTCGTCGTAGCCCCACTGCTCGCCAAGCTGGGCAGCAGTAGCTAGCTTGTCCGGCACCGAGCCCCCAAGCTGTAGAGCCACCGGGTGTTCTTCGGGGCTAAAATCCAGCAGCTTTGGGCGGTTGCCCAGCAGGATGGACTGATCTACTACCATCTCGGTATAAAGCAGTGTGCGTTTGGAAATCAGACGCAGCAGATAGCGAAAATGCCGGTCTGTCCAGTCCATCATCGGAGCCACCGAAAGCACGTGAGCACTGGGAACTGGGGGCAGAGGGTCTAGGGTCATCACGGTTTTAAAGCCTGGTAGTTGAGCATCGTCAAGAAACCTAATAAGTGATGGAGGGTTGTCTGTTCAACGATGCCCTATGCTAATGCCCTGGTTGCGGTTCGGCGTTGACCGTTTATTGATATGCAGATGGTACAAAACCGACTCGGCCACGCCGCACTAAGCCCTGGCCGCCAGCACTTCCCCGGGCGACACCCGCCGGGGCTCCCTGAACTCGATATCCTCCCACTCGCCTTCTTCTATCACCTCGAGGTTAGGGTTGAGCTGCTGGAAGTGGGTCACCACCTCCTGCACCAGGTCGTCCGGGGTAGAGGCCGCCGAAGTAATCCCAACCGAGCGCACCCCCTGAAGCCAGTCGGGCTGAATGTCCTGCACGGTATTGATACGTTCGGCCCGGCCCACCAGACTCTGGGCCAGTTCCAACAGCCGCATCCCGTTGGAGGAGGCCAGGCTGGTCAGTACCAGGAACATATCCACCTGGGGCGCAATTTGCTTGACGGCATCCTGGCGGTTTTTAGTGGCGTAGCAGAGGTCGTGGCGGGAAGGAACCACCAGCTTTGGAAAGCGACGCTTGAGAATTTCAATGGTTGCCAGGGTATCGTCCACCGAAAGTGTGGTCTGGGTCAGAACCACCACTTTCTCCTGGTCGGGAACCTCCACGGTATGGGGGTCGGCCAGGCGAGGGTCGCGCCCCAGATGCGTGTGTACGGCCACCAGAATGATCTCTTGTGGGGCTTCGCCGCGGGTTCCCTTAATCTCCTGGTGGTCGGCGGAGTCGCCAATTAGCAAAATCGAGTATCCCTCTCTGGCGTAGCGCCTGGCCTCAGTATGAACCTTGGTGACCAGTGGGCAGGTAGCATCAATCTGGTGCAGGTTGCGCTCTGCGGCCTGGGTTCGCAACCAGGGAGGAATCCCGTGGGCCGAGAAGACCACCGTCTGGCCCAGCTTTTTACCCCCTGCCGCCAGTTTGTCGCGCAAATCCTCGACCTCGGCCAGGTCTTCGACAAAATGAACGCCATGCTGCGCTTTTAACCGATTGACCACCACATCGTTGTGTACGATGGAGTGATAGACTACGAGTTCACCCTCGCTCTTTAGTTGCTGTGCAGCCTTCTCCACGGCTTCTATTGCCATAACCACCCCAGCGCAAAAGCCCCTGGGTTTGGCTAAGTAAACTCTTTCCACCATACCGAGCCCCCACCTTAGCACAAGACCTGGCGCGGCTCTGTAACGTGGGACAAGGGGCGCAGGGTCTAGGCAAGAAAACTAGACTCTTGGCCGACAGCACGGTGCAAAGAGCACCTGTCTTTGAAAGGAGACCCTAGGCCGTCTTTTCGTCATACTAGAGGTAGGCATTGCGAGCACTCCCCGATGGCGCAGAACACTAGGCTCGAGGCACGTTCCGGCTGCGGGGCAAGCCAGATCGCCCATCGGCCAAGTTGCGCTTATTCCCTCTAGGATTGCTTCGTCGGCCCAAGGACCTCCTCGCAAGGGCGAAAAAGGGGCTTGTGGCCTCCTCGCAATGACGGGGGTCTGGGGCCAAATACAACCAGGAAACGAAAACCACGTCATTGCGAGCATCCGGAGGATGCGAAGCAATCCAGAGCGTCCCGGCAGTTGATGGGCTCTGCGAGCGTATCCTGGATTGCTTCGTCGGCCTGCGGCCTCCTCGGTATGACGAGGGGGGCGGGGCCTTCACGCAATGACGGGAAATGTGGCATGGGGCCTCGCCCAGAAGGCCTGATTTGGCGATCATTCACCCGTGCTGTGTATTAGCCCCTTACCCGGTGGGCCAGCAGGCGCAGCCCCACCAGAACGACAAAGAGCGTACCGCCCTCGTGAGCGATTACACCCATGGGCAGGGTTACCTGCCCTGCCAGGGCAAAGACCCCTACCACCACAATTATGCTCATGGCCACGGTCAGGTTGAAGTAGACCGTGCGGGCGGTGGCGCGGGCCAGCTTCTGGGCGCCTACCAGGCGGGTCAGGTCGTTTTTCATCAGCACCAGGTCGGCGCTCTCCAGTGAGACGTCTGAGCCAGCCGCCATCGAGACCCCCACCGCCGCGATGTTCAGGGCCGGAGCGTCGTTGATCCCATCGCCTACCATCACCACGGTACCCCCCCGACCCAGTTGTTCGATGCATTGAAGCTTCTGCTCGGGTAGAAGTTCGGCATAGACCTCGGTAATGCCCACCTGGGCAGCAATATGGTCGGCCACCGCTTTGCGGTCGCCGGTGAGCATTACCACCCGCGCCCCTTGCTGTTTGAGCCGGGCGATGGCGCGGGCAGCCTCTGGGCGGGGGGTGTCGGCCACGCCCAGCAGGGCGATAGGGTGGCGGGTGATGCCCAACACGGCGGTGGTCTGGCCCTGGTTTTCCAGGGCTTGCAGGCGAAGTTCCAGCGCCGGGGGAAGCTCGATAGCCAGCTCAGCTAACAGGCGTCGGTTGCCCACCCAGACCTGAGAGCCATCCGCCAGCACCCCCAGTATTCCGTGCCCACGTATGGCCCGGACTTCGCCCACTTCCGGCACGGGGCCATCCCAGGCTTTGGCGATGGCCTGGGCGATGGGGTGTTCGCTGTAGCGCTCGAGGCCGGCGGCCAGCGCCCGGGCCTCGGCTTCCGAGAGCCCCGGCAAAACCTCTACGCTCACCAGCTGCATGCGTCCCTGGGTGAGGGTGCCGGTTTTATCGAATGCGAAGATGCTGGCCCGGGCCAGGGACTCCAGGGCAGCTCCACTCTTGAAGAGTGCACCGGCCCTGGCCCCAGCAGCCATAGCCGACAAGACCGCCGCCGGTGTGGCAATCACCACCGCACACGGGCTGGCCACTACCAGAAAGGTCATGGCCCGGTACCAGGCCTGTGCGGCCTCGAGGCCAAAACCATAGTGCGCCACCGCAAACACCAGCGGCGCCGAGAGCAAAACCACCATCGAGTAAGGCCCTTCAAAGCGCTCGGCAAAGCGCTCGGTGCGGCTTTTGGCAGCGCGGGCGCTTTCCACCAGTCGGATTAGCCTGGCCAGCGTGCTTTCGCTGGCGGGTCGTTCCACCTGTACCCGCACCACCCCCTGGCCGTTGAGAGTGCCGCTCTTTACGGGGTCGCCCGGTTTTTTGTCAACCGGCACGCTCTCGCCGGTAAGGGCGCTCTCGTCCACCTCGGTGTAGCCCTCCAGCACACTGCCATCGGCGGCAAAGCGCTCGCCGGGTCGCACTACCAGAATGTCGCCAGGGCGCAACGCTGAAAGCGGCCGCCACTGCTCGCTCCCATCGGGCAGTAGGACACTGGCGCCTTCGGGATAGAGGGTCATCAGGGCCTCAATGGCCCGCCGGGTGCGGTTCATAGCCCAGCTTTGCAGGGCGTTGGAAAGGCTGAACAGAAAGAGCAGGATAGCCCCGTCGCCCGCCTGCCCCACCGAGGCGGCTCCCAGCGCTGCTACCACCATCAGCAGGTCCACATCCAGCTTGCGGCGTGACAGGCTGCGCAGCGCCTTGAGGGCAGCCGGAACACCGCCCGCCAGATAGGCCAGAACCCACAGGCTGTCTTGCAGCCAGATGAGCTGATAACCTCCGGCTACAGAACCCCCAGCCACCCCCAACAGGGTCAGGGCAGAAAGCAAGAAGCCCCGCCTAACTTCGCTTTGCCAGAACAGCAGCCAGGGGTGTTGCGGCGGGAGGGGGGAGGTAGCGACAGCACTCATAAGGGCTTCCTGAGAGCTTAGGTGATATTATTGCAAATAATAATCAATAGCAATAAGCTAACTTTAGTCAACTTGGATGCCATAATCCCGAGCGGCTTAGTGTAGATTTGTTCCGTACCACACGATAATTCTAGCGCTTAGTCATCGGGACATTCTTTCCTTTAGCAGGCTTGATAGGGGGTTTGCGCTCAGGCCTGGCACTAGATGGGGGCCGAATTTTCACAGCAAAGCTTTATGGGTTGAAACGGCTATCCCAGTTTCTGGCAGATACTCGGCCTTTGACTACACTCCGACACCCCCTCATCTAGCGACATCTGAGATTTCCAAATACTATCCATGACCCCTGCTTCCAAGGCCACAACGCGGGGCTTGCCACCCTTTCTCCCTCCACATCAGGCGCATGTGGCCCAGTTTAAGAACCGAGAGCAAACAGAGATTTGAGAGCGGGTATTTGGATAGCTATTTCTCTCCCTGAATAGCTGACCGGCCTCGTCCTGGACAGATATAAGTCTTCTCAGACCTAAGCAGCAATTACCCGATCACCCTTAGCCCAGGAAAGGCGGCGGCGTACACGGTATCATCAAAGGTCATCAGGTGTAGTTTGTGGTGCTGGGCATGAGCGCCGATCAGAAAATCGGCCACAATACGCCGGGGTAGTTGCCCGCCTCGCCGCTGAACGGCATACTGACTCAGAGCATGGCCAGCCTGTTGCCAAACGGTCTCGGGCATCTCCCACAGCACTGCGACCCTGGTTTTCTTAAGGAATACCCGAATTCCTGCTATTGCGGGAGAGGCACACAGTTCGCTATAGACCACAGGCGAGATGACCAGGGCTTCGAGGGTACCTCGATGGCTCAACAACCGTCTGGCGCGGGCGTAATTGACGTCGTGGGGATTCAAAACCGAGAAAATGATATTGGTGTCCAGGCTAATCATGGCTCATCAGCTAACCCGCGTTCTTCTCTAAGGTACCTAACAGCGTCGTCTTGGGTTTGCTGCCTCAACTGCTCAAAGTTGTGTTGGGCCAGGACTTCATCGAGAACCTTTTCTAAGTCGGGGCGGATCACCCGAAGCTCGAGCCGGCACCCCTTAACCTTGTACTCAACCAGGTCTCCTGGCTTGATCCCCAGCCCTTTGCGAATTTCTGCCGGGAGGGTAAGTTGATACTTACTGCTGACTGTTCCACGCGCCATGGCTAGATTATACTGGAAAGCACGCTTTACTTACCAGCATTACTTACTCACAAAATGATCTTTGGCATGAAGATGGACTTATCGAACACGGTCGAATGGTCTACCCACCACCCTGCTGCAGGTTACTTGGCGAGCCTCAGTTTAGACTGGGCGCTTGATGATAGAGAGGGCCGCCAGCAAATCCTCTTCGCCAAAGGGCTTGGCGATGTGGGCTACTCGAGCTCCCCGGACCCACAACCCCCGCGGAGCCTGCTCGGCGATTATCCAGATGGGCAGGTAGCGCCCGCCCGGCAAGGCCCGCAAAAAGCGCACCTTGTAGGCGAGGTTGGGGCCTTCCAGCAAAACTCCCTGCACCCGGTGGTGCTTCAGGATGCTTCTGGCAGCTTCCAGGTCGGGGGGCAGCATCACCCGGTAGCGGTAGCGCTCGAGGGTAATTAGCAACAACCGCTTTGTTACGCCAGACTCGCACAAGACCAGCAGCACCGGATCCTGTGGATGTACCTCGGCTTCCATCAGGAGGCCCCGGCTTTTTAGCTCGTAGAGCAGGTGGTAGACCTGTTCTTCCGGCAGGTCACACTCCAGGGCTACCGAGCGGGCTCGCCTGAGACCGTCTATGGCCTCCAGCACCGTCCAGGCATCGGGCGAGAGGGCGTGGCGGGTGGGGTCGCCACAGAGCTGTAGCACGGTATCGGGGTCTACCTTGCCCCGCATCCACTCGTCCAGACGGCGCAGGGCTTCAATCAGGATGGCGCTGGTATCGGTGACACCGGGCAGCAGCACCTGCGAGGCGTCTGTCGGCGGGGTCTGGGCTACCAGCTCGCCTTCCGGCTGGGCCAGGAGGGTGGCCAGGCCCTCCAGGATCTGGGTGTGCAGGGCGTCGGTCAGCTCGCTCTCGCTGACCATCCTGTGCTGCAGCGCCAGCAGGCCCAGGGGGGTTCCGGGGTTTTCTTGCTGCTGGAATTTGACCAGTTCTTGAACCTGTTCCAAGGTCAGGTAGTCGAAGCGCACCAGATACTCGCCCAGATGGGTGCCGGGAGTGGTATGGATGTAGGCGATTCTGCCCTCGCGGAGGTGGATTCGGCCCTTTAGCTTTGGGCAGGTGATCTCGATGACCGCATTTTTGCGACCGGCCTCGAGGGTACGTAGCAGGTCGCCCAGGTCAATTTCGTCCAGTCTGGCCCGAATCACAGTGCTGGTTCCTCACAAGTGATTGTAGCTGACTTGTAATCGATCCACAGCATCCCATCTGTACCCTTCTCCTGAGGGTTTCTGCTGCTCAATATCAGGCACTTGACAGATTGATACTGGGGTCAAGCGCAGGAACAAACATCGCGACAGTGGCCAGTGCCCAGAAATCACTAAGCGCTAGGCGGTCTGGCAGCAAAGTCTTCGCGCCCCTACAACTCATTTGCCGTCGAGAGAAAACGTCGAAGATCCATAGTCGAAGGCCAAAAGCAAAAGCCCTTAAAAACAGCAATCAGCGTCTGGGTGCATCCGACGCCCCCGACCTGCGACCTGAGACTTGAGACCGGCGACCCCAGACATGCTCCGTAGATCAGTCACAAACCAACTTACCAGACCAGTAAGATCAGTTCTTTAGTCCAACAGCCGACTTTGCTCCGGCAGGGGGTAGCCAAGGTGGGTATAGGCCCGTTCGGTAGCCTGGCGGCCTCGGGGGGTGCGCTTGAGCAGGCCCAGCTGGATCAGGAAGGGCTCGTGGACCTCCTCGAGGGTCTCGGGGTCTTCGGCCAGCGCGGTGGCCAGGGTCTCGAGGCCCACCGGCCCCCCTGCAAAGCGCTGGATAACGGTCTGGATGATCAGGCGGTCGCGGGGGTCCAGCCCCAGAGCATCCATGCCCAGGGCGTCGAGGGCATGTCTGGTGCGCTCGAGGCGCACCACCTGCTCGCCGGCCACCTGGGTAAAGTCGCGTACCCGCCGGAACAGCCGCTTGGCGATGCGCATGGCCCCCCGGCTGCGGCGCCCAATTTCCAGCGCGGCCTGGGGCTCGATCTGCAACCCCAGCAGCCTAGCGTCGCGCTCCACGCCCTGGGCCAGCTCGGTCTCGGTGTAAAACTCGAGGTGCTCAATAATTCCAAAGCGGCTGCGCAGAGGCCCGGAGATGAGCCCCGGACGGGTAGTCGCGCCAATCAGGGTAAAGCGGGGCAGGTCTAGCCGCAGGGTGCGGGCGGCCGGGCCAGAGCCGATGACAATATCAATCTTAAAGTCTTCCAGGGCGGGGTAGAGGTGCTCCTCGGCAACTTTGGAAAGGCGGTGGATCTCGTCTATAAACAGAATATCGCCATCTTCCAGGGTGTTGCTCAGAATGGCGGCCAGGTCGCCGGGTTTTTCGATGGCTGGGCCGCTGGTTACCCGGATGTTCACGCCCAGTTCGATGGCCACCACATAGGCCAGGGTGGTCTTGCCCAGTCCTGGCGGCCCAAACAAGAGCAGGTGGTCGAGGGCCTCCCGCCGGTTTTTGGCGGCCTCGAGGTAGACCCGCAGTTTCTGCTTGAGCTTGGCCTGCCCCACGTAGTCTTCCAGGCTCTTGGGCCGCAGGGTCAAATCCGGTTCCACGCCCATCATCATACAAGCAGCCTGCCCGGCGGTTACGTTAGCTGCGTAAAGAACCCGGTTGGACGGCCTGGCAAGTGTTAGGGGACTGAGCACGGCACAAGCCCGGGGGTTTGTCGTGGCAGGATAGCAGCCAAACCTGGCTCATCGGGCTAGAATAGCTCTGATGGTGCGGTTTTCTGCCAGTGGGGTGCGACTCGACCAGGCCCTGGCTTTTGAAGCCAATACCTCCAGAGCCAGGGCCCAGGAGTGGATTGCGGCGGGGCTGGTATGGGTGGGTGGCAGGGTGGTGACCAAGGCCTCCTACAAGCTGCGCGGCGAGACCGTTGAAGTCGAGCCGCCGCCCCCCCTGTCTGCCACGGTAGCCGCCGAGGAGATTCCCCTGCAAGTGCTGTACCAGAATCAAGACCTGATCGTGATCAACAAGCCCGCCGGCATGATTACCCACCCAGCCCCAGGGGTCTACTCGGGAACGCTGGTCAACGCCCTGCTGGGACGCTTTGGGCTCGATCTCTCACCGGCTGATAGCAGCGAAACGGACGACACAAAAGCTCTGAAGGCGCAAAGGCCCGAGCTAATTCGCCCCGGCATTGTGCACCGGCTCGACAAAGATACCAGTGGGGTGATGGTGGTAGCCCGCCACGGGGCCGCCCATCGTCGGCTTTCCGAAGCCTTCGCCCAGCGCAGCGTCTTCAAGCGCTATATTGCCCTCACGCTGGGAGTTCCGCCAGAAGGCGCCCTGTCGGCGCCTGTAGGGCGCCACCCGGTTGACCGCACCCGCATGCAGGTGGGGGGTGTTGCGGCCAGGTATGCCCAGACCGAGCTCGAGGTGCTGGGTGTGGTGGATAAATATGCCCTGGTCTCGGCCATCCTGCATACCGGCCGCACCCACCAGATCCGGGTACACCTCAAACACCTGCATACCCCGATTCTGGGCGATGAGGTGTATGGCAAGGCCTCGGATTTTATCGCCCGCCAGGCCCTGCACGCTTACGAACTGCGCTTTGAGCATCCCCGTACCGGAAGATACCTGCATTTTGTGGCCCCCATCCCTGGCGATATGGTGCGGGCCTGGAGGCTCCTGGGTGGAGTCTGGCCGACGAACCTGATTACCGATGTGGCAGAGTCGAGTCTGGTAGGGCCCTCTTTGTAGAAAAAGCTTGATTTGCGGGCGCAGGTTGGGAATACTGTTGAGTAGCTCAACAGCCCGGAGGTAAGGCATGAATGTAGTCTTTCTCTCGCCCCATTTTCCCCCCAACTTCTGGCCTTTTTGCGTGCGTTTGCGAGAGGCCGGGCATATGGTGTTGGGCCTGGCCGATGCTGAATACGACCAGCTCCGGCCCGAGTTAAAGGAGGCCCTGACCGAGTATTACAAAGTGGGCGATATGCACAACTACGACGAGCTGGTGCGGGCTCTGGGCTACTTTACCCACAAGTACGGCAAGCTGGACCGGGTCGAGTCCATGAACGAGTACTGGCTCGAGACCGAGGCCAGGCTGCGCGAAGATTTCAACATTTTTGGCCTGCGCCCCGAGGACATGAGCCATGTCAAGCGCAAATCGGTGATGAAACAATACTTCCAGCTGGTGGGCCTGCCGGTGGCGCGGGGAAAGGTCTGCCGTACTGCGGCCCAGGTCCAGGACTTTGTAGACGAGGTGGGCTATCCGGTGGTGGCTAAGCCCGACATTGGAGTGGGCGCGGCCAAAACTTACAAGATCAACAACGACGCCGAACTGATGGACTATATCGCCACCAAGCCCCCGGTGGAGTACATTGTGGAGGAGTTTGTCCCTGGCAAAATTATCACCTACGATGGCCTTACCGATATCCGGGGCAACGTGGTTTTCGATAGCTCCATGGAGTACTCCAGGGGCGTGATGGACGCGGTCAACCAGGACACCGACATCTATTACTACATGGTGCGGGAGATTTCCCAGGACCTGCGCGAGGCCGGGCGTAAGGTGGTAAAGGCCTTTAACGTGCTCGAGCGCTTCTTTCACTTCGAGTTTTTCCGGCTGGAAGACGGCTCGCTGGTGGCGCTGGAGGTAAACATGCGCCCGCCCGGCGGCCTCACCATTGACATGTTCAACTATGCCAACGAGATCGACATCTTCCAAGAATGGGCCAGTCTGCTAACCTACGGTACAGTAGTCGAGCAGGCCAGGCACCTCTATTTCTGCACTTACGTGGGTCGTAAAGATCATATTAGTTACAAGCGTTCGCACCAAGAGGTAATGCTCGAGTTCGGGCCGCTGATAGCCCACCACGAGCCAATCAGCGGTATTTTTGCAGGGGCCATCGGCAACTACGGTTATATCCTGCGCCACCCCGAACTTGACCCCATGCTGAGGGCAGCACAAGCCATACAGGAGAGGGCCTAGCCGACCAGGGCCAGAGCAGACTGGCTCTTAACCCACAGACGAGGACAACATGCATACCGAATACCACAAGTGGTTCAGCCCAGCACTGGGGCATGATATGGAACTCAAGCTCTACGGCCACTACGGCCAGCCGGTGATCGTCTTCCCCGCACAAAACGGAAGATGGTACGACTGGGAGGGGCATGCCGGAATGGCCCAGGCCCTCGCTCCCATGATCGAGGCCGGGCGGGTCAAGTTTTTTTGCGTGGATGGCATTGACTGGCAGAGCTGGACCAACCAGAGCATTCCCCCTGCCCAAAGGGCCCGGCGCCACAACGATTATGACGCCTACATTATGCAGGAAGTGGTCCCGTTCGTGCAGCAGCACACCGGCCTAAAGACCATGTGGGTCACCGGGTGTAGCATGGGGGCCTACCATGCCGCCAACTTCTTCTTCAAATACCCCGAGGTATTTGATGGCCTGATCGCTTTGTCGGGGCTCTACCAGGTAGGCGGCTTTGTGGGAGACCAGGGGGGTATGGATGCTTACTACAATTCCCCGCTGTGGTACTTGCGCAACCTTACCGATGAGGACAAGCTGGCCGCCTACCGGCGCAACAAGATTGTTTTTGCACTAGGGCAGGGGCGCTGGGAGGAAGACTGCCTCCGTGATGCGCACGAGATGCAGGAGCTGCTCCACCAGAAGGGCGTGTACGCCACCTTCGACTACTGGGGCCACGATGTGGACCACGACTGGCCCTGGTGGCAGAAGATGCTGCCGCACGAGCTGGAGCGGCTGGGGGTCTAGACACTTGCTTACATGGTCGCGGCCCTGCGGGGCACAAAACCTGGCGTATTGGTGTATTTTGTATAACCGGTATAGTTGAAAGGCGAGGCAAGCCCAGAATACAATGCGCCTCACTACTCGAGGTCTGATGAGTCTTCACCTGGGTAGGGAAGCCGTGACAGTGTCCGTGGTAATTGTGCAGCTGTGGTTCTCGCCTTCATGAATAAGCTGATGATGATCGAGCGTGATTTGGTGAAACAGTACAAATGCAGCGTCTGGCTAAAGAGCTGGGTTCTAGACCGAACAAAGCCTCTAGAGTGCTGGATGGTGAAAGTGCACCTAAATCTTGCATCTCTAATACCCAGGGCCTTCCAGACCGCCAGGATATGCTGTGCCTGGCTGCTCCGGTACAGCAGACCTGGTGCGGATTGTGGGCTGGAGTCTAAGGTAAAACTTTTATTTATGCGGCTGCTGTCATGGGGTTGCATAGGGACTTGCAAAGCCGTAATCCACAGAAAGTCGCTAGCGGAAAAGGCCGGGAAGGGCGTTGGCCCAGGGCTCGTTAATGTCAGCTACGGCCTTAGCAAGAGTGAGGGTCAGAGCGGATGAACACCGACAAACCATCGCGGCTGGTGGCGCTGGCGCTGGTGCCGTTTGCCCTGTTTGCTCTGGCGCTCATGGTCTACCTTACTGCCGAACTGCCAGTACGGATACACCTGCCCTGGATTCCCTCGCTTGGCATCGAGGCTTCGCTGCATATAGATGGGTGGGCGCTACAGTTTATACTACTGATCACCGGTATTGGCGGCTTTGTTCTGGTCTACGCGGCGGGCTACCTGGCGGGCGACCCAAAGCGTAAAAGGGTATTTGTGCTGCTGCTGGTCTTCATGGCTGCAATGCTCGGCAGCGTCAGCGCCGACAACCTGATCGTGCTCTTCGTCTTCTGGGAGCTAACCGGCCTGACCTCCTTCCTACTGGTAGGCACCAAACACGAGGACGCTACCGCGCGCGCTAGCGCGCGCCAGGCCCTGGTGGTAACCGGTGGCGGTGGTCTGGTTATGCTGGCGGGCCTCATCTTGCTGGGGCAGGTAGCCGGAACCTTCTCGATCTCCGAACTGATCGCCAGCGGGCCTAACTGGATTAACCACGAGCTGGTTCCGCTGGCGCTGGTCTGTATCTTTATCGGGGCCTTCTCCAAAAGCGCGCAGTTCCCCTTCCACTTCTGGCTGCCCAACGCCATGAGCGCCCCAACCCCGGTCTCGGCTTACCTGCACTCGGCCACCATGGTAAAGCTGGGCATCTATTTGCTGGGTCGGCTTCACCCGGCTTTTGACGAGCTGGTCCTGTGGCAGGTCTCCCTCATAACCGTGGGTGTAGTGACCTCGGTGCTGGCCATGGTACTGACCCTGCGTGAGCGCGACCTCAAGCGCATCCTGGCCTGGTCAACGGTGGCTGCGTTGGGCACCCTGGTAATGCTGATTGGCCAGCCTGGCGACGGCGCGGTCATGGCCACCAGCGCCTTCCTGCTGGCGCACGCTCTATACAAGGCGCCGCTGTTCTTTGTGGCGGGTAATGTGGACCATGCCGCCGGAAC
This sequence comes from Deinococcota bacterium, assembly GCA_041695225.1. Taxonomy (GTDB): domain Bacteria; phylum Deinococcota; class Deinococci; order Deinococcales; family Thermaceae; genus Meiothermus. The sequence continues at coordinate 13,750 of JBGFRI010000037.1, forward strand.
CCGCAACATTGACCATCTGTCCAGACTGGTCAGAGTAATGCCTCTTAGTGCAGTAGCGGCGCTGCTGGCGGCAGTTTCGATGGCGGGCATGCCCTTATCATTTGGCTTCATAGCCAAGGACTTAATCGAGCTCGCTAAGTATGATGGCCAGATTTTTGCCTGGGCCGGCCACGCCAGCATGTTCGTCAGCGCAATGTCGGTGGCGGTGGCCGCAGTGGCGGCAGTCCGGGTCTTCTGGCAGCACAACGGCGAGGCCAGCACCGAGGGGGTGCATGAAGGCGGCCCCCTGCTATGGCTACCTCCGCTGGTGGTTGCAGGGCTGGGTATTGTGCTGGGCTTAGCGCCACATCTGGTGGGCCCACTGATTGGGGCTGCTGCCGAGTCCATGTGGCCAGCCCTGCAGCACGAGGAACTGATAATCCTGCTAGACGGGTATGTCCTGGTATCGCTAGTTACTGCCAGCGTGATTGGGCTAGGCTTCTTCTTCGCCTGGGATATGTTGCACAAACTGCTCGAGCGTGGGCGTGAGCTCGAGCGCTTCTCGCCCTCAGCCTGGTACGACCTGCTAATACGTGGCATCCCGGCAGTGGCAAAGTGGCTGACCCCTCGGCTGCAGCACGGCAGCCTGGTCGGTTATGTGGCTATGCTGCTCGGTGCAGTGGTTGTGGCCATAGTGCCGGCACTGGTAATTTGGAACAGAAAGTGGCCCGCATTCGACCCGCCATCGCTAGCGGTGGCCGGGGTAGGTCTGTTGCTGGTGGTGGCGGCTATTGCTGCCTGCCGGGTGCGCGACTCTTTCGTTCTGCTGCTTACCAGCGGTCTGGTGGGGTTTGGTTCTGCGCTGTTGTTTCTGTTTCTGGGCGCGCCCGATCTTGCTCTCACCCAGTTTGCGGTGGAGGTGGCTTTTGTGGTGGTGATTGCAGCCATCCTGCTGCGGGTACGCAGGCTAGACCTGAAACCAGCCCCGGTTCACAACACTAAAGCCCGCGCAGCAATGGCAGTAGGGGTGGGAACGGTTATAGCGGCTTTGGTTCTTGCTGCCACCGCAGGCCCCTTCGACCCAGTTCTAACGCAGTACTTCGCCGAGCGAGCAGTGCCGGATGCTCATGGCCGAAATGTGGTCAATGTGGTGCTGGTAGACTTCCGGGCGGTTGACACCCTGGGAGAGATCGCAGTGGTTGGGGCGAGCTTTGTAGCCACCATACCCTTGCTGTTGTTAGTACGGGCTCGACTGGCAAAGTCACGGAGGAACAAGCCATGACCCAGCGCGCGGTAATTCTCGATGTGGCCGTGCGGATCCTGTATCCGCTTATGCTTGCCGCAGCTTTCTGGTTTCTGCTGCGCGGCCATAACGAGCCGGGTGGCGGGTTCATTGGTGGGATGGTCGCAGTTGCGGCCACAGCCATGCTAGCCGTTGCTCGTGGAGCAGATTTCGCTCAGTCGCGTATGCCACTTGGGCCGCTGCGACTGGTCTATGCTTCGCTGCTGCTTTCGTTTGTCTCTGGCCTTCCGGCCTTGGGGCACAACCTGCCTTACATGACCCACCTGTGGGGCTCGATACCTCTGGGCTTCACCGAGTTCAAGGTCTCAACGGTGATGCTATTTGACCTCGGGGTTTTTGGCACGGTATGGGCGGGGCTGGGGGGTCTGTGTGCCCGGGTGGTTGCCATTGATGAGGAGACCGAGCCATGATCTGGGTGCTCGCTATTGCAATCGGTGCCATGGTGGCTGCAGGGGTCTACCTGGTACTGGGGCGCGACCTGCTACGGGTGGTTATCGGCGTATCACTAATTGGCGCCGCGGCTAACCTGTCTTTTTTTGTCGCTGGCCGTGTTGGAACCATGATTCCGCCGGTGGTTCCGCTAGGAGAAACCCTGCTGGCGCCCGACGCGGCCAATCCGCTTCCGCAGGCCCTGGTCTTGACCGCAATTGTGATTGGAATGGCGCTGACTTTCTTCTCGCTGGTACTGGTGCTGGCGATCAGCCAGGAAACCGGCAATAACGACATCGAAAAACTGCGAGAAGCCGAGCCCCCACCGGCCGCTAACGGCCAGCCGGTGCTGGAAGATGCCACCATCAGCGAGCAACCTGACCCCAGGGCGCTAGAGGAGGGGCGATGAGCGAGAATATCTGGGTTGCTGCGCCAGCTCTGGTTCCGCTGGGTATAGCCCTGCTTACCGGCCTGCTGTCGGGGCAGCCCCGCTGGCAGGCTGCGGTAAGCCTGGCCGGAGCATTTGCTCTGCTGGCCAGCACCCTGGTGTTACTAGCTTATGCCGAGGCTGGAATCATTCTGCGCATGTCGTTTGGTGACTGGGAAGCTCCCTTCGGTATTGAGTTTGCTGCCGACCGGCTTGGCGCCAGCATGGCGGCTATCGCTGCGCTGATGGGACTGGCGGCGCTGCTGTTTCAGCTCTCCGACGCAGATGCAGCCTCAGTCTCACCCACGCTGCATCCACTGGTTCATCTGTTGCTGGCCGGTGTTGGCGGCGCTTTTATGACCGCTGACCTGTTCAACCTGTATGTCTGGTTCGAGCTGATGTTGATCTCGGCCCTGGGCCTGCTGGCCTACGGTGCACGACCCCGGCATCTGGATGCAACACTAAAGTATTTCGTGCTAAGCACGCTGGGCACCTTGTTCATGCTGGTCTCCATCGCCAGCGTTTATGGCGCAACCGGGCACCTGAACTTTAGTGCACTGGAGCAGGTCGGGCTCCAGGACGAGGCAGGACGTCTTACCCCTTTTATAGTTGCACTGGTGCTGGCGTTCTTAATCAAGGCCGGCGCATTTCCGGTGTTCGCCTGGCTACCGGCTGCGTACCACACCCTTCCAGCTCCGCTTTTGGCTCTGTTCGCCGCGCTGCTGACCAAGGTGGGGGTATATGCAGTGCTGCGCGTACTCGGCGACGTGTTTTCTACCACACCCGCAATTGTCTACGAGGTGCTGGGCTGGGTGGCGGTGGCAACGATGATTACCGGGGTGCTTGGGGCTGCCTATCACTGGGACATGCGGCGCATCCTGGCTTTTCACATAATCAGCCAGATCGGTTACATGTTGCTGGGTATCGGGCTAGCCAGCCAGCAGGGGTATGTTGGTAGCATCTTCATGATTATTCACAACATCGTCGTTAAGACCAACCTTTTCCTGATCGCTGCCATCGCCTACCGGCTAACCGGCAGCTACGATTTGCGACGCTGCGGCGGGCTGTACAAAGTGCGGCCCTGGCTGGGCGTTTTGTTTCTGGTGCCCGCGCTATCGCTGGTGGGAATTCCCCCACTCTCGGGCTTCTGGGCCAAGTTTATACTGGTTACCGAGTCGGTAGTGCAGGGGCAGTTTGTCTGGGCAGCCGCAGCACTGCTGACCGGTTTCCTGACCCTGTACTCAATGATGAAAATCTGGCTTGAGGCTTTTTGGAAAAAACATCCAGATTCCCACTGGACCCTGCCTGATAAGACCCGGCTGGCCCCTGCTTATGCAGTCACCATTACCCTGGCTGTGCTTACCGTAGTGATTGGCATTGCACTTGAGCCGCTACTGCAGTTTACTCAACATGCGGTTGGGCAGATGATGGAGGCGCCGCCATGACCGCACAGCGTACCTGGGTTGCGGTTGTTCTACTGTTGCGCTTTTTATGGCAGGTAGTGGTCTCGGGTGTGGCAACCGCCTGGATAATTATTCGCCCGGGCATCCGGCCACGGCCTGCACTGGTACGCATGCCGATCACGGGCTTGTCCGAGACCGGGGCCGCGCTGCTCGCCTCTATGATTACCCTGACTCCCGGTACCACCGCCATTGACATTGACATGCAGCGTGGTGAGCTGCTGCTACACCTGCTGGAGGGAGCCGACCCAGACGGTGCGGTGGCAGGGATCCGACGCAGCTTTGAGCCGCCACTACTGATCCTGTTTCCCGCGAAAAAAGAGGCTAGCCCATGACACCACTGGTGATTTTAATTGTTCTGGCGTCGCTGGTCGCGGTCGCGCTGGCGGTTGCGCGTCTGCTGCTCGGACCGAGCCAGGCCGACCGCATAATTGCGCTGGACGTGGTCTTTTCTGCCAGCATAGCCCTGGCGGTAGCGGCGGCCCTGGCCAGCGGGCGAACCCTCTACCTGGATATCGCTATTGGACTGTCCATCATCGGATTTGTGGCGACGATGGTCTGGGCGCGACTGATTGATAAGACCACGGAGGGTCCTTCATGAAAAAACCTGTCCCATTTCTATCCCACAGCTTTTGGCGGTGGCAGCGGAGAAACCCTTGTGAGTGAGCTGGGCGCTGTACTGGTGATACTGGGTCTGGCGTTGCTAATTATAGCGGCTACGGGACTGTTCTTACTGCCCGACGCGCTCTCGCGGCAGCACGCCGCAACTAAGTCGGGTACGCTAGCGCTTGCTCTAATCCTGATAGGCGCTGCTTTGTGGGCGCAGCAGCCCGGCTGGGCCTGGCGGGTGGTGGTAATTCTGGTTCTGCTGCTGCTCACCTTGCCGGTGGCATCGCAAATGCTGGCCCGGGCTGCCGCACGCGAGGCCTATCGCAGCGACCAGCTAACAGGCGCACCCCGTGCCGATGCCAGGACCGGAGGAACAATGGGTGCGGGTGGGCCGCCTGCAAGAAAATAGTCGAAGGTCTAAGGTCGAAGGTCAAGTAAAGGCCCAAGGCTTTTAGCTTTAGGCTATCGGCTAATGGAATGTCGAAGATCTAGGGTCGAAGGTCGAAGACAAGCCCGTACACCAGGGGGACGACCAGCCCTCGACCCTCGACTCTCAACCCTCGACTTCCTGCCCCTGAAGCACCTAGCCTACCGGCTCTCGCCCCAGCATCTGGTGTACGGCTCGGCCTAAGCGTTTGATGCCCTCCTGGAGTTCGGCCTGTGTAGCGCTGGAGTAAGACAGCCGAAGGGTGTTTCGGCCGCTACCGTCGGCGTAGAAAGGCTGGCCGGGCACGAAGGCCACCTTCTCCTGTACAGCCTGGCGCAACAGCTGGGTGCTATCCAGGCCCTGCGGCGCGGTAAGCCAGAAGAACATCCCACCGCCCGGCACCATCCAGCCCAGGTCCTCCGGCATGTATTTTTGCAGGGCGTCCAGCATCCAGCCGCTGCGGGCCTGGTAGGTCTGGCGAATTTTGCCAATCTGGCTGCGGTACCACTGAGTATCCTGTACCAGCTCGTAGACCAGCATCTGGTTGAGGGTAGAGGTGTGCAGGTCGGCCCCTTGTTTGGCATAAACGATCTTCTGGATAACTGGCTTGGGCCCCACCACCCAGGCCACCCGCAGGCCAGGGGCCAGGGTTTTGGAGATGGTGCTGAGGTAGATCACGTTACCCCCGCCAAGCTCGAGGTCGAGGGCGTAAAGGGTGGGCAGAGGCTGCCCGCTAAAGTACAGCTCGGCATAGGCGTCGTCTTCCAGAATGGGGGTCTGGTACTGGCGGGCCAGCGCCACGATGGCCCTGCGCCGGGCCAGGCCCATCAAGCGGCCAGACGGGTTCTGGAAAGTAGGAAGAACGTAGATGAACCTGGCTTTGTGGGCTTTCAGGACGGCCTCGAGCTCGTCGAGCCGCAGGCCCTCGTCGTCCATGCTGACCGTGATGTACCGGGGCTCGTAGGGGTTAAATGCGCTCAGGGCACCCAGGTAGGTAGGGGCTTCGACCACTACTTTTGAGTCGGGGTCAATCAGCACCTTGCCAATCATGTCCAGCCCCTGCTGCGAGCCCGAGACAATCTGCACGTTTTCGGCGCTGGCGCCGGGCATCCGGCTGGCCACCCAGTCCCGCAAAGCCAGATAACCCTCGGTGGTGCTGTACTGCAGGGCCTGGCTGCCGCGCTCGAGCAAAATCTGGCGCACAGTCTCGGCAATGCGCTGAGTAGGGAACAGGTCGGCGGCGGGCAGCCCGCCAGCAAAGCTAATAAAGCCTGGCTGGGTGGTCAGTTTGAGAATTTCGCGGATGGTAGAGGCTTGTATGCGCTGGGTTCGGGCCGCAAAGCGGTGGTCGTAGTAAGCTTGCAAGTCTTCCACACCCTAGTATAAGTCACAGGTTACGGGTCGAAGGTCGAGGGTTGAAGGTCAAGGGTCTAGGGTCGCAGGTCTCAGGTCACATGTCACAGGTCAAAGGTCGAAGGACGAAGGTCGAAGGTCGAAAGTCAAAGGTTGCAGGTCTCAGGTCTCAAGTCGCAGGTCAAGGACGAAGGTCAAGGACGAAGGTCGAAGGTCAACGGTCGAAGGTCAAGGGGCGATCGTCCGGCCGGTGTGCAGGCTGGCAGTCAATTGTCCATGGACTATGGACCATAGACTATGGACTATGGACACAATGTCCAGACCGTATCCCGGTCCAGTCTGAGCGACCGGCTGAAGCGGAGGAATCCCGGCTGGCCGGGCTGGGTTCCTTCGGCGCGGAGTTCGTAGCGGCCTTCGCGCAGGCCAGCAAACAGCCTCGAGCCCCGCACCGTGCCCACAAACTCGCCGTTGATGAAGAAAAATACCGTCAGGTTGGGGCCAGTACACTGGTTCTGGACAGTCAGGTCGAAGCGCCGCACGACTGCGGTAGGAGCAGGCACACACGATGTGAGCACCAGACCCAGAATCAGCACAATGAACAATCCTCGAGCCATCTGACCCTTGATACCTCGAGGCCCGCCAAGTTACATGAGGGCTGCCAAGCAAACGGGCCTTGACCGGCTTCGTAGGGGTCGTCAACTTTTGGCTCATAACGCAGCCACCCATTCGACAACACCCCAGAATGTGACAGTGAACGATTATGGGAGCAGTAATTCTGCAAAGACCTTGTGCTCGAGGCAGATCTCAAGCGGCCCGTGCGCTTCTATTCGCGCACCTGGCTATTCCCGCTCATTACGATTGTTTTGAATAAGCAACCCTTCCCCAGAAAGTTAGGAAAAGTACGCCTTTGATGTAGACAGGACACATCGAAACGGCCTAACGGTCAAGCGCAGGCGCGACGCCGCTTAGCACTTGTACGAAGTTTCGTACCAAGACGAATACCACTAGCTGCACGATTTTTGACCGACGTAGGCAGCGTCGCTTGCAGCGCCTTGTTCGCTGCTATCATCCCATTGTGCCTTACTCTGAGGTTAGTTCAAGGAGCCGTGTTCGTAAGTTCTCACTTTGCACGAAAAACTCTTGTAATCGGTTCCTCGTTCTAGTATCCATCGACATCCAGAGGGTATTGCCTTCCGACTTTTGACCACCATGCTGATTTGTCAATATACGTTCTTGGTAGAGCGGCATAATTTGCGTAGCAGGTATAACCCACCACTCCAACCCTGAATTAGTCGCTCCGAGGCAAAGTAGAACGTCGTAATCCATCGTTGCCGCTTTCCCCATCCACGGATCGCGGATCTGTTGAAAACGGAAACCAGGCGCTTCACTAGAAGCTTTTAGTTCTATAAGTAAACCAGCCCTTTTCTCACTAGGCCGCCAAAGTAAATCGAAGTACGTACTTCCAGGCTGCTTTGCCAATCCATCACCAGGCTGCATAATCCAAAAACTCGTTATTTTTGGCGCGACCGTTTCGCCGAATGCCTTGCCACTGACTGTTTGAAGAAAAGCTAATGGAGACCGCCGAAGATCGTCAAGCAGAGCTAGGTGATAGTCATTCTCCGTAATCAAGCCGCGCTCAAGCCCTACACCAGCGGCAATTTTTAGGTCTGACGCTTCGGGATCAAATCCTAAAGGAAAAAGTTTCGCTTGGTCTTGCGGCGAAAGTGAAGCTAGCACAGCGCTTTGTATTAACTCTGTCAATGCAATACGACTTGGACGAAGACTCGCTCGTCCTTGTCGTACTTCTCTCCTGAGTGTTTGTTGACAGTAAGCCGCAAACTCATCCCAAGTTGGCATGATAATCGCTCCAAGGTGAGGTTATGCTAGTAAAGATGGTTGAATAGCGGTTTCACGCAATTGGGCCTGAACCTCAGTCTTAGGTTGATAATTTACAAATCGAACATTTGGGACGTGATCAAAACGTCTTGCCATCACTTCAAGTGCTTCAACGTTTTGATCTACAAGTATAAATTGACGACCGAGTAAATGTGCTGCCTCACCAACAGTTCCACTACCCGCAAAGAAATCAAGAACTACATCACCTGGTCGGGATGAAGCCGCAATAATCCGTTTGATGATACCTAGTGGCTTCTGCGTTGGATAGCCAGTTTTTTCTTTACCGTTCGGACTCACAATTGTATGCCACCAAGTATCAGTTGGAGTTTTCCCTCTCGCCGCTTTTTCAGGTCCGACTAATCCAGGCGCAAGGTATGGAATACGCTCAATATCATCATAATTGAAGACATAATCCTCTGGATTTTTAACGTAAACTAAAATATTGTCGTGCTTCGGAGGCCACTTTTTCTTAGTTCTTGCTCCGTAATCATATGCCCAGATTATTTCATTAAGAAAACACTCTCGACCAAAGATCTGGTCAAGCAATATTTTGCAATAATGCACTTCTCGATAATCAATATGGAAGTAGATCGTTCCATTACCAGTCAGAACTCGATACGCTTCTTCGAGGCGAGGCGCTAAAAATGCGAGGTAATCATCGAAAAAATCTGTATAAGCTTTTGAGCCTAACTTGACTGTTTTGTAGCGCTGCCCCTTGAACCCTGTTCGATCGCCATCATCATCTCGTACTGTTTGTAGCCGTAGGCGGCTTTGAGTCTTACCTGTATTGAAGGGTGGGTCAATATAGATCAATGGAATCGAACTAGAAGGAATAGTTTGAAGTATGGGCAGGTTGTCTCCGAAGTAAACATAATTATCCATTCGAGCTTCCTCTTCACCAATCCATAGCGTTAGGCATAACTCTATACTAAGAGCATGTATAGAGTATTTGCTTAGGGAAGCCTTGTCAAATCATGGATTTAGAACAGCAGCGAACTAGTGATTTAGTGATACTCTGCCGAATAACGCCCCATTTTTGGGATGTTATATGACCTGTCGAATCCACCCAGTAACCAGAAACTGTACTCACCCCAAACATCCTCTTCCTCAACAAGGTTCACAATGCCCTTCATGTAAAAAGCCGCCGAACAGGAACCTCGAGCGTTTTTGTCATTTTAGTTTCCGTTGGCCTTCATGGCAAGGCCGCTAGAAGTATGGTCAGCCCGAAAAGCAGCAGGGAAGAGCTGCGCATGGCCAGTACCCACCGCAGTAAGCACAGTTCACAGCGCCGCTCGGTTTGTCACGACCACTGGCCCAAGCGTAGACTGGGTTATGGACGGGGTGACGGAGTGACCGAAGCTTGTCCTGAGCCTTGCCCTGAGCCCGTCGAAGGAGCCTGCCCTGAGCCTGTCGAAGGGGCATTAGAAGGGACGGGGATGATTATCTATGTTGTTTGAACGCGCCCAGCTCGAGGCCCAGGAGGCTCAGAATCTGGCTCCCTACGCGGTAAAGTCGGGCCAGAGCCGGGGCCGCCAACACCCCGAGGCCGAGTCGCGCTTCCGCACTCCTTTTCAGAAAGACCGAGACCGGGTTAACCACACCACCGCTTTCCGGCGGCTGCAGTACAAGACCCAGGTCTTTGTGAACTACGAGGGTGACTACTACCGCACGCGGCTGACCCACACCCTCGAGGTAGCCCAGGTCGCCCGTTCCATCGCCCGGGCGCTGGGACTAAACCAGGAACTTGCAGAAACCATTGCCTTTGCCCACGACCTGGGCCACCCGCCCTTTGGGCATTCGGGCGAGGCAGTTTTGGACAACCTGATGCAGGCGCATGGCGGCTTCGATCACAACAAGCAGTCCATGCGCATCGTGACCTACCTCGAGCAGCGTTACCCCGGCTTCCGTGGCCTAAACCTGTGCTGGGAGACCCGCGAGGGCATTGTCAAACACGAGACCCGCTACGACCTGCCCGATGCCGAGGGCTACGAACGCCACCTGCGCCCCAGCCTCGAGGCCCAGATCGTCAACCTGGCCGACGAGATCGCCTACAACGCCCACGACCTCGACGACGGCCTGCGAGCGGGGCTGCTGGTGCCGGGCCAGTTGTGGGAAGTAGAACTACTGCGGGAGTTGCTGTGCGAGTTGGAACTGCGGCCCGATAACTTCGACGAGATGGGCCGCCGGGTCCTGATTCGCGAGCTGCTGGGGCTGATCATCACCGATACCATCACCGCCACCCACGGGCTACTGGAGCAGCACCGGATAGGTAGCCTCGAGGCCATTCGAAGCCACCCGGCTCCTCTGGCCGTTTACTCCGGTCCACTGACCCGGCAGCTAAACGAACTGAGAGAGTTTTTGTACGCCAGCCTCTACCGCCACTACTATGTGGTGCGGCAGGTAGGCAAGTCGCGCCTGGTGCTGGAAAAGCTCTTCGAAGCCTACACCCACGACCCCCACATCCTGCCCCCCCAGGTACAAAAAGCCACCGAGACCGAGGGCATTTACCGGGCGGCCTGCGACTATATCGCTGGTATGACCGACCGTTTTGCCCTGGACGAGTACGCCCGCCTTTTCGAGCCGTAGTTCCAGTGTCCGGGTGCGGGGTTTTGCACAACCCGCAGACTGAACCATGCGGAAGTTACCCTAAGGACCCTGTTTGAACAGCAAGGTGGCGTTCATGCCCCCAAAAGCAAAGGAGTTGGACAGGGCATAGGCTACCTGCTTCTCCCTGGGGGTGTTGGGCACATAGTCGAGGTCAAGCTCGGGGTCGGGGTCGTCCAGATTGATGGTAGGGGGCAAGAAACCCGAGGTAAGTGTCTGAATACTGGCAATGGCTTCGATGGCTCCGGCAGCCCCCAGTAAGTGCCCGACCATGCTCTTGGTGGACGATACCGAGAGGTTGTAGGCATGCTGGCCAAAGACTTTCTTGATGGCCAGGGTCTCGGCCTTGTCGCCTACCGGGGTCGAGGTGCCGTGGGCATTGATGTAGCCCACCTGCTCTGGGTTAATCCTGGCGTCTTTGAGGGCGGCCTGCATAGCCAGGGCCGCGCCCAGCCCCTCCGGGTGGGGCTCGGTAATGTGGTGGGCATCGGCGCTGCGACCAAATCCCACCAGCTCGGCATGAATTCTGGCACCCCTGGCCTTTGCCCGCCCGTACTCTTCCAGCACCAGCACCGCTGCGCCTTCCGATAGCACAAAGCCATCGCGGCTTCTGGTAAAGGGGCGGCTGGCTTTTTGTGGTTCGTGGTTGCGGGTCGAGAGGGCCCGCATTACCCCAAAGCTACCGATGCCCATCTCGGTCACCGACGCTTCGGTTCCGCCGGTCAGCATCACATCGGCCTCGCCCAGTTGAACTGCCCGAAATGCATTGCCAATGGCATCCGAGCCCGTAGCACAGGCCGTTACCACGGTGGAAGACGGCCCCATAAAGCCATACTTCATAGCCAGGTGGCCCGAGGCCATGTTGGCAATCATCATGGGGATAAAGAAAGGCGAGAGGCGAGTGCCACCCTTTTCGAAGAGAATTTTGCTCTGCTCCTGCCAGGTGATCATGCCTCCGATGCCCGTTCCGATAAGGGTCCCGATACGGGTACGGTCTTCTTTTTCGACCTCCAGCCCTGCGTCCGCCAAAGCCAGGTGCCCGGCTACCAGGGCCAGCTGGGTAAAGCGGTCCAGGCGGCGCAGTTCACGCTTTTCGATGTACTCTTCAAAGTTAATGTCCACCTCGCCAGCAATCTGGACGGGGTAGCTCGAGGCATCGAACTGGGTGATCCGCCGGATGCCCGATCGGCCCTCGAGCTGGGCTTTGTGGAAGGCCTGGGCCCCAATGCCATTGGGGGCTACCGGGCCAAGGCCAGTGACTACGACACGTCGCATGAAAGTTATTATAGAGCACTATCTGCCCCGACTGGAATTATCTTCAAATTCCGGGTGATTCCCGGTATGCTGCACTTTTCCGCTAAGTGGTTTGGTAATCGGGCTTTTTCCCATACTACCAGGAAAAGCCGCAGGCTTTGCCCCCATCTGCAGGCTCGGGGCAAGCGCGAAAGGGTTAAGCGCGGCCGCAGCCTCTAAAACTGATCTGGCTATCATTTACGCCCAGAACTCGCCTGTATAAGCCCCGCCAGAAAGCCCACCTGGGTTGACCTTTTGGGCCTCAGCATGTAGATTGGAGAGCGGTTTGCCGAAAGCAACCTCTGCCCTGGGGTTGTTTTTTACAAAAGGAAGTGACCTGCCTATGGCCAAGCACCCAGTACCCAAGAAGAAGGTTTCCAAGTCCCGCCGGGACATTCGTCGGGCTGCGGTATCTACCCTCACCGCTCCCACCCTGATCAAATGCGCCAACTGTGGCGCTTTCATTCCCCCACATGCCGTCTGCGATAGCTGCGGCTACTATGCCGGAAAAAAGGTGCTGGAAGTTACGGCTTGATTCGGCGCAGCTCAAAAACCCCCTACAGGCTTCAGCCAGGCTTACTGGCTGGAGCGATTTTTACACCCGGCGTTTCCCAAGCCGCGGGCGGGCATATATACTCGGTAGAAGCTCTGCTCCGGCGGGAAGATGCGCCAGGCTGTTATCTTGGCCTGAGCGCCTTCGCCTCAGGGGGCCGTTTCAGGAGGTCACGTTGAATATCGGTATCCAAGCCCTTGGCGCCTATGCCCCAGAGCGGGTCATGACCAACCAGGAATTTGAAACGATTCTGGATACCACCGACGAGTGGATTGTGAGTCGCACCGGAATCCGCGAACGCAGAATAGCCGCCAAAGATGAGTTTGCCTCGAGCCTGGCTTTCAAGGCTGTCGAAGACCTCATCCGCAGACATGGCCAGGCTGCTCTGGACGAGGTGGATCTGGTGATTGTAGCCACCAACACCCCCGATGCCTTGTTTCCCGCCACGGCGGCCCTGGTACAGGATCGGTTTGGCCTGAAGGCCGGCGCCTACGACCTGCTGGCTGGCTGCCCTGGCTGGGGCTATGCCATTGCCCAGGCCCATGCCATGGTGCACAGCGGCCTGTCTCGCAAGGTGCTCACCATAGGGTCGGAGACCCTCTCTAAAATCCTCGACTTTACCGATCGCTCTACCGCGGTCTTGTTTGGCGATGGGGCGGGGGCTGCGGTAATTGGGCCCGTGCCCCAGGGTTATGGTTTCCGCTCGTTTGTGCTGGGGGCCGATGGCTCGGGCGGCAAGGAGTTAATCCTGCGCTGCCTGGCCGACAAACTGCCCGATGGTAGCCCAATTCCCGAGACCCCCTTCATGAACGGGCGCGAGGTCTTCAAGTTTGCGGTGCGGGTGATGAACACCGCGACCCTCGAGGCCATCGAAAAAGCTGGCCTCCGGCCCGAAGACATCAAGTACCTGATTCCCCACCAGGCCAACGCCCGGATCATCGAGGCCGCCCGCGAACGCCTGCAACTCCCCCCCGAGCAGGTCTGGGTCAACGTAGACCGCTACGGCAACACCTCCACTGCCTCGATGCCCATTGCCTTGCAAGAAGCCCTGGATGCCGGCAAAATCCACGATGGCGACCATGTTCTGTTTGTCACTTTTGGCGCCGGGCTAACCTGGGCGGCCAGTGTGATGACCTGGTGGCAGCCAGTGTGAAAATACGTCTATAGTCGATAGTCGATGGCCAATAGCTAATAGCCGATAGCTTTTGACCTTGACCTTTGACCTTAGACCTTTGACATTTTTACCGGGCCTGCCCTGTGCCTAGCCCTGAGATTCTATGGTGCAGGTCAAGTAGAAGTGAACCTTGCCATCTCACACGGCCGGTAGTATTTCAGCAAGACTTGGCTTTGCATCATCTGCTTTAGGCGGTTGGCGAACTTTGGGGTTTCAAGTAGCGGGGCGGGACAATGTTATAGTGATTCCGTGGCAAATTTAGCCCTAAAAAACAGCAAAGAGGCAACCCTGCCTGTGCTGCCGGCCGGGCTGAAGGTTGACACAAAAGCCAAACTACCGCACTAAAATAGCCATTTGAGGAAACGAATACCTAGCGTTTGAGGAGGCAACCCATGATCAACGTTCCGCTGATTCCGCTCGAGGTGCTGTTCGGGAATCCCGAGAAAATGAGCCCCCAGATCTCCCCGGATGGCTCGCGCATGGCCTACATTGCCCCGGACGAAGGCGTGCTCAACGTCTGGGTGGGGACCACCGGACAGGACGACTACCGTCCGGTGACAAAGGACCGCGACCGTGGGGTCCGGTTCTTCCTGTGGGCGCACGACAACCGTCATCTGCTCTACATCCAGGACCAGGGAGGCGACGAGAACTGGCGCGTGTACACGGTTGACCTCAACACTGGCGACGTTGTCGACCGCACTCCGTTCGAGGGCGTGCAGGCACGCATCCAGGCGCACTCCAAGCACTTCCCGCACGAGGTGCTGATCGGGCTCAACAAGGATAACCCTCAACTGCACGACGTGTGGCACCTCGACCTGCGCACGGGCGAGTTCAACAAGCGCTTTTCGAACCCCGGCTTCGTTGGCCTCGACGCTGACCACCAGTTGCAGGTGCGCGCGGCGATTTCGATTCGTCCGGATGGGGGCCAGGACGTACTGGTGCGCGAGACCGAGGACGCCGAGTGGCGCAAGGTCATCTCCTTCGACCCGGAAGATGCGCTCTTCTCGCGCGTGGCCGGCTTCAGTGGCGACGGGCGGGGCCTGTTCCTGATCAGCTCGAAGGACGCCAACACCGCCCGACTGGTTAGGTTCGACATCACCAACGGTGAGTCGGTGGTGCTGGCCGAGGATCCCGACTACGATGTGTCTAACGTAGTGTTTCATCCCGACACCCACGAGCCGCTCTGGGCCACGGTGGTAAAAGAGCGGGTTCATCACATGGTGCTCGATCCGCCGGTGGCGGGCGACCTGGCGTCTCTTGCCACGGTCCAGCAGGGCGACTTCGAGATCATTGGGCGCGACCACTCCGACCGCACCTGGCTGGCTGCCTACACCACCGACGACGGCCCGGTGTCGTATTACAGCTTCGACCGCGAGACCAAGGCGGCCACCTTCCTGTTCGACCACCGGACGGTGCTCCGGCAGTACACCCTGGCAAAGATGGAGCCGTTTAGCTTTATCTCCCGTGACGGGCTCGCCATCCACGGCTACCTCAGCTTCCGCCCGGCCTCGAGCGCAGAAACCTTCCAACAGTGCTGAACGTGCACGGCGGGCCGTGGGCGCGTGACGAATGGGGCTTCCACCCCTGGGCCCAGTTTTTTGCCAACCGCGGCTACCTGTGTGTGCAGGTCAACTTCAGGGGGTCCATTGGTTACGGCAAGAACTTCCTCAACGCTGGCGACCGCGAGTGGGGCGCCAGGATGCACGACGACCTGATTGACGCCGTGGAGTATGTGGTGGCTCAGGGCTGGGCCGACCGGCAGCGGATCGCAATTTTCGGAGGCTCGTACGGCGGTTACGCGGCACTGGTGGGTGTGACCTTTACCCCAGACGTGTTCGCGTGCGCCGTGGACATCGTGGGGCCCTCGAACCTCAAGACATTCATCGAGACCGTCCCGCCTTACTGGCAGCCGGCCATTGCCTTATTACATACACGCATCGGCAACCCACAGACCGAGGAGGACTTCCTCTGGTCGCGTTCGCCGCTCTCCAGGGTCGACCAGATCAAGATTCCGCTGCTGATTGTGCATGGCGCCAACGACCCGCGCGTGAAGCAGGCCGAGTCGGAGCAGATCGTGGCCGCCATGAAGCAGAAGGGTATTGACCACGAGTACATGCTCTTCCCCGATGAGGGCCACGGCTTTGACAAGCCCGAGAACAGGCTGAAGTTCTACGCCGCGGCCGAGAAGTTCCTGGCGAAGCATCTGGGCGGTAGGGCCACCACCTAGTCCGAAGTTGCCCCAAACGTCACGCGTGGCGCCACATCGTCGTCGAAATTGTACGTTCCTGTCGTCATTGCGAGGAGGCCCTAGGGCCGACGAAGCAATCCAGGACCGGGTCGTAAGCCCGTTAGCTGCTGGGGTGATCTGGATTGCTTCCCGCTTTGGCTAAGCCTCAGGCCCAGTCCTGAGCCTGCCGGGGACTGTCGAGGGCTCAGCGGTGTAGTGTGCCCTGAGGCACAAAGGAGCCTGCCCTAAGTCTTGCCCTGAGCGTAGTCGAAGGGTTATGGCAGGTTCAGCATGATGGCGGCTTTGTAGGCTGATTGGACAAGCGTTTACGCCCAAAACAAACTTGCTCTGGTTCCGAGCAGAAGCTGACCTTACAGTCAGCCAGGGCCCTTTTTGTGCTATATTTCGCAGTGTATGGAACTTACAGTCAAGTCTGCACGGCGCTCTGTTGACGAGATTCCCGCACCGCTGGCGGTGGTGGGTGTCTGGGGCGGTGAGCTGAGTGAAGAGGGACAGAGGCTCGACAAAAAATACCGCCAGGTGCTATCCCGGATGATCAAGGAGCTACATTTCAAGGGCGAGTTTGCCGAGTCTATGCTGGTTCCGCTGGATACCCGTCGCCCTCAGGAAGAAAACCCTCGGTTTGCCCTGCTATTCGGCCTGGGCAAGAAGCGCGGGGTTAGCCTCGAGACCGTGCGAAAAGCGGGGGCAAAACTGGTGCAGGAGATTGCCCGGCTTGGCTTCAAAGAGGCGGTTAGCGAGACCTTCCTCTTCGACAAGTTTGGCAAACGCGAGGCCAGCTACGCACTGGCCGAGGGGGCTTTGTTGGGGGGATACACCTGGAATAAATACAAGACCAGCAGCCCTACCCGCAAACGCGGTGAAAAACTGCGCCTCTGGCTGGCCCGCTCGCTGGGGTCGGCCATAGATCGGGCCGAGATAGTAGCCCAGGCAGTCAATTATGCCCGTGAACTGGTCAACGAACCTCCCAATATTCTTACCCCCGCCGAGCTGGCCCGACGGGCTAGCGAGATGGCCCAGGAGCTTGGGCTAGGTGTGGAAATTTGGGACGAGGCCCAGATCAAACAGGCGGGTATGGGGGCTTTTTACGGGGTAGCCCAGGGTTCTGCCAACCCGCCCCGCTTCATCCAGCTAACCTACAAGCCTCAGGGCCCTGCCACCGGGGTAATTGCCTTTGTGGGCAAGGGGCTCACCTTTGATACCGGCGGCTACTCGCTCAAGCCCAACGAAAGCATGATTACCATGAAGTGCGATATGGCCGGGTCGGCGGCGGTGCTGGCTGCCATGCAGGCCATTGCCAGGTTACAACCCTCGGTAGAGGTGCGGGCCTACGTGGCGGCTGCCGAAAATATGATCTCCGGCGCGGCTTACCGGGTTTCTGATGTGCTCACCAGCCTGTCGGGCAAGACCATAGAAGTTCTCAACACCGACGCCGAGGGCCGCCTGACTCTGGCCGACGCTATCACCTATGCCGACCAGCAGGGTGCGGACTCCATTGTAGAGCTGTCTACCCTGACCGGGGCCTGCGTGGTCGCGCTGGGAGACAAGATAGCCGGGCTTTTCAGCAACGATGCGCGATGGGGCCGCGAAGTGCAGGAAGCTGCCGAGCGGGCAGGGGAAAAAGTCTGGCCACTGCCAATGGAGGAAGACTACCTCGAGTCCCTCAAGTCCAGTACCGCCGACCTGAAAAACACCCACGGGCGCAGCCGCCACGCCGGGGCCATCGCCGCCGCACTATTCTTGGGCGAGTTTACCCAAAAACCCCTGGTACACCTCGATATAGCCGGTCCGGCCTACTCAGAAAAGAGCCACGACCTGGGACCGGCTGGCGGCACTGGTTTTGGGGTTCGGTCGCTGGTTGAACTGGTTGGAGTATAAACCGCCACAAACCCTGTAATAGTCCGGGGTGGCTCGCGCCACCCCGGGATTTCTACCACTGGATACGGTGCTGTTTCATACTGGAGGAGATTCAAAAGCCCAGCATTACTGACACTGTGGACATACGCCACGAAGCTCGAGGCGTGCTTCCTCTACAAACCAGCCATACTGGGTCTCGACGGCCTGCCTGAGGGGGCCGGCATCGAACTCGGGCAGATCCTTGAGCAGTATGTCTTCCACACTGCCGCACTGAAGACAGACAAGATGGTGATGCTGCTCGTTGAAGCCATCGTAGCGATTGTTACCTTTCTGGTCTTTTAGCTCCCACAACAGACCTGCATCGCGCAGTACCTGGAGGTTCAGGTAGACGGTGGAAAGGCCGATGCTGTAACCTTTTTTTCTCAGGCTGTGATACAACTCCTCTGGAGTAGGGTGTGTGCTCTTGCGGTCGAGGTGGGCTAGTATCCGTTCCCTGGGCAGGGTATGGCGTAGTCCCGCCGCCTTTAGACGCGCTCTATAGCTTTCACGCTCTTTGGTTTTTGCCATTGCCGGCCTCCTTGGGCGACTTTTACTATAAAACATGTGGGGCTGTCCCAGACTCAGAGCAGTCTGGAGACACGATAGGCTGACGGAGCTGAAAGGAGAGGCAACCTCTTGTTGCCAGCTCACTACGCTTTTGCCAACTGCCTTACAACTGGTCGTAGTTGACGAGGTATGCCCTTACCCGGGCCGTCTCGATCTGCCAGGTGGCCTCGGCAATGTAGGGTTTGAAACCTAAGGCATGGTTGATCTTGAGCATGGCGGCATTGGAGTCCGCATTGCCAGTGCGGACAAATCGGGCTTCGGGTAGCTCGTGCAAGATTTTAGTCAACATTTCGGCCTTCAGCCAGCGCCCCAGCCCCAGGTTGCGGAACTCCGACAGTACCCCAGTGGCCTGCTGGTCTAGAATCTGTGGACGTTTGACTTTCCAGGTGATCGCGGTATAGCCTGCAAGTCGCCCAGTGGCTTTTTCTAAAGCGACCAGTGTCCAGCGTTGGTTTCCGGTTGCGAACAGCCAGTTTTCCATCTGCCGAAGTAAGTCCGGGGTCAGCTTGCTATCCTCCATCTGTAGGGAACCCCTGGGCGCAGTGTTCATCACCTCCATCAATTCGGCCATTGCGGCCAGGTGCTCTTCGGGAAATGGCCCTTCCCAGAATAGCAATTCAAACCCACCGGCTTTTTCTGTGGCCTGTTCGATCCAGGCAGCAAGTAGACCGCGATCCAGCTTTAGCAGATCAAGCTGGTTGGTGTGGCCTTCCAAAGCCTTCTCCGCACCCAGTTTGCGCATCAGGGCTTCGCCCGAGGGAACCCGGTTATTGGTTCCGCTAATCAGCAAGCTGCGCCCTTCCTGTTCGGCCACCTCGGTAATTTTGCGCAGGAGTTCAGTTTCGATTCCCTGGTCTCGGAAGTCCGGCAGCACACTAATGTTGAAATGGGCCATGTGTTGATTCTGCTCGAGGCGAATGATCTGTGCGTTACCACTGGCAATTATCCCCTTGCCATCCGGGTGATCCACCACCCAGAGCCACAGGTCGACAATTGGCGGGATATTCTGAGCCTCCTGGATGGTTTCTTCCAGTGAGTGGGGCGGGTCGTCGGGCAGGCGCTCTTTGCGCATCTGATTGCCGAACTGGTTCAGGGCCAGGTAGTCGTCTTGACCAGCGCTTTTGATATCCACCGCCCGGAGTTTACCGAGTAGATTTGCCTTCATTTGATAACCAGAATAGCAAGCGACGCTACCAGTAACAATATCGAGTTAATCAGCCACGATACAGCAGAGTAAGGTGCCCAATCGGGGTCGGGATGAACCAATTTTCCCCTACTAATCAGATGCCCGAATGTATAAAAAGTGGCTCTCTTAAAAATCAAGTGGGTTGTGGGGCATGAGGATTGACCAAACTCATTGTGTGTCAGGGGGAAGGTTGGGAGTATCGGGGTTGGGCTAGAGGCTAATCGGCTGCAAAAATGTGCCGCACCTTGTACTACGGGAAAGAGCGCTTTTTCACGAAGAAGTCCCGCAGCAGTCTGGCCGATTCGCGCTCGAGCCAGCCCCCTTCCCACTCAAAGGGAGGTTTCAACCCATGCACGGTCACCGCCCCGGCCTTAAGGTTTTCCACAGCGTAGACCACCCGCCGAACCTGGGCCTCTATCAGCGCCCCGAAACACATTGCGCAGGGCTCCAACGTGACGTAAATGGTGGCGCCGGGCAGCACCTTGGCTTGCTTTTTGTGCACGGCATTTTGCAGAGCCAGCAGCTCGGCGTGGGCGGTGGCATCGCGGTTTTGCTCCACCTGGTTATGAGCAGTGGCTAGCTCTTCGCCATCCCAGACCACCACCGCCCCGATGGGCACTTCTCCTTTCTGCAAGGCCAGACGGGCCTGCTTCAGGGCGGTACGCATGTGCCCCAGGTGGTCCGATTCGGGCCAGAGGTTCCAGACTTCCTGCACCGTACCGCCCAGGGCACGTACCGGCCAGACCTGCTTGAGCTCGGGGGGGACGCTGTGCTCGGTGAAAAAGTCCACCAGCCGAGCCCGGCCGCCCGGCAGCTCAATCTGGTCGCCCGGCTGGGGGAGCCTCGAGCCGGGCCAGGGTCCAAAGGCGTTCAGTATGGGAGGAATCAGGAACAGGGTGCCGTCGCGGCGGCGCACCTGCCAACCCCCGGGCAGAGTAAAGGTCTCGCCTTGCAAGGCCAGCTCGAGCTGGGTAATCCACCCGGCTTCGGGCCGCAGTCGGATCTGCTCGAGCATCTGCCGCAGGGCCCGGCGGCGCAGTCCGGCCGGGGCCTGTACCAGCGGTGCAATGCGGTAGGCTGGGCAGGGCCAGCGCCCGTCCCGTAGCAGCAGTTGTCCGGCCAGGGGGTCCAGGGCTTCGTCTTCTAGCTGGGAAATGGCCGCGAAACGCGCCAGGGATAAGCTGGTTTGCGCAAAGCGTTCTTTTAGCCGGGGGAGAATCTCGTGGCGCAGGTAGTTGCGATCCAGCGAGGTGTCGGCATTGCTGATGTCCTCCAGCCAGTCCTGCTGCTTGCTAAGCAGGTAGGCCCGCAGGGTGCTGCGGCTCACCTCCAGCAGCGGACGCACCACCTTGCCTCGTCTGGGGCGCACCCCCAGGGCCCGGCCAGTACCCTGCAAAAGCTGCAACAACATCGTCTCGGCCTGGTCGTCCTGAGTGTGGGCAGTCAGAATGGCCTGGGCCTGGTGCTTCCTGGCCACCCTGGCCAGAAAGCCATAGCGTAAATCTCGCGCGGTGGCCTCGAGGTTCTCCCCCCGTCCGCTGGCAATCTGAGCCACATCCAGTTTTTCCGTCTCGCAGGTGTACCCCAGACGTTCGGCCAGCGACCTGACCCACAATGCCTGATCGGCCGAATCGGAACGCAAGGAGTGGTCAAGATGGGCCACCACCACCTTGCGGGGGGTAGAAGTGAGCAGCAGTAGCAGTGCAACCGAGTCGCTACCGCCCGAGACCGCCGCCACCAGGCTGCCCTCGGGAACCATGCGGGTCAGATGGTCGGCAAAATGGTCTTCTAGCTGGCCAGAATCTACCAGATTCACCCTTATATGCTATAGGTTATGACCCCATTCCCCAATCTCCGCTTCGATTTTGACGCCTATCCCTATCTCACCCCGGACTTGCCAGGGTGGGGTGGCATTATTCGTCATCGGCCCGGAGATTTTCAGGTCTACGAGGTTCCCGCCTATAGCCCAGCGGGTGCGGGGGAACACCTGCTGGTGTTAATTGAAAAAGAAGGCCTGACCACCCGCGCAGTTTTCGAGTTTTTGCGCGACCGGCTACACATCAACCAGGCCCAGATTGGGGTGGCGGGCCTGAAAGACAAACACGCCCTGACCCGCCAGTGGTTCAGCATTCCGGCCCGCCACCAGGAGCGTTTGGAAAGCCTGTCCGAACTGCAAGGGGTAAGGGTGCTGGAACGCGGCCTGCACCCACACAAGCTGCGGATAGGGCATCTGCGGGGCAACCGCTTTCGCATCCTGATGCGTGCGAGCCAGGAACCGCTGGTAGAACCGGCAGATGGGGTAGAAGGGGCAGATCTCGATCCACCGCTACTGCGGGTTGGGGCAGTTCTGCAAAGGTTAGAACGCCAGGGAGTACCCAACTACTACGGCCCTCAGCGGTTTGGCATTGGGGGGCTGAACCCCATCAAGGGTTATGAGCTGGCTACCACAGGCAAGGTACACAGCCCTTCCTGGCTCAAAAAGTTTCTGCTTTCGAGCCTGCAAAGCCTGCTATTTAATGACTGGCTGGCCCTGCGCCTGCAGATGGGGCTATTCGGGCAGGTCATCTTGGGCGATGTCGCCAAGAAACACGATACTGGTGGGGAGTTTGTAGTACAGGACCCTGCCGCAGAAAACCCACGCGCCCTGCGTTTTGAAATAAGCGCTACCGGAGCGTTGTATGGCAAGAAATACCGCGAAGCCGAGGGCCCAGCCCGCGCCCTCGAGGACCAGATTTTACAGAAATATGGGCTACAGCGCTCCCAGTTTGCTACACGCCGGGGAGACCGGCGCCTGATCCGCTTCCCCCTGAGCGAGTGGAGCCTTGAAGAGAACCGGGAGGGGCTCTGGGTGAGCTTTTTTCTGCCAAAGGGCGCCTACGCTACTGCAGTGCTACGCGAGGTGATGAAAAAGAACCCCGAAGAAGGTGAGCTCGAGTTAGAGCTGAGCGAAGCCGAACCGCCGGCATAGCCCACGGTTTGGAAATAGTTGCTTCACTGGTTTGAAACCAGGTTATCTTTGGATCGGTAAAAAATCCCCTGGCGCCATAGCATCGCCACCTTGGGCCAAGGTGCCCAGGCTAGTCTAGCCCGCACCTTTTCTTGCATAGTAGGCTGAGTTTGGCATAGCCTGGGCGGGTCCTAGCCTGCTCCAGCTAAACCGAATTGATTTGCCCTGGGTTATGATTTAAGTATTATGTTGAAGACTGGCGACCAAGCCCCCATCTTTACCCTCCCCGATCAGGAAGGTAAGCTGCACCAGCTAAGCAATTACCGAGGACGCTGGGTGGTGCTTTACTTCTATCCCAAGGACGATACCCCTGGTTGCACTAAGGAAGCCTGCAACTTCCGCGACAAAAAAGCTCGTCTGGAGGAGTTGGGTGCGGTGGTGCTGGGCGTTTCTGCCGATGACGTGCACAGCCACGCCAAGTTTCATAGCAAGTATGGCCTCAACTTTCCCCTGCTCAGCAACCCCGACAAGGAAATGATTCGCTCATATGGGGCCTGGGGCCTGAAGAGCTTTATGGGCAGAGAGTATGAAGGGGTTTTTCGAGTGACCTACCTGATTGACCCCAAAGGCCAGGTGGCCAGGGTCTGGAATAAAGTAAAGCCCGACGATCATGCCACAGAGGTTGCTGAAGCCCTGGCCCTGCTCCAGAAGCAGCAGGGCTAGCTTACCGGTGGCCCTGAAAACATCTACCCTGGCCGCAAACACTTCTTAACTGGGTCTGACCTGGTTATACCCTTCCCTGACTCGAGCCCCTTTTGCTTTGAAGATATGGAAAATCTGGATCTCTATAAGCAGCAAGCGGCCCTAAAGGCCCTCGAGTACGTTCAATCGGGAATGCTGGTGGGGCTCGGCACTGGTTCGACTGCCCGGCATGCGGTTATAGAGCTTGGTCGTCGGCTGCGAGCTGGCGATTTGTCCGACATTGTGGCGGTCCCGACCTCGGAGGCCACCGCGCTGCTGGCCCACGAGCTGGGTATTCCCCTGAGTGAGCTGGGACCCGAAGGAGTTGACCTGGCCATTGATGGGGCCGACGAGATCGCCCCCGACCTCTCGCTGGTAAAGGGTCTGGGCGGGGCCTTGCTGCGGGAAAAAATTGTGGAGGCCAGCGCCAGGCAGTTTGTTGTGATCGCCGATCACTCCAAGAAGGTTGAGCAGCTTGGCCGCGGGCTGGTTCCGGTGGAGATTGTGCGCTTTGGCTTTCGCGCTACCTTACACGCTTTGTCTAAACTGGGCCGGCCTACCCTGCGCATGGATGGAGACGACCTTTTTTACAGCGACGGCGGTAATTTGATTGCCGATGTGAGCTTTGGTCCCATCTCAGATCCGGCGGGGCTCGAGGCCCTGCTCAAACGTATCCCAGGGGTGGTGGAATGCGGGTTGTTTGTGGGTATGGCAACCCATGCCATCGTGGCGGGGCCGAAAGGCCTGAAGCTACTAACCAGACCCTAGATATGCTCTGGATTAGAAGCCCCAGGTTCAGCGCACTTGTCAAAGCCGCTCAAACCAGCCTAAAATACCTTTTGTGAAAGGGTGTAGCTTTTTGGCCCGAATGATGCGAATGTCCCGACGGTAGCTTTAGAGCTGTCGGAGGGGCGCATTTGCGCCCCTGCTCTTTTTCGGTAGCACCGAGCTTTGTCACTGGCTCTAGAACAACTAAAATCTAAAGGAGTAACCACGTGAGCAAAATCTTTTACGAAACCGCCGCCATTGATTATTCAAACGCGGCCCCGCATATCGGCCACGTCTACGAGAAAATCATCTGCGACTTTCTGGCGCGCTTTCACCGGCTAGATGGCTACGATACCAACTTTGTGACCGGAACCGACGAACACGGTGAAAAAATTGCCCGTGCAGCCAGAAATGCCGGACAGGAGCCCCAGGCTTTTGTAGACTACGTATCTGAACAGCTCTTCCAGCCTGCCTACCAGCGCCTGCTGATCAGCTACGACGACTATATCCGCACCTCCTCCGAGCGTCACAAGCGCTATGTGCAGGAAATCCTGCGCAAGGTTTACCAGTCCGGCGATATCTACTACGCCGAGTATGAAGGGCTCTATTCGGTGG
This sequence comes from Deinococcota bacterium, assembly GCA_041695225.1. Lineage (GTDB taxonomy): Bacteria > Deinococcota > Deinococci > Deinococcales > Thermaceae > Meiothermus. The sequence continues at coordinate 38,225 of JBGFRI010000037.1, forward strand.
GCTCGGAACGCTTTGTAACCGAGAAGGAGCTGGTGGGTGGTATTCTGCCCGGTGATTCCGAGCCGCCCGTACTGCGCAAAGAGGCCAACTACTTTTTCCGCATGGAGAAGTACCGGCCCTGGCTGGTGCAGTACCTGCGCGACCACCCCGGTCTGATCCAGCCTCAGGCTTACCGTAACGAAGTGCTGGAAATCCTCAAGGAGCCGGTTGGCGATCTCTCTATCTCGCGTCCTAAGGACCGTGTGCCCTGGGGCATCCCCATCCCCTGGGACGAAAACCACGTGACCTATGTCTGGTTCGATGCGCTGCTGGCCTATGCCTCCTCGCTGGTTAGCCGAGGGCTTTTTGAGAAGTACTGGCCCCATGCCTGGCATGTGATAGGCAAGGATATCCTCAAGCCCCACGCCATCTTCTGGCCGACTATGCTCAAAAGCGCGGGCCTGCCCATCTACCAGCGTCTGGTGGTTCACGGGCACATTCTGGCCATGGATGGGCGCAAGATGGGCAAGAGTCTGGGCAACGCCATCGACCCCCTGGCCTTGGTAGATAAATTTGGGGTGGATGCAGTGCATTATGCCCTGCTGCGTGATACCAACCTGGGTTCAGACAGCCCCTTTGGTGAAGAGGTGGTGGCGCAGCGACTTAACTCCGACCTGGCCAACGACCTGGGCAACCTCCTGTCCCGCGTGCGCACTATGCTGCTCAGATACTGCGGCGGCAGTATCCCCAGACCCTCCCCACCCGACTCCGAGATTGCGCGTACGGGTGTGGCGCTGGCCCAGAAGGTGCGCAAGGAAGTGGACGCCCTGCGGATTCACCTGGCTTTGGAAGAGGTTCTGCAGTATGTGCGCAGCCTCAACAAGTTTGTCAACGACGCCCGCCCCTGGGAACTGGCCCGCGACGAAGACAGAAAAGAGGAGCTGGAAGATGCGCTTTATACAGCGGTAGAGGGGCTGCGAATTGTCAGTGTGCTCTTGGAGCCAGCCCTCCCGACCAAGGCCAAAGAGCTCCGGGCAGCCCTGGGCCTGGGTGATTTTAGCATCGCCCAGACCGAAACCTGGGGTCTATCTCCGGCCGGGACCAGGGTTCCCACCGAGGCCCCCATCCTGTTTCCCAGGGTCGAGACCAAGGCTGCCGAGGGTTCAGGCCTTAGCCCCCAGAGTCCCGAGCCTTCCCCAGTACCATCCACCAGCCACCAGCCACCAGCCTTCACCGAAAACGGGCAGATTAGCATGGGCGAGTTCTCCAGGCTGGATTTTCGGGTAGCCGAGGTGATTAGAGCAGAAAAACACCCCAGGGCCGATAAACTTCTGGTGCTGACCCTGAATGTGGGTGACCACACCCGCCAGGTGGTGGCGGGAATTGCCGAGCACTACTCACCTGAGAGTCTGTTGGGCAAAAAACTTGTGCTAGTAGCCAATCTAAAGCCGGCCATGCTGCGTGGAATCGAGTCCCAGGGAATGATTCTGGCTGGCCAGAGCGCCGAGGGCAGAATCGTGGTGGTTACGCCCGAGCAAGACCTACCGCCGGGGGCCAAGGTGCGGTAGTGAGGGCTAATAGCCCATAGCCTGTAGTTAGTCGATGGTCGATAGCGTATAGTCGATAGAAAACAGCCTTTGGCTACCGACCATAGACCATGGACTATAGACCATAGACGCTCATTGCGCACTTTCCAGATCGGGCCGCAGACGCACGGCATCGCGCAGATAGACGTGTTTGACCTGTTTTTGTGAGAGGTGGGTATTCCAGAGAATCATTACTCTGATTACCCGCGACAAAGCCCCCGGAACCGGAACTTCGCGGGAGTTGATGAGTGGTACCATCTGCATCCCTAACTGTCTGGCAGCCTCGGCAGGGAAGGCCGCGCAGAGGTCGTCGGTAAGGGTAAAGATCATGGCCCCAATGGTGTCTAAATCGCTGATCTGGTTGGCCTCGAGCATCTTTTGCAACAGCTCGCGGGCAGAGCTTAGAATGGCCTCCCGTGTGTCTTCTTCGACGGTGATAGCGCCGCGTATCCCCCTGGTCATCTGGTGGATTCTACCCCCGGCTTGCCCCACACGGCTAGACCTGCTATCAAAGGTCAAAGGTCTATGGTCGAAGGTCGAAGGTTGCAGGTCTAAAGCCAGTCGCAGGTCGCAGGTCGCAAGTCGCAGGTCAGAAGTGGGTCGAGGGTCACAGGTCTAAAGTCGAAGGTTGAAGGTCAAATGCTATCAGCTATCGGCTATTAGCTATGAGCTAATGGAATGTCGCAGGTCGCAGGTCAGAAGTGGGTCGAGGGTCGAGGGTCACAGGTCTAAAGTCAAAGGTCGAAGGTCAAATGCTATCAGCGATCGGCTATTAGCTATGAGCTAATGGAATGTTGCGGGCCGACGGCTTGCCCAGCATGGTTAGACCTGCTATAGTACATTGGTTAGCTGCACGGCAAAATCCGTGCTTAGGAGAAAGTATGAAACCAAAAATTCACCCCAGGCTGGTTCCCTGCAAAATCATCTGCAACGGTCAGGTAGTCATGCAGACCTATAGCACCAAACCGGAAATTCACGTCGAAGTCTGGAGCGGCAACCACCCTTTCTGGACAGGTCAGCAGCGTTTTGTGGACACCGAGGGCCGGGTCGAGAAGTTCCAGAAAAAATTCGCTGGCAGCTACGGCAAAAGGGCTGCCAAGAAAACGTAGTTTTGTTCAAGGTTAGCCCGCGGCGGTCATTTTTACCTGAGTCCTGGTCAGAATACTGACCTGGGCTTTTTGCTACTTCCTTCACCCACCGGTCATAGGCTTTCACTGGTCTGGCTGATATGCTATGCCCCGGCTATGAGTCTGCCGCATTTTCCGCATCACCAGGGCTGGATAGAGGTTGTGGTTGGGCCGATGTTCTCGGGAAAGTCGGAAGAGCTTATCAGGCGCATCAATCGTTCCCTGATTGCCCGGCAGCGGGTGCTGGTTTTCAAGCCGCAGCTGGATGACCGATACCACCGGACTGAGGTGTCTAGCCACGATGGTAGGCGGGCCCTGGCCATTCCGGTACGGGATTCGGCCGAGCTTCGGGCATACCTGAGCGACCCCTTACCCGATGTGCTGGCGGTGGATGAAGCTCAGTTTTTTGACCGGGGCTTGGTTGGCTTAGTGCTGGAGATGGCCAATAAGGGCGTCAGGGTTATTTGTGCCGGACTGGACATGGATTTTCGGGGTGAACCATTTGGAGTTATTCCTGATCTGTTGACCCGGGCAGAGTATGTGGAAAAGCTCTGTGCGGTCTGCGCGGTCTGTGGGGCGCCCGCTACCCGCACCCAGCGCTTTGTTAATGGCAAGCCGGCCCGATATGACGATCCGGTGATTCTGGTGGGGGCCAGCGAAGCCTACGAACCGCGCTGCCGAAAGTGTCATACTGTGATTGGGCGTGAGGTGCAGGAGATACTTTGAAGAACGCCTGAGGTCGCAGGCTTTGCCAAAAGGAGTCTACGGGCACGGTGGCACCCTTGACCTTGCAAAATCAGACACAAGGGTCTCGGGTCGCAAGCCAGATGTAAGACCAAAGACCAGGCCGGCATGGCCCTGGAGAGCGACCGTCTACTTCTTACCCTTTCGCGGGGCTTGTGCTTTTTTTAGCACCAGTTCCAGCACTCCGCTCTTGAGTGTGGCCTGGGCACTGTTGGGAAGAATGGGCTCGGGCAGGTTCAGGGTGCGGCGGAATGAACCAGTGTAGCGCTCCTGGTGCAAGTGGCTGCCCTCGAGGGGGTGCCTTACGCCAGCCAGAGTGATGGTCTGGCCTTCCTCGTGCAGCTCGAGGTCTTGGTTTTTTACGCCTGGCAGATCTACCAGAATGCGATACTGGCGGCCTTCATCGAGCACATCCACGGCCGGAACCCAGCCGCCAAGTGCTTGCTGGGAGGAGATCTGCCGCGAGAGTTCGTCGAGTTGCTGGCGAATGGTCTGCAGGCGCTCAAAGGCATCAAAACGCTCAATGGACATGGTCTTGAGAATATCATGATCAGACGGTTGGGATTAGCTATGCGCGAGCCGAGTACCAAACAACCCCTGGCCATTCCGGTCCTGGCCGGGCCAACTGCTAGCGGCAAGACCGAGCTGGCGCTGCGCCTGGCTGAACACCTCCCAGTTGAGGTGGTGTCGGCTGACGCCAGCATGGTTTATCTGGGAATGGATATCGGCACGGCCAAGCCCAGCAGAAGCGAGCGCGAGCGGGTCAGGCACCACTTGATAGACCTGTTACTACCCAGCCAGGCTTTCAGCGTGTCGGAATACGTGAGCTACGCAGAAGCTGCAATCTGCCAGAGCCTTGAACGTGGCAGTATTCCACTGGTGGTGGGCGGAACGGGTTACTACATCCGCGCCCTGTCGGAGGGAGTGTACCAGCTGCCAGAACCAGACCTGCAGGTACAGGCCGAAATCTGGAGGGAGCTCGAAAGCCGGGGCCTCGAGGCCATGCTAAGGGAGCTACGCACAGCCAGTCCCGCCGATGCCCAGCGGGTGCAGCGCAACCCTCGGCGGGTGGTACGAGCGCTAGAAATTTTGCGCCGGGGTGGGCTTCCACCTGCAAAGGCCGCCAGGCGCCAGCCCCTTTTTGTATATCGCAAGCTAATTTTATGGCCTTCCTGGCAGTGGCTTCTGCCCCGGTTGGAGGCTCGAGTCAAGCGCATGTTTGAGCAAGGACTGGTGGAGGAGGTTGAAGGCTTGCTGGCAGCCTATCCACAAATGCCAACTGCGCTGCAAAGCATTGGCTATAAGGAGGTTGCAAGCTATCTGAGTGGAGAGTGTACCCTCCTTGAGGCCCAACAGACTATTCTTCAGGCCACCAGGGCCTATGCCAAGCGGCAGTACACCTGGTTTCGCAAGGAACCCGGCAGGGTCGCTTTTTTGCCCTGTGCAGGGGAGGAGGCCTGGGCCGGGGTGCGGGACTGGTTTGGGTCGGGCCAGTAAAGGCCAGCAACCAGGTGCCGCGATAGGGGCGGGCGAATGTCCCAAGGCTCGACAATTGCCCTACCGGCCTTATCATGGGCGGTATGCTGGCCCAGGAAATTGTAGATCAGGTCAAGTCGGGCAGAGTATCTCCTAGCGAGGTTTTACAGACTTACTTGGAGCGGGTGGAGCGGTTCGAGCCTCAGATCCGCGCCTTTATCCGCTTGAACCCTCGTGCACTGCAAGAAGCGCGGGACGTTGAAAGGCGCCTGGGGGCTGGGGAAAACCTGCCTTTAGCCGGCATACCCATCGCGGTCAAAGACAATATCTGCACCCAGGGGCTTCAGACCACCTGCGGCTCAAAAATACTGGCGTCTTTCAAGCCGCCCTACAACGCCACAGTAGTTGAAAAGCTGCGCGCTGCAGGGGCGGTTGTGATGGCCAAGGCCAATATGGATGAGTTCGCCATGGGCTCTTCCACCGAGTACTCGGCCTTTGGCCCGACCCGTAATCCCTGGGACTTAGACCGTGTGCCGGGGGGCACCTCGGGAGGGTCAGCTGCGGCGGTGGCAGCAGATATGGCCCCGCTAGCGCTCGGGACCGACACGGGGGGCAGTGTACGTCAGCCAGCCGCGTTCTGCGGGGTCTATGGCTTCAAGCCAACCTACGGGCGAGTCTCGCGTTACGGGGTGGTGGCGACCGCCAGCAGCCTCGACCAGGTAGGCACGCTGGCCCGTACCGTAAAGGATTTAGCTTTGCTAACCGACGCTGTAAGCGGCTATGACCCTATGGACAGCACCAGCCTTGAGGCCATACCCCAGTTCGCCAACGCTTTGCAAATCCCAGTATCGGGCGTTAGCGCTGGCCTGGTCAAAGAAGCCTTTATGGCGGGCAATTCACCGGGCGTTCTGGAGGCAGTCGAGCGGTTTATAAAGGTAATGGAGGAGCAGGGAGTGCGTTTGGTAGAGGTAAGCATTCCTAGCCTGAAGTATGCCCTGGCGGCCTATTACATCGTCAACACTGCCGAGATTAGCTCTAACCTGGCCCGCTACGACGGGACCCTTTACGGACTGCGAGAGCCCGGTCTGGACGGTATTGCCACCATGATGCTGAGTCGAGAACACGGCTTTGGTCCCGAGGTCAAGCGGAGGATCCTGATGGGAACCTTTGTGCTTTCCGCTGGCTACTACGATGCCTATTATGGCCAGGCCCTGCGGGCCAGGGCCAGGATTAAAGCCGATATGGATGCGGCATTTGCCAGGGCAGACGTTTTGCTAACCCCCACCAGCCCCTTCCCGGCCTTTCGCTTTGCCGAAAAGACCGGCGACCCCCTCGCGATGTACCTGGCCGATATTGATACGGTGGCCATTAACCTGGTGGGTGCGCCAGCCATTAGTATTCCCGCAGGGTTTGAGGGGGGCTTGCCGGTGGGCCTGCAGCTGATTGGCAAATCCCTCTACGACGAGCAACTTTTTGCCCTTGCCCATGCCTTTGAGGAAGCTACTGGACGGGCCTTCGCCAGCACAGCCAGGCTGAGTTGAGGCGCTAAGATTTCCTGGGCTGCTTCGCTACCCTTGGACATCTTGCTTCGACGGACTCAGCACAAAGTCAGCGGCGGCCCCAGGATGGCAGTGCGTGCTATGCGGGTGAGGCTGAATATGCTTTGTCATATCAGTGCAAGCTGGAGTATACTCACTTCAGGCATTCGCTTTCTTAGTCAGAGATTCTGGTCAGTCTCTGGGCGCTCCATAAGGTCAAATTCGTTTTTATGATGCTACTTTCGCCTAATCCAAAGCCTATATCCATGAGCCCGACCCATTATCGCCTTTCAACCCGACTTGCTCGCTACCTTCGCAGCACCGGCCGCCACCTTTCCGAGGTTGTCCTGGCCGAACAGGTGCTGGCCTCGCCGGGGCTGCCAAAGGGCAACTGGGCTAGGGATCTCCTCCGGGACTTGCTGGACGGGCGGTTTGAGCGAGGCAGGGCCGGTGTTGGTTTGTGGGAGTGGCAGTATGCTTTTCCGGCTTTAGGGGAGGCCATTGTGGTGTTGGATGTAGAGACTACCGGACTTTCGCCCGATCAGAGCGAGGTGATAGAGCTGGCGCTGGTGCGGCTGGAGAATGGACAGCGCACGGTGTTTGAGCGACTGGTCAACCCGGGCGTCCCCATACCACCTTTTATCAGCCGTTTGACTGGAATCCGCAACCAGGACGTGCTGGGGGCCGCCGACATATACACAGTTTTGCGTGAAGCTATGCCGCTACTCGAGGGTGCAACCCTGATTATTCAGAATGCGAGCTTTGACCTGGGGTTTTTGCGTCCGCGTTTGCGGCGTCTGGGCTACCGGCTAGATAATCCGGTGGTAGACACGATACACTGGGCACGCCAGGCCCTTCCCGGTCTGAGCAAGCGTGGTCTGGATTCACTGGCCTGGGCCTTCGACCTGGGCCCCATTGCAGGTCGCCACCGTGCTTTAGGAGATGTGGAAACTACTCTTCAGGTAGCCCACGAGATGTATTACATGCTAACTGCTGGCAAACCCACCCCGGCCCGTCATCTTGCTGCTGCAATAGTTCTCTAGGAAGCCTATGATTGCACGTTATGTTCTCACCAGTGCTTGTCTGAATAGCGGAACCATGAACCTCACCCAGTCTTTGCGGGTTTTTTTACAGGGTAAAGACGGTGTTACCCTTCGTGATGAGGAGGGCGAAATCTACGAGAGCAGCGTAAACTGGCGGCACAATCGCCTCGAGGGTCTTGGGCCTTACTACGCCAAGCGGCGTCTCGGCGTCAACGACAAAATTGCCTTGCACCTGGGGGCGGGGGAGATCGGCCTGGAGGCCCTAACGCCCTCGGCCAAGCCAGCCCGGCCCCGTGCGGTTGAGCCGGAGCGCTCCAAGCCCCAGCCTGCTGAACCACTCTTTGAAAAAACCGAAAAGCGGGTCAAGGTTACGCCCTACCCAAAAGAAGTGATCTTTCCACACAAGTCCGTTTCCAGCGAGCTGCCGGCTTTTTCCACCGACCTCGAGGCCCTGGGGTTTATCCGCGAGTCTAACAGCGTACCCTGGATCTACAGAGCCGCTATGGGCCGTCGTACCTACCACCTGGCACTGGCCAAATTCGGTGAGATGGAGGCCAGGGAGCTGCTGGCCTACCGGCAGCAAGGCCGGGTGCAGTATGCCGCGGTTGTGGCCGGTGAGTCTTCTAGAACTGAAGCCCTGGCTGAAATTGCCTCAACGCGGCCTTCGGGGCTGGGGCAGCCAGGGCTGGGCTATGTCTCGCCCGAGGCGTTGCAGCGGCTTGCCAAGCTTAGAGGGTCTTTTCCGGTTGGCCCGCTGGATATCGAACGGTTGCTGCGTGAGGGCCGGATTGATTTTGAGGCCATCCAGGGCTTTGAGCGAGAGGTGTTCGGGGTACTAAATGGGCGGGGCTACTTCTCGGCAGTCCTAACCTTGCTGGCCGACCAGCCCCCACAACAGGTCTTCCTGCTGGCCGACCTGATGCCCATGGCGCGGGAGATGGGCCTCGAGGCCGATCACCTGCAGAGCGTATTAGAAAGCCTCAGCAGCCCACCCTTTCTGCTGCTCAAGCGCCTCTCGCCCGGCGAGTTTCTCATGCGCCAGTCGGTAGAACAGGCCCTGACCGACTGGGCAGCATACTCCCAGCTCATGTCCAGCCGCCTGGAAGGTGTGTCGGTGCGGTAAAACCAGGTTATTGTGCAGGCCAGGGTAGCAGGTCTAAGGTCGAAGGCCTGCGACGGTCTCGCGTCCTGGCCTTCGACTTTTGTCCTTAGACCTTCGACACTTAAGGGGGCTTTACCCCAACGGCCTCGGGTTACAACTCGGTAAAAGGCCCAAAGGACTATAGCAAATGACCCTCGACTCTCGACTCTCGACATTTGACCCTTGACTTTTTTAGCTTTGACCTTCGACCCTCGACTCTTGACTCTTGACCTTCACAGTACCCGGCCCCATAGCCGGTCTCTAGGCCCGCCCGCGCTGTTCTAGCAACATATAAAAGCCCCGGGCGTTCTGTAGGTAGTGGGCCAGAATACCGGGAACCAGACTGCCGGTGAGTAGATAGGCTGCGCCAAACATCAGCCCGGCACAGAAAATAAACACTGGATAGGCCCAGGCTTTGCGGTCCGGCACCGGGTGGAGGGCGGCAAACACCACGGCCTGAAGCACAACGCCCACCCACCCGCCAAACAGGGCGTTCTGCAGTGCGCCTCGAAAAAAAACCTCCTCCCCCACACCGGAGACTAAGGCCAGCAACAAAGCTTGATGATAGCTGACGCCCTGTGCCCGCAGCAGAACTCCAATCTGTGCGTGCAGGGCCTCGGAAGCCCGGAAGCTAGCCGGGAATAGATGCGAGAAAAGCAGCTCGAGGCCCATCAAGCCCAGAATCAGGAGCGCAAAGGCCAGGCTATCGCGCAAGGGATCGAAACTTTTAACCGCCGGGAAGCCGGCTAGATTCATCCAGACCAGGCCAACAAACAATGTACCGAGCTGGATGAGCATGAACAGGCGAAACATGCTATCTTCAAGGCCCCTCACTGCCAATGTTAAAGCCCTGTTCAAGCAATTTGCGCGAGTAGGCCCTGAAAGCTAGCAGGGTTTGCGTGCGCTCAATTCCTTTTAGCTTGCGCAAGCCCATAGTAACAATGTCGTCTAGCTGCTCAAACTCCTTGAAATTCAGGATGGCAACCAGATCCCACTTCCCGGTAACCGAGTACACCTCAGCCACCCCTGGAATTTCAGCTACCGACTCGGCGGTCTCGGCGGTGGACTCGCGGCTGGTCTGGATCAAGACAAAAGCGGTAATCATGCCTGGATGATACTCCGGAACTGTGGGGCATGGGTATAGAGCTAATTTCTTACCAGCTTCCCTTGGGATACCAGGACATGCCTAGAAATTGGGGCGGGGGGAGGTCTCGAGAATCAGCTGGGGTTTGAACCTTACCACATCGGCCGAGACAAAATGCAGGGGAATTCCGTTCCACTCCTGCGGCAACCTTTGCGGGTCAGCCCCGTGGAGGTGTCCATATACCACGCAGGTGGGCCGGTACTGGTCTATCAGCGCGGTAAAACCGGTTGGGCCAGCGGTGGGGCCATAGGGCGGGTAGTGCATGGCCAGAATCAGGTACTCATACTCCCGGCCCTGAATGGTCTTGAGAGATAAGGCCAGCCGTTCTACCTCACGCTTATAAATTTTTTCGTCTGTGGGGCTGAAGCCAAAGCTGCCCGGGGTGTCCCAGCCCCGGCTTCCGGCAATGGCCAGGTTGCCAAGTATAAGTGAGTCGTGCTGCAATGCGTGCATGCGCGGGGGGAGCATCTGCCGCAAACGGGTAATGGAGGGCCACCAGTAGTCGTGGTTGCCCCGCAAGATAATTTTTGTACCTGGTAACTCTGCGATATCGCAAAGATCCACCATCGCCTCGGGCAGTTTCATGGCCCAGGAGATATCTCCTGCCACGATTACCAGATCTTCTTCATTTACGGTACTGCGCCATTCCTGGAAAACAGCTTCGGGATGCCCTTCCCACTCTGGCCCAAAAATATTCATGGGTTTGGGAAAGGCTTTGGAAAGGTGAATGTCGGCAATGGCAAAGACGCGCATAAACGGATTGTGGGGTCTAAAGAAACGAGTTCGGGGAAAAGTCAGACAGCAGTGTCTAGTGTCTAGTGTCTGGGGCCGAGCGTCAAGTGTCGGGCTGACCAAACCTGACAAAATCACCGAGAGCTACACACCGGTCATTACGCCTGTGGCAAAATCGGATAGATGAAGCACGAGACCCCCGAGCAACTGTTTTTGTATGCGGTGCGGGCGCTGGGTGCGCGGGCCTGTTCTGAGTCGGTGCTGCGTCAAAAACTGGCCCGACATGCCAGGCCAGAGGTTGTGACGGAGGTGCTGCAGCGAGTCAAGAGCCTGGGCTATCTCGACGACCAGAAGTATGCCGAGGGATATGCCCGGCTTTATGCAGGCCGGTGGGGCCCGGCCAAGCTGCGCCGGGTGCTACTGGAAAAAGGAGTTGCCCGCAGCATCGTAGACCGGGTACTGGCCGAACAGGAATCCCAAAGTAACCCGGTTGAAGAAGCCATGGCCTTGCTGGATCGTTACCAGAGCCGACATAGAGGCGAAAAGCCCAGGGTTATGCGTTTTTTGCTCAATCGGGGGTATGCCATGGACGACGCGTACAGGGCCTGGGAGGGCTACCATAAGCAGAAAGCCGCCGAGGCTGAGAGCTAAGGTGTCAGGTGCGCAAGCCAGGAGATTAATGCTCTCGCCATGCTAGTTCAGACCCACTCCCCAGCCCGCATCAAGGGTTCGGCCTGCCCGGACTGGCTGATACCGTCTACGTCTACCTGGCTCGAGCCTATCATCCAGTCAATGTGAATCAGGCTGGTGTTGGCGCCTTTGGCGGCTAGCTCTTCGGGGCTTAGTCTGTCCCCGTGCAAAATGCATTCACTATAGGCCTGGCCCAGCGCGATATGGCTGGCGGCGTTCTCGTCGAACAGGGTGTTGTAGAAGAGCAGCCCGGTCTGGGAGATGGGTGAGGAGTGAGGCACTAGCGCGACCTCGCCCAGGCTACTGGCCCCCTGGTCGGTTTGCAGCACCCGGGTCAAGACCTCGGCCCCGCTTTTTGCCCTGGCCTCCACAACGCGGCCTTTCTCAAAACGAACCTGGATGCCCTCGAGCAGGCTTCCCTGATAAGAAAGCGGTTTGGTGCTCTGGACATAACCTTCGATGCGGTCTTTGTGGGGAGCAGTAAAGACCTCCTCAGAAGGTATATTGGGATTGCAGACCAGGCCGTTTTTGGCCTTAACCGCGCCCCCAGCCCAGAGGTGGTCGTCGGCCAGCCCTACCACCAGATCGGTGCCCGGCCCCTTGAAATGCAGCGCTGCATAGCGTTTGTCGTTGAGGTAGGCTACCCGCTGGCGCAGATCCTGGTTGTGGGCTGCCCAGGCTGCTAGAGGGTCGGGGGTGTCTAGCCTGGATGCTTTGAAAATTGCCTCCCAGAGCTTCTGGACTGCTGTTTCTTGCGGCTGGTTGGGAAAGACTGTGCTGGCCCAGGCTGGATGGGCATAAGAGACGATGGTCCAGTTGATGTGATTGGAAGAAATTAGTTCCAGTACTCGTTTGTAGGCCACCGAACGGGCGCGGTTGGCCCGGGCCACCAGCTCGGGGTTCTGGCCTTTGAGCAGGTCCGGGTTGCTGCCAGCGATATGCAGGCGGGCAGCACCCGACTCAAAGGCCTGGGCCAGCCCGTCGAAAAGCCATTTCGGGGCTTTGTCAAAAGAAGCCTGAGGCGCGTGCTGGTAGCGCAGGAGGGTAGAGGCCTCGTCGTCGTAAAGAACCGTGACCAGTGAACCCCCGGCCTGGTAGGCCTGATGGCTGATTTTACGAGCCAGTGGCAGGGCCTCGATAGGCGCGGTGATGACCAGTTCCTGACCTTCTATCAGGCCCAGGCCAACCTGTACAGCAACTTTAGCCAGTTGATCGAGCTGGTAAGATAGTTCCATCTGTCAAACTTTACCGCATTTCTCCTGGCCCTGTGGTATATGGTGTGCTCCGTCTGGCTTGGGCCAAAGAGAGCGCTTGTAGGCGAAAGACTCAAGCGGCTGTCTATAGATAAGCCTAGAATATCTCCTCCCTACGAGGCCAGCGCTCGGTTTACTTGAATTTTTTAGCACACCCACCGCGGTTGAATCAGAATTCGCACTCCTCTGCGACTGCGTTCAGGGAAGGCTGGTCAATGTACGCATACCGGGAGGGCAATCCCGGCCGGTTCGCCGGTCAGCCAGAAGCACGTCGGGGAGAACTACCGCAGAGCGCTGGGGAGGGGCTGATCCACCGTGGCTCAACCCTGCAATGCCGCGTTTCACGGCCACCGTGCCTGCTTTGCCGCCGGTGGCACGCTCGCTAGGTTAGGCCCTAAGTAGCTTACCAGACCACTTAGCGCTCCAGCGGGTTGATTCGCGACACGAATTCGGCCTTTCGCATCGCGGAATTGCGGCGGAGCGGCTTGTTTGGGGATCTCCAGCGCGTGGCGATAATTTTCTTACCAGACCACTAAGGGGATGCTCGAACATCCGGGGCTGGGCTCACCGCTGAAGATCAGCGACAAGGCCTACACATCCAAAGAGTTCATCACCCCCTGGAGAAGAGCGCCAAACGCCAAGAAGGGCGCTGGAAACCAGACTACCGCCGCCTATGCAAATGGCTCGAGACCGTGTTCGTCCAGCTAACCCAGGCCCGCATCCGCTCGGCCCGAGTCGCCCTGACCCTACTCGCCCACAACCTCGACCTCTGGCTCAACTCTTAAGCGGCGTTAGGGAGATGTGAAAAGACCTGGACGCACCGCGATCGGCCGACATGATGTTAGTCGGGGGGAGATGGAAGAAGAAGTTGTCTAGAGATTAACTGTATCCCTTCACGTCATTGTCCAATGCGCACACTGCGAAAGCGCTCAATGGGGGCTACGACCTACGACGACAAATTTTGTCAAACAGCCATAGGATGAGTCGTCTTCTATCCACCTCGCCGCCTCCGCCTCTGCTAGCGCCGCGTCGCCCTCGCTAATCATCCCTGCTTTGACAAGCCGACGGGTCCGGGTTGATATCCTACCGAGGAAAACATCTCTGCCCCAGGTTTGAGTATCGACGGCGACAACATGCGTCTTAACATCTAATGCGCCAGCGTGGGTCAGCATTTCTCTGAGCCTGCGGCCCACATGGCGGTCGCCTCCCTGCCGCCGAAAGAAGTCTAGGAAAAGCGTATTCACATGCTCCACAGTCGGCGGGCTTGGGTGCATCACTACCGTGCCATCGTCTATGTCAGAGACGCAAATCAAGCCACCGGGCCTTGCATAACCAACCATCTTTGCGATAAGGGTCTTTGGCTCTGGAGTATTATTCACGACAAGACGACAAAAGACAAAATCGAACTCCGGCCTCGGTTGTGCGCTCAGAGCGTCCGCCAGGACAAAGTCAAGGTTTCCGAGATGAGGCAGTGATCGGGCCACCCTGACCATCGCGTCCTCCTTCTCGATACCGACCACTTTGGCCGGATACGCCAAAGTTGCCAGCTGAGCGGTAAAGTGGCCTGAGCCGGAGCCGATGTCCACCACGCTCATTCCGCTTCTCAAACCTGCCGCAGCCAACACGGGTAGTTCGTGCGAGAAGGAAGAGTGGGCCTGTCTGGCGAGCCGGGCTACTTCCAGATCTGGATTAAGAATACTCAAGTTGTACGCCTGTCCCACAAATCACCTCCAGAATATCTTTTTCGACCAGAAACCGTGTTCCTGCTGTACCCATAGCGCATCGGGAACCGGCGCACAGCGCAGTCCAAATTCGTCGGCGCGGGTGTCAACGTCCCCTGGGACTTCCTCTGAGTCCAACAGTTCCAAGGGGCCAATCCTGAAGGTAGTGACACCAAAGGAGGCCCCATGCGTATCTTTGCACTTCATCCAGCCCTTGACAAGCTGTCCAGACAGACCGTGGTCAAACCGAGCCCACGAGCACAAGACCGGCTCAAAACGCTAGAGACCTTCGAACTTCCCTCGTGTTACTGTCAGACTTTGGGAGGGTAAAAGCCCTCGCCTTCAGGCGAAAGCTTCAGCGGGTGTTGGTCCTTGGGTAATCAGAATGGGGCATGGATTAATCACCCAAAAAAAGGTGTCGATAGGTGACCTAGCCCTAGATCGAGAACCAGGCTAAAAAAGGAGACGGGGGCTTCGCGGTGGACGGCGCACGGCAGCGAGGCGGGCCTGGGCGGCTTTAGACGCAACTACGCACTTCCAGTGCTTACCCGATGCTACCGCCTTCAGGCGGTAGAGTGTTCACTGACGGTATCCATCGCATAGGACTGGGGCTATTGGTTGCTTTTTCAGCCACGACGCTCCCAGTACGCTGTGAAACCCTGGCTGGCGGCAGCAAGCTGATTGCTGGATGTTGTGGTTATGTTCGGATGTGCCCTAGCAAATAACACCAGCACGCAACAAAGAAAGGTGATACAATATTCGCGCTGTGGAAAAGCCGATTTATCGCTTGTTGCATCTGGTTTTTGCTCTGGGAACCTTGCACTTGCTGGTCTTGCTAACCCTCGAGGTTCAGCGCAACATGCAAATTCGCCAGGACACCGCCGCTGCTCAGATTCGCGTAAAACAGCTCGAGCAGCGCAACCAGCAGCTGCTCGGCGAGCTTGAACTGGCCGCCGATGCCCGCTACCGCGAGGGGTTGGTTCGCCAGATGGGGTATGTGCACCGGGACGAACTGCTCTTTTTGCGGGTGCAGCCCCAGGCCGCCCCGGATCCCAGCGCATCGAATTAAGCAAGTTTTTCTGGTCGCAGCCCTGGGCGCGGGAGGCCATATTTGTGGCCTGATCAGGAGTTGCCCATCCGTCCCGAAGGACCCCGGAGCATGAAGCGGTGGGCTGACGCTTCACAAAAGATTTCGCAGCTCGCAGGTCGCAAGCCAAAAAGACCTGAGACCTGAGACGCTTCATAAAAGAGCAAGTTTCAATTTCACGCCAGTAGGGCATAGTATGAAGGCCAGGTATGGTCGAAAGGTTGACTGAACAGTTTCTCGAGGACGAAGCCCTCACCGACGGGCTCACCGATGAAGAGGCCAGCGAGCTGGTGGGCTGGCTGATCGGTATTGCAGAAGACCTCGAGGCCGAGCGAAGCCAGGTACCTGAGCAGTATCTGAGCCAGCTCAAACGACTCGGGCGCGAGCTCGCCCGAATAGCCCGCCGATACAAGGTCCCGATGGATGAACTGATAGATCTGATTGAAGCTGCCTGGGAAGAGCCGGACCAAGAGCCATTTCCCAAACCCATGCAAGCCTGAAAGGGGCCAGAGTCTGGCCGGTCAAAGATTAAGATTTCTTAATGTTGGTTGGTGCAAATGTAACGCCTTAGTAACGATGTAGCGGTTACTCTACGGGCATGAGCAGGGAGTATGTACTGCGGCTCGAGTTTGGCAACACCCGGCCCTTCCGGGTCAGGCCCCATCCCATGAGTGCCGTACGCACTTCTGTGCGCAACTGGTTGCTGCCTGCCCTCAGCGAATTTAGCGGACATGTTGCCACCCGCACCCACGCCGGTCAACGCCCGCGACACCTGGCCTGAAACCCTCAGCTACCTGGCAACTGCCCCGTGCCTCCCGGTGGCAGTTGATTTTTTGAAGAAGGGCAGTTCTATGCGTCACCAAATGGTCTTGGTCGTACCCGTTTACAGTGGCCAGTCTGAAATGGGGCAGAATTGTTGGCGTGATGGAAGCAGAAATAGTTGTGATCGGGGCGGGAATTGCCGGGCTGTGTGCGGCCAGGGTGCTTAGGGATGCCGGCAAAGAGGTTCTGGTGGTAGCCCGCGAGCTGGGCGAGGCCAGTCGGGTGGCCGATGCGTTGCTGAACCCGGTGCGGGGCAAGCGTGGGACCGTGGCCCCAGAGGCTCCAGAGGCCCTGGCGGCCCTCTGGGATTTCTACCCGCGTTTTGTTCCTGTTCGCCAGGGCATTTTGCGCCCGGTTCCCCTGGTCCACAGGGAGGAGTGGAAGGCCAGGTTAGCGGGCCAAAAGATTCCCCACCAGTGGCTGGATGAAGGGCTCTACCTGGAAAGTGCGGGCTGGCTCGAGACCACCCCCCTGCTACACCGCCTGGCCCAGGGCCTAAAGATAGTCTATGCCGAAGTAAAGCGGCTTCAGGGCAGTAAAATTTACCTGCAGGACCCTGCTTGCCCACCCCTAAATGCCAAACGTATTGTCTACGCCGGAGGGGCTAGCGGAGCGCACCTGCTGGAGCTGGGCGGGCGCTTTACCCCGGGTTCGGTGCTGGCAACCAGGGAGTTCTTTAAGCAGGCCCGTTCGTATGGGGTGTATCTAGCAGGGCGCAGCCTGGGGAGCAGTTATCTGCCGCACCAGGAGTTCTACTTACCTCACCAGACCCAGCCCCACGAAACTACCTGGCTGCTGGCCGAGGCCGAAAAACTGCTGGGTGAGCGGCCCCAGGTTCACTCTTCCTGGGCCGGGGTGCGCTACCGGCTAGACAAAAATTACCTCCGCGAAATTCCCGGAGGCTATGCGCTTACGGGATTTGGCTCGGCGGCCTACTTCTACGCTCCGCTCTACGCCCAGCGCTTGTTAAGGCGTCTGTCAAAAGATTCCTGGTAGACTGTGGCCGATGCGCCAGTACCACGAGTTACTCCAGTACGTGCTTCAGCGCGGCTTAGAAAAACCCGACCGCACCGGAACCGGAACCCGCTCGGTCTTTGGCTACCAGATGCGCTTTGACCTGGGGCAGGGCTTTCCTCTGGTCACCACCAAAAAACTTCACTGGAAGAGCATTGTCTACGAGCTGCTGTGGTTTTTACAGGGCGATACCAATGTGCGTTATCTCAACGATAAAGGCGTCTCGATCTGGGATGAGTGGGCCGACCCCCAGGGTGATCTGGGGCCGGTATATGGCAAGCAGTGGCGTAGCTGGGAAGGGGCTGGTGGCCAGAGCATAGACCAGATGGCCTGGGTTTTGCAGGAGATCCGGCGCAACCCCCAGTCGCGCCGCCTGATGGTGAGCGCCTGGAACGTGGCCGACCTGCCCCGAATGGCCCTGGCGCCCTGCCACGTGCTTTTTCAGTTTTATGTAGCCCAGGGCAGGCTCTCCTGCCAGCTATACCAGCGCAGCGCCGATGTTTTTCTGGGTGTTCCCTTCAACATTGCCTCGTACTCCTTGCTGACCTTGATGGTGGCCCAGGTATCGGGCCTAAAGCCTGGGGAGTTTGTCCATACCTTTGGCGATGCCCACCTCTACAACAATCACCTTGAACAAGCCCGGCTACAGTTAGCGCGTGAGCCTCGCCCCCTGCCCACGGTAGAGCTCAACCCGGTCGTGACTGATCTGTTTGCATTTAATTACGAAGATATTGTGCTTAAGGGCTATAACCCCCATCCCCCTATTCCTGCCCCGGTTGCGGTCTGATGAACAAGATTGTGCTGGTGGCCGCAATGGACAAAAACCGTGCCATTGGCCGGGGGGGTGCGCTGCCCTGGCACCTGCCCGACGACCTCAAGCGCTTTAAGCGCCTGACCCTGGGCAAGACCGTGCTGATGGGCCGCAAGACTTTCCAGAGCATTGGTCGCCCGCTGCCCGGGCGCCGTAACCTGATCCTGACCAGAGATGTCAGCTTCAGGCCAGAGGGTGTTGAGCTGGTTCACTCAGTTGAAGACGCGCTAAAACTGGACAGCGAAATCATGGTAATTGGAGGCGGGGAAGTCTACGCCCTGACCCTGCCAATAGCCACCCAGATGCACCTGACCCTGGTGGATGCCGTTATTTGGGATGCCGATGCTTTTTTCCCGGACTGGTCTAGCCTGGAATGGCGTGAGACCTTGCGGGAGTTCCATCCCGCCGACCCGCGACATGCCTTTGCCTTCAGTTATGTAGATTTAGAGCGAGTCTGACCACTGGAAAGAACAGGCTCTAGCTGCTTCTTTAGGCAGGGTTTGAGCTAGTAACGCCACGCTGGACTTGTAGCGGTAGGTGGAGCGCTGAAGTCGAGAAGGTCTGCCTATCACTCTTGGAGCCAAACCCCTGCGACCAACCCAACTTATCATCTTTCCCTGACAAACAAGTGCTATACTTACCTCAAGTTGAGATTACGAGCGGCGCTCCCCAAGGTTCGAAACGGTGAGGGGCGCGTTTGTGTCGTTTTCGCTCAACCCCTCGCCCTGTGGCGGGGTTTGCGGATCAGGTGATTGATTAGTGGAGAAAATCTTCGGACGCACCAACGGTCTCAAGCCCAGCGAAAAGAAGCGTCTTGCCAACCTGTACAACCGCCGTGTGCCGTTCAACCGGCTGCTTTCGGCCGAGTTGGCTCGTACCCTGGCGGCCCTATCGGGGGAACTCCAGAAGCCCATCAGCCTGCTTTTGGACAGGGGAGGTCGGGTGATTCGCGTTGCAATTGGGGATGCCAGGGAGTTGCCTGTACCCGAGTCGGCCCTGGTGGAAACCCGGCTTTCCGGGTACCGGGTCTTGCACACCCATCTGGGCAACGGGGGGCTTTCGCGGCCCGACCTCTCGATGCTGTTCCTGCACCGACTGGACGCAATGACTGCCCTGGAGGTAGAGAACGGCCAGCCTACCAAACTGCACCTGGCCCAGCTATCTCCACCCAAGGCCGAACAAGAGGACTGGCAGATTTTCCCTTCCAGGCCCTACCACGAGTATCTCGACTGGGATGTAGCAGCGGCAGTACAGGCGCTGGAAGAAGAGCTGTCGCGCCAGGCCAGGGGCCTTGACCTGAAGGATGGGTCCGGCGAGCGGGCGGTGCTGGTCGGCGTGGATCGGGGCGAGGGAGTGCAGGCCGAAGTAGATCTGGCTGAGCTGGTTGAGCTGGCCTGCACTGCCGGGGCGGTGGTGGCACACAAAGAACTGGTTTTCCGGCCCGGCCTCGACCCGCGTTACGCCATTGGGCGTGGCAAGGTAGATGATCTGGTCTCCCAGGCTTATCACCAGAATGCGGGAACCCTCATCTTTGGCATCGAGCTGAGCGCGGCTCAGGCCAGAGAGCTGGAGACCATTACCGGCCTGAAGATTCTGGACCGCACCCAGCTTATTCTCGACATTTTCGCCCAGCACGCCCGTACCCCCGAGGCCAGAGTGCAGGTTGAGCTGGCCCAGCTCAAATACCTCTTGCCGCGACTGGTGGGCAAGGGTAAGGATTTATCTCGTCTGGGCGGGGGTATTGGAACGCGCGGGCCGGGTGAGACCAAGCTCGAGGTAGGCCGCCGCCGCCTGCAAGACCGTATTGCTGAGCTTACCCGCAAGTTGCGAGAAATTGCTGGTCGTCGCAAGGAAACCCGGCGCAGGCGTGACAAGTCTGGGCTGCCGGTGGTTAGCGTGGTGGGCTACACCAACGCCGGCAAGACCACCCTAATGCATGCCCTGGCCAGGAAAGGTGACGAAGGAGAGAACAAGCTCTTTGCTACTCTGCGCCCACTTACCCGCCGGGGTTTCGTGCCTGGAATTGGCGAGGTGCTCTACACCGATACCGTGGGCTTCATCCGCCATATGCCGGCCGACCTGGTGGAAGCCTTTCGCTCGACGCTGGAAGAGCTGCGCGATGCTGACATACTGCTGCACGTTCTGGATGCCTCGCAAGAAGGGGCCCTGGAGCGCTATCAGGTGGTCGAAAACCTGCTGGCCCACCTGGGGGTAGAGTCCCGGCGTATCCTGGTGCTCGCCAAAGCCGACGCTACAGGTGGCTACGACCTCGAGTATCTCAAGGAACGCCTGGGTGGCCTGCCGGTCTCTGCCGTCAAGGGTCGGGGCCTAAACGAGCTCAAACAGGCCGTGGCCGACGAACTGATTGCCCAGGGGGTGCGCCCAGCAGCCTGGGCCTACCTCCCGGCGGAACCAATAGCTGCCGTTCCAGCCTAGGGTATAGCCGACCCCGGCCAGAAACTCACGCCGCGCTGCTGGTGGACATGGTTGGGTCTGCGGTAGGCGGCCAACGTGTGAGTTCAACCGCATGCGACAGACTGCGAAGCCCGCCTTAGGCCGTCGGGTGCAACGAAGGGTTAGCCGTCACTGCTCGCTCGTGGCCAGGCGTGTGCCCAGAGCGGCGAATGACGCCGCAAACCCGTAGCGCAGTGCGTTCTGAACGCGGACAGACTCAATGACAAAGCGCCGAAAACCGTCCGCCAAGAAGCCATAGACGACAAAGACGACAAAGGTCATTGCCATGAAGACAGCGCTGAGAAGGAGCAGGTGGGCGAGTGGTTGGATGGAGGCTGGATCGACGAACTGAGGCAGGAAGGCCAGAAAGAAGATGGTCAGCTTGGGATTCAGGATGTTCAGCAAGAAAGCCTTGATCAACAGGGCGGTGGCTGATGCTTTGGACATACTGCCGTCGACGGAAAAGGCCGAGCGATCACGCCAGGTGACGATGGCCAGATAGAAGAGATAAGCCACCCCGGCGTACTTGAGGACCTGAAAGGCCAAGGCACTGGTGTGCATGACGGCCGCGAGGCCCAACACCGTCGCCAAGAGATGCGGAAGGATGCCCAAGGTACAGCCGACGGCTGCAAAGACGCTCGCGCGGCGACCGCGAGTGAGACCGGTGGAGACGGTATAGACGACACCGGCTCCCGGGATCAGAACTACAACCAGCGAGGTGATGAGAAACTCGAGTGTGATCATGCTGAGTGGCTACGCGTGGATGGTGACGGCTAACGTGCGAGCTAACCGGCGCGCGGCTTTTTGCGCGTCCGCGTTGAGCGATTTGTTAGCCCGCCGCCGTCGTCATATGAACGCTTGGCACGAGCCTGAGCTACCTTCTGAACGATGAGTGCACCGACGCTGACGGTGCCAATAAGCACAAGGGTCATGACACCAGCGGTGCCTGTTGTTAGCAAAGCCGCGACGTAGTTGCCTTGCGTCAACTGAGTTACTGCCTGCGCGCCTCCGAGTGCAAGTGGGGCGATGCAGAACTTGCGCGAAGTCTCAAGAAGCTTCAATAGGCTATCGGATTTTACCGATGGGCTTTGACCCATTGGAATGTCGTAGCTGAATACCTCTCGAATAAAGCTATCAGTCTGGTGGCTTCGCATTGAGCGTGAAAAGATACATTGCATTGCCGTAACCAGAACTTCTTGACTGACTTCAACTTTGTCTCTGAACTCGGGCTCAGCGAAAAACGGCCACGGTTGAAACACATTAGCCACGAGGCTTGGAGTGCCAACGGTTGCCAAGAAATCTATGAAGAGTTCCTTGGCATCGCTTTCTTTCTGAAAAGAAACGAAGAGTCGATTAAAGTACCGCCGGATACTCGGGTGCCAATATGGAGAGAAGTAGTCCGGCGGAAAGCCACGTAATAGCTCGATTACTTGCCGATAGTTGTTGTCATCGAGGATGCTCGATACCGGGATACCAAGAACCTCGGCCAAAATTATCTCTGGCTTGTCGCTGTCAATCCCAAGCTCGGAAACCGGGACGGTAGCAATATGAACGATATTGGCTGCCTCGCGCCCTACAAAGGAACGCTGAGTGACAGTGCCACCGACAATTTCTCCCATGTTGCTCCTCCCGAATGATTTGATTGATGGCTAACTAGTAGTTATACCGCACCTGCGGTATAACACACAAAATAGGGATGTTATGCCGCAATTTTTGAGATTCAGAGTCAGACGATACTGTAGTCATCTAAAAGATCCCCCTTCCTGAACTCAGTGCATGATTCCATTGAGGTTCGACACCTGGCTGGTAGCACCGAGAGGCCGTATCTGTACTACGCGGCCTATTTTACCAGGTTCCACCGGCTCACCGCCACGCAAGGGTCGGCGTTGCCGACTACCAGCCGCCAACGGGACGGCTCGAGCCAGCCCCGCCCGGGATCGCCTCGGGGCTAGCCTACGCTTTCCCAATCCATCCTGGTTGCCTGGGTCAAGGTTTATCAGATGAAGGCGGCCGCCGGTTAGTCGAACTGCTCCATAGTCCCTTGCGCCGATAGTTCGCAAGCCGTCATCGTTCATAAGGGATGCCGTGACTACCATTTTCGTGTCCATGTGGCATACCATTTCAACTCAGCCGCCGGCGTGGCCGGTCCGCTGGAGTTATTTGTTAGCGGTCCTGGACACGTGATTGCCAGTAGCCTGGCCGACGCGAGTGATGCGCGAGCGCAAAGATGGTAATCCCATCGGCATCGGGCCGATATACAACAGCAAAAGGAAAGTCCTTAAGAAAAATTCGCCGAGTATTTTTGGTCGCGGGCGAACCAGCAAGCGGAAAGGCTAAGGCACGAGCCGTTGCCTCCTCGACGGCCGCAACGAAACGTGCGCCGAGCCCAGACTCCTCCTGGTTGTAATAGTCGACCTCGGCCAGAAATTCACGCCGCGCTGCTGCGACGAATCTGGCACGCTTCACCGAGTCAGGCCCCGCGCCTGGGCAAAAACGTCCTCTGCGGCGTAGGCTTGCGTCTCACCACGGTCAAACTCAGCAACTCGCTCTTCGATCTCCTGAGCCCACGCCGTCTCTATCTCAGAAAGAGGCGTCTGTAGTGACTCAAGTAGTGCCTCTGCGAGCCTGGCGCGGTCCTCTGCTGCCAAAGCCCGGGCTTGTCGTTCGATCTTTTCAAAGGAAGCAGCCATACCAAACCTCGCAGTCTAAATTTACACCATGAACAACATCATGTGTTGGTCGCCAACACCAGGCATGAGCCGCACGGTTTATCACCTCGGCTCCATGCCCTGGCTAGGTGTGATGGTGTACTGCGCCTTCTGGTACGGCACAATAACGTCCTGAAGCAAGGGAAAGTGTTTCCGGTTGAGCGTTACGAGCGGAGCCTGCCGCTGGGTCGCTGTCGCAGCGATGAGGTCGTCCGCCAGCCTCACACTGTGACTTTTCCTGTAGTCTCGGCGATAGAGACCACCTTGGACTGCCAGGCGCAAGTCGAGTGGGATGATTTCAAAGGCCAGGAGGAACTGCTCCAGACGTGCTCGTTCCTCGCCTTCTCGGATGCCCGCGTACAACTCTGCCACCGTGACCACAGAGATGAGGAGCCGCTCTTGTCGTGCCTCGACATAGCTGACGGCTGCGGGATAGTCGAGCAGATAATCAATCAGGACATCAGTGTCGATCAGCAATTGGGTCGCCATCGTCGGGTTCCGTCTGCCGGTCACATTCGTGTCGCAAATCGGTAAGTGAGGGAAGATCGGTCCGGTCTTTCCACATACCATGTGCTTGCCGCAGCAGACGCAGGCGATCCTCAGACAAGAACGCCGCGATCAATTGCTTAATGGCGTAATGGACTAATTCGTCTGGTGTTTTCCCCGCACTTTGCGCCATGGTCTCTAGCGCCGCTTGTTCTTGTTCTGTCAGGTGCAGTCCTGCTATAGCCATCGGGCATTCCCTTCCTTTCGTGTATACCACTTTAAGACCATGGGAAGCAACAATCAAGCGCTTTCGTGTTCGGGCTGCCAAGGCCGAAGGCACCAAACGCCGGGAATCACCTGCCGCGCACTCAACAGTACAAGCACCAAAGTCTCGCGGATGAAAGCCAAGCTATTCGCGGTCGGGTGTATGCCGTTGTTAGATTTGCGTGCCATTACTCAAGATTCGATCGCGGGTGTTCTCATTTGCGTGACAGATTATCTATGCCTGAACTAACGTTACTTACGCCCATCTCGACGAGACTTACTTCGTCGTGTAAATCTTTTAAGGTGTAGCCTCCCCCAAGACTTTCAATCGCGGTTTCCACACCCTCCAATCTTTCAATAACATCGCTCAATTTATCTGAGATTTCGCTGAGCTTTAACCCAAGAGACTCAACAGCAAAAAGCAGCTCTTCCATGCTCATTCCTCCCGCTTCCTATTCTTCGCCAGATTCAATACTATGACTGGGCTACTACACATAACCGGAGGTCTCTAGTAGTTATACCGCAGGTGCGGTATAACACACAAAATAGGGATGTTATGCCGCAATTTATGAGATTCAGAGTCAGACGATACTGTAGTCATCTAAAAGATCCCCCTTCCTGAGCTCAGTGCATGATTCCACTTAGGTTCGACACCTGGCTGGTAGCACCGAGAGGCCGTATCTGTGTTACACTACGCAACCTATTTTATCAGGTTCCACCGGCTCACCGCCACACAAGGGTCGGTTTTGCCGACTGCCAGCCACCAACGGGAGGGCTCGAGCCGTCTTCCCTGGCCTTTCCCGGCTCTCAGTTCCTCAGCCAGCGTACCGCGACCTCGAGCGTTGGTCAGGGTCGGGAGGTTTGCATGCCCAGTTTGTCATTTTCAGCCCATTTTCGACCCTATTTGGGTCGGGCCAGGGTACATTTATACCTGGCAGCTTTCTGGCATACTATTCAGAAGTCATGGAGCCGTCGCCCATCAATCCTTTACGCCCAGTGTGGCTTTTGTTGGGTTTCTTTTTTGTAGCCCTGGGGTTTGTTGGTACGGTAGTGCCGGGGATGCCCTCCACGGTGTTTTTTATTCTGGCCGCCTACTTTTTCTCCCGCAGCAGCAAACGCTTTCTGAACTGGGTGCTAAACCTGCCCAAAGTGGGTCCACTGGTGCGCGACTACCGCTCAGGGCTGGGGATGCCTCGCAAAGCCAAGGTATTCGCCCTGTGCATGCTGAGTTTTTTCGCCCTTACCAGTGCAATCTTTTTGATTCCCATTCTCTGGGTAAAGGCCCTGGTGCTGGTACTGGGGCTGGTGGGTTTCTGGTTCATACACAGCCGGATTCCCACCAAAGAAATTGTGCTGGCCCAGCGCCAGGTGGAAGCCCAGTAACCTAAACGGGTATCCAGGGGTAGCCGGTAAGGCGGCTTTCCTGGCTATCTGATTACCGCGAAAGGCCGCCCCGTTACCGAGACCAGGCCCTGGTTGATGGAGAGGGCTCCGCCTGTGCTAGTGGCCTCAATCCGGATGGCTACCCGGAAGGCCCCACCCCGAATAATCTCCAGGGCACTGGTGTTCTGAGTCTCGCTCATAGCAATATCGATGGTTACTTCCTGGGTGCTTCCTACCGGCACGCTGAAACTGCCTGACCCTAGCCCAGTGTCGCCTCCAGCGTTGTCGTTGACGTTGGTGTCGCTTGCGGGCGCCAGGCGTAATTCGTAGTTGCCGCTAAAGTTTGAGTTGCCGGTATTGGTGATGGTGAATACCACCAGGGTCTGCCCACGCTCGAGGATATCGAGGCGGAACGGCAGGGGAACCAGTAGCCCTTCCGGCCTGTTCCCCGGGAACAATAGCGAGCCCGAGCCTGGCGGGATGGTCAGGGTGCGCTGGTCTTGGGCGATGAAGGTGATGAGATTGACGTTCGGGGTGTAGCGGGTGGGTGCGCTGCATCCCACAAGCAACAAGACCAGGGTAACAAATGAAAGTTTACGCATGGATCACCTCAAAACCCCAGACCCAGGCTCGGGCCGATACCAAACACGGTATAGCCCACGATGGGCGCCCGGTGGGTTGCTCTCAGGGCAGAAGACCTGGCTCAGTACCCCAAGGGGTAGCCGAAAACCCGGGTCTGAGCCGTAGAGCTCGACCGGAAATGCCGCATAGGCTGGGTTGAGGAGTGCTGCGCCTGGACAGGGTATAACCAGGCCAGCCATACCCAGACTGCGCACGCCCTGGGAGAGACCGAGTCCGCCAAACAAGACCACCATCGCTGGCCAGATCAGAGCATGCATATTACGCTCCATTGTAAAACCTGGCCGCTAGCTTACCTGTTTACCACGTACGACCGGGTTATAGAAGCAGTGAGTAAGAGCAATGGCCAGGGCGTCGGCCAGATGGGTGGGCTGGGGAGTGGTTTTGAGTCCAAGAATAGCCCGCACCATGAAGGCCACCTGACCCTTGTCGGCTTGCCCAGTGCCCACCAGGGCTTGTTTGACCCTGGGCGGCCCATAGCCATAGACGGGAATGCAGGTCTGATCGGCTACCAGTAATACAGCCCCCATGGCCCAGCCCACCCGGTAGGCCAGCTCGTTCTGGCGGTAGAAAAACTGTTCCTCCACCGCAATGGCCTGGGGCTGGTAGGTCGTAGCTACCTCGTACACCGCCCGGTAGAGCGTCCCCACCCGCAACGAAGCCGAATCGCCGGGGTCAGTCTTGACCACCGCGGCATGCAGCATCCGGGCCTGCTTGCCCACCTGCTCGACCACGCCCAGGCCCAGGTTGGTTATGCCAGGGTCAATGCCAAGAACAATCATGTCTCATGTCTCAGGTCTCAGGTCTCGTGTCTGGCGTCATGCGACCTGAGACTTGCGACAACTCTGTTAGTTGCCCCTTTTGGGTGGGTAGTCGCCATCGCCGTAGCGGATGAAGGCCGGGATGTCAAAGTTGCCAAGATCCACGTTGCTGGTGGGGAAGTCCATAAGCGGACGACC
The DNA here is from genome assembly GCA_041695225.1 of Deinococcota bacterium. Classification (GTDB taxonomy): domain Bacteria; phylum Deinococcota; class Deinococci; order Deinococcales; family Thermaceae; genus Meiothermus. The sequence continues at coordinate 65,026 of JBGFRI010000037.1, forward strand.
GCCGGGCTTGGCGACGACTGCGCTTTCGTTAAAACCCGCCGCAATCAGGATCACCCTCATCTCGTCCTGGGCGCGGGTATCGTAGTTGAGGCCATACAGCACGTCTACCTCCTCCACTCCGGTGGCTTCGCGGATCTGCTCCACCACACTGCTGGCTTCCAAGAGCGAGATATCCTCGCCGCCCACCACATTTATCAAAAGCTTGCGGGCGCCGTCTACCGAGCGGTCCAGCAGCGGGCTCTGGATGGCCGACTGGGCGGCTTCAGCCACCTTGTTCTCGCCCCGGCCTGCACCGATGCCCATTAAGACCTGGCCCGCCCCTGCGAGCAGGGTGCGTACATCGGCAAAGTCGAGATTAATCTGGCCAGGTAGACTGATAACGTCGGTGATGCCTTTTACCCCGTGGTAGAGCACCCGGTCTGCAATCATAAAGGCATCCTTGGCCGAGACTTTTTTATCCAAGGCGCCCAGCAGTCGGTCGTTGGAGATGACCACCATGGCATCTACCTGCTCACGCAGGCGCTTGATGCCTTCCTCGGCAGCCCTCAGCCGGCGCGGGCCCTCCCAGGCGAAAGGGCGGGTGACGACCCCCACCGCAAGGACACCCAAACCTTTGGCAATTTCGGCTACCACCGGGGCGCTTCCCGTACCCGTGCCACCGCCCATCCCGGCGGTGATGAAGATCATATCCGAGCCTTCCAGGTACTCCGCTATTAGCTCCTCGGCCTCGAGGGCAGCTTTCTCGCCGATCTCGGGGTTGGCCCCGGCGCCCAGCCCACGGGTGAGTTTGTCGCCCAGCTGGATACGCGCATCGGTCAGACTGGTGGCCAGTACCTGGGCATCGGTGTTGGCGGCAATGAACTCCACGCCGGTGAGACCCGACTCGATCATGCGATTGACTGCGTTGTTTCCTGCGCCGCCAAGTCCGATTACTTTGATCTGCACTTCACCCATAATCTCTCCTGGTTACTTTAGTGTTGCCCCGCGTGCTCCTTGCCGCCGATCTGCTGCTAAAACAAGTTCCTGAACAGTCCCTTAATGCGCTCCCACAGCCCGCCTGCGGCGCTGGCTGTGCCTTCGGGGTTGACGACATGCCTGACAGGTTGGCCGACCTTGCTTCGGCCAGGACGGTGCCCGCGTGCTAATGGAGACTGGACCGCTAGGCTTGCCGCATGGCGCACCAGACCTACTGCGGTTGCGTGGGTGGGAGAAGCTACTACATCGGTCAGACCCTGCACCCCCAGGGGCTTGCCCAACCGGACCGGTAGATTGAACTGCTTGCGGGCCAGCTCTTCCAGGCCGCGCACCATGCTGGCGCCACCGGTCACAATAACCTTGCCTACGGTGATTTCCAGCGGTCCTAAGGCTTCGTCCACACTCTGCCGAGCCAGATGCAGGATCTCCCGTAGGCGCGGGCGGATGATGCGGGCCAGGTCCGGGGCCTGATAAGAAATCTGTGCAGCGCCCTCCTGGCTGACTTCCAGCACCAGCTCGGGGTCGGCCAGCTCGGGCAGCGCTGCCCCGTACTTTTTGCAGACCCGCTCGGCCTCCTCGACCGGAATTTGCAGTAGCTTGGCAATGTCTTGCGAGACATGGTCACCGCCCAGCGGGATGACGGCAGAGTGGGCCAGACGCCCCTGACGGAAGACGGCTACATCGGTAGTACCTCCGCCAACGTCTACCAGCATCACCGTCATGGAAAGTTCTTCGGGCGAGAGCACCGCCAGCCCCGAGGCATAGGATTGCAGCACCATGCCCTGCAGGTCTAAGCCCGCGTCTTCTACAGCCTTGCGCAGATTGGTGAGGGGGCCTTTGCTCCCCGCCACCAGATGTACATCTACTTCCAGCCTTACCCCGGCCATGCCGGTGGGGTCGCGGATACCTTCCTGACCATCTACGCGGTAATCCAGTGGCAGGGCGTGAATGAGATCGTAATCGCCCTCGAAGGGATAGGCTTTGGCCTGCTCGATAGCCCGGTCCACGTCGGTCTGGGTAATCTGCTGCCCCCGCCGAATGGCAGCCAGGCCGTGGCTGGTTACGCTGCGCACATGGGCGCCGGCCACCCCCACCCAGACCTGCTCGGCCTTGACCCCGGCCACCCGCTCGGCTTGAAAGACGGCCTGGCGGATGGACTCGGAGGTGCGCTCGAGGTTGGTGACCACCCCTCGCCTGAGCCCCTGGGAAGGAACCGTACCTTCTCCGATAATGTCCAGAATGCCATCCGAGGACAGCTCACCGATTACCGCGGTCACTTTGGTGGTTCCAACATCTAAGCCTACGAGAATCATCGGCGAGCACTCACCCCCCAGGAATACACATAGATTCGGCTACCCGACATAGCGCCGAGGTGTGCAAGAGAGTTGCTTGCGCCACGTCTGCCTATTCTGCTAAGTTTAGCCCAATCTTGCAACTCCCTGACATTTCTACCCCAGACATTAAGATCGGGCCCCAAGACCTGATAGCCCCCTACGTTGTAGCGGATGCGCTGGGCTTGGGGGAAGGTCTGCATGAGCAATAACAAGTCAGCAAGAGGAATTTCGCCGGGATGCCCTTCAACCACCAGCCGCTGAACAGCCGCCCCTGGCAGCAGCGTTCCATCGGCGGCCAGACCGTAACGCTGGCCCCTGAGCACCAGACTGGCAACTGGCACTCGTTCTTCTAGTACTACTTCTAGCCTGCCGGGGGCAGGGCGGTTCAGGGCTGCGCTCTTGACCCAGGGGTTTTGCAGCAGAGGCTCTAGTTTATGTGGCCAGGCCCAGAGCCAGGCCGTCCCCGGCTTTAGGCCGGTTATCTGGCGCACCTGGGCCGCGGAAAGCTGGCGGTTGCCCACCACCTCGACGCTCTCGACGGGTAAGGCCACCAGTGAGCCAACCGCCAGTGAGGCCAGAAGCAAGCCGATCAGTATGGCCCGGATCACACCAACCCCCGTTCGAATAAGGGAGCACCGGGGAGCATTGCCTGCCATATGGAGCAGGGAGCAAAAGGCTGGCAAATTCGGTGCTGGACGTCTTTTGCTCTCCGGTTCCCGGCCCCCTCTGTGTTCACTCCCCTCACAAGCTCACCCCCATCTGGTCCGGTACGATCTCGCCCCAGATGTCCCACTCCAGCTGAAGCGGCAGCACGGCCTGTACTTTGCAGACCAGGGCATAGATCTGCTCGGCGGTAGCCCCGCCCACGTTGACCAGGAAATTGCCGTGCTCGAGGCTGATCATGGCTCTGCCCACGGTAGTTCCTTTGAGACCCTTTAGGTCAATCAGGCGGCCCGCCGAGTCGCCTGGTGGGTTCTTGAAGGCGCAGCCCGCGCTTCTCTTTTTGGGCTGGCCCTTGCGGGCAGCATCTACCAGAGCAATTCGGGCCCGCACGGCTTCTGGGCTCGAGGGCTGTAACCCGAGCCTGACCCGCGTGACAATTCCGCCTGGGGGCAAAGCCGAATGCCGGTAGCCAAAGCCCAGCTGGTGGGGCTGGTACTGGTGCATGGCCCCATCGTGGAAAACCTCGACCTGTTCCAGGGCGCCGGCCATCTCGCCGAAGCGGGTGCCTGCGTTCATCTTGACTGCGCCACCCAGCTGGGCCGGAACACCGTGCAGGCCTTCCAGTCCGCTCAGGCCCAGCCGCGCCGAAGCCTGTACCAGACCGGGCAGCAGCGCCCCCGCGCCCACCCAGCCCGAAAGGCCCGGGCTCCAGTCGGCAAACTCACCGCCCAGCCGGATGACCCGTTCCTTCACTCCTCCATCCGCCACCAGCAGATTGGAGCCGTTGCCCAGCACCCGGTATGGGGCCTGGGTAGCTTGCCGCAGGTCGGAAAGGGTTTCCACCGTCCAGATCTCGGCCTCGCCCCCTACCCCGATGGTGGTGAGCTGGGACATGGGCAGGCGTTCGACTCTCATACGGTCTCCTTGGCTGCTGCCAGCTGTCGCCCCAGCTGCGATACGCTTCCAGCGCCAATCGTCAGGATCAGATCGCCAGGTGTGGCGGTCTGGCGCAGGTAGCTCAGGGTGTTGTCCCAGTTGTCGTAGCGTGCAAGACGTTCTTTAGCCAGCAGGTGATCCAGGATCTGGTGGGCAATCTGGGCGCTGCTCAGGTTGAAGGGGGATTCGGCGGCGGCGTATACGTCCAGAAGCAGGGCTTCGTCGGCGTACTCGAGGGCCTGGGCATACTGCCGCCACTCCTGCTCACTGCGACCAAAGCGATGCGGCTGGAAGACGGCCCGCACCCGCAGGCCGGTGTTGCGGGCAGCCTTGAGCAAGGCCCCGAGTTTGGTGGCGTTGTGGGCATAGTCGTCCACAATCATGGCACCGTTTAGCTGGCCCACCTTTTCAAAACGGCGGCTGGCCCCTACGTGCTGGTACAGCCCCTGCTGGACCGCATCAAAGCCAATGCCCGCGACTAAAGCAGCAGCGCTGGCAGCCAGCGCGTTGGCGATGTTGTATTCGCCCGGAACTTGCAGCTTCACAACCCCCAGGGTTTTGCCCTGCCAGACCAGATCAAAACGACTACCAAAGGGCATTAGCACCACATTTGCAGCGTGGCAGTCGCCGGTTTGCAGCCCAAAGCTAAAGCGCGGCCTGCCCTGGGTCAGCGCGTCCAGCAGCTGCCAGCGGGGCTCGGCGTTGTATATGACCTGGGCGGCCCGGCTGGCGAACGAGCACATGGCGTCCTGCAGCGCATCGAATGAAGCGTGGTAGTTGGGCCGGGCCCGCCCGTCGGGCGATACGTGGTCGGTCTCGAGGTTGGTAATCACCGCCAGGTCTAACTCCACAAAGCGAAATAGCGGGTCGGACTCGTCCACCTCGGCAATCCGATACGGTCCCGACCCCACCTTGGCGCTGCCTCCAATCAGGCTCAGTTCTGCGCCCAAGAGCACCGTAGGGTCGGTCCGGGCGGCGATAAAGATGCTGGCCAGCATCGAGGTGGTGCTGGTCTTGCCGTGCGACCCGGTAACGCCCAGGCTATAGCCGCCGCGCAGTATCTCGGCCACCACCTGGATCCGGCGCCAGATCGGAATGCCCAGGGCGTGAGCGGCGACGAGTTCGGGCTCGCCCTCCGGTATGGCGGTAGAGGCTACCAGTACGTCTACCCCTGGCAGATGTTCGGGGCTGTGGCCCTGCACTACCCTAATGCCTTCGCGCCCCAGGCGGCGGGTCAGGTCCGAGGGCTGGCTATCGCAGCCGCTGACCAGATGCCCGTCCTGACGCAGGATGCGGGCCAGACCGCTCATGCTGATCCCGCCAATACCCATCAGGTGATAGTGCTTCACGCCGCCTCCAAAACGATCCGGGCCAGCCGCCCGGCTGCTCCGGCCGGCGACAACCCTTTAAGACTATCGCGGATCTGGGCCCGCGTGGAGGGGTCGAGCAGAGCATTAAGCTGGGACTCGAACTGATCCCAGGAGTCTAGCCGCCGGGCTGCGCCGCGCCCAGCATAAAAGCCCAGGTTGGCCCACTGGGCCCCGCCGTCCAGGCTGCGCGGCAGTGGCACACCCAGAACCGGGACCTGATGATAGGCTGCTTCCGCCAGGGTACCCGCCCCGCCGCGGGTGATGGCAAACTCGGCCGCGCTCCAGGCCAGCACACTGTCCAGATAACCCCGCACCACGTAACGGGGCCGTTCTTTGGGCTTCATCTCGTGCTCCCAGCGCAGACCAGACTGGTGGAGGACCTGCCACTCGCCCAGGAGAGGGTAGAGCCTCTCGGGCAGTTGTTCATTCAGTTCTTTGCTGCCCTGGCTTCCGCCCATGATCAGGATGGTAGGGCGCTCGGGATCCAGTCCAAGCGCAGCCCTGGCCTCGCTCTGCACACGCTTTTCTTCCCGCACTGGATAGCCCACCACCAGGGTTTTGGCAGCTAGTCGAGGATCGAGTTCGATGGGGGTAGAAAGAGTGACCCGGCGGGCCAGACGGGCTAGAATTCGATTAGCCAGCCCCAGTCTGGCGTTTTGTTCATGGATGACCAGGGGGATGCCCAGCAGGGCAGCTACCAGAGCCACGGGAAAGCCCGCATAACCGCCCATGCTCAATACCGCCCTGGGCCGCACCTCCCGCAGCACACGCCTGGCTTGCTGCAGGCCCCGAAAAACTTTTATCCCTTCCCCGGGGTGCAGCGCCTCGCGCGAGAGTTTGCCGGCTGGGATGATGCGAAAAGGCAGCCTGGCCTCGGGCAGTACCCGTTCTTCGATGCCGCCCTGGGCCCCTACATAGGTCACGGGCTCGCCCGCGGCCAGCAAAGCCCGCGCCGCGGCCAGCCCAGGATAAAGGTGGCCGCCGGTTCCGCCGCCGGTGACGATCACCATGAGCCTCCATTACTGAGAGGGGGAGCAGGAGGAAGGGGGAGAGTGGGGGTGAAGGCCTCATCCCCCTTGCACCCCTGCACCCCTGCACCCCTGCGCGTCTTCATTACTGGGCCTCCTTGGTTCTAGGTTCTTCCCTGGCGGCGAAGGCTTCCCTCGAGAGACCGTGTAATAGCCCCAGAGCCAGCCCGGCCATAATCATGGAATTGCCGCCCATGCTGACCAGGGGCAACGGGGAGCCCCCAATGGGGACGATACCGATAACGGCTGCGATGTTGAGGGCGGCCTGCAGAACCAGATACAGGGTTAAGCCCAGCGCCAGAACGCTCTTAGAGCCTTCCAGGTGGGCGGCAATTTGAATGCCCCTGGCCAGTATCAGCCACACGGCCAGCAGGACCATAAAGCCAGCCAGCCAGCCGCCAGCCCAGATGACCGAGGCCAGCACAAAATCGTTGTGTGATTCGGGAAGGTTGGGCATCCGAGACCCTACCCCCTGTCCAAACGGCCCCGCATTTACGATGATCTTGTGGGCCTGGGTAATCTGGTACAAAGGTCCCCGCATGGCTTCCGGGCTCAGCTCGGCTACCCGCCCGGTGACATAGGTATGCCAGCCTTCGAAGCGGTCGCGCACTTTTTCAAAACGATCCAGGTACAGCCCCGAGACCGAGAGCGCCAGAATCCAGGCGGTGGCGCCAATCGCCAACAGACGCCGCCAGGGAACCCCGATAAGCACCAGCAAGAAGCCCGACAAAAGCAGAACAAACAGGCCGGTATCCAGGTCGGGCGAGGCGATGATCAATCCGGCGGCCAGACTGATAGCCACGATGGGGCCGATGATGGGGTAGTCGGTGGGTTTATTGTGAAAAAAGGCCGCCAGGTAGAGCACCACCGCCAGTTTGGCAAACTCTGCGGCCTGGAGGTTGAAGGATGTGAAAGGTAGGTCGATAAAGCGTCGCTCTCCGCCCGGCCCAAACCCCACCAGCAGATTGGCTACCAGCAGCAAAATTGCCAGGATAAAAAGGGGCCGTGCGGCCCAGATGGCCCAGTGGGGGCGCAGTTGGGCAACCAGTAACATCAGGGCCAGCGAGATGGCCATATTGCGCAGGTTGTCCAGGCTGTGGGCCTCGGCTGCGGCCCGCATCCAGTCGGAGGCGGCGACGCCCAGAGCCGAAAGAGCAAAGAGCAGAAGCTGCGCCAGCAGAAGAATACTATCCACTCATGCCCCCCAGCGCAAACACCACTTCCCGGAATACCCTGGAGCGCTCCTTATAGTCTTTGAACTGGTCAAACGAGGTGGCCAGTGGAGCCAGCAGCACGCTGCCCGACGCAAGCCTAAGGCGGGCCTCGCGCACGGCCCGTTCCAGCGCCTTGCGCCCGTCGGGCTCGTCGATCTCCACCACTTCCACCAGGTCTTTGAAAGGTGTTGCCATGCGGCTTCCGTCGCGGCCTATGGCCAGAATCAGGCTCACCTTGCGCCCTACCAGCTCGCGCAGCTCTTCCACTGGCGCACCCTTGTCTACTCCGCCCAGCACCCAGGCCACCGGAGCGGGGGCGGCTTCCAGCGCCATGCGTACTGCGTCAATGCGTGTAGCGATTGAGTCATCGATAAACAAAAGTTCGCCGATGCGAGCAAAGATGGCGTAGCGGGCCTCGGGCCGGGGGGCCGTAAGGCGGAAGGGCTCGAGGCTCGCGGCCTCTGCCGGAAGGGCCAGAACCCGCTGGGGCTGTTCGCGCTGCACGATATGGGCATAGGCCAGGGCCGCTTGCAAGGCAGCCCGCAGGTTGGTCTCGCGGGGGTCGCCTGCTACAGGCTCGAAAGGGTAGAGGCGGGCCGGGCTGCCACGGATGCCCGCCAGAATTCTTTCGTCCCTGGCGTTGTAGACCAGGGCATCCTCGGCCCTCAGATGCCGGATCAGGTTGAACTTGGCGGCGTGGTAGACCTCCAGGGTGCCGTGGCGGTCGAGGTGGTCTACGCCCAGCAGCAAAAGCACGGCTACCCTGGGGCGCAGGTGCACCACCCGCTCGAGCTGAAAACTACTCAGCTCGGCGGCTATTACCTCGGCAAAGAGACCAGGAGTATCCTGCCAGGGCTGGTCTACCACACTGGCCAGAGGTGGGTCAATATTACCCCCCTCTAAAGCCCGAAAACCCAGTGCTCGCAGAAAGTGTCCGGTAAACATGGTACAGCTGGTCTTGCCGGCGGTGCCGGTAATGCCCACCAGGGGGGTGGGGCAGTGCCGGTAGACCAGCTCGGCCTCGCCGATGACCTCGGCCCCCCCTTTTCGCAGCGCTTCCAGCCGGGGATGCTGGATGGGCACCCCAGGGGCGGCAACCACCTCCTGGTACCGGCCTGGCTGGGGGTCGGGGTCGGGCTCGAAGCCCAGGGCCTGGGCCCGGGCCACCTCTTCGGGCCTGGGCTGGTCGTCGAAAAAGCGGGCCGGCATGCTGCGTCTTTGCAGAAAGCCCAGCACCCCCAGGCCACTGCGCCCCAGGCCATAGACCAGTCTGTTCACGAAAGACCTCCCCACAGATGTATGGCCAGCGCCGTACAGAGCGCCGTCACCACGGTAAAGCGGAAGACCACCTTGCCCTCGGGCCAGCCCGAGAGCTCAAAATGATGGTGCAGGGGGCTCATCTTGAGAATGCGCCGGCCGGTGCGGCGATAGTAGGCGACCTGGACCAGGACCGAGAGCACCTCGAGTACCGGAATCAGCGCTACCAGAGGTAGCCACCATAGCTTGCCTTCCAGAATGAACAGCCCGGCCGCCATAGCGCCCAGGGCCATGCTACCGGTATCGCCCATAAACACGCTGGCCTTTGGAGCGTTGTGCCAGAGGAAACCCAGCAGGGCTCCAATCATGGCCTGGGCTATGGGCAGACTTGCAAACGGCAAAAAAATTACCACCGAGACGCTGGTCAGCAGGCCGTCCACCCCATCGGTGAAGTTGAAGGCGTTGCAGGCCGCCACAATCACCAGGGCGAAGAGGACCATGTCGAGCAGGGGGTAGGGGGTGTACTGGATCTGCTGAGTTGCCCAGATGGCAAAGGTCAGGCTCATTACTCCCTGAACAGCCAGCTTTTCGCGGGCCCTCAAAGGGCGCCTCAACAAACCAGCCAGGTCGTCGGCCAGGCCCAGTAAGGCCATGCCCAGTACCAGCAGCCAGAGCCCCACCCACTTATCGCCTCCGGCCAGCCCGTAGACTATGGCCGCAGCCAGCAGGAAAGCCACCCCGCCCATGCTGGGTGTGCCCGTTTTTGCCAGGTGGCTGGGTGGACCATCGGCCCGCACCTGCTTGCCCATTCTTAGCGACTGCATCAGGGTAATCCACAGCCCTACCAGAAACCAGCTCAGCAGAGCGGCAGCGACGAGGGTGGTCATGGAGCCTCCTTGCTAAGCGGGAGCGCTCTGGAGGAGAATAGCAGGTGATCACAGACGGGGGAGGGAAGAGGCGACGGGCTTTGCAAATGTCCAGTGGCTTTCGAGCTTCGACCCTCGACCCTGGCCCACTCTGCTACCCGTCCGGCCCCGCCTGCCAGATCCAGGTTGAGCCGTAGCGTAAGCAGCCGGCCGGCTTGCAGGGTATAAAGGTAGTGGCCATCGCTCTTCAGGCCCTCGAAGGCCCCGGCCCGGAAGCCAAGCCGCAGACCCTCGAGGCTCAGCCGGTGGATGGCGTCGGCAGTGAGCACATAAAGGTCGTCCAGCACCACTGCAGCCCGGACAGTACCTGGCAGCGGGATGCGCAGGTTGTCGGGGTGGCGAAAGGCCTCGCGGCCAAAGGCATACACATAGCGCTGGCTGGCGGCCAGCAGGGTGAAGCGTCCCTCGGCCAGGCGGCGCCGGTCCAGGTTGAAGCCGTGCTCGTCGAGCCAGAACACGCCCTCTGGTGTGTGGAGCGCATCCCTGGCCCGGAATAGCAAAGTGCCCAGCCCTGGCACAAATAACCGGTCTTCAAAGCCGACCAGCGGCAGCGGTCTGGCCCGCACAAAACTCGGAACACCCGGCAGGGGCAGGCTCTGATGGATAAACCCGTCCCGATAAATCAACAACATAAACGGGTAGGCCGCCAACAACTTGTCGCCAGCCCGGGCTGCCGCCAGGGGTGGGTTGGGCAGGGCCAGTTGCAGCCCAATGGCCCGTACAAACCGTCCTTCTACTACACCCCCCTCAATTAAAATGGGCGCGGGAGCGACAGGCGCGGGCGCAGGCTGGGCCTGAGGCGCGCACGCCGCTATCGCCAGCACCAGCAACAGGCCGAGGGCCAAAAACATCCTCGAGGCCTGGGTTTTTTGTACCCAGGGCCTCGGGTATCTCCGGCGGCTCATAGACTCTCCTGTGGCCAAAGTTCCAGCAGGCGCTCCAGCCCCACGCTGCGGGATGCCTTAAGGTAGACCAGGTCACCCGGCTCTACAGCGGAGGTGAGAAACTCGACTGCGGCTTCGATGGTCTCTACCGCGGTTCCACCAGCCAGGGCGGTTTGTTGCTGGGCAAATGGCCCGATAAAGACCAGATGTGGGCTGACAGTGGCGGCCAGACTGGCGGCCTCGAGGTGATGCTGCAGGGCTTCCTGGCCCAGTTCGGCCATGCGGCCCAGCACCAGCCATTTGCGGCCCGGCTGGGTTTTAAGGTATTCTATTCCCGCCCGAAAGGAAAGGGGATTGGAGTTGTAGGCGTCGTTGATGAAGTCAACCGCCCCCAGCCTTTGCCGCTGCATCCGGCCTGAGGGCAGGGTTAGTGCAGCCAGACGCTCAATGGTCTGACCAAGGGACTGGCCCAGCATCTGAGTGGCAGCCAGAGCAGCCAGGGCGCCCATTACCGGGCCCACCCCGGGGTAGGGCAGGGTGACGGGGCGGCCCTCGAAACGAAACTGGCTAGACCTGGGGCCCATCTCTAGCTGTTTGGCCTGAAAATCACCGGCCTCGAGGCCATAAGTACGCAGGCCGGGCAGCCGTACCAGCTCGGCGGCCTGGGTGCTGGCCAGACGCACCGGGCTCGCCTGGAGCAACCAGGTTTCCTCACGGATGATGTTCTCGAGGTTGCCCAGCCCTTCCAGGTGCTCCACCCCAAGGCTGGTCAGCACGGCAAAATCGGGCCGGGCCAGATAGCTCAGCTCGGCCATCTCCAAAAGCCGGTCAATGCCCAGTTCGACCACGCAGCCCGGAGCATCTTGCAGATGGAAGAAAAAACGCACCAGACCCGGCGCATTGTTGAGATTTCCCTCTGGTGCAGGCCAGGCCAGCCCCTGGGCCAGGCATTCTTTGGTGGTGGTCTTGCCGGAGCTGCCGCCCACTGCCAGCACCACCCCGCCAAACCTGTCTCGCAGTGCTCGTCCTACGGCTAACAGTGCCCGCTCGGGTCTGGCTACCTGCACCGAGCCAGTATGAGCCATGTCGGTCACCACGAAGGGTGCACCTGCCGAGTAGGCTTGCAAGCCAAACTCCCGCCCATGCACCTTAGCGCCGGGCAGGGCAAAAAATGCCACTCCAGGCTCTATTTTACGCGAGTCCCAGTGCAGGTCTGTGGCCGGCATAGCGCCCGTATGAACCCTCCCGCCGGTCAGGCTGGCGATCCATTCGGGTCGGAGTTCTCTGGCCTCTGTCACTTGCACAACATCCTCACTCAAGTATCGTCCTCAAGATGCACAAAACACTCATCTGTTATCCAGTCTACCCCGGGTTGATGAGCTATCCAAGCTGGGCGGGACGCCCCAAAGGGCAAACAGCCGGGCGGCAATATCGCGGTAAATGGGGGCTGCTACCTGAGAGCCGTGAAAGCGCGGCCCTTTGGGGTGAAATAACGCCACCACCACCGTCACTCTGGGCTCATCGCCCGGGATGAACCCGGCAAACAGCGCCGTAAAAACACTGCGGCTATACCGCCCATCTACTACTACCTGGGCGGTGCCGGTCTTACCAGAGAGCAAGTAGCCAGCCAGGCGGGCATTTTGCGTCAGGTTGTCGCTGAGCGTTCGGCGTATATCGCGGGCTACCTGAGGACGAAAAACCTGCTCAGTGGCAGAGGCGTTCCCTTCAAACAGAACTGGTTGACGGTAAATGCCATCGTTAGCCAGGGTGTTGAAGGCGGCGGTAAGGTGCAAAGGGGTAATCAAAAAGCCCTGGCCGAAGGTGGCGTTGGCATACTCGGCTGGCCCCCACCGGGTTACCGGACGCACCTGGGGGCTGGCAACCTGCACGTTTATACGGGGATAGTAGGAGAGCGGAGGCAAAACCTGCTGGTTCCACAAACGCATTCTCTCAAAATAATCGTATAGCCTCTGGGGTGGAATGCGCTCGGCCAGAGTGGATATGCCCACGTTGGACGAGTACTTGAGCACCTCGCTCAAGGTCAGGTTCTGGTCGTGTCTGATCACGTCGCTGATGGTCCAGCCGGCAATCCGCCGGCTCATGGGGGCTTCAACGCGGGTGTCCAGTCTGGCTACGTTTTCCTCGAGTAGAACGGCCGCGGTCAGGGCCTTGATGGTGGAGCCTGGCTCCAGGGCATACATAAAGGCATGGTTGCGCCAGGATAGGTCAGTTTCAGGCGACCTGCGCGGTGCAGCAGGGTCGAATTGCGGCCCGTTGGCCACTGCCAGCAGCCGGCCAGTCTTGGTCTCCATTACCACCACCGCGCCCCAGTCGGCCCGGGCAGCCGCGACACCCCTCCACAGGGCTTGCTCGGCGATGGACTGCACCACCGGATCTATGGTCAGACGCAGGCTGTGGCCTTGCAACAGCAGCTTTTCCAGGTCGCGCTCGAGTCCCGAAAGCCCCCGGCCGGTGCTGCGCTCGCCAAAACCAATGAGCTGGCTGCCAGAAAGCCCCAGCGGATACAAGCGGGCCTGGTCCTTAGAGCTAATGGCCAGAGGGGTGCCATCCGAGGCCTCCAGGCGGCCACGCAGCGGCGGTAGCTCCGCCGTCGGGGCCGAACGTAGCAGCAGGCTGGGCGCATTGTGCCACAATACATAAGAGCCGTATCCCAGCCCCAGCACAAAAGCCATAAAAGCCAGAATCAGCACCCAGCCACGGTGCAGGGTGGCTGGTTCGCTGGTGCCCAGCCGGTTCAAGGGGTGCTCCTTTCTCCTGGGGTTAGCGGCCCCGGCTCACCCAATGGGCGAGTCTCCCAGCGAGCCAGGCTCATGGGAACAAAGCCGTTAGCCTCGGCCCAGTTCCGCAGAGCCAGCGGCGAGACTAGCTGATAGCGTTGTAGCAGCAGCCTGGTTTCTTTGTTGCCGAGGTCGGTTTCGCGGGACAGGTGGGCCTGCAATTTCCCATTCAGTTGCTGGTTGAAGTATCCCAGACCGGTCAGGCTTACCAGTAGCAGCAAATATATGCTGGCCCATCTCAAGACCGTCCTCATGCCCTGCCTCCATTTGTTCGCTGGGCCACCCGCATCTTGGCGCTTCTTGCCCGGGGGTTTTCGCGCTGCTCGGCTTCAGAAGGAACAATGGGTTTCTTGATAAGAGGCTTTAGCCGGCTGGAGTCGCGCAGGTAGTGCTTGACCAGGCGGTCCTCGAGCGAATGGAAGCTGATCACCACCAGCCGGCCGCCGGGTTTGAGCGCCTGTTCAGCGCCTTGGAGCAGTTGCTTTAGCGCCCCCAGTTCGTCATTAACGTAGATGCGCAGGGCCTGAAAGCTTTTACGGGCTGGGTGTCCCGCCTGGCGAAAGCCCGTGGCCCGGCGGATGACATCGGCCAGCTGGGTGGTGGTGGTGATGGGGCGGTTTTCTACGATGAAGCGGGCGATCCGGCGGGAGCGCTGCTCCTGGCCATACTGGTAGAGAATCTCGGCAATTTCCTCTTCCTCGAAAGTATTCACCACCTCGGCGGCGGTCAGGCTTCCTGGGCCCATACGCATGTCCAGCGGACCCTGGTGCTGGTAGCTGAAACCTCGCTGGGCATCGTCAAAATGGAAGCTGGACACCCCCAGATCGGCCAGAATACCGTCCACCTGAGCCATGCCAAGCTGCTCTAGCCGGGGCAGTAGTTCGCGAAAGTTAGCCTCTACCAGGGTCAGATCGGGCAGGTCCAGCGCCCTGGCCCTGGCAATGGCCTCGGGGTCCTGGTCAAAGGCAATTACCTTAGCACCGCGCTCCAGCATGCCTCTGGTGTGGCCGGCCCCGCCCAGGGTGGCATCTACATACACCCCACCTGGTCGAACCGACAGCCAGTCCAGGGCCTGGTGATAGAGCACCGGGGTATGGTTCATATCCTCGCTCCAACCCAAGGAGGGCCAGCTGGATGGGATACGCTCAGGAGTTGCCCATCCGTCCTGAGGGACCCCGGAGCATGAAGCGGGGGCTGACAGTCCACAAAAGATGTCGCAGGTCGCAGGTCGCAGGTCGCAAGCCAAAAAGACCGGAGACCTGAGACTTGAGACTTGAGACGCTTCATAAAAGGCTGCATACATACTTCATCCAATCAGCCCGCGTAGGACCTCGGGAGAAGAGGGGTTTTGCACAAATTTGGTGATGTTCTCCCACCAGCGGCTCTCGCTCCACAGCTCCAGGCGGGTGGGCGCACCCACTACTACCGCGTCGCTGGTGTCCTCGAGCCCGGCAAATTTGCGTAGTGGTGGGGGAACTGTCACCCTCGAGGCGTTGTCCATCTGGGTCTTGTGCGCCCCCGAATACAAAAAGCGCACCAGCTCCTGGGCTGGCCGGTCAATCAGGGGTACGTTTTGCAGCTGGCGCTCGATGTTGCTCCAGGTCAGCACGGGGTACATGTAAAGGCAGCCCTCGAGGCCGCGGGTGATCACCACGCCATCCTCAATAAACGGACGGAAGGGCTGGGGGATCACAACCCTTCCCTTGTCATCGAGGCTGTACTGGTGTTCACCGAAGGGCATCTTGTTTCCTCCTAGATCGGCCTGGTCTTTTGGCTCGCCTCACTTCGTGCGCCTTCCAGCGGCGGTGCTTTTCTGAGCAGTAATGTACCACGGTTTCCCCACGTTTTACCACTATCTCCCACCGTTACGTCTGCTTTTCCCACCCATTTGCCGATTAGCTGGGCCGGACTCCCACAAAGTCACCACGTCCATCCGGCAGCAGAGCCTAGTAGAGTTAAGTTGTCTGGAACGAAGAAAAAGCCATGCACCAACACCAGAAAGACCGGTAAAGTCTCTGCTCTTAAAAGCGGAAAGAAGCCTTCCTAAAAGGGCCTTAATACTCGGAAGAGCCTCAGTGGTCATGGCCGATAGCTGATAGCCGATTGCTTATGGCCTATAGCTGATAGCGGATAGCTTTCGACCTGAGACCTGAAACCTTCGACTAACTTTCGACCTGCGACATTCCATTAGCCCATTAGCCCATAGCTAATAGCCGATAGCCCATGGCGGATAGCTTTTGACCAGCGACCCGAGACCTGAGACCTGCGGCTAACTTTTACCCTCGACCCTTGACTAACTCTTGACCCTCGACCTTAGACCTTCTACTTTCGACTATCTTTCAACCTGCGACATTATTTGTTATTTATTCTGTGGTAGCTTCGAGACCCTTGCTCCTTGCAGCAAGCGATTTAGTCATCTGCTTGTGGCAGGGCTGGCACAGTGTTCGCAAATTTTCAGGCGTGTGTGTGCCGCCCTCCACCACGGGCAGAATATGGTGAGCCTCCCACAAGTCTGAGGGCTTCTTCCAGGCTTTGCGGGGCCGCCAGCTCTGGGGCAGTTCTACAGCAAAGCCGTGAAAGCCACGCCGGGTCAGTTCGGTGGTGATCTGACTATAAGCAGCTCTCAGCTCCTGATATGCACCCAGGCAGTACAGGTTCTGCTCAGATCGGTTTTCGCGGCCTATCTGGACCGCGGCCTTCCAAAGCTTCGTCAGGCTACTCTTGAGCTTGCGGGTGTCGGTGCCACAGATCTGGCAGACGCCTTTCTCGCGTGCTCGCAGCCGCTGACGGGCATAGTTCCAGTGGGCCTGCAAACGGTACTTCTGCACGCACTCGTCACTGCACCAGGTTCGGCGGCGCGGGGGTACTTCGTTGTGGCAGTGCACATAGCGGCACAACCTGCGCCCGTTAGGACCGCAAACTTCGTACTGGCGTAGCAGCTCCCTGCCAATAAGCCGGCGGCTCACAACTAAGAGTTTAGTAGATTCACCGGATGAAGCCGCAAAGGGCATGTCAGGCCGTACAGTGTTAAGAGCTGGGCGAAGCGGCCGAAGGTCGAAAGTCTAAGGTCTAAGGCCGCCCCCGTGGCGCACGGGCCACCGCCCTTCCCGAAGGGGATTTTCCCTCTGGAGCACGGACTTTAGTCTAAGGTCGAAAGTCTAAGGTCGAAAGTCTAAGGTGTAAGACCGTCCCGCTGGTGCATCGAGTGCGCTCCGTCCCGAAGGGGATCGTCAAAAGTAGTGCAGTAAGTCAAGAACCCGTACTGGCCAGGGGTCAAGTGGGATGTTTATGCAGCCTACCATGAAAGCGCTGACTGGCCGCTAGAATGAGGTCATGAAAATTGAGTTCAGAGAAAATGGCTCTATCGGGATCGAGACGGGTGGCAGGTACGTGTACCGCTATGGCGATCAGGAGGTGGTAATTGAAAAGGGCCGGGTCTCGCTGTGCCGTTGCGGGCACTCGGCCAACAAGCCCTACTGCGATGGAACGCACAAGACAGTGGGTTTCGTCGCCCCGCCGGCGGTGATCGAGGTGGACGCCCAGTAATGGGCTTTGCCGAGTAGATATCCTCGACTACCCGGAAGCAAGAGACATCTGCCCCCGGCGCTGAGGGGTATCCTGGTAGCGAGGTGATAGCGATGTTGGTCAAGGACTGCATGACCCCAGTTCCGGATGTAGTCACGCCCGATGTTAAGGTACCCGAAGCTGCCCAGATCATGAAGAAAGGGGGGTTCCGCCGGCTTCCGGTTGTCAAGGAGGGCCGTTTGATTGGTATTATCACCGATCGCGACCTCAAAGAAGCCATGCCCTCGGATGCCACCTCGCTTTCCATCTGGGAGCTCAACTACTTAATTTCCCGGCTTACTGTGGGTGAGATCATGACCCGCGACCCCATTACAGTCGCCGACACCATGCCCCTCCAGGCTGCTGCTAAGCTGATGCTCGAGCACAAAATAGGGGGCTTGCCGGTGGTGCATGATGACAAACTGGTGGGCATTGTGACTGTGACCGATGTGCTTAAGGCTTTTTTGAAGCGCGAGGCCGAGCTGCTTGTCGGGGCAGAAACCAGCCCGTAGCCCGTCTGCACTTCGTGCTGGACACATCTGGTCGAAGCTCTAAGGTCGTCTTGCTGGCGCAAGGACTTCAGTCTAGGGTCGAAGGTCGAAAGTCGAAGGTCGAAAGCCTAAGGCCAAAAGCCTAAGGCCAAAAGCCTAAGGCCAAAAGCCTAAGGCCAAAAGCCTAAGGCCAAAAGCCTAAGGCCAAAAGCCTAAGGCCAAAAGCCTAAGGCCAAAAGCCTAAGGCCAAAAGCCTAAGGCCTCAGACCCTCTCAATGGTGCATGGAGCACGCCCCTTTCCGAAGGGGATCGTCCCACTAGTAGACCGACCTCAGTCCGTCCCGAAGGGGATGGTCTGGCTGGTGTAGAGGGGCTTGTGCCAGTCCTGATGCCCCCCTTTGGCTGCTAACAGCCTCAATCGGTGTCTGGATGGCCAGACTTCCCACGACCCAGCCTTTGCCTGCCTCTGAAACCCTTTTACCTCTGGGAGAGAGACCGGGGGAGAGCAAGCGTGTGTTTGTCGGTTCGCAATGAACCAAGTATGTCAAGCTGACCAGCTGCTCGCCAGGTAAATCCCCCGGCCTGCGGCCTCTCCCCTTAGTAAGGGGGGTAGAGGGGGATTGAGCCCCCCTTAACAAGGGGGGTTGGGGGGATTGAACAGTGCGCCAGCCTGCTGCCAAACTTTGTTGACAAACGCGTCTTGCGTGGTGGCGACCCATTCGACAAGCTCAGGGCAGGCCCATTCGACAACCCTTCGGCAGACTCAGGTAAGGCTCAGGGCGGTGCCTGAGACGCAGTCTGAGGGGAAGCAGTCCAGGGCATCCCGTCGGCCAAAGTGTAGTTTGCTCCCGTTCTGGGTCGATTAATCATCCCCATCCTCCGCCACTCCGTCACCGAGTCCATTGCTTTGTCTGCCCAGGGGCCTCCTTGCAATGCCTATGGAAGCAGCGCCACAGCCTGCCAGTAACGCTTTAGACTCTCTCCAAACTGAGGGGCCAGACCCAGTCTATAGGCTACTGCCACCCGTCTACCTAACGCGCGTACCAGCGCATCGGGGCTGCTTTCCAGACTGCACAGGGCTTTCTCAGAGAGGGCAATCTGAACCTTTTCGGGATAGGCGGGGGTAACGGGCAGACTGAACCAGTAGGCTGCTTCTTCGGGTCTTACCACCACCGCTCCTCGGCTAACGAACCAGTCGGCCCCTTCGGGATGCACGTAGACCATGGCGCCCTGGGCCACTGCCTGCTGAACCGCCTGGCGGAATGGCCTTGGGATAGCCCAGACCTCCGCTTGATGGTCAGCTGACGGAGAGGGTACTAACGCGGTTGGGCGGTACGCCGCAGCACGCAGCTCGATGGTACGCTCACCGTTCCACTCACTCAGCACCAGACCTGCGGCCAGATCGAGCGCTTCGGGCAAATTTTCGCCGTTGTCGCGCCAGCGGATAACCTTTATTCCGTTCAGACGGAACGACAGGTGCCTGCCCTCGCTTAGCACCCGCACATGCTCCGGCCTGCCCTGCAAGAAAAAAAGCGGCTCGGGATTACCCTCTCCCAGTGGCTCCAGTAACTGCAATGCTCGGTATAACTCCTCTAAGTCTTCTCCGTCCAGCCAGCCATCCAGGGTGATCTCTGGCAGCGGCGCAGGAAACTGCCCGGCATACTGCTGGACAGCCCCGGTAAAGGCAGCGATTTCCTCGTCTCTAATGGCAAAACCCGCCGCCTGGGCATGGCCCCCAAAGCGCTTTAGAAAAGGAGCCGCGTAACGCAAAGCCCCCACCGCACTGATGCCGGGCGTCGAGCGCACCGATCCCTTGCCGTCGGCGATGATGAAGACCGGTTTGTAGTAATGCTCCAAAACCCGGCTGGCCACAATCCCCATCACCCCCGGATGCCCCTCGGAATCGTGTATGACCAGGGCAGGGCTACTGGCATCAATGGTGGGCCAGATGCGCTGGAGCATCTCTTCTTCGATGCGCTGTCGCTGCGCATTGAGCTGGGTGAGGTGCTCGGCCAGCCGACGGGCCTGGAGCAAATCCTGGGTGGTCAGGAGTTGCAGGGCTACCTCGGCCTGGCCCAGCCTCGAGGCTGCATTGATGCGGGGAGCGATGCGAAAGGCAATCTCGCTGGCGCTAAAGGCTTTGCAGTGCTCGGCTGCCAGCACATTTAAGCCCAGATGTGCCGAATCGCGTAGGCGGCGGAGCCCCTCCTGCACCAGGGCCCGGTTGAAGCCCTGCAAGGGCGCCACGTCGGCCACCGTGCCGATGGCGGCCAGGTCGGCATACTCCAGGGGTGGGTCCTGGCCCAGCAGTGCATACACCTGCCACAGCAGCAGAAAAGCCACCCCCGAACCGGTGGGATGAGCCTGTCCTGTAAGCTCGG
The DNA here is from genome assembly GCA_041695225.1 of Deinococcota bacterium. Taxonomy (GTDB): domain Bacteria; phylum Deinococcota; class Deinococci; order Deinococcales; family Thermaceae; genus Meiothermus. The sequence goes on from JBGFRI010000037.1 coordinate 84,847, forward strand.
GCGAGAGCGCCGGATGCACAATCAGGCCGGGTGGAGTGTCCCCGGCTGGCGAGTGGTGGTCGGTTACCAGCACCGAGATACCGTTGTCCACCAGTTCTTTCAGCTCGGCCTGGTTGGTGATGCCGCAGTCTACGGTGATGAAGAGATCGCAGGCTTCCAGGTGCTCCGGCACCCGATCCACCAGTACCCCATAGCCCTCGCTCAGGCGATGGGGGATAAAAGCGTGAATCTCGGCTCCCAGCTTGCCCAGACCATTCAGCAAAATTGCCGTGCCGGTGAGGCCGTCGGCGTCGTAATCGCCATGCACCCGGATCCGCTGGCGCTTCTCCATGGCCTCGATAATCCGCAAGGCGGCTGGCTTTAGCCCTGCAATCGGCAGGAGCTCGAGGGGAGGGTTTAGGTCTTCCTTGCGCCTGAACCCACGGTTCCAAAGTGCCGAGGCCGCCAGGGGAGAGATGCCCAGCTGCTCCACCAACGGGCGAAGCTCGGAGATATGGGGCCAGTCACGGAATTTCCAGATCATGCAAGGCCTACCAGAGATACACATGCTGATAGCTGATAGCCGATGGTCAATGATCTATGGTCCATAGTCTATGGTCCATGGTCTATGGTCGACGGTCAATGGTTCATAGCTGACTTTATGAGACCCTCACGCTTGAGAGGCCTAGACTCCAGACCCTTGACAAACTCCGGCCTTCGACCCTCGACTATTGACAAACTATGGCCCTCGACTATAGGCGCTTGACTCTTCACTCCATTAGCCGCCTGTTAGAGTAGCCGATCCGGGATGACCGGGGTTTCCTGGGGGTGTTCTCTGCGCAGGGCCTCGAGTTCACTCTGGACCTTGCGCAGTTCGCGGTAACGTTTGCGCAAGGCCGCCTGGGCATATAACCAACCAGCTAGCACATACAGCCCCATCACGGCCAGGCCCAGTACAAAGGCCCCCAGAATCAGGAAAACCAGGTGTACGTGGCCCCAGGGGGTTCCCAGCAACAGCCCGGGCTCCAAGGAGTACAGGGCCCACGCCGCTGCGGCTATGGCCAGCGTGATCAAGAAAGCCAGACCATTGAGGAATTTCATGTCAGAAGTTTACCCCAGAACTTGCAACCCCACGGCAGTCAGACCCATTTCTTGAGGTCAATACGGCCCTCGTAAATGGCTTTGCCAGTAATGGCCCCTTCCACACCCAGGCTCTTAAGACCCTCAATATCCGCGTCTGAGGCAATTCCCCCTCCGGCAATCAGGAAGCCCGGCCAGGCTGCACGAACTTCGCGCACCACCTCTAGGTCGAGCCCGGCCAGGGTGCCATCCCGGCGTACATCTGTATAAATCAGGGTGCGTACTCCCATCTGCCACATCCGCTGGCTCAACTCGGGCACCCGGAGGGCAGTTCCTTCCACCCAGCCCGAAACCACCACCTCCATCCCTCTGGCATCCAGGCTCACCACCACCCGCTCGGCCCCAAACTCCCTTAGCATCTGGCGCAACACTTCCGGAGCCTTGACCGCTACCGTGCCCACCACCACCCGGCTGGCTCCCAAAGCGAGAATTTCCCTGGCCGTCTCCACACTACGCACCCCACCCCCCACTTCAAAGGGGATGGTGATTTTGCCGGCAATCGCCCGGATTATGGCCCGGTTTTCCCCCCGGCCGGTGGCTGCATCCAGGTCTACCAGGTGCAGCATTCTGGCGCCTTGCTTTTCGAAGTGCAAAGCTGCTTCGGTGGGATCTTCGTAATAGACGGTTTCCTGGCTGGGGTCGCCTTCATACAGGCGGACAGCCCGGCCAGACTGGATATCTACCGCAGGAATGACCAGCACTCGCGGATTGTATACCAGGATTGCTGGTAAGTAGTTTTCAACTATATCTTGAGTGATGATCCGACGGGAGCTCGCACAGGATGTCTAGCACGCGATGAACCTAAGTGTGTCAAGTAGACCAGTTGCTCGCCAGGTAAATCCCCCCGGCCTACGGCCTCCCCCCTTAGTAACGGGGTAAAGGGGGATTGAGCCCCCCTTTAACAAGGGGGGTTGGGGGGATTGAACAGTGCGCCAGCCTGCTGCCAAACTCTGTTGACACACGCGCCTTGCACGGTGACGACCCAGCCAGTTTGCAATGATCGTTAGGGGTTATCTGCCGATTCAGCCTGGAGCAACTTAACTGGCTCCCGAGGCGATAGCAGAAGCCCTGGGTGCGCCAAAGAAAGGACGCGTTTAGCGGCGGTTTTTGGCTTGCCGATGTCGAATGAACCCAGTCATCAGTAAATCTTTTTTCCCAGCAGGCTGCTGGCGAGTTCTACCATTATTCTGGCCGTGCGGTTGGCAATGTCGAGAATGGGGTTCACCTCAACCAGATCCAGGCTGGTGACAATTTTAGCGTCGGCCAGCAGCTCCATCAGCAGATGCGCCTCGCGGTAGGTCAGGCCCCCGGCCACGGGCGTTCCCACCCCCGGCGCGATTTCGGGGTCGAGCACGTCGGCATCGAGGGAGACATGTACCCTGGCAAAACCCCGAAGTTTGTCCACCGCCGCCTGAGCAATAGCCGGAATGCCCTTCACATCAATTTCTTTCATGGTGAAAACCGTCACCCCCCGCTCGCGCAATAGCCTGACCTCGCCGGCATCCAGGCTACGAATCCCGATCAGCACCACGTCTTCGGGCCGGACCTTGGCCCCAGGGTGGCTCAGGTTTACCAGGCGCTCGTCTCCCAGGCCGCACAGGTGTGCTAGGGGCATCCCGTGAATATTGCCGCTGGGGCTGGTCTGGGGCGTGTTGAAATCGGCGTGGGCATCTACCCAGACCACCCCGATGCGCTCACCACGCCCAGCCCCGGTTACCGAACCCATGGCGATGGAGTGGTCGCCGCCCAGCACGATGGGAAACACCTCGGAAGGCAGCTGCTTTAGGGTCTGGGCCGTCTCCAGGCAGACCGTGCGGATGGCCTCGAGGTAGCCCATGCCACTCGGTTTGTCCTGCTGCTGGCGCAGGCTCTCGGCCACCGGCACCTTGATATCGCCATAATCGTTTACGAGGTGGCCTAGCCCGGTCAGCACCTCCTGCAAACGCCCATAGCGGATCGCGCTGGGCCCCATGTCTACCCCACGCCGCCCCTGGCCCAGATCCATGGGAACCCCCACAATAACTATCTGCTTCATATGCCCCCAGTTTACGCGGACCGGCAATCATACTCCTCAGAGCCACCCTCGGCAACAGGGTGGTTCGCTCAAAAAACCAGCACTGCACATGACCGCCAGTGGGTTTGAGCTGTGGTCATCAGGCCGTAGAATACGGGCGGCATGTGGCCCCAAGCAGTCCTGCCCCTTTTACCGGGCAGGATCTGCTTACCTCCCAGGCACGGTGTGGCACCAACCTGCAACTGCTGCTCGAGGCTCGGTGGCCAGGTTTTGCGTGTACGTGAACCCCCGCAGCGTTCGTTAGTTAAACCGAAAAGGAGAGTTTCTACTATGAAAATTGCTGCAAATGTTACCGAGCTGATTGGTAACACCCCGCTGGTGCGTCTTAACCGGGTTACTGCTGGCGCGGTGGCGGAGGTGGTGGCCAAACTCGAGTTCTATAACCCCGGCTTGAGCGTTAAAGACCGAATTGGGGTTGCCATGATTGACGCTGCCGAAAGGGACGGATTGCTAAATAAAGACAAAACCATTGTCGAGCCCACCAGCGGCAACACCGGCATTGCCCTGGCGATGGTGGCAGCCGCCAGGGGGTATCGCTGCATCCTGACCATGCCCGAGACCATGAGCAAGGAGCGGCGTATTTTGCTTCGGGCCTATGGGGCAGAGCTGGTGCTGACCCCCGGACCGGAGGGGATGAGCGGCGCAGTGCGCAAGGCCGAGGAGATTGTGGCCACCGCTCCAGACAAATACTTCATGCCGCAGCAGTTTAAGAACCCGGCCAACCCGGAGATTCACCGCCGCACCACCGCCTTAGAGCTCTGGAACGATACCGCGGGCCAGATTGACATTCTGGTCTGCGGAGTCGGCACCGGGGGAACCATTACCGGCGTCGGCGAGGTCATCAAGAGCCGCAATCCGTCCTTCAAGGCCATAGCGGTTGAGCCGGACGCCTCGCCGGTGCTGTCAGGCGGCGCTAAAGGACTACACAAAATTCAGGGTATTGGGGCGGGCTTTGTGCCGGAGGTACTGAACACCCGTATCTACGACGAGGTTATCCGGGTGACCGATGAAGACGCCATAGCGACTGCCCGCCGCCTGGCCAGAGAGGAGGGCCTTCTGGTGGGGATTTCGGCGGGCGCTGCGGTCTGGGCGGCTTTGCAGGTAGCCAGCCGCCCAGAAAATTCAGGCAGACTGCTGGTGGTCATCATCCCCTCGTTCGGCGAACGCTACTTGTCCTCTTCCTTGTACGCCCATCTATCGGACTAACCTGGTGGCCAGGCGCTACACCAGGTAAAGGTCGAGACCCGGGTTTCCCGGTGACGCAGGTTGAACCCAGCCTTACGGTAAAAGCTGTTATTACCGGGTAGACTAAGGCAGGATGAAAGCGATTCACAGCATCAACCTGTCGCGCCTGATGCGGGAGGGTGGCAGCACCGACACCACAGGTGAGATCCTGGACTACCTTACCCTGGAGCACGAGCGCATTCCCCTCGAGGGCCTGGCCAAGTGGAGTGTTGGAATTACCAGGGTAGAGGGCGAGGGTGGGCAGGAGTTCTGGCTTTCGGGCGAAATTGCGGGTAATGCCATTCTGGAGTGTCGCCGCTGCCTCAGGCCAACTCCCACCCCGGTGCGCGCCCACTTTCAGTACATGCTGCGCTACAAGCCCGGTTTATCGCACCTCGAGGCTATCGAGGAAGACCACGAAGAAATCTTGCTCTTTGGTCACCCTGACCTTGATTTGGGGCCACTGCTTAGCGAGGCTTTCGCCCTCGAGATACCCTACACCACCCTGTGCAAAGCCGACTGCCGGGGCCTCTGCCCGGTTTGTGGCGCTAACCGCAACCAGCAAGACTGCGGCCACCAGGAAGAACCCCAGACCAGGCTGGGCGCCGAGCTTTCCCGGTTGCTGGGCGATGTGAAGGGCTAACCTTCCCACGTCTACACTCCGCAATAGCAATAGGTTTTGCCGGGCACAGGGCAGCATCCTTTGGTACCCGTTCCTGACCCTGAGTAAAGCCATCAACTGGCCTTTGGTTTTATCCTTTTACCTATGCGTCTGCACCCCGAAGTAGCCCATGCCCTCAAGACCAGGCAACCGGTGGTAGCCCTCGAGTCCACCGTTATCACCCACGGCCTGCCGCGCCCAGTAAACCTTGACCTGGCCTGCAAGCTCGAGGATACCGTGCGCCGGGCCGGGGCAACCCCCGCTACCATCGCTCTCGTGAAAGGAGAGGTGGTAGTGGGCCTGAGCCTTCACGAGCTACATGCCATCGCTGCCGATGACACGGCTGACAAAGCCAGCCTGTGGAACCTGGCTGTACTGGTCGCCCAGGGCAAAAGCGCAGGCACTACCGTGGCCGCTACCACTTTCCTGGCCCACCGGGCCGGTATTCAGGTCTTTGCCACCGGCGGAATTGGCGGGGTACACCCGCATCCCTACGATGAATCGGCAGATTTGCTCGAGCTCTCCCGCACCCCCATTCTAGTGGTATCGGCTGGCCCCAAAAGCATCCTCGACCTGGCTGCCACACTCGAACGCCTGGAGTCGCTGGGTGTGGCCTTGCTGGGCTATGGAACCAGCCACCTGCCAGCGTTTCACAGCCCTGCCAGCCCCTATCCTCTGCCAGCCCGCGTCGAGTCGGCCAGCGAGGCCGCCAGGACTTTTCTGGCAGCCCGAGGATTAGGGCTACCCGGCGCCACGCTGGTGCTAAACCCCATCTCCCAGGGTCTGGATTTTGGCCAGGTGCAGCGCTGGGTCGGGCAAGCTACACAAGAGGCAGCCAGAACCGGGGTTAGCGGCAAGGCCCTGACGCCCTTCCTGTTGCGGCGCATTTCCGAGCTGAGTGGGGGCCAGAGCGACAAAGCCAATTTGCGCCTGCTGGAAGAGAATGCTGGCCTGGCTGCACAAATTGCGCTGGCCCTGGCCCGGCTATAGCCTGCTGCACTTTTGTGAGGCGTCTCAAGTCCCAGGTCTTTTTGGCTTGCGAGCTGCGACCTGCGAAACAGGCGCTAACGCGCCTGGTCGAAGGTCTGAAGACAAAGGTCGAAGGCCAGAACGCGAGGCAGTCGCAGACCTTAGACCTTAGACTTGCGACGATAGGAGCACTTGACCTTCGACCTGCGACATCTTTTGTGAAGCGTCAGGCCCCCGCCTCGAACTCCGGGGTCCCTCAGGTTGGATGGACACTTTTCACTGTCAGATGACCACTCATATACACCTGCTGGCTGGGTAGCATAGAATAAGGGGTCATGTGTGAGCTGGGTAAGCGGCTGAGAGAGTCCCGTGAGGCCAAGGGGCTCGAGCTAGCCCAGGCCGCAGAGCTTCTCAAGATGCGACGGAATATTCTCGAGGCCCTCGAGGACTGCCGCTTTGACCAACTACCCGAGCCCGCCCTGGCCCGCGGTTACCTCAAACGTTATGCCCAACTGCTGGGCCTAGATCCGGCCCCCCTGCTCGCGCTTTACCCGGTCGGCATCCCCCAGCTTTCGGGGCCAGCCGGTTCGGCCCAGACCAGTTCTACCTTCCCAACCCCTCGGTGGCTGTGGCTGATGCCGCTGGTTTTGCTGCTGGTGGTGCTGGGCTGGTTTGGGCTTCGGCTACTGAGCCCGCAGGTTGCGCCTGCTCCAGTGCAAAACCTCCCCGCTCCGGTCACGCCTCCGCCTGTACCGCAGATCAATTTGCGAGTCGCCACCCAGCCTACCGGCGCCCGGGTCTACCTGGATGGCTTTTTGTTGGGTCAGGCCCCCCTCGAGGCCCGGGTGGAGGCCGGCCAGCGTACCCTGCGCATTGAGGCGCCTGGCTATCACAAATACGAACAAGCGCTTACCCTGCAGTCTGACCGCAGTCTCAGCTTTGCCCTGACGCCCATTCCCCCTGCGCCCAGGGCGCCCCAACCACCGGCTCCAGCTACCCCCATACCCACTACGGGCCTGGTGCTGAGGCTCGAGGGGACCAGCTGGATCCGTGTCACCGACCCACGCACGGGCCGGCTGCTCTACGAAGGCACCGTGCCCGGCGGAACAGACCTCAGCTATCCATTGCCGGTGGCAGTTCGAGTTGGCAATGCCGGGGCTGTACGGGTGATTCTGAACGGGCAGGACCGGGGCCTGATGGGCAGGACGGGTCAGGTGGTGGTGCAGACCTTCGGGCAGTAGGTTTTTCACCTTGCTTATGGTGGTTGGTGCCGTAAACACGATGAAAAGTAGTTATGGCCTTTCGGGCCGCAGTTCTGCCGCCTGAGGTCCATGGAATGCTTCAGCGAACTTCGTGCAAAGTCACTCTGGTAGGTCTTGCGGGCTTAGACTGAAGTCCCTGCTGATGAAAGCGGAGAAAATGATGCCTGGGACAGGGAATGGTGGCTCTGAACGGCGTCTGAGTATACCCATGTAGCAGTGGTCACATCTCCCGCGCATCACCACCAGTCGCCTGTGACAATGGCTCTGCCTTGGGGCGGCGAAAGGCCGTCTGGGTACAGAAGGGTCGAGAGTCGAGGGCAGAGGGTCTAGGGTGAAGGGCAGATAGTCGAGGGCCAAGCCTAGAAGGACCTGCCCAGGACGATGACGCGGCCGAGGAGCTATGTAAGCTTTTCTGGTCAGCAGAAACCCCTTGCCCAGCCCTGGGAACTTCAGCCTAACCTCCACCGTCAAGGGGAGGAACTGCTCTACCGAGTGTTTTATATGAGTCACACGGTCTGGTCATGTAAAGAATCCGAGTAACTCCCTCCCCTGTGAGGCTGGTTAGCCAGTTCTGAGCAGGTAGAAAATAACTCCAGATCACCTCCCCCCGTGCGGGGGAGGGCTGGGAGGGGGGTCTCGGCGCCAGCGGAGCTTTTCTCTTCCTGTCTCAACGCTTCGCCTTTGGCTCACACCCCCACCTAACCTCCCCCGTCGAGGGGGAGGAACTACTCTACCGGGTTTTTTACATGAGTCACACAACCTGGCCATGTAAACAATCCGGGTAACTTCGGGCTAGGCCGAACGGGCTTTGGCTGCGGTCTTGCGCTCCAGTTCACGGGTCTTGTACCAGACCACCAGCGCCGAGACCACATAAATTGAGGAATAGACTCCCACCATGAAGCCGACCAGAATGGCCAGGGCAAAGTCGCGCAGCACCGGGCCTCCTAAGAACAACAGCGAAAGCAGGGGCAGCATGGTGGCCAGCGATGTCATCAAGGTGCGCGAGAGGGTCTGGTTAATGGAGGTATTGACAATCTCGTAATACGAGCGACCCCGCATCAGCTTAAGGTTTTCCCGTATCCGGTCGGAAATGATTACCGAGTCGTTGAGGGAAAACCCCACAATGGTAAGCAAGACCGCCACCGTGGGGATGGAGAACTCGAGCCCCAACAGGCTGTACATGCCGGCCACGATGGCCACGTCGTGCCCGACAGCTATAACGCTCGCTACCCCAAACACCCAGTCGAAGCGGAAGGCCACATACACCAAAATGAGGGCCAGACCGACCAGCACCGCCAGAATAGCGCTGGTGCGAAGCTCGGCCCCAATGGCCGGGCCAACCGTCTCGGACTGGAGTACAATGGCATCTAATCGCTCGCGGAACTGGTTTTCTAGCGCAATTCGCTGGGCTTCTTCCAACTGGCCCACCCGGACCGAGAACTCGTTGCCGGTAACGCCGCCCAGGGTAGTAATAATGGCGTCGGCCCCGCTTATGCCTGCTATTCCGCTCTGATCGAGGAATTGTCGAATGTTTTCGGCCCGCACCTCATCGGCCACCCGCACCGTAAAAGCAGTTCCTCCGGTGAAATCTACCCCAAAGTTGAAACCCTTGGTAAAGATGATTCCGGTAGCAATTAGCGCGGTTACCAGCGAAAAGATGCTCACCTGACGTGAGATACCCATGAAATCAATCTTGGTACCCCAGAGCCAGTAAGGCGGCCTTACCTCGCGGCGGTCGCCCATTACCTCGAGCATCCAGCGGCTGGTAATCAGGTTGGAGAATACCGATACGATCACGCCTAGGGCCAGCATCACCGCAAACCCCCGCACGGGGCCGGTGCTGTACTGGTAAAGGGCGGCGGCGGCCAGCAGATGGCAGAAATTTACGTCCAGGATGGTAACAATGGAGTGTGAAAAACCGCTCGGAATGGCCTGGCGGAACTTCTTGCCCAGCTTTAACTCTTCCTTGATGCGTTCAAACGACAGTACGTTTCCATCTACCGCAGCGCCCAGAGAGAGTATCAGGCCAGCAATACCCGGCAAGGTAAGGGTAACCCCCAGCATCGAGATTGCGGCCAGCATCAGAATCGAGGTGTAGATCAGACCCAGGGCCGCGACCATGCCCATCCAGAAACCATAGTAGGCAAAGATCAGCGAAAACAGCAGGATGGTGCCGATAATGCCGGCCATAATGCCAGCCCGGATGGCATCCTGGCCCAGGGTGGGGCCAATGGCGCGGGTCTCGGCGACATCCAGCTCTACCGGCAGCGAGCCCGAACGCAGCACCAGAGCAATATCGGAGGACTCCTGTACGCTGCCCAGGCCCTCGATGACCGCGCGCCCACCCCCGATGGCCTGGCGGATGGTGGGAGCGGTGAATACCCTGTCGTCGAGTACCACTGCCAGCTGGCGGTTGACATTGGCCCGCGTGGCCTCCTCAAACTTTCGGGCCCCCTCGGGGGTAAACTCCATGTCTACCTGTGGGCGGCCAAACTGGTCGAAAGAGGCGTTGGCGGTGCGCAGATCGGTTCCGGTGAGTAGCGGGGGTCCCAGATCGGTCAGCCGGAGCAGATTTCGCTCGAGCTCGGCCCGGCGCTCGGCCAGGGCAGCCCCGGTCAGGCCGGAGGCCCGCAGGATCTCGTTAATCTGGGCCACGGTCATGCCCTGTGCACCCTGGTTCACAATGCGGAACTCGAGGCGGGCAGTCTGGCCGATCAGGTCGAGGGCGCGTTCTTGCTGCTCGGGGGTGAGACCTGGCAGCTCCACCACGATGCGATCGTAGCCCTGTACCTGTACCAGCGGCTCGGCCACCCCAATGGCGTTGACCCGGTTTTCAATTACGGTTCGGGCCACATCCAGATTGGTTCTGGCAATCTGGGGGTCGGGGTCGGGGTCAACCGCCTTGAGGGTTACACGCAAGCCGCCCTGCAGGTCGAGGCCCAGCCGAATCAGACCGTCGGCGGGCAACAAAGGGTTTTGTGGGTCGCGGGCTTCCAAGGGCCGGAAAAGCCCGATAACTGCTGCAACTAACAGCAGTAAAAGTATGGTTCCTGTCCAGGCGCGTTTACTCACAGTTTATTTCCTATAAGGGGTTAAGGGCTTGAAGTGAAAAGTTATCCAGCAGCGCAAACCTTAGAGCCGCCAGTGAGCGGGGTCTGCACCAAACCCCAGACTTACCTGGCTGCTCCGCGGCCTTTTAGCCGCCATCGGACTGGATTCGAACGTAAATCAGATAGAGCCGCTGACGCTTGATGGGGGGAGTATAGGGTTGGACTGGAATGCGTAGCACCGACCGCCGTGAGGATGAGACCCCGGCAATGCAGAGCGCTACCAGACCCAGGATCAGGGCACTAAACTTGCTCTTTGACTCGGTAATTTGCTGTGGAAGAAGGGCGGCGCTCCAGTCCAGGGCAAAGGCCGCACCGGGCCTGGGGCTCTGGGGCGACCAGGCCAGCCCCGGCCCCAGGCCGACCACGGCCAGGGTTATGAGGATTAACCAGCGCTGCCAGGACAGAAGCATAGCCTCCCTATTCTAGAGCTTTTTTCGGTTCTTGAACAGCTCCCGCAGTATTCTCCCTAGCATCCGACACCTAAGCCTGATGACGAGGCGACATCTTCAAGAGCCTGATGGAGTAGGCCCTTTCATCTTCGGCCATGCTATCTTCCTAATCCATGGAGTAGGCCCATTCGTTTTCCGCCCTGCTATCGTCCTATGCACGGGTCAAGCCTCGCGGGAATGAGTTTTCCATGAGCCCCGCGCACCCGTAGCGACGAAACCCAAGGGAGTTTCTTGGTAGGACATAGATTAATCACTCTCGTCCTCGGCAAGTCCATGGCCCAGTACGTACCCTGGCGGGCACAGGGAAATAGCCTCGGCCCTTCTTGGTTGTTAATTCCTCTCCGAGCTAGTCGTACTAGCCCCTGGCAGGGTCATCCTGTAAGCCTGCGGACTGCCGGGTTATCACCAGATTTGTCGAACCAAGCCTGGGGGTAGGGGAGTGGTCTGGAGCAGATCAAGCAGGCGCTAAGTCTGCTGTAGCCAGCCACTTAGGACCCATGGCCCTCAATCCGTGGCCACCTCTACCTGTTGACTGGCCTCGAGTACATCGCCCTCCTGAAACTCGGTAAAACCTTCTAACAAGATGCCGCACTCCAGACCCTGGGCCACCTCGCGGACATCGTCCTTGACGCGCTTGAGGCCCTCGATCTTGCCTTTCCAGACCTCCTTGCCTTTGCGCACCACCCGGATGTCGGCGCCGCGGGAAATCTTGCCCGAGGTCACCATGCAGCCCGCAATTACCCCGCGTGAAAGATTAAAGATGGCCCGCACCTCGGCGGTACCCAGGACTTCCTCTTTGAACACCGGCTCTCGCTGCCCCTTGACCATCTTGCGAATCTCGTCAATTAGCTCGTAGATAATGCGGAAGGTTTGTAGCGGCACGCCCTTCTGCTCGGCCATTTTCTTAACTGAGCCGCTGGGACTGACGTTAAACGACAAGATGGCCCCATTGGCGGTAGAGGCCAGCAGCACATCCGACTCACTGGGGGCGCCTACCCCGGCCAGCAGCACGCTAATTTTTACTTCCTCGCTGGACTCCCTGGCCAGGATGTTCTGAATGGCCTCGAGCGAGCCCTGGGTATCGGCGCGCAGGATCAGATTTATCTCTTTTTGTTCGGCCGCCTGGGTCTGGCGTAACAGGTCGGCCAGGTTGCGCGCCCGGCCCAGTTCGGCAGCGCCCTGGCTGGCCTTGCGTTCTAAGATTCGCTCCTCGGTAATTTCTTTGGCCGCTACCTGATCGGGCACCCAGGTAAAGGTATCGCCAGCAAAGGGCAGCTCGGAAAAACCCAATACCTGTACGGCGCTGCCGGGGCCGGCCTCGCTGCGCCGGATGCCCTCGGCGTCCAGCATGGCTTTAATTTTGCCCCAGTGCTCACCGGCCACCACAAAGTCGCCAATTTTAAGGGTGCCTTGCTGTACCAGCAGGCTGACCAGGACCCCGGCCTGCTTGTCCACCCGGGCTTCCAGGATCACCCCCTGGGCTTCGGCCCTGGGGTCGGCCCGCAGGTCTTCGAGCTCGGCGGTCAGCAGGATGGTCTCGAGCAGGTCGGCGATGCCCTGACCGGTCCTGGCCGAGATGGGCAGCACCTCGGCCTCGCCGCCATAGGCCACCGGGACGATGCCCATCTGCATCAGGTCCTGATAGACCTTATTGATCTCGGCGCCCGGCAGGTCCATCTTGTTGGCGGCAAAGATGATCTTGGCTCCGGAAGCCCTGGCATGGGCGATGGCCTCTTTGGTCTGCGGCATGACCCCTTCCGAAGCCGCTACCACAATTACTGCGATATCGGCTACCCTGGCCCCGCGCTGGCGGATGGTAGTAAAGGCTTCGTGCCCGGGGGTGTCAATGAAAACCACACTCCCCCCCGCGGCGGCCCCGCGCGGCGCGGTCTTGACCTCAAAGGCCCCCACATGCTGGGTGATGCCGCCAGCCTCTTTTTCGGCCACCCGGCTTTTGCGCAGGTAGTCCAGCAGACTGGTCTTGCCGTGGTCTACGTGACCCATAATCACCACTACCGGGGGGCGATGGGGAATGGCCCGGCGGGCTTCCTCGGCTTTTCGCGCGGCCTCGGCTACCTTCTGCTCGCCGATGAGTTCCTTTACGGCCCTGGCGGTCTCCTCCTCGAGGGTGCTGGCATGGGATTTGTAGGCCACCCCCATCTCGTCGAGGATTTTCAGCAGCTCGTCGTTGGACATGCCAAGCTCTTTAGCAAGCTGATAGATTCTGATTTTTGCCATGCTGGCCTCCTGTCTCAGGTCGAAGGTCTGGGGCTTTTGACCTGTGACTCCTGACTTGTGATGCTTAGAACGGTCTGTAATGCCTGTGAAAGTTCGGCAGCTTTGGCCCCGGCAAAGCGGCGCAATTTTTTCTCGGCCCAGCACTCGGGTTTGTCGGGGCAGAGATAGGCCCCGCGGCCGGGCTTGCGCCCGGTGGGGTCCAGGACCGGGCCAGTTTGCGTAAGCACAACCCGCAGCAATTCACGCTTGGGCCTCTTTACCCGGCAGGCGATGCACTGGCGAATGGGGATGTGTTTAGTGGTCGGCATACTGCCTCCGTGACAGGTCACAGGTCTCGGGTCAATAAGGTGTCCAAGGTCTAAGGTCTAAGGCCTTCGACTTTAGACATTCGACTTTCGACATCCTTTATTTCGACCTGCGACTTGCAACCTGAGACCTGCGACATGTCTATTCCCCTTCGGTGAACAGGCTCTCGAAGCGCCTCTTGGCATCCTGCGAGACCTTTGGGCCCTCTTCCTTCTCGGCGGCTCTGAGCATAGCCGCGTCGAGATCGGTAATTTCGTCGGCTTCCTCGAAATCAATCTCAAAACCGGTCAGCTTGGAGGCCAGGCGCACGTTCTGCCCGGCCTTGCCGATGGCCAGCGAGTGCTGGTCCTTGGCCACCACCACCCTGGCGCGGCTTTTGCCATCGGGGGTGTCAGCAGCCTCGGTCACGATCTCACCTACGGTGGCGGGCGACAGCGCGTTGCGGATGAACTCCTTGGGGTTGGGGCTCCACTGGATAATGTCCACCCGCTCGCGGCCCAGCTCGGCCGAGACCAGCTGAATGCGCTGGCCCTTCTGCCCGATGCAGGCGCCAATGGGGTCAACATTGGGATTGTGGCTCATCACAGCAACCTTGGAGCGGCTGCCTGGCTCGCGGGCTATGGCTTTGACTTCCACAATGCCCTCGGCAATCTCGGGCACGTGCTGGCTAAGCAGATAGCGCAAGAGTTCTTCATTGGCGCGCGAGACCACCAGGCTGGGGCCTTTGGCCGAGCGCTGCACCTGCTTCAGGTAGACCCTAACCCGCAGGCCGGGGTGATAGCGCTCGGTGGGGATCTGTTCTTTCTGGGGCATCAGGGCTTCGCCGCGCCCAAGCTCGACATACACGTTGCCCCGGTTGTCCACCCGGGTCACGCTGCCGGTGACCACCTCACCTTCTTTGTCTTTGTACTCGTTGTGTACCCGGGTGCGCTCGGCTTCCTTGAGGCGCTGGGTGAGCACCTGTTTGGCGATCTGCACCGCAATGCGGCTGAACTCCTCGGGGTCTACCGGGAACTCCATCTCCTCACCTACTGCTACCTCGGGGTCATACTTCTGGGCGGTGGCCAGGTCAATTTCCTTGTCGGGGTCTTGGGTGGTATCCACCACCCGCTTTATTTCCAGCACCTCGAGGCTCCCCTCCTGTGGGTCCAGGTGTACCTCGATGATGGGGCCTTTGCCTTCTTCCTCTACCTCTTTCTGACGAAAACCCTTCTGTCGCAGATAAGCCAGCCGCAGGGCCTCCTCGAAGTTGGAGATCAGTTCGTCGGAGGTGACCCCGCGTTCGTGGGCTACCTGAGAAAGGGCGTCTACAAAATCTTTATTCACTGGTTGTTCCTCCTTGTCATATGCTTATAGCCGATAGCCAATAGCTGATAGCGAAGACGGCTTGAGCTATGGGTCACCTGGGTTTGTCCGGCCACTCGGCCAGGTTTGCCTTGAAGTTGCCGAGCTTTAGGGTGCGGGTCTGGCCGCCCTCGAGCACAAACTCCACCTCGTCGCCCCTGACCGGCCCCACCCGGCCGGTAAAGTTGCCCTCCTGGCTGCGCACCCTGGCCTTCAGACCGGCGAAGCGCTCAAAGTGACGGGCGGTGTAGAGCGGCCGCTCGGCCCCGGGCGACTCTACTTGCAGCAGATACCTCCCCTCAATTACCTCGTGCTGGTCCAGGTACCCAGAGAGGGTGCGGTTGGCCCGCTCGAGGTCGCTCACCGCAACCGGCGACTCGTCCTGGCGTTCAATTCGCACTAAAAACACCCTCTGGCGGCCCATCGGTTTGAGCTGGGCCTCCAGCACCTCGTAGCCGAGTGGCGACAAGACGCTTTGGGCCAGTCTGTCCAACTGCTCTGGGGGTGTTGTCTGCCCCGACTGGGGAGTGTCTGGTTCCACTGGTTCACCTCCTTTTCTCCAAGAAAGAAGGGTGGGTTTGCAACCCACCCCCTAAGAACCCTGGGAGAAAATACTAATGCTGAGTTTATCACCGTTTGGCGAGCGGGTAAAGTGAGGCAGGTTGCCAAAGCAGCTTTACCCGAAAACCCTGGGCTATGCCGTCCTGTCACCAGGGCTGGGGAGGACGTCTCGGAGTTGGCCCTAAAGCACTACCGAGGCGAGTTTCTAGTCAGCCTCAGGCTCGAGGCTACCTCGCTTTTTGAGGACTGGATGGTCGTGCAGCGGGAGCGCTACCGGCTGCTGGCGGAGGTGACGGGCGGGCTGACCGGCGGACAGAGCAGGAAGGCGGCACCCATGTGTCAGCTAAAGGGGATTGTGCCCTGTTACGAAAAGTCGGGCCTTGCGCACAAACCCCGACGTGTAGCAACAGACTGTAGGGTGCGGTACGCACCGCTGCTTCCTGCAACATTATCACTCGAGCCCCTTCCAGTAGGACTCCTCAAAGGAAATATCATCACCCCACCCGGCTTCATACAACCCCTTGCGAAAACACTGTCCAAAGCAAGAAATGTCAAAGGTCGAATGTCGAAGGTCAGTAGCAATGCTCTAGACCTTTGACCTTCGGCTTTCGACAGCGCGCAGCGCTATGCCGAGCGAAATCCTGCGCATCTCTGATGCGGTGCTCCCAGAAGCGGCGTTGCCACAGAGTGGATTCGTTGCGTTGCTTCCGGAATCTGGACAGTCGGCCTGGATCAAAGTAAAGATGCCCGATTCTCCGGCGACTAAAAAGGTCGAAAGTCAAAAGTCGACAGTCAAAAGACCTTCGACCTTAGACTTTCGACTTTAGACCTGGGACTTTAGACCTGGGACTTTAGACCTGCGACTACAAAGGTGGCCGGGTTGGGCATGGGGGGTGTGCTTACAAACTGGCTGGCGCTCCTGAGCTGGTGGTGCGTGCCGCACCCTACAAACTATCTCCGTTTCACCTGCACAGCACCCCGGCATTCTCTTCTAAGGCGAGGTCAGGATGGTGCCTCTGAGCAGGTGGTGCGTGCCGCACCCTACAAACTACAAACTGACTCATCTTGCCTCCTCCCGAATCCATTCCATCCGGCTGCGCGGCGCCCACCCCTCCCGTCGCGCGGGTGCCGCGGCTGCCGTGGGTGATTTGCGGCATTCCTGGCGTACTCCTGCCCAGCCATTGCTGCTCGTCACGGCCGAGGTCTACCGGATGAAGATCCCGTTCGGCCCCCTGAACTGGTTAAGGCCCGAGCCGTATGCGCCGAAAGTCGTCCACCCCGTACCGGCCATGTCGTCCATGCGGACGATCCGGTGGTTGTCGGTGTCAGCCACGTAGATCCGACCGGCCCCATCCACGAAGACACTACGCGGCCAGTTGAACTGGTTAGGGCCCGTGCCCTCTGTGCCGAAACTCGTCCACCCCGCTCCGGCCATGTTATCCATGCGGACGATCCGGTGGTTGCCGCTGTCGGCCACGTAGATCCGACCGGCCCCGTCCACGAAGACATTAGTCGGCCGTTGGAACTGGTTAGGGCCCGTGCCGAATGTGCCGAAACTCGTCCACCCCGTACCGGCCATGTCGTCCATGCGGACGATCCGGCTGTTGCCCTGGTCGACCACGTAGATCCGACCGGCCCCGTCCACGAAGACACCATCCGGGAATATGAACTGGTTAGTGCCCGTGCCCCCTGTGCCGAAACTCGTCCACCCCGCACCAGCCATGTCGTCCATGCGGACGATCCGGTGGTTGCCGCGGTCGCCCACGTAGATCCGACCGGCCCCGTCCACGAAGATACCAAATGGCCAGTAGAACTGGTTAGAGCCCCTGCCGAATGTGCCGAAACTCGTCCACCCCGTACCGGCCATGTCGTCCATGCGGACGATCCGGTGATTGAGGAAGTCGGCCACGTAGATCCGACCGGCCCCGTCCACGAAGACACTAGTCGGCCAGGTGAACTGGTTATGGCCCGTGCCGCGTGTGCCGAAACTCGTCCACCCCGTACCGGCCATGTCGTCCATGCGGACGATCCGGTCGTTGAAGCGGTCGAGCACGTAGATCTGCGGCGCAGTCACACTGAGCGACAGGGCTGCATGCCGGCTGATGCCTTCCGCAACCGCCCGCACCTGGATGGGGTAGTTGCCGATGAGGGCAGTGCTGTCTGCGCTGATCCTCAGTACCTGGTCAATGGGAGCCGTCCCGGTCACGTTCAGGCTGAGTGGGCTAAGCGTGACCCCCGCTGGTTCGCCGATCAGGCTCAAGGTCACCCCGCCAGTAAAGCCGTGCTGGGGGGTGAGGGTCAGGGTGGCGGTGCCGCTGCTGCCCTGGGCCACCGTCAGGCTGCTGGGGTTGAGGTTGAGGAGGAATGACGCTGGCGGTGGGGTCGAAGTCACGGTCAGGGTAAAGCTAGCCGTCTGCCACAAACTGCCAGAGACTGCCGCTACTGTCAACCGGTGTTCACCCAAGCCCACACCGGAGGCCAACGCCACGGTCACAGGAGTAGTCACCGCAGCGGCGCTGGTCAGAACGGCTGCCCCACCGCTCAGGTTAATTCCGGCTGGGGGGTTTACCAGGCTGAAGTTGACGATGCCGGTGAAACCGTGTTGCGGGGTGATGGTAGCAATGGTACTGGTGCTGCTGCCAGGCGTGGCGCTACCGGCTGCGGGCTCGAGGCTGAGGGTGAAGCTGGGTGAGGGAGGTGGCGCAGTCACGCTCAGGGTAAAGGTAGCCGTATGCCGCAGATTACCGGAGACTGCCGCTACTCTCAACTGGTGTTCAGCCAAGACCGCCTCGGCAGTGACCGCAATGCCCATAGAGACTGTTACCGGATCGGGGCCGGTTAGATCAGCTGCCCCGCCGCTCAGGGTAATGCCGGCCGGGGGGTTTACCAGACTGAGGGTCACCAGACCGGTGAAGCCGTGCACCGGGGTTATGGTCGCAATGGTACTGGTGCGGCTACCGGGGGTAGCGCTACCGGCTGCGGGCTCGAGGCTCAAGCTAAAGCCCGGTGGCGGTGCCGGGGTACAGGCCGCCAGCAGCGCCGCCAGGCCCAGTACAGCCAACAGTAAGATGAGTTTCACATACCCTCCTTATGCGAGGAACTATTTTCGATAGCGCCGCCACACAGAGCCTGGGTGGCTGGGGTAGGGCCGGTCAGGTTCAGGCTGGCCCCACCCGGCTCGCAGGCCAGGCTCCAGGTGACCTCGCCGGTGAAGCCGTGCTGGTGGGCCAGAGTCAGGGTAGTGGCGCCGCGGCTGCCGTGGGTGATTTGCGGCATTCCTGGCGTACTCCTGCCCAGCCTTTGCTGCTCGTCACGACCGAGGTCTACCGGATGAAGATCCCGTTCGGCCCCCTGAACTGGTTATCGCCCGCGCCCCCTGTGCCGAAACTCGTCCACCCCGTACCGGCCATGTCGTCCATGCGGACGATCCGGTTGTTGTCCTGGTCGGTCACGTAAATCCGACCGGCCCCGTCCACGAAGACACCCATCGGGTGGGTGAACTGGTTACGGTCCGCGCCGTGTGTGCCGAAACTCCTCCACCCCGTACCGGCCATGTCGTCCATGCGGACGATCCGGTTGTTGTCCTGGTCGGTCACGTAGATCCGACCGGCCCCGTCCACGAAGACCCCTGCCGGATACGTGAACTGGTTACGGTCCGAGCCGAATGCGCCGAAACTCCACCACCCCGTACCGGCTATATCGTCCATGCGGACGATCCGGTGGTTGGCGTGGTCAACCACGTAGATCCGACCAGCTCCGTCCAAGAAGACACTAATCGGCACTCGGAACTGGTTAGTGCCCGAGCCGGCTGTGCCGAAGCTCCTCCACCCCGTACCGGCCATGTCGTCCATGCGGACGATCCGGTGGTTGCCGGTGTCGGCCACGTAGATCCGACCGGCCCCGTCCACGAAGACCCCTTCCGGCCTGTTGAACTGGTTTTCGCCCCCGCCCTCTTCACCGAAACTCGTCCACCCCGTACCGGCCATGTCGTCCATGCGGACGATCCGGTGGTTGAAGCGATCGGCCACGTAGATCCGACCGGCCCCGTCCACGAAGACCCCTACCGGCCTGTTGAAATGGTCTTCGCCCGTGCCGCGTGTGCCGAAAGTCGTCCACCCCGTACCGGCCATGTCGTCCATGCGGACGATCCGGTTGTTGCCGAAGTCGGTCACGTAGATCTGCGACGCAGTCACACTCAGCGTCAGCGCTGCATGCCGGCTGATGTCTCCCGCTTCCGCCCGCACCAGGAGGGGGTGGCTGCCGATGGGGGTGGTGCTGGCTACGCTGATGGTCAGGGTCTGGGTTACCGGGGCAGTACCGGTCACGTTCAGGCTGGTTGGAGTGAGAACTACTCCTGTCGGTGCGTTCACCAGGCTCAAGATGACCTCGCCGGTAAAGCCGTGCTGCGGGGTGAGGGTCAGGGTGGTGGTGCGGGTGCTGCTCTGGGTGATCGTCTGGCTGGTGGGGCTAAGGCTCAAGGTAAAGCCAGGGGTGGGGGGTGAGGCCGGGGTACAGGCCGCCAGCAGCGGCGCCAGGGCCAGTACAGCTAACAGCAGGATAAGTTTCATCTTCTGATCTCCCTTCTATGCTCGGGGGCGGCTCTGACAAACGCAAAGACGCCCGGTCTGTTGTCTTGAAGCCGGCTGACCTTCACTCTTCTTCCTCCTTCATTTCTCTTCCTCCTTCATTTCTCTTCCTCCTTCATTGCTCTACCTCCTGTCGCGCTTTTGCCAGCTCGAGCTCGATATAGGAGATCAGCGCCTGGTAACTGCTGAACCCCTGCTTCTGGCCGTTCTGCGGGTTCTCCACCACAAAGCGCCAGCCCTCGGCGTCAGTCTGTAGCCAGGCCCGCAGCAAGAAGCTGCGGTAGCGCTGCGGAGCTTTAGGCAGTTTCACCCTTCCCCCCCGCACCGGACTGCTATGCTGATCTCCATGGCGGCAGGATAGCAGGGTGAGCGCAAATGAAACGCAAATTATTTTGCTGCCTTCAGCTCCGTACAGGACGCAAATCATGCTGAGAGTTGCATTAGACGTGCTCTGCCTGGGCCCCCCGCGCCTCACCCTGGGGCGCAAGGTGCTCACCCTCTCCCCCAAGGCCCAGGCCCTGGTCTGTTACCTGGCCGTGACCGGCCGCCCGCATAGCCGCGAGGAGCTGGCCGGGCTACTCTGGAGCGAGCTGCCCGAGGCGGCAGCCCGAGCCAACCTGCGCACCATGCTGCCCAGCCTGCGCCAGGCCCTGGGGGGGCATCTGCTGGTCGAACGCGATAAGCTTTCTCTGAACCCCAGGCTTCCCATTCAGCTGGACCTGGCGCAGTTTCTGGCCGGCCTGAACCGCGCCAGCGAAACCGACCTGGCGGACTTGCGCGCGGCCCTGAAGCTCTACCGCGGCGACTTCCTGGCCGGCCTCAGGCTAGAGGGCACCTCGCTTTTTGAAGACTGGGTGGTGGGGCAGCGGGAGCGCTACCGGCTGCTGGCGGTGCAGGCGCTGCACCTGCTGGCTGCCCACCATACCGAGAAGAGGGAGTACGGCGCCGCGACCGAGGCCCTGGGCCGCCTGCTGGAGCTCGAGCCCTGGCGCGAGGATGGCCACCGCCAGCTGATGACCCTGCTGGCCCAGAGCGGCCAGCGCGAGGCTGCCCTGGCCCACTACGCCAGATGCTGCCGCCTTCTGGCCGACCAGCTGGGCGCCGAGCCCTCGCCCGAGACCACCCGGCTCTACCAGCAGATCGAGGCCGGCGAGATCGCCGCCCGCCCGCCGCCCCCGCCCCGCCACAACCTGCCGGCCGCGCTCACCCCGCTGCTGGGCCGGGGGGCCGAACTGGGTCAGGTTGGCGACCTTCTCCAAGAGACCAGCCTGCGCTTGCTAACTTTGCGCGGCCCGGGCGGGGTGGGCAAGACCCGCCTGGCCCTGGCCGCCGCTGCCGCCCTGGTGGACCAGTTCGCCGACGGGGTGCACCTGGTAAGCCTGGCCTCCATTACCAGCCCCGGGCTGGTCTGGCCGGCGGTGGCCCAGAGCCTGGGGCTCAAGCCGCAAGCCGAAGCGCTGGACAGCCTGAAAGAGCACCTGCGCCACCAGCAGCTGCTGCTGGTTCTGGACAACTTTGAGCAGGTGATCCCCGCCGCTCCCGCGCTGAGCGAGCTACTGGCCAGCGCCCCCGGGCTCAAGCTTCTGGTCACCAGCCGCCGCCTGCTCAACCTGTATGGCGAGCATAGCTTTCTGGTGCCCCCCCTGGCGGTGCCCGACCTGGCCCGGCTACCCGCGCTGGCGGTTCTGCGCGACAACCCGGCGGTGGCGCTCTTTTGTGAGCGCGCCCGCGCGGTAAGGCCCAGCTTCGAGCTGAGCGAGGCCAATGCCTCGACGGTGGCTACCATCTGCGTCCGCCTGGATGGTCTGCCGCTGGCGCTGGAGCTGGCGGCGGCGCGCATCAGGGTACTCGAGCCCGGCGCCTTGCTCACCCGCCTCTCGCGCAGCCTCGAACTATTGACCAGCGGCCCGCAGGATGCCTCGGCCCGGCAGCGCACCCTGCGCGGCGCCATCGCCTGGAGCTATAACCTGCTTAGCCCCCCGGAGCAGCGCCTCTTTACTGCCCTGGGGGTATTTACCGGCGGGGCGACGCCAGAGGCTATCGCAGCGGTCTGCCACCCCGACCCCCCCACCGAGAGCCACCCCGACCCCCCCACCGACAGCCAGCTTTTAGAACACCTCTCGGCCCTGCTGGACGCCAGCCTGCTGCAGCAGGCCCAGGGTCGGTTTAGCATGCTGGAGACCATCCGCGCTTTCGCCCTGGAAGAAGAGGCCACAAAAGGCACCCTGCCCCAGACTAAAGCCCGTCACGCCGGGTATTTTCTTGCGCTCACCCGGCAGGCCCAGCTCACCGGCCCAGAGCAGGAGGCCTGGCTAAACCGCCTGAACCTGGAACGCGACAACCTGCGCGCAGCCTTGCAGTGGGCGCTGGACCAGGGCCAGGCCGAGGCCGCGCTGGCCTCTGCGGCCGCGCTCTGGCGCTACTGGCACATGCAGAGCCACCTGAGCGAGGGTCGTGCCTGGCTCGAGGGGGCCCTGGCCCTGCCCGGCGCAGCAGAGAGCCTTGCCCGGGCCGAGGCCCTGAGCGGCGCGGGCGTACTGGCCTGGATGCAGAGCGACTACCAGCAGGCCCGCCGGCGGCTACTGGAAAGCCTGGCCATCCGCCAGAAACTTGGTGGCGAGGGTGTTGCCCATACCCTCAACAATCTGGGCGTGGTCTCTTATCTACAAGAGGCCTACACCGAGGCGCGGGGCGAGTTCGAAGAGAGCCTGGCCCTCTACCGCCAGCAGGGCGACACCCTGGGGGCGGCCCGACCCCTGGGTAACCTTAGCCTGGTGGTCTACCTCCAGGGCGACTTGGAGCGTGCCCGGACCATCTCGGAAGAAGTGCTGTCCATATTTCGGCGCGAGGGCGAGGCCTGGAGCATCGTCACCGCACTCAACAACCTGGCCCGGGTGGTCAAGCGCCAGGGCGAGCAGGCCTATGCAGCCGCCCTGCTGGAGGAAGGGCTGCGCCTGGGGCGCAGGATTGGGGCAGGGCGGGTGCTGGCCGACCTGCTGGAAAAAACCGCGGGCTTGCTGGCCAGCGACACTCCCCTCTACGCGGCGCGGCTCTGGGGTGCGGCCGAGGCCTACCGCCAGCGCATCGGGGCGCCGATGGAGACCGTCTCTCACCGCGACTACCAGCACGACCTCAAGACCGCCAGGGCGGCCTCGTGCCCAGTGTCGTTCGATGCTGCGTGGACGATGGGGCAGGCCCTCGACTTCGACCAGGCAGCCGACGAGGCGCTCGAAGCGCTGGGCAGTTACGCCGCAACCTTTAGCTAGGCGAGTCGCTTACGCGATTGCGGCAAAGCCGTAACCTGGCTGGGGGTTGAACCGACTCGTCCTGGTATGTAAGCCTCCAGAGTCCCTAATGCGAAACCGGTAGCCCGTAGGCAACGAGTCGAACCACCGGTTTTTCACCAGCATGGGCGCTAGAGGGCGTTCGGAGAATCTCCTTTCCCCTTGCGGGAGAGGCTGGGTGAGGGGGAGTGAGTGCAGCGAACCACGGCGTCTGGGGCGTCATTCAACCCTCACCCCAACCCTCTCGCAAGTGTGGGAGAGGGGGCTTCAGTGGCCGTTGCTTCAAATCCCGCGTTAATCGAAGTTCTCCTGCGAATGTGCGTGGCCTGGCAATTTTCGAACATGCTTTAGTCTTTGGTTCCTGTCACCAGAGGAGCGGCTAGCTTTTCGGCGAGCGTGAGACAGCACGTACTCCAGGTTGTAATGCCGTGCCTGGTAGCGAGGTCGAAGCTGTGGGCCAGCGAGCCTTTGAGTCGGACCCCTATGTAGTGGGGTTGCATAATCAATGGATGTTGCTTGTCGGCGAAGCTGTGGCCAGGCCCATAGTTGGCCAACCCGGCCCGCCACCCAGGGCCAGCAACACCCTGCTCTGGCTGCCGCTAGGGACAATTGACACTGCAACCCCATATCAGAATCGGTAAATCTGTAAAGAAGCTAAAGAGGACCCTGACCTTGCGTCTGGCTCTGCCCTTAACACTGGGCTGGTCTAGTACCAGAAAGCAAGGCTGCCGTTTTAGCGGAATGCCAAGAGCCCTGTGAGGCCTTTGGACAGTCTAGGACAAGGGGGTTGCCCAGCATGAATCTCGACCCGGACACCAACCAGATACCGCCCATGGACATTCACGAAGAGAAACGCTTGCTAGCCGAGGCCGACCGCAATCTGGCTGCGCTGCTACAGGGCCAGAAAGAAACCCGGCTGAGCCAGGCCCTAAACCAACGGGGGGTAAGCCGGCGTGACTTTGTCAAATGGGCCGCAGTGATGACTACCACCCTGGGCCTGCCGCCCAGCTTTATCGGGCGGGTGGCACAAGCCGCCCAGGCGGCTCCGCGCCTTCCCATCATCTGGAAGGAGCTGCAGTCGTGCACCGGCAACTCGGTTGCGCTGCTGCGTAGCGCCAACCCTGGTGTAGACCAGATTATCCTCGAGGTGCTCTCGCTGGAATACTCGGCAGTGCTGATGGCAGCCGCAGGCGACCAGGCCAAGGCGGTTCTGGACGCCAGTATGGCCAGGCACAAAGGACAGTACATCGCCGTTTTCGAGGGCTCGGTGCCAACCGGAGCCGACGGCATCTTTTACCGGTATGGCTCGGGGGCCGAGCCCTCCACCGAGCTGGTACAGCGCATCGCCAGGGATGCAAAATTTGTGGTCACGGCCGGAACCTGCGCGGCCTATGGGGGAATTCCCATGGCCAGCCCTAACCCCACCACCGCCTCGGGCATCAAGTCCTTCCTGCGGGCAAACCGGATTAACACCCCGGTGATCAACCTGCCGGCCTGCCCGGTCAGCCCCAACAACATCGTGGGCACCATTCTGGAGCTGGTAATGTTTGACCGGGTGCCCAAGCTCGATGCCTTTGATCGGCCCATCTGGGCCTATGGAACCCGCATCCACGACATGTGCGAGCGGCGCGGCAGCTTCGACGCGGGGGTGTTTGTACGGAGCTGGGCCGACCTCGAGGGCCTCAAGAAGGGCTTTTGTCTGTATAAGGTGGGCTGCAAAGGTCCCTTTACCTTCAACAACTGCGGCGTGGTGCGATACAACCAGGGGGTCTCCTGGCCGATAATGGCCGGACACGGCTGTATAGGCTGTAGCGAGCCCGCCTTCTGGGATACCATGACCCCCTTCCACCGTGCGGTTGCGGCAGGGGTCTACGCCCCGCCGCGTCTGGCCGACGCCACCGCCGATACAGTTGGCCGCTGGGCACTTGGAGCGGTCGCGGTCGGCATAACAGCCCATGCCGTAGCCACCATGGTGCGTTCGGCTTTGGAAAGCCGCCAGAGCAGCAAAAAACCCATATCCCCTGCGGAGCCCAAGGAGTAGGTTATGGCTGAGCGAATTGTTATTGATCCCATCACCCGCATCGAAGGACACCTGCGCATCGAGGTGGCCCTGAACGAACAAAACCAGATCAGCCAGGCCTACAGCTCTGGCACTGCCTTCCGCGGCGTAGAGCTGATCATGCGCGGTCGCGACCCCCGCGACCTGGGTCTGTTCACCCAGCGCATCTGCGGGGTCTGCACCTATCAGCACTACGAGCGCGGCACCGAGGCCATTGAGCGGGCCTACGAGATCCGCATCCCGCCCAATGCTCGGCTGGTGCGTAACCTGATGTGGACTGCGCAGACCATCCAGGACCATGTGGTGCATTTTTACCACCTGCACGGCATGGACTGGTTCGATATTGTCTCGGCCCTGCAGGCCGACCCGGCCCGGGCAGTGCGGGTGGCCCACCAGTACCATGCCAACCCCTACAATGCCTCCGAGAGCCATTATGGCCTGGTGGCCAAGCGCCTGACCAGGTTTGTCGAGAGTGGCCAGCTGGGCCCCTTTGCTGGCGCCTACTGGGGACACCCGGCCTACAAGCTCACCCCCGAAGAAAACCTGATCATGGCCTCGCACTACCTGGACGCCCTGGCAGTGCAACGGGTGCTCTCGCAGCTGCTGGCCATCTTTGGGGCCAAGACTCCACACCCCCAGAGCCTGGTGGTGGGTGGGGTGACCTCGGTGCGCGATGCCCTCTCGGCCGAGCGCATCGGACAGTTCATGTTTATGCTCAAGCAGGGCCAGGACTTTATTGACCGGGCCTACCTGCCCGACCTGGTGATGATGGGTACCCGCTACAAAGAGGAGGCCCTGCGCGGCGATGGCGCGGGACTGCGAAACTACCTGTGCGTGGGCGGGCTGCCGCTGGACGAGGAGCCCTGGGAGAACCAGCGGTTCTTGTTCGACCGAGGCCTGGTGATGAACCGCGACCTGGCCCGGGTTCTACCGGTTGACCACACCCTCATTACCGAAGAGGTCGCCCACTCCTGGTACACCTACCGGGACGACCATACCGCGCTGCACCCCTTTGACGGCCAGACCAACCCCCACTACACCGGCCTGCTACCCGATAACCGGCTGAATGTAGAGGAAAAGTACTCCTGGCTCAAGACCCCCCGCTACGATGGAAACCCGGTCGAGGTAGGGCCGCTGGCCCGGCTGATTGTGGCCTATGCCAGCGGTAATGAAGCAGTAAAGAAGCTGATGGACGGGTATACCGCGCGCATCGGGGTGCCTTTCAGCTTCTGGTACTCGACCCTGGGGCGCACCGTTGCACGTGGCCTGGAGACCAAGCTCATAGCAGACTTCATGCCCAGCCTGACCAACGAACTGGTAGCCAACGTTTCACGCGGAGACGAGCGCTTCTTTGCCGCCCATCTGCCGCGGGACGGCGACGGTTTTGCCCTTTACGAGGCCCCTCGAGGCGCCCTATCACACTTTGTGAGAGTCAGAGCCGGGCGCATTGAAAACTTCCAGGCGGTAGTTCCCTCGACCTGGAATGCCTCGCCCCGCGACGGCAGGGGCCAGATGGGGGCCTACGAGGCCTCGCTGATAGGGCAGCGCCTGGCCGACCCGCCCAAACCCCTGGAGATCCTGCGCACCATACACTCCTTTGACCCCTGTCTGGCCTGTGCGGTACACCTGCTCGACGCCAGGGGTCAGGAGCTTGCTCACCTGAAAATTAAGGTGTAGGAGGCCAAGATGCCGCAAGATGACCCCAAAACCACTGAGCAGGATTCGAAAACCACGGTGCAGCTGGTATACACTTTCGGGCGCCACACCCGCATAGCGCACTGGTTCCGCTTTGTGCTGATCCTGTGGCTGGCGATTAGTGGTTTTTACCTGGCCGAGCCCTTCCTGACCCCCAACCCGCATCTACCCATCCACCTTAACTTCTTTATGGCCGAGATGCGCGGCTTGCATGTTGCGGCCGGCTGGATCCTGCTGGCGCTGACCCTGATGCGCATCTACGAGTTCCTCTTGCTCAAGCCCGGCCCCAGGCTTGGCATCGGAGCCGAGGTGGCCATGGTGCGGATCCTTTTCGACTGGCGGGCCTGGCGGGACCAGCTGGCTTTTTATCTGCTGCTGCGCCGCGACCACCCCCGGTATGTCTACTCCAACTACGGCCCGCTACAGTACCTGACCTATACCGTGCTTTACGCGGCCCTGGTGGTAGTGATCCTGACCGGCCTGATTCTGGCTGCGCCCTACCAGCCCACCGGCCTGGCGGGCTGGACCGGACAGGTGCTGAGGCCCCTCGAGGTCGCCCTGGGTGGGCTGGCCAACACCCGCGTTATCCACAACTGGATGATGTGGGTGCTGATTGTCTTCACCCTGCTGCATGTCTACATGGTGGTCTGGTACAGCATACGTAGCCGGACCATGACCATGGAGGCCATGATCTCCGGCTATCATGCCGAGGAGGTTAAGCCGCAAAAGTAAGCAAGAAGCCTGAACACCCGCGGCCTCCCAACCGGGTAGGCCAGGGGGCAGGTCTGGGGAGACGAGATATGGCTGGTGAAATTCTGCTGCTAGGCGTGGGTAATATTCTATACGGCGACGAAGGTGTGGGGGTGGCCCTGGTCAACCGACTACAGACCAGGTATCGCTTTCCTGAACGGCTTCAGATTCTGGATGGGGGAACTCTGGCCTGGAACCTGCTCCCGCTTATTGCCGGGCGCGAGCAGGTAATTGTGGTAGATGCAGTGGCGGCCGAGCCAGGCGCTATCTACCGCTTTGGCCTGCACGAGATACCCAGCGCCATCCAGTATGGCAAGCTATCCTCGCACGAGTGGGAGATGCCCGAGCTGCTGACCGCCATGGAGATTCATGGCGACCTGCCCCCAACTACCTTTATCGCCATTGGGGTGCACCCGCTGGCCCTGGTGAGCCAGAGCCTGCAGACCGAGCTGAGCCCCATGATCGAGGCCCGCCTGGGGGCTTTGGAGTCGGTGGTCTTGCAGGAGTTGCAGAGGCTGGGTATAGAGCCAGTATCCGAGGTAGTGGATGCATGAGCTTGGCCTGATGCAGAGCATCCTGGATATTGCCGAGGAGTATGCCAGGCGTGAAGGGGCCAGCAGCATCCGCGAGATTGGTCTGCGGGTGGGGGCTCTGAGCGGCGTGGAGCCGGCCGCCCTGGAGTTTGCCTTTGAGGCGGCCAGACCGGGCACCCTGGCCCAGCAGGCCCGCCTGAATATAGACTGGGTGCCTCTGGGGGCTATTTGCCCGGACTGCGGGGTGGAGTTCGCGGTTGATAATCCTTTTGGTATCGCCCTGTGCCCGTCGTGCCAGCAGGCCGTAGCCGCCAGCAGCCGCGGTACCGAGCTGGAGGTTAGCTATCTCGAGGTGGAGTAGCGTACTTTCTGCCAGGGGCTAACCAGTTGTACTAAACTTGCCTGGCAGACCACCGAGGCGGCCGCATTGTGAAGAGTTGCCCATCCGTCCCGAAGGACCCCGGAGCATGAAGCGGGGGCTGACGCTTCATACAAAAATGTCGAAGGTCGAAGGTCGAAGGTCAAAAGCTACCGGCTATCAGCTATGGGCTATCGGCTATGGACTATTGACTATCGACTCATTGAATGGCGCAGGTCGCAGGTCGCAAGCCAAAAAGACCTGAGACTTGAGACCTGAGACTTGAGACGCTTCATAAAAGGGAGGTGCGTTTATGACCAAAGAAATCGGGGTAGAGATATCGGTTCTGGCCGAAAACTTCCAGGAGCGTGGGCGGCGCATTCAAGTCGAAAAAGGGGTGATGGCCCTGAACGACCAGTATGCCGCCAGCAACCGCGAGCGCCTGAAGGCGGCCGGGGTCAGGACCCTGAACCTGCTCTCCTCGCCCGGCGCGGGCAAGACCACCCTGCTGGCGCGTACTTTACAGGAACTTGGAGCCCAGCACGCCATGGCGGTGATAGTGGGCGACCTGACCACCGATAACGACGCCCAGCGCCTGCAGGTAGGTGGCGCCACGGCAGTACAGATCCAGACCGGCGCCCTGTGCCACCTCGAGGCCGCCATGATCTCCCGCGCACTGGATGCGCTGAAGCTTGACGAGCTAGACCTGCTGTTTATCGAAAATGTAGGGAATCTGGTCTGCCCGGCCGCCTACGACCTGGGCGAGGAGGCCCGGGTTGTACTCTTTTCCACTACCGAGGGTGAGGACAAGCCGCTCAAATACCCCCGCATCTTCAAGAGCGCCAGCCTGGTGCTGATTACCAAGTCTGACCTGGCCGCCGTGCTTGGTTTTGACCGCGCCCAGGCCCTGGCAAACCTTGGCCAGGTAGCGCCCCAGGCCAGTGTGCTCGAGGTCTCGGCCCGGAGCGGGCAGGGTATGGAAGCCTGGTATGGCTACCTGAACCAGCAAATTTCCTGAGGCTATAACATAAACACCATGCCAGACCACCAGGGCCAGCAACACTCGCAGACGCTGCGCCTCCGGGTGCGCGGGGTGGTGCAGGGGGTGGGGTTTCGGCCCTTCATTTTCCGGCTGGCCGAGCAGTGGGGGTTGTCGGGCTGGGTGCGCAACGACCAGGGGGGTGTCTTGCTCGAGGTCTCTGGCCGGCCCGAGGTGCTAGAGCAGTTTCTAGAGGCCATCCCCCAGCAGGCGCCCCCTGCTGCCAGGGTCGAGGGGCTCGAGGTGCTAAGCCAGGCCCCTGGCAGCCTGCCCGGCGGGTTTGCCATTGTCCACAGCGATGCTAGCGGCCAGGTGGCCACCCAGGTCTCGCCCGACCTGAGCATCTGCCCTGACTGCCTGAGCGAGCTATTCGACCCCACCAACCGCCGCTACCGTTACCCCCTGATCAACTGCACCAACTGCGGCCCGCGCTACTCCATCATCCTGCAACTACCCTACGACCGGCCCTTCACCACTATGCGGGCATTTGCGATGTGCCCCGACTGCGCCGCCGAGTACCACAACCCCCGCAACCGCCGCTTCCACGCCCAGCCTACCGCGTGCTCGGCCTGCGGGCCACAGGTGTCTTTGCTGGACGCCAGGCTGCAACCCCTGGCCAGCCAGCACCAGGCCGTGGTGCAGGCAGCTAACCTGCTCTGCCAGGGGAAGATTCTGGCCATCAAGGGCCTGGGGGGCTACCACCTGGCCTGCGATGCCAGAGACACCGCTGCCTTAGCGCGGCTGCGCGCGGCTAAGAAGCGCCGCTATAAGCCCCTGGCCCTGATGGCCAAAGACACCCAGGCCCTAACTGGCTACGTGGAGCTTTCCGAGGCCGCCGCCGCGCTTTTGCGTAGCAACGAGCGGCCCATTGTACTGCTACCCAAAGGCCAGCTTGCCCTGCCCCAGGCTCTGGCCCCAGACAACCCCGACCTGGGGGTGATGCTACCCTACACCCCGCTGCAGCACCTGCTCTTTGCCGAGGGCGCCCCCGGGCTGCTGGTGATGACCAGCGCCAACCGCTCGGGCGAGCCCATGGTCTACCGCGACCAGGATCTGGCCACGCTAGAAGGGCTGGCCGAGTTTTACCTGGTGACCGAGCGGCCCATCGCCCGCCGGGTAGATGACTCCCTGCTGGCCCTGGCCGACCAGAAGCCCATGATTCTGCGGCGGGCCAGGGGCTTTGCCCCGGCCCCTATCCTGTACTCAGAGCGCTACCAGGAGCCCGTTCTGGCGCTGGGGGCCATGCTCAAGAATGCCATTGCCCTGGGTGTGCGGGGCCAGGTGCTGCTAAGCCAGCACCTGGGCGACCTGGAGGAGCTCGAGGCCCGCCTGGCCTTCCGCGAGACCATCCACGACCTGGCCCAGATGTACCAGGTAGACCTGGAGCAGACCCTGGTAGCCCACGACCTGCACCCCGACTACCCCTCCAGCCAGTATGCCCACGAGTTGCCCGGCCCCAGGCTGGCCGTCCAGCACCACCAGGCCCATATTGCCTCGGTGCTGGCCGAGCATCAGATCTGGACCGAGCCGGTGCTGGGCTTTGCCTTCGACGGCGCTGGCCTGGGCCAGGACGGGGCAGTCTGGGGTGGGGAGGTGTTTTACGGCTCGTTGGAGCAGGGCTTAAAGCGCGTTGGGCACCTGAAATATGCCCCGCTGCTGGGCGGCGATGCCGCGGCGGCTTTTCCACCCCAGGCCGCGCTGGGGTTTTTGCAAGGGCTAACCGGCTGGGAGAGCCGGCTGCCAGAGCGCCTGGTGCGGCAGGGCGCAAGCCTGCTGGCCTCGAGGCTACCCATCGCCCGCACCAGCAGCGTGGGCCGCCTGTTCGACACCGTAGCCGCCTTGCTGGGCTTTCACCAGCGGCAAGACTTCGAGGGGCAGGCCGCCATCTGGCTGGAAAATCTGGCCCGCGGCCACAGTCGAGCGAAGCCCCGGCCCAGCCTGAACCTGCCCTTAGCCCAGAGCGGCGGCATGGTTCAATGGGACTACCATCCCTTGCTGGGGGTAGTTCTGGACTGGCTTAATGGTGGCATGGCGCCAGACGCGGTAGCCTGGCAGTTCCACGCGGCCCTGGCCTCGGGCGTGGGAGAGGCCGCCCGGGCCCTGCGCCAGTGGTACCCCTGCTCGAGCGTGGCGCTTTCGGGAGGGGTGTGGCAGAACCGTCTGTTGCACCAGATGACGCTGGCCGAGTTGAGAGCGCAGGGCTTTGGCGTGCGGTGGAACCAGGCGGTACCGCCCGGCGATGGCGGCCTGGCCCTGGGACAGCTTGCCCTGGCCCAGACCCTGGCCCAGAGTGTGGCCAGCGATGGGCCAGACCTGGGTAAGATTTAAGGAGGCAAAGATGTGCTTGGGAATCCCTTACGAAGTGGTGGAAATTATTGACCCGGAGAGCGCCGTAGTACGGCTGGGTGAGTCTACCCGACACTGCTTCACCGGCTTCTTAGAAGACCTGAGCCCCGGCGAGTGGGTACTGCTGCACGCCGGCCAGGCCATCGAAAAAATTGACCCGGCCGAGGCAAAGGAAAACCTGAAGCTAATTCACCTCTACATGACCGGCGAGGCGGTACGGGAGCCCATATGAACGCCCTGTTTGCCTTTATCGAGAGCAAAGAAGACCAGACCCAGCAGGCCAAACTGCTGGTGCTGCCACTGCTGGAAGCTCAGGACCCCGACCGGCCCTGGACCAGCGCCAATTTCCGGGCCCTCTATGCCCAGCGAGGCCAGCTTGACCCTGTAATTCAGCAGGCCCTGCAGCATCTAGAGGAGTACGCCATACCCCTGCTAGAGATCGAAGAGCAGCTCGAGCAGCTAGACCTGGAGACTTTTACTGAGTATATTGCCGAGTTTGAACAGCGCTTCTGGCAGCAAGCCTACGCCAGTGCGGGCGCCCCCGCAGAAGACGCCGCCGTTTATTTGTGCGGGGTACATACCTTGCGCGAGTCCGATGTGCGGGGCCTGGTGCAACAAAACCTGTGGGAGGTCGAGATCATTGCCCAGGCGCTGGGTGGCGCCGCCGAGTGTTCGGCTTGCAAGCGCGGCATCCAGCGCATCGTGCTGGAAGAACTCAAGCAGGCCAAAGCCAGGAAAACCCTGGCCTGAGCAGGCCACCAGGAGTTACCATGCAGACTGTGAGTCCCTTTGCCGCACTGACCCAGCCCATCCGCAAAGCCCAAGACCTGGCCCAGGCCGCCGAGCTGCTGGCCCAGACCGCCGAACGCGAGGGCTACCGGATTGTCGCGGTGCATCCTCTGTTCCAGTACGCCGGCGAGGAGTACCAGGGCCCCCGGGTAGTTACCCTCGAGCTCGATGCGCCCAAGCTATACCAGGCCTTTGTGACCAGCAGGCCCGAGATCGGCCTGGTTCTGCCTATGCGGGTAACATTGTTTGAAAAAGAGGGTGTGCTATGGGTGTCCATGCTAGACATCTCGGTCTACCGGGGCTTCCTGGGCGAGCTTTCGCTCGAGGCCAGCCGTATGCTGGACTGGCTGGAGGTGACCCAGGAAATCCTGCTCCGGGCTCTAACCGGTTAAGCAGGACTTTCTTCCCTACCCAGATAGCCGTTGGAGTTGTATAAGTATAGCAACCCACTTCGGTGGGCATTCTAACAGCGCTTGTGGGTTCCCTCCCTAGCCCACAGGCGCTTTTTTGTGTATTGGCGGGAGAATACCTCGGGGCACGGTTGTACCCGGCCTAAAAGTTAGGAAAGTCTTGCCGTGGCCGGTCTCTGCTGGTATTAGGTCGCTGGAAACTCCGACGCTGCCCGACCAACAAAAGCGAGGGTGATGACGCTGCATCACCCTCGAGGTCTGGTGAGCCTGGTTCTGCCGGCTCGAGATGCCAGGCTTTACAGGGCCAGTGGTTCAAATACTCCGGCCAGAAGCACCACCGCCCGCAGGAAGAAGACCCCGGCCAGAGCGGCTACCGCCGAGACCAGCAGCAGGGGTTTGCTTTTGCCCTTTACAAAGACGTAAACCCCAATGGCTAGCGGGATTATGATCCCTACCCCCACCACCCCCAGCCAGGTCATCAGGGCATACTGGCCATAGGCCATCTCGAGGGCCCCAATGCGTGCTCCAGCACTGCCAACGGTCAGGCTGACGTGCAAAAAAGCCAGAATGGCCAGTAGCTTGACGGCGTCGAGCCCGATGCTCACGCGCTGGCCGAAGACTGAGATCTGGTCATCTACCCAGCCCAACAGGTTGAATAGCTTGAGCACCGCTATAGCCGCCACCGCGCTGCTGATTACAAACAAGATGGGTATCAGCGCGGAGTTCCACAGCGGAACACCCACCGCCTGGGTAAGCAGGAAGCCGGTGTAAAAGGTTATAACCAGGCCGTTGGCAGCCAGCACGCCCAGAAAAACCCTGCTCTGCTGAAGGGCCCGGGTCCAGCGCAGCCAGCGCATCTCACCTAGCCTGAGATGCCCAACCGCCAGGAAGAGAGACAGAACCAGATGCAGCATTAGTATGGCAATGCCGATCATCATCCAGGAATGCCAGTTGAAGGTCCAGTTAATCAGCGCGTTGAAGAGCGCCGCTGGAAGATTCCACCAGCGGGTTAGAGTGCTGGCTACCAGAACCAGGCTGATAACCAGCGTGCCAAAGATCAGGAACGCCATCGGGGCCCGGCGCACAAAGTAGTAAGCGACCGAGCTCATCCCGGCGATGCCGCTGAACCACAAAAACCAGGCGATGATCCAGCCCCAGCGGGCGATCTCTGCCTGAAAGTAAATCTCGGGTGTCGTCATGGTCCCACCACCACAAAGTATTTCGGCTCGGTGCCGAGGTGATCGAGTAGCCGCTTGGTACGCCGGGTGCGCAGGGTTTTGCTGATGGAGCTGGCTGGGTCGTTAATGTCGCCAAAGTCGCGGGCGCCAGCCGGGCAGACCTGCACACAGGCTGGCCTCTCGCCTTTTCGCAGCAGCTCCAGGCAGCCGTCGCCCATGCACTTCTTGGGCAGGCCGTTGTCGGGGTGCATCCAGCGCACATTGTATGGACACGAGGTCACGCAGTACTTGCAGCCCGCGCAAAACCTGGGGTTAAGCACCACCAGGCCGTTTTCGTCGTGCTTTACTGCGCCAAAGGGGCAGGTCTCGACGCAGGGCGCGCTGGTGCAGTGCATGCACTGCACCAGCAGCAGCTCGGGCCGACCCTGGGGGCTCGTGGTCTCGATCCGGCGGATGTTGGAGGCCAGCGAGCGCCACCCCCTCTCTACGCGCAGCATCATCTCCGGAGCATTGGTAGCGGTGCAGGCCAGCACACAGGCCGCGCAGCCAACGCAGCGGGTGGAGTCCCACAGGTGGGCATAGTTCTTTTTTCTCATACTCACACCTTCCTGATGCGAACCGAAGAGTTGTTGGCCCCGGCGCCGGTTATCGGTTCGATATGCCCTTTGGCAAACCAGTGGGGGTTTAGGCCCTGGCTGAGGAAGCGGAAGCGCTCATCCTCGGCCACCTTGCGCTGGCGGTAGCCGCCCGAGTAGTTGTTGAGGTAGAGCACCCCTGGTCTGACCCGGGGCGTGACCCGCGCCTGGGCCCGGGCCCGCCAGCCGGTGTCGAGCCCCTCGACCTCGATCTGGTCGCCATCGGCCAGCTGAAGCCGCGTAGCATCCTCCGGGTTAAACCAGACTGCCTGACAGGTAAAGAACCTGGCCGGGAACGAGAGCCCGGAGGTACCGGAACCGCTGACCAGGTTCTTGCCGTTGACCAGAATAAACTCGTTGGCTTCGCGGGGCGCGGTGAAGGCGGGCGGGGGGAAGTACTGGGCAAAACCGTGGGGCCTGAAGCCGCGCAACACCGGGCGCAGGGCATAGATCTCGAACCGGCCGCTAGGAGAGTCGAAGCCCCTGACATAAGGTATCTGGTAGTAGCGCTGCCCCCGCAGGACCTTGAACCCCTTGTTGCGCAGCTCTTCCCTTAGCGCTGCCGGGTCAAGGTTCCACGCGGCAGCCAGTCCATCAATGCGCTTTTCCCGAATGGGGCGGGAGAACTCCCGCCGGAAGACTGCCAGATCGGCGAAGCGCTGGTCATAGCCCACCAGGGCGGCCCGCTCGGGGTAGGCCCGCCGCAGAATTTCCAGCAGGATCCAGGTGTCGGGCCGGGCCTCGACCCCGGGTGGCGGAGTAGTGACGCGTTCTGCCGAGGATACCGCAGCGGTCATGGTCCAGGAGATCGAGGCCAGCCTGCCGCGCTCGAGGTAGGTCTCGGCCGGCAGCACATAATCCGACCAGTCGGTGAGCTCCTGGGCCAAAATTTCGTTGGTAACGATCAGATCGAGCTTTTTCAGCGCCTCTTCCACCCGCTTGGTATTCGGATCGCGCTGGAAGATGGTAGACCCCACGGTAAACAAGGCCTTGATGGGGTAGGGCTGGCCGGTGATTATGGTTTCAAGCACCACGTCGAAGGTTCCGTTGGCCTCGGGGTACTTGAGCTCGTCAACCCTGCGGATCTCCTCCATCACGAAGCTGTGTCCCAGGATGGTGGTAACCCTACCTTCCCGGTCGCGCGATATCGGCGCTGGAAGGCGGGCCCCCGGTCGGAAGCAGAGGCCGCCAGGCCGGTCGAAGTTGCCCAGCAGGGCGTTGACCGTCATCAGGGCCATAACCGCGTCGGTGTCGTTGCCGTTGCGGGTGTTGTACCAGGTGTCTTCTACCACGCCCTTCATGGTGTGCAGCTCGCGGGCGATGCGGGTTACGGTATCGGCCGGAAGCCGGGTAATTTCCGCTACCCGCTCTGGTGTGTAGTCTTCCAGGTGTTCGACAAAGAGGTTGAAAGCGGTGCTAACCCGCAAGCGCCGCCCATCGGCCAGGGTTACCTCGCCGGTGTACTCGAGGTCGCCGCTCACACCCTCATCGTTGTGGTAGGCCAGCTCGCCCCGATGCCTGAGGGCAAACCGCTCAGCGCTGCCCCCCGCCCGGAGGTCGGCCTCGGTAAGCGGTCTGCCATCGGGCTTAATCAAGAACGGCAGGTTGCTGTAGCGCGACAAAAACTCCCGGTCTATGCGGTTTTCGCGGATGAGCACCCGGCACAGGCCCAGCATAAAGGCCGCGTCGGTACCCGGGTAGCAGGCCAGCCATTCGCTATCGGCAAAGGCATTGTCGGGCATGGCCGGGTTCAAAAAGACCACCTTTGCGCCGTGCTCGCGGGCCCGGGCGATCCGGTGTACCACGCCCATGGGCGCCGACAGAGCCCGGCCCGGCAGCAGCACGTAGCGCACGTGGTCGTAGTCCGGGTCTACCAGCGAGTGATGGCTAAATGGCTCGCCCATCATCCACCGGCGGGCAACTATTCCAGAGGTGTTGCAGGTGCTGTGATGCTGCACCACGTTAGGCGAGCCGAGTGGCCATGCTATCCAGTTCAGGGGCGTCAGAAAGTCTTTGGTGGTGAAGGCCACCGAACGTGGGCCGTAGGCATCCACAATGGCTTTGAGTCTGGCGGCAATCTCGTCCAGGGCCTGGTCCCAGGTTATCTCTTCGAAACGGCCCTCGCCCCTTTCGCCCACCCGCTTGAGGGGCTTGCGTATGCGTAAAGGGCTGTCCCAGTTGTACAGGGTATTTGATCCCTTCCCGCAGATGCCGCGCATGGGGTGATCGGGGTGCTGGTTGGGGAAAAGCAGTATGCTCTCTGCACCCGGAGGCGCATCCTCTTTGACCAGCGCCGTGAGGCCGCAAAACCCGCCGCACATGTGACAGTCGGTGTGTACAACTCTAAACCCCGCTGCCTTGGCCGCCTCGAGGTCGAGCCCATCGGGGCCCCAGAACTGCGCCCAGACAGCGTTGCCTAGGGCCAGGCCGCCGACTGCCGCGGCGGAACCCAACAAAAAGTTTCGCCGGGCCACGCCTTTACTGGTTTTTTCAACTACGTTAGATTCGCTCACAAAGGCTTTCTCCTTTCTATGACAGTTTCTACAAACTTCCTACCGTCCGCCTTGCTTCTTTGGGTCACCCCCTCGTGTGGCCTGTCCGGGCCTGGCTGTATCTGCTAGCCGTGAAATAGTTCACTAAGCGATAGTCAGAGGCCCTAAAGCCACGAATAACTTCCTAGGTATAACCTCAGGCCCATTCAGGCCTGGAACGGCGAAATATCTAAATACAATTTATTGTCGAGAAGCAGGGGTAACCAGGGTGTTTTGTCCCGAAAATCTCAAGCTAACCGCATTGCAGTACGGGAGGCCCTCTAAGGCTCTAAGCTGCTGGGCATCCCTTCCTATTCAAGAGTTGCCCATCCGTCCCGAAGGACCCCGGAGCATGGAGCGGGGGGCTGACGCTTCATAAAAGATGTCGCAGGTCGCAGGTCGCACGTCGAGGGTCAAAAGCTAGTCGAGGGTCGAGGGTCAAAAGCTATCGGCTATGGACTATTGACTATCGACTCATTGAATGATGAACCGTCCGGTACAGTCTACCTACTCTCACTCACGCTTCACGCCCTTCGCATATGGTTGGCAACATGAAGCGATTATTGGCCCTGGTTATGCTGCTGGGAATGGCCCTGGCGGCCCCCATCGAAGAGATTGAGGTGCGAGGCGCCGACCCCGTGCTGGCGGCCCTGGTGCGTATATCACTGCCCTTTGCTGTCGGCGACCAGCCCGGCGATCTGGAGCAGGCCAGGGCAGCAGTACTGGCGACGGGCTATTTCCGCGAGGCCAGGGTTAGCCTGGTAGGCCGCAGGATAGTGGTCGAAGTTACCACCAACCCCAGCATCGTCAGGGTGACGGTGGCTACCCGGGCCTTTCCCGAGGCCAGTGTGCTGCGTTATCTGGAGACCGAACACGCCATTGGGGCAGGCTCGGTGTTTAACCCCAGGAAGGCTACCGAGGCCGCCCGGTCCCTGGCGCGAATTTACCGCAACGAAGGCTTTCCCTTTGAACCCCGAATAACCACCGAGGCCCGGGATGTGCCCGGTGGGGTAGAACTCCACTTCGCGGTGGATGAGAGTCCAGAGATCAGGTCGGTGGAGGTTGGCGCCGCAACCTACGTGCCTCGTGAACGCCTCGAGCCACTTTTCCAGCCGGTGTTGGAGGGTGGGCGCTTTTCTTTCGATCGTTTTCGCGATGCCGTGGGGCGTACTGCCGACGTATATGCCGCTGCGGGTTTCCGCGGCAGTGGGGTAGACCTGGCCCGTACTAGCCTGGTAGACGGCGTGCTGCGGGTGGCCTTTGTAGAGCTCAAGATTGCCGAGGTTAACGCTTTAGGGGTAGATATCGCCCCGCTTGGGCTCAGGGTGGGCGATCCGTTCAACGTAGACCGGATTCTGGATGGGATAAATAACCTGTCTCGAGCCATCGGCCGGATAATTGACTTCAGACCCGAGCGGGTTGGTCAGGATGGAGTACGCCTGAGTTTTCGGGTAGGTGAACAGCGCTTTGGGACCATTCGCGAGGTGCGCATCGAAGGTAATACCGCCATTCCTACCGAAAGGCTGCTGGCCAGGCTCCGGCTCAAACCGGGGGACGAGTACAACCCCGCCCTGGCCGCCGAAGACTTTGCCCGAATCCTGCGTGAATACCGCGATGCTGGCTTCGACTTAGTCGGTCAGCCAGAGTTCACTTTCCAAGATGGGGTCTATGTGCAGCGTTTGCGTGAGCTGCGCATTGCTGGCTATCGCATCGAGCCCCCCCTGACCCGTACTGATCCCAGCGTGTTTTTACGCGAAATGCCCCCGGTGGGTAGTCTGTTTTCGGTAACGGCCCTGAGACAGGGTATCACCAATATCCTGCGTACCGGCCTAGTGCGGGAGCCTCCGCTGGTGCGGCCACAGCCGGGAGAAAGACCCGAAGACGTGATCCTGGTCCTGAGCTTCAGCGAAGCCCGGACCGGCGCCTTCATCCCCGCAATTTCCTGGAGCAGCCTGACCGGCTGGGAGGGCAGCATTGCGGTCAGTGACACCAATCTGTGGGGCCTGGCTCACCAGTACAACGTAAGCCTGGGCATAAACCCCAACGACGCTGGAGAGTTCATGACCTTCAGCGCCTCTTACCGCATTCCCTGGATCTACGACGATTTTGCCGACCTGCGGGAGGTGCGTACCTCGTTTGGCATTAACATTTACAGCCAGCCGCAGGCCAATATCAACTTTCCCATCGAGCAAGACGTCGGTGGAGGAGTTTTCAGAACCTCAGTCTGGCAGTACACCCTGCGCAGAACCGGTATCAACTTTTCCGTCGCCCGCCCCCTTAGCCGCGACTTCCCCAACCTGAGGCTTTCCGCCGGTCTGGGCTGGGAGTGGAGCAGGCCGGTACTGGAAGCTGCCGACCCAAACCGGCCCCGCTGCGAGGATCCGCATGCTGGTGACCCTGCCTGTAATGCTGCACTGCTAGCTGATGCACAAACTAGGTTTGCTGCGAGTATTCGAGAATTCCAGGCCATTAACTTGAGTCTGGGGGGTACCTATACTACCCTGAATGACCCCGTTTTCCCCACCCAGGGCTTTGCGATTAACCTTAACACTGGCTACGGAATCACCTTTCCCGTCGGCGCCCCGGCTACCCAGTACGTACCCGTGGTGGTGACTGGCCGAAACTTTTTTCAGCTCGACCAGGAGGCCAGACATGCCCTTGGTCTGCGGCTATCTTTTGGCACCATACTGGGAACTGCGCAGGACGCCCAGAAGTTTAGCCTGGGTGGCAACAGCACCGACATCAGCATGCTGCGCGGCTATGACCTCCGCTTTCTGGATAAGGGAACCACCGTGCTCAATGGCACCATCGAGTATGGCTACGACTTCGGCCTGAGCCCTGCTGGCGGTACCAACCTGTTTGGCTTTGTGTTTACCGATTTTGGCCGTTTGTGGCCTGCACCCCCAGAAAGAGATGCATTTTTTGTGGGGGCCGGAGTTGGTTTGCAGCTCAACCTCGATCTGATGGGGGCGATGTTACCTCCTATCCGCCTGGACTATGGCTTTAGCGCGGTTAACCCCACTGGGCGCTTTGCCTTGCGACTGGGTATAGGCTTCTAAGATACTAGTATAGCGTTCACAAAATAACGTTCGATGATTAGACCATAACCTCATCAAGCTTGTATTTCCACTTGAACACTACCGGAGCAGCATTGACCTCGTCGAGATATTGTGAGGTGGACCCCTCTGTCAAGACAGAATTCTGGCCTGGTCTAAGCGACACTCCCTCCCTTCCATTAGTATTGCATGAGGCTTGGTTTGGACGTTCTGGATGACCGGCTGGGTTGAACC
>JBGFRI010000030.1:0-123024 GCA_041695225.1 Deinococcota bacterium
CCCAGCGCCGGGCGCAGCTCGTTGATGGCCCGCACCCCCGCGCTGGCCCGGTAGCGGTGCGACTCGTCCATCAGCAGCACCAGGTCGGGGAGGTTGGCGAGGTAGTCGAAGTAGCCGCTGCCCAGCACCTCCTGGAAGCGCTTGATGCGCGGCTCCTTGCCGCCCCGCACTTCGGAGTTGATCTTGGAGATGTTGAAGACGTTGATACGGATCCGCCCGAACAGCCCAGGGCTGGCCCAGTCGGTCTGGGCGTAGTTCTCGCCATTAATCAGCAGCGGCGGGTACTGCACAAACTCCCCGATGCCCCGGAAGACATACTTGGGGCTGCCGGGGGTGAAGTCGGTCATCAGCTTGTTGTAGATGGTGAGGTTGGGGGCCAGCACGAAAAAGTTGTTCACCCCGTAGACGTTGTGCAAATAGGCGATGAAGGCCCCCATCAGCCGGGTCTTGCCCACCCCGGTCGCCAGGGCGAAGCAGAGCGAGACGAACTCCCGCTCGAAGTCCTGCACGGTTGGAAAGGCCGCCCGGACGGACTCGAGCGCCCCCTCCACGTCCCGCGTCCCACCCTTCGCCACAAACCCCTCGAACCCGATCAGCTCGAGCACGCTGCCCAGGGCCTCGAGCGAGTCGCGCTGGGGCTTGCGCAGGCTGAGCCGGTTGGAGATGTTGTTAGCCTCGGGGTGCATCAAGAACCACCCGCTTTCCGCGAACCCGCGCCCCGCAATTCTCGAAACAAAACCGTTGTCATGTTGAGCGCAACGAAGTGGAGCGAAACATCCCCTAACCGCGTGGCCCCCGCCCGACCATGGCGGTAACGCGCTGCCCTGAGCCTGTCGAAGGGTAACGGTCTTCTTGCCCGAGCGGTTGGCGACCCGGACGCAGGGAGGAGACCCTTCGACTCCGCTGCGCTCCGCTCAGGGTGACAAGAAGAGTCCCGCACCCCGCTCAGAATGACAAATTGTGGTGTCATGTTGAGGAGTGCGGAGCACGCCGAAACATCCCCGGACTGCGTAAGTCCCGCTTGACCATGCCGGTAAGGCGCAGCCCTGAGCATGTCCAAGGGTAACGGTCTTCTTGCCCGAGCGGTTGGCGAGTTCTGTGCAGTTGGGGGATTCTTCGGGGGCAAACTGCGCCCCCTCAGAATGACAAGAGAGGATGTCGTGTTGCGAAAACATTCAGGTGTCATGTTGAGCGGAGCGTAGTCAGTGAGCCGAAGCCCTGAGGAACCGAAGGGGAAACATCCCCTCAGGGCAAGCGGCCTCGGCCACTCACTCGAGCACTGTGACGGTCTTCTCTCCCGCATGAAGTGACAACATGACCCGGTGAGGGGATTCTTCGGGGGCAAACTGCGCCCCCTCAGAATGACAACGGTTGGGGCTTTGTGGCCTGCGGGGCGTTGAGGCGCGTTCATCCGTTGCCCTCGAGGTTATCAAACAACCCCGCCATGCCCCGGTTTTTTGCGCGGCCCCTGGCGGGTGCGGCAGCCAGCTCGAGTGCAGTTTGCTCGGCGGGGCTGGGGGCCTTGGGCAGGTTTTCGACCCGCAGGCTGTAGTCGTCCTTGCCCCACTCGCACTTGCTCAGCACCGCCTGGGGGATCTTCTTGATGGTGAGGTTGGGAAACCTGCGGGGGTCGGCGGAGTAGGCGCTGCACATAATCAGCAGGCTGCGCTCTTGTCCCACCTCGTCGGAGATGCTTTGCAGTTGCTCGAGCGTCAGGTGCTGGGTGGTGGCATAGAAAAAGTCCCGCTCGGTGGAGTAGCCCTGCATCCAGTACTCGGTGTCGGAGGGCGCATAGGTAAAGCCCTCCAGCTTGCACAGCGCCTCGGCCAGCATAGCGGCGTTGTAGACCGGGTTAATCACCCAGTTGCCCCACCTGTCCCGCGCCATCAGGCTGGCAGCCAGCTTGTAAAACCGAAACCCGCCCCCACCCTTCCACCCCACCGCCCCGGAGATGCCCCCCTGGTCGGTGCCATCCACCACTTTCCGCAGACGCGGCAAAATGTGCGTATAGGCCGTCTCCTGCAACTCCACCATCACCCAGTGCCGCCCCATCTTGTGGGCCACCGCCCCGGTAGTGCCGGAACCGGCGAAGGAGTCGAGCACAAGATCGCCAGGGTTGGTTGCGATCTGCAATATCGTTTGAATAAGTCTCTCAGGTTTAGGCGTTGAGAACTTCTCTGTACCAAATAACGCAAGGGTTTCTTTTGCAGCCTCTTGGGTATGCCCGGCAAGTGTATGCTTCCACAGCGACATTGGCATCATGCCTTGCTGAATCTCCGACAGGAAGTTCTTTAACCTTGGTACAGCCTGATCACCGTTAACGCCCCACCAAATCCGGTTTTCTCTAACGTTATTGTCGTGGGCTTCACGGGACATTGCCCAGACTCTGGTTCGCTTCGGCCAGATTTCCGCGCCAGTTTTAGGATGAATTATCGGATAGTAAAGATTAGGGCGCTCATCTGCTGTGTAGCGGCAAGTGTAGTCCATAGATTGCCAAGGACCACGAGGATCATTATCTGGGTTTTTATACCTTCCATACTGATCCTCTGTAATAGGTAGCAAATTCCTCCGAAAATCCGGGCTCTTTCGATATACCAATATATGATCATGCACATAGCCGAAATCCTTGGTGTCAGGAGGCGGTGAAAATCTCTTCTCCCAAGCAATATCGCATAAGAAATTTGCGCGACCAAACACTTCATCCATCATCACTTTCAGGTAATGCACTTCGTTGTCATCAAGGGTTATCCAA
Source organism: Deinococcota bacterium (assembly GCA_041695225.1). Classification (GTDB taxonomy): domain Bacteria; phylum Deinococcota; class Deinococci; order Deinococcales; family Thermaceae; genus Meiothermus. Next base: position 2,753 of record JBGFRI010000030.1, read on the forward strand.
ATACTCCCATCCTCCCTCAGCAAAGTCCGCAGCAGCTCGAGCCTGTCCCGCATCATCGAGAGCCAGAGGGAGTGCTCGAGGCCGTCGTCGTAGTGCTCGAAGGCGCTGCCGGTGTTGTAGGGGGGGTCTATGAAGATGCACTTGACCTTGCCGGCAAGCTCTTGCTCCAGCGCCTTCAGGGCCAGCAGGTTGTCCCCAAAAATCAGCTTGTTGTCGAACAGGTCGTTCTCGGTCACGCGGTGGGCGGCCAGGTAGCTGTGCTCGGACTGCTCGAGCAGAATGCGCGGCTCGAGGCGCGGGCGCACGTCCTTGCCAACCCAGGTAAGCTCGAGTTTCTGCTTGCTCATGCCTCAATCTCCGTCATCGGCCAAATCATACCAAGCCCGCCTGCCAGCCCCCACCCAACCGCTGTCATTCTGAGCTGCGCCTTACCGGCATGGTCGAGCGGGACTTACGCAGTCCGGGGATGTTTCGGCGTGCTCCGCACTCCTCAACATGACACCACAATTTGTCATTCTGAGGGGGCGCTTTTGCCCCCGAAGAATCCCCTGGCCGCACCAGCCTCGTCCACTGCTCGGGTATACAGACCGTCACCGTACCTGCATCAACGGGCGGGGCTTACGCAGTCCGGGGATGTTTCGGAGTGCTCCGAACTCCTCAACATGACACCGCAATTTGTCATTCTGAGGGGGCGCTTTTGCCCCCGAAGAATCCCCTCACCGCGTCGGGGTCGCCCACTGCTCGGGCAAACAGACCGTCACCCTTCGACAGCCCTTCGACAAGCTCAGGGCAAGGCTCAGGGCAGCGCCTTACCGGCATGGTAGGACGGGATTCGCGCAGTCCGGGGATGTTTCGGAGTGCTCCGCACTCCTCAACATGACAACGGTTTTGTTCATTGAGGGTCGCCTACCCTTTCAGCACCTCGTCGCCTAAGTCGCGCCAGGTCGGGTTGAAGCCGCTAATCAAGGCCAACTTCTTGGCCCGCGTCCAGCCTTTTATGCGCTTCTCGCGCTCGATGGCTGCCATCACATCGTTGGTGGACTCGTAATAGACCAACTGGGTCAGGTTGTAGCGCTTGGTGAAGCCCTCGAGCAGCTTGTTGCGGTGCTGATAGACGCGGCGCTGCAAGTTGTTGGTCATGCCCACGTACAGGCTGCGCCCGCCCCCGGTCATGATGTACACCCAGTAGGTCTTCAAGTCTCCTCCGAGACCAGGCTCAGGCCCTCGAGGAAGTCGAAGTCCCGGCGGTTGTGGGTGACCAGGGGGATGTCCAGGGCGCGGGCGGTGGCGGCGATCCAGACATCGCTCTCGCTCATGGGCCGCCCCTTGAGGTGGGACTCGAGGCGAACCGTGGCCCAGGCGGTACACACCGCGTCGTCGGGGAACAGTACCGGATGGCCCGCCAGCAGGCGCTCGAGGCGGGCGCGGCGCTCCTGGCCCCAGCCCGACCGCAAGGCCCCAAAGCGCATCTCGGCCACGGTCTGGGCGGCGATGCACAGCACCTGGCCCTCGAGGCGCGGCTCGTACCGCGCCCAGAGGGTGTGGTTGTTGTGCTTGTAACTGAGGATGTTGGTATCGAGCAGGAGGGTACTCATGCCGACTTCCGACGCGGCGTTCTAGGGGCCGGGTGGGCGGCCTCGGGTCTTTCGGGTTCATCGAACAGCTCGAGCAGCCGCTTATCGCGCTCGACGCTTAGGGCCTTGCTGGCCTCGCGGGCCTCGGCGAGCACCTGAAGGAACGCCTCGTTCTCGGCCTGCTCCTCGAGAGTCCAGGCGGGCCACTCCATGCGCCAGTCCTTGGCACTAAAGGGCTTGGCATCCTTGAGCAGTTGAGCCAGCCGCTCCTGCTTGCTGTTCGGGCGCTTCTCGAGGATTTCATCGAAGCGCACCGGCCTGCCCAGCAGTTTTTCGAGGCCCGCCATCAGCTTGTCGAGGGTCTGTAGCTCGATGGCTTTGGCCTTGTTGTTCACAATGTTGTAGACCGTGGTCTTGGATAGACCACTGGCTTCGGCCAGCGCCAGTGGGGTCTTCTTGTGCTGGCGCAGGAGGGGCTCGAGTTTGAAGTGCGTGTTGACCATTGGTCAATTTTACCAGAGGTCTGGACAGATTGATTATACCTACGATACCGATCGTTTTTCTACAATCCTCGATTGCTTACAATGGCCTCCGCAATCCCGATGAGTTATCTGGTGACGTTTGAAGACATAGTTTCCACACACATTACAGATTAAGGCCTCCGCCAAGGCTAGGGTAGCTTCCCCGAACTCCTTAATGTCAGTATTACTGTGATCCAGTCCAACCGTGTTGTAGTGGGCTCCCGCCTGGTTGCGTAAGAACGCCAATTGCTTGATCCGCTCAAACACAGGCTCGAGGTCAATGACTGTCGGCGAGCCGCCGTTGTCTTTCTCAACTTTGAGTCTGACCATTTTCTTTGCCGATCCAGCGATTAACTGCCCCAAGTCGTATCTTCCTTTCTTGACACGTTCCATAGAGCACTCGTACTCAAGAGTGAATTGGTTCAGGATGGCCTCGAGCAACACCCCAGACTTGCTAGCAACCGCCTGCCTATCCATCGGCGCGGCGGTCAGCACTTGCTTGAGTTCGGCAGGGTAGGGCACGGTCTTGCTGCTGCGGATACCGTGTACCGAGTCCCACTCGTGGAGTTCATGGAGATCTAGGGTGTTGGGATGCTCGTACCTGAACTTCTCAAGCCACCCCCGGTAGTGGGTGGTAAGGATGATCTGGGTGAAGTGCTGGCTCTCTTCGATTAGCAGATCGTCAATGCGATTGAGATGCTGGGCGTCAATGCTGGTGAAAACATCGTCAATGACCAGGATTGCGTCGGTTTGCGACAGCTTAGCGATGGCTAACCAGAAGCAAAACGCCAATGTGTCCAAGTGGGCCTCACTGAAAAAGCCCTGCGGTACTACATCGTCCGCACCGTAAAACTTTACCCTCTGGTGGAGGCTTCCTCTGCGCTGCTGGTCTAGCACCAGGCCTGTCGGGCCAATGTCCTCGTTAGGATGTATGCGTTGATACATTCGTTGGCACTCAGAAACCACTTGATCGAAAATACCCTGAGTGTATCGAATGCGCTCCTGGCGCACGATCTCGGCCATTGCACGAAGACTTCCGCAAACAGCCTCTAGTTGCTGAGACTGCTTCTCGTGATCCAAAGCCTTCTCTAAACTCAGCCTCACTGCCGTGTGGCTTTCAAGGTCTTTTTTGCCACTCTCTAACTGCTCGGAAATTTCCTGAAATATCCCATTGTTTTCGAGACCCTCAAGCCAGCTCTTACCCTCTTCGGGGTTTGGAGCAGTGAGTCCGAGAGCATCGCTCAGCCTGCTAATTGCGTCAATAAAGCTCGTCGCCCGCGTCTTCGAGGCAGCCTCGGCAGCGGTCTTGGCTCTTTCGGCGGAAGTCTTCTCTGCACCCAAAGCTCGTAGTCGGGCAGCTTCTTTCAGTCGGGCATGGATGTCTTCGACCAGGGTGGTGGGGGAAACGGACTGCTGGCAGACAGGGCAGGTATCTGATTGATCCTTCTCGATGTAGCTGGCTACTTGTTCGAGCATTCGGACTAGCTCGACGCCTAAACTGCCCTCGACACTTGCTGCCTCGATCTTCGCCTCAACGTCGGATAGATTTTCGCTGGCCTGATCCAATTGTTGTTGAGCCTGACTCCAGCTTAGCAGCTCCGATTTTGCTTGTTGGTAGTGACCCAGCAATTGCTCGTTTGCAGTGATCTGCCGCCTTAAGGCATCAACTGGCTGCGCTGTCTTTGCCTTCGCCCACTCAAGCCACCCACTTCCTGGTCTACCTTCCGCCTCCCACAGCTTGCCCAGGGTATCTTGAGCCTCCCCCAGATAGCGCACTGAGTCATCCAGTCGACGGTCTACCTCATTCACTGCATCCGTCAGTTGGGCCTCGCTCTTCTCAATACCCCGAATCTCGATGAAAGGCTGCAAAACCTTATACCTGTTGGCCGGAGTATCCTCGACAATCTGGCTTAGGTGCGACTTGCGCAAGACTTTTACGACCGGATGCCGCGTGGCAGCCGAAGGTGTAACAGTAAGCGTTCCTGACTGGTTGAACCTGCCCTTCAATATTTTCGACCCGAAGCCAACCTCGATCTCCACGTCACTCGGGGAACGTCCTAGAGATGGGAGATGATCTCTCACCGACGTGCTGCTGCGCCCTTCCAGTGAGCCCTTACCGCCGTTAAACATCAGGTCAATTGCATCTATCAGCGTGGACTTGCCACTGCCATTCTCACCGAAGATCATCACGAGACGCTTAGAGGGATCGAAACGAAACAGACTGATCTGAACCGCGCCCCGAAAATGCTTGAGGGAAATCTGTTCAAGTCTCAGGCTCATGACTCAACCGCCTCCTTCTGCTCGTGCAGTTTTTCGGCCAGAAGAATCCAGTCTGACATCTCCATCTTCCCATTAGCAATAGTTGTAGTCAGGGCTTCCTTCTCTTGGGAACCCAGAAGGAATTGTGACTCAAAACGACCAGCAATCGCCTCCGCAACTAATGTATCTGGGTCTTTGGAATCCTCATTCATATAATCCTCCAGCGAATCGTAAAAATAGGCTCCAAACTCTGCTTCTGCTGCAACTGCGCCTCGAGCTCCTCAATCAAATCCCCACGCTTACGGTCAATCTCGTCCTGGGCCTCGAACAGGCTGCGGCGCTTGGCGTTGCGGGCGGCCTCGAGGGCCTTGATCTGCTTCTGGCCCTCGAGCTTCTCTTGCAGCGACTGGGCCAGGCTCGCGGCCCGCCGCGCCTCCTTGATCTGGCGGTCGAGTTCCTTGATCTCGCGCTCGAGGCCCACCTTCATATCGTCGGCCCAGGCGTCCAGCCGGTTAGCCTCCTTCTCGAAGAAGTCGGCGTTGCGCTGGCTGATGTTGGTTTGGATGGCCCGGCGGCGGGCCTGGGTGAGGGTCTCGAGCATATCCGGCGGGGGCTGGGGGGTCTCGCCCGTCAACTTTGCGGGCAGCTTGAAGAGGTCGCGGGGGGTGTCTTCCAGGAGTGGCTCTCCGCCGTCGGTCACTGCCACCGCCAGCAGATAGTCCTCGGTCTGTTGCAGCGCAGTGACGCTAAACTTGTTCAGGCGCAGCCACCCGGCCTGCCCCCGCAGATTCTCCAGCAGGGTGATTTTGGCGGGGTATGCGGTGTAATTGAACTCGAGCTGGCTCACGCCCAGCGGGCGCTCTCGGGCCTGGTGAATCAGGTACTGGGCCAGGGTATCGGAGAGGCGGTAGAAGTGGGCCTCGGGGTGATAGCGGGGCAGCTCGTAGCGGCCCAGCGGGATCTCGAGGGGGGTGGGGTTGTGCTGTAACTCGAAGCCCTTGTCGTCGAAAACCGCCGCACCGTCCAGTTCGTGGCGGGTCAGGTCCATCAGCAGCCGCTCGAAGCGGTTCAGGGCGCTCTTGCTCTGCTCTTCACTGGTTTTGAGACGCTGGTTTACTTCTTCGTCGAAGTTCTCCAGCAGTTTCTTGCGGGTCTGGCTCATGGAGTCCTGGATCTCCACGCTCAACTCCTGTTGCAAGGCGTCGAAGGCGGCCTGGATCTGCTCGGGGGTGCGGCAGCGCTGGTAGATCTCGGCGATGCGCCGCTCGAAGTCCACCCCGGACTCGATGGCCCCCAGCACCTCGTCGGAGGAGCCGAACACCCCGTCAAAGAGCCGGAACTTCTGCTCGAGCAGCTCGAACACCCGCTGGTCGGCCTGGTTGGCCCGGTTGACGAAGTTCACCACCACCACGTCGTGCTTCTGGCCGTAGCGGTGGCAGCGCCCGATCCGCTGCTCGATGCGCTGGGGGTTCCAGGGAAGGTCGTAGTTGATCACCAGCGAACAGAATTGCAGGTTGATGCCCTCCGAACCCGCCTCGGTGGCAATCATAATTTCTGCCCGCTCGCGGAACTCGTCCACCAGGGCGCTGCGTATATCGGCGCTGGCCGAGCCAGTAACGCGGTCGGTGCCCTTGTGCCGCTCCTGCCACTCGCGCAGGATGCGCTTGGAGCCGGGGTCGGAGTTGCTGCCGTTGAAGAGCACCACCTTGCCGGAGTAGCGGGGCTCGAGCACCCGCAGTAAATACTCCTGAGTACGGCGCGACTCGGTGAAGATGATGGCCTTGCGCTCGGCTCCCAGCCGTTCGGCCTCGTCGAAAGCCCGCTCCAGCGCGGCCACCAGGGCCTGCCCTTTGGCATTGTCGGTGATGCTCGAGGCCAGCGTGAAGTAGCGCTCCAGGTCGGCTACCTCGGCGGCAATGGCGGCCTTGTCGGCCTCGGTCAGGGGCCTGTCGTCGGGCTCCTCGCCCCACTCCTCAGCGGTGGCGTCAAGGGCCTCGTAGTCCTCGCCCAGCCGATCTCCCAACTCGCCCTCGAGCTGCTTCCTGAGGCGCTTGCCGATGTTCTCCAGGGCCCCGGCTACCGCGAAGCTCGAAGAGGCCAGCAGCTTGCGCATCACCAGGGTGATCAGGTTGCGCTGGGAGCTGGGCAGGCCGTGCAGGTTCTCGCGCCGCAGATACTCGCTCACCAGGTCGTACAGCTCGGTCTCGGCGTCGCTGGGGGTGAAGTCCTGGGTCAGGGGTTGGCGCCGGGTGTACTTGATGTAAGCCTGCACCTGGCGGCGCAGGGTGCGGTGGCAGACCGGGCGCAGCCGCTCGCGCAAAATATTGAAAGCCTGGGCATCGTCTATGTTCCCGAACTGGGCGCGGAAACTCCCCAGGTCGCCAAAGGCTCGGTCGTCAATGATGCTCACCAGCCCGTACAGCTCTTGCAGGTTGTTCTGGAGCGGGGTGGCGGTGAGCAGAATCTTGGGGGCCTGGTCGAGGGCCTTCTTGAGCACATTGGCGATGACGTTGCCCGGCTTGTAGACGTTGCGCAGCCGGTGTGCCTCATCCATCACCACCAGATCCCACTTGATCCGGGCGATGTCGGCGGCCTTGGCCTTAGCGAACTGATACGAGCAGATCACAATCCTTTCGGATATGAACGGCTCGAAGTTGCCTTGCTTGATGGCCGCGTTGTAGAACCTGGTCTCGAGGATTTCACAAGGCAAGAAAAACTTCTCGGACAGTTCCTGGAACCACTGCTTGCGCAGGTTGGCCGGGGTCACACACAACACCCGCCGCTTGCGCTCGGCCCACTTCTGGGCGATCACCAGCCCGGCCTCTATAGTTTTGCCCAGCCCCACCTCGTCTGCCAGAATCGCCCCCTTGGAGAGCGGGGAATGGAAAGCGAACAGGGCTGCGTCCACCTGGTGGGGGTTGAGATCAACCTGAGCATCCACTAAAGTTCCAGCAAGACGCTCGAAGTCGCTCGAGGGGAAGCGCTGGGTCAATTCCTCGGCAAATAGTCGTGCGTGAAAAATAGTATGGGCCGACATTTATCCACAGAATACCCTGGCTGGAGCTTCCTGTAGGGTAATTTTGGTAACGCCTCGAGGGCGGAACCCATGCTTCCAGATCAGCCTGCTCAACGGGCTTTCGGCGGGTATGCTACGGTTAGATCCGGCCCAACTCTCCTTGCCCAGCAACAATGCCGCGCTAGATTTACAGGTCGGTACGCACCACCCCCGCAATTTCCAGGATGAAGTCGGCCCCATAAGCCGTGGCAGGGGTCTGGAAACCCGGTGGGGACTCGCCGCGCAACACCCGCTCCACCGCCGCTACCGCCGTCAGCGCCGTCAGGGTATAGGCCTCGGGCGCCTGCAGGCGGGCTGCTCGCCGGCTGCCCGATTCATCGCGAGCCTCACCCCAGACCTGGCTGGTCGCCTGAGCCCGCCGCGCTGCGTCCGGCCCACCCATGCGCCGAATTCGGCTTTGCAGCCAGGGCTTTACCCCAGGTAGGCGGAGGAACTTCTCCAGCAGCCCGCTCAAGCCCATCCACCGGCCACCGAAGGCGGTGTAGACCTCGAGGTTGGGAATGCCGGTGCTGTGATAAGCCGTGACCAGATCGCCCCACGAGAGAGGCATCGCCCGAACTGGCCCGCTGCCAAAATCTACCGTGCAGCTCAGACCGGGGGGCGCAGGAACCAGCCTGCCGTCGCGGCGAATGAGCGCAGCCTGCCCCAGGTGCTCCAGAGCGGTGGCCAGCGTCCCCCCCGAGACAAAAGGGGTGCGGAAGGCCAGCCTGAGATGGGTGGCGCTGGGTAGCTGCTGTTTGAGATAAAGGGCCAGGCAGTCCGAGGGCACCACGTCAAAGCCAGCGCCCGGAAGTAGCATCACCCCGGCGGCGCGGGCCTGGCTGTCTTGCTGGTGCAAAGTTTCGAAGACCACAATCTCGCCGGTAATGTCCAGGTAGTGGGTGTGGCTCTCCAGGCAGGCTTGCACCATGGGCGGCGCGGTATGCACAAACGGGCCAGCGCAGTGCAACACCGCTGTCATTCCCTTTAGGCCCTCCCGCAGCCTGGCCGGGTCGTCCAGACCAAATACCCGGTGCTCCAGGCCCAATTCCGTTCCCAGCCGGGCCAGAGCGCTGGCGTTGCGCCCAGCCAGGATGGGTCTCAATCCACGTTCCACTGCCCGCTCGGCCGCGAGCCTGCCGGTGTAGCCGTTTGCCCCGTAAAGCAGCCAGTGCGCCATAACATGAGCTTACCCTGCTCTTTCGGCAAAGTAACCGAAAGCAAAAACCACCACACAGGGTCAGATTAAATAACCCAGCACAGCAGAAGCCAGGCTGTAATATGGTTTCATGCGTAGAGGCAGTGTGCTGGCTATCCTGGAAGAGCGCCTAACCGGCCTGACCGAGCAGTATCAGATCAAGAGCCTGTATCTGTTTGGCTCCGCCGCCCGCGACGAGGCCAGCTCGAGCAGCGACCTGGATTTTCTGGTGCGTCTCGAAGAGCCCACCTTCGAATACTACATCGGCCTTAAGCACGACCTGGAAGACATGCTGGGCAGCAAAGTAGATCTGGTCAGCGCCAAGAAAGTACCCGCCGACTTGCGCTCGCATATCGAGGCCGACGCGGTACAGTTGGTTTGAAGGGTGCCTATGCGCGACCCCGATATCCCCAACCCGCACCTGCTGCCCAGGGTTCACCTAAAGCAGATGAAACAAGCGGCCCAACGCGTTCTGGACTACACCGCCGGGATGAACTTTGCCGAGTTTGCTGCCGATGAGCGCACCCAGGATGCGGTACGCTACAACCTGAACCTGCTAGGCCAGATTGCTGCCGCCATGCACAAAAGCGTGCGGGAGGATGTGAGGGGGCTAGACTGGCGAAGAATTCTGGATCTGCCCGATCTGGTCAGTAATCTGCATTTTGGCATCCAGGACGAAATTCTCTGGGACCTGATCCAGCGTGCCGTGCCCTACTGGCTGGTGATACTGGAGGAGACCCTCGAGCAGCAACCCGGTTAAGTAAAGGGATTCGGTCAACTTTTTTAGACTGATGCATACCCTTCGAAAAGGTCGCAGGTCTCAGGTCTCGGGTCGAACCGGGGCTCGGGGGCTTGGCAGCTTGGCTTTAGTCGCTGGCCGGGGAAGCAGCAAGTACCGTAACCCGCCGGGAAAGCAACCCCTGGTGCTGACCCTGCCCTCCGACCGGCTCGAGTCGAGCCCCAAGGGGGCTTTTGCTGGAACCGCCGCCCAGCCATTGCGCGTACCGGGCGGTGCGGTAGTAGCCGCCCCTGTAACGACTGGAGCTTTGTCGCAGAGTTGAAACGGGACCTACAGAGCGCCACTCCGGTCGTCCGGTGCTGGCCCAGTTAGGCCTGCTTTCAGTCGAACACTCTTCGCTAGAACAGCCTCATCCAAAGCGCTAGACTAGCCTTATGCTTCGCTTACTGTTTGCCTTGCTGGCCCTGTCTTCCCTGGGATGGGCGCAAAACACCCACACCGTCCGGCCCGGCGACACTCTGTACCGTATCGCCAAACAGTACAGCACCAGCGTTGAAGCCTTGCAGACCCTCAACAATATCCCCGATCCCCGACGGCTTCGCGTTGGGCAGGTGCTCCGGCTGAATGGGCAGCCAGGGCCCACCCTGTTGGCAGATCTGCCCGCCCCCTTTGCCTCTATTGAGCTTCCCCTGAGGCTCACCCAGGGCCAGGCTTTTCGCGTAAGGGTAAACGCGCGAAATCTGCCGGTTCAGGTACGCTTTCTGGACCTCACCCACCAGACCCTTCAGGGCAGTCTGCTGCTGGCAGTGCCCCGACTGCACCCCCCTGGAACCTACCGCATAGAATTTCAGGCCGGCGGGGTGGTTCACAGCGCCTCGCTGCGGGTTTTAGCAACAGAAAGGGGGCGCGAGTCGCTCATTTTGCCCCCAGATCGTCGGCGTTTGTTAAATGAGCGCCTGCTGATTGCCGAGCGAAACCGGGTGCTAAGGGTATGCGCGGAAGGCCCTCCGGAGCAGCTCTGGCGGGCAGCCTGGAGACGCCCGGTTGAAGCCGAACGCGTCACCTCAATTTTCGGTGTTTTGCGCAGTTTTAACGGCGGCCCGTTCCGTACCTATCACACCGGGCTGGACTACGGCCTTCCTACCGGCACCCCGGTTTTTGCCCCGGCGCCCGGAGTGGTGGGCCTGGCCGAGTCGCTAAAGGTGCGGGGCGGGGCCGTAATTTTGCAGCACGGCATGGGTGTTTGCAGCGGCTACTGGCACCTATCCCGGATTACAGTGCAGCCAGGCCAGCGGGTTAGTACCGGAGACCTGATTGGCTACGTGGGCAACACCGGCCTCTCCACCGGCCCCCACCTTCACTTCGAGATTCGCGTGCATGGCGTACCCACCGACCCCATGCCCTGGTACTTTCGAACTCCCTAGAGTCAAAAGAAAGGTCTCAGGGCATAAGTCGCAGGTCTAAGGTCGAAGGTCTAAGGTCAAATGCTACCAGCTATGGGCTATTTAGCTATTAGCTGTTGGCAATCAGCTATGGGCTATATATGTTGCAGGTCTCAGGCCGCAAGTCGGCCAGGGATCAGGCGGATACTACCCCAGCAACGTTTTCTGGCTTCGACTGGCGAGTTTGTCGCTCTATCTTTGGCCTTCGAGTTGTGGGTCTAGCAGGACATGCACGACGAAACAAATCCTGTTGCCTAACCATCAGAACAGCCCCGGGATGTGGGCCTTATGCCATGCTCGGTGGCCAGAAACCGCACCGGAACATCCCACCTATCGTGGGGAAGTTGGGGCAGGATGAGCGCCTCTGCCACCAGGCCAACGGTCAGAACCTGTCGGCTCAGCTGGCCCAAAAATCGGTCGTAATACCCCTGTCCGTAGCCCAGACGATGGCCCTTGGGGTCGAAGGCCAGCCCCGGCGCCAGCACCGCCTCGAGCACTCCGAGCTCTACCCGGGGCGCATGAGCTACCGGCTCCCAGAAGCCGTATTTGTGCTTGACCAGTGGGCAGGGCAGGGGGTGAACCTCGAGCTGATAGGTACGGGCCCTGGGCAGGTAGTAGCAAGCCGGGTAAAGGCTTTGCAGCTCGGCAGGATCGAGCTCAGAGCCAAAAGCGCTATAGAGCAGAATATGCTGTACCCGCCGTTCGGACAAGAAGCGTGCCAGGTGCTGGTTGACCTGCGCCGATAGCTGGGAAACCGGCAGCGTCCGCCGCACTTCCTTTGCCCAGCGCCGTAGCTCTACCTTGGTCATGGGTTCCAGTATTGCATCCCGGTGAGGTTCAAAATCCCCTGAGGCCGAGAAGCGAATCGCAAATACCCAGCCACGGGTAGAGGCCAGCGCAAGACACCCTGCCCAGGGGGTACACAAGCGGCTACGGGCGGGATAGACTCAACCTTGGACTATCGGAGGAACCTTATGATTCAAGCCCCTTCCAAAAACCAGGCGTTGCTCGAGCGTCGCCACAAGATCGTCCCCCGAGGCGTTTCGCAGGTTCACCCGCTGGTAGTTGACCGGGCCGAGGGTGGCAAAATCTGGGACGCAGACGGTAAGGAGTATCTGGACTGGTATGGCGGTATCGGTGTACTCAACGTCGGGCACAACCACCCCAGGGTAGTAGCGGCGGTCGAAAAGCAGTTGCGCCAGTACATGCACACCTGCTTTCCCGGGGTGGCCTACGAGCCCTACCTCGAGCTGGCCGAACGGCTGGCGGCCATCGCGCCAATTGCGGGGGACAAAAAGGTTTTCTTTCTGACCACCGGGGTCGAGGCGACCGAGAATGCCATCAAGATAGCCCGCTCTTACACCAACCGGCCTGGAGTGATTTCTTTTCGGCATTCCTTCCACGGGCGCACCCTGCTGGGCATGACCCTCACGGGAAAGTCCAGTCCCTACCGGCAAAACTTTGGCCCTTTCGCGCCTGAGGTCTACCACGCCCCATACCCTTACGAGTACCGGGGCCTGGACACCCGCGCAGCCCTCGAGGGTTTGCACGAGCTGCTGGATACGGCCATCGCACCCGACCGGGTAGCTGCGATCATCATCGAACCACAGTTGGGTGAGGGTGGCTTCGTACCTGCTCCTAAGCCCTTTCTGAAAGCGCTGCGCAGCCTGACCCTCAAGCACGGTATCGTGCTGATTGACGACGAAATCCAGACCGGCATCGGGCGCACTGGCCGGTTCTGGGCTATCGAGCATTCTGAGGTCGAGCCCGACCTGGTCTGTTTCGCCAAGAGCCTGGGTGGGGGTATGCCCATCTCTGGCGTACTGGGCAAGGCCGAGATTATGGATGCCCCAGCGGTGGGGGGCCTGGGGGGCACTTTTGGCGGAAACCCCCTGTCCTGCGCAGCAGGACTGGCGGTACTCGAGATTTTCGAGCAGGAAAACCTGCTAGAAAAAGCCCAGAAGCTCGGCGAGATCCTGCATGATGGCTTCCGCCGGATTCAGGCCCGCTTTCCGCAGGTGGTGGGCGATGTGCGCGGCCTGGGCCCCATGATTGGCATGGAACTGGTCAAGGATCAGGAGAGCAAAAGCCCCGATGGCCAGCTTACCAATCGCCTGGTAGAGACCGCCCGCGAAAAAGGCCTGCTGCTTTTCAAGGCCGGGATGCACTACAACGTAATTCGTTGCCTGGTGCCGCTGGTGGTGAGCGAAGCAGAAGCCCGGCAGGGCCTGGCGATCCTGGAGGAGAGCCTCGAGCAGGCTCTTCAGCAGCCCTCGTAAAAACTTAAAATTGGCTTATGGGCTGCTGGTAAAACGGGGTGATAGAAGGCTTATGGTAACTACTCAGGAGCCAGGAGCCAGAATTCAGGAGTCAGAATGAAAAGGGGCCCAGCCAGGCATTTTCAAGATTTGATTGTTTGGCAAAAAGCTCATCAATTTGTTTTATCATCGTATTGTCTTAGCGGTAGTTTCCCATCAAGAGAGACGTATGGCCTTACTTCCCAGTTGAGGAGAGCGGCCATTTCTATTCCGGCTAACATTGCGGAAGGCTTTAAGAAAAAGACAAAGCCCGATAAAGCCAAGTACATGAATATTGCACAAGCATCTCTTGAAGAATGTCGATACTATCTGATTCTGGCGAAAGATCTTGGTTATGGTGATACTTTACAGTTAATGCCCCTTCTTGAAGAAGTCAGCAAGTTACTGGAAGCCTATACTTCTTCGATTCTGGATTCTGGCTCCTGACTTCCGACTCCTGAGTAGTTACGGCTTTTGTCTGTTGTACAGGCTCAAATAGGTTGCGGTACGATGAGGCCCAGCCTATGAACGCCAGCCTCTTCACCCAGAATCCCCTGCTTTCCCAAACCGCCCTGAAGCAAGCCGACCTTGTTCGCACGGGTCAGGTTTCGGCTTTAGAGCTTGTTGAATCGAGTCTGGAGCAGGCCGAAGCCTGTAAGAGTCTCAATGCCATCTGCTTTCTGGACGCCGATGGGGCAGTGCAGGCGGCAAAAAACATCCAGCCCGGCGACCCGCGCCCCTTTGCCGGGGTGCCCATGCTGATTAAAGAACTGACGCCGGTTGCGGGGCAGCCCTGGAGGTTTGGCTCGAGGCTTTTCCAGCACCACCGGGCCCCGACCGACGCCTACGCGGTTCGCCGCTTGCGCCAGGCGGGCTTTGTCCTGCTGGGCCAGACTACCTCGCCCGAGTTTGGCATCGTGCCCGTTACCGAGTCCAGCCTGCACGGCCCTACCCGCAACCCCTGGGATACCGAGCGCACCCCGGGTGGCTCCTCGGGTGGGGCGGCAGCAGCAGTGGCGGCAGGCGTCCTGCCGGTGGCTCATGCCAGCGACGGCGGCGGCTCGATTCGCATCCCGGCTGCTTGTTGCGGGCTGGTGGGCCTAAAACCCTCTCGGGGCCGCATCTCGGCCGGCCCTTTACTGGGTGACAACTTCCTTTCCACCCAGGGCGTGGTCAGCCGCAGTGTGGCCGACACTGCACACCTGCTGGACATCCTTATGGGTTACGAGCCCGGCGATTCAACCTGGGCGCCAAGCCCAGAGCGACCCTATGCCCAGGCCATTCAACAGCCCAGCAAGCCCTTACGGGTGGCGGTTCTGACCGCCTCGCCCACATCCGGGAGCGACCCCGAGCCAACCACCCTGGCCGCGGTGCACAAGGCAGCAGCCATGCTCGAGCAGCAAGGCCACCAGGTGGACTGGGCCATGCCGCCTGGCTGGGTTAGTCCCAGGCTGATCGAGCAGTTCACCACCCTGTGGGCAGCAGGAGTAGCTACCAACACCGTGTGGGGGGCTAGCCTGCAACGGCGCCTGCCGCAGCCGTCGGACGTTGAAGCCCTAACCTGGTACTTCACCGAGCTGGGCCAGGCCACCTCCGCCGTAACCTACCTCGCTGCGCTGGAATCGCTCAAGACCTACGCCCGCAGCCTGATTGGGTTTTTCCAGACCTACGACCTGCTGCTTACTCCGGTCCTGGCCGAGCGCCCCATTCCCATCGGCACCATCCAGACCACCTCGTCCGACCCGGCCCAGGCTTTCCGCCAGGCCGTGCAGTTTGTGCCTTTTACCGCGGTATGGAATGTTACCGGGCAGCCGGCCATCTCGCTACCCCTCTTTGTCGGCCCCGACGGCCTGCCGGTAGCGGTGCAGCTGGTGGCCGGGCCACTAGGTGAGGATCTGTTGCTGGCCGTGGCCCAGAGCCTCGAGACCGCCTACGGGTGGAACCAGCCTTTGTAGCCCAGGGCTGCGGCCAGCATCCGCTCAGGGCCGGGGTAGGGCATGCCGCCCAGCCTGAGCGCTTCCACCGTTGACCTAAACCAATCGCCCCTCCAGCAGAGGCTCGGATCAAAAAGTCGCTTCAGCAAACTTGAGGCCATTGAGCCGTGTTTGACCCATTCCCATCGCGCGAGCCGCAACGCCTCGATACTGAGAATGTTGAAGGGCAAGGGTTTGCTTTCTCGAGCCTTGGGCAAGGTGTGCACAGTTTGGAGATTCGGATCCCGCCCTGAGCCTGGGCGAAGTGTCGCCAAGATGCGCGGCTCAGAATGACAGAATGAGGTGTCATGTTGAGGGGTGCGGAGCACTCCGAAACATCCCCGGACTGCGCAAACCCCGCCCGACCATGCCGGTAAGGCGCTGCCCTGAGCCTTGCCCTGAGCTTGTCGAAGGGCTGTCGAAGGGTGACGGTCTGTTTACCTGAGCAGTGGACGAGGCTGATGCGGTGAGGGGATTCTTCGGGGGCAAAAGCGCCCCCTCAGAATGACAAATTGCGGTGTCATGCTGAGACGCGCGGGGCACTCCGAAATATCCCCTAGACCTGAGACCTGTGACCAAGTACTGCCTATGCCCCGCCCGACCATACCAGCAAGGCGCAGCCCTGAATCTGCCCAGGCTGGTCTGTCGTACACCACCAGGCGAAGGCAGAGTTCGTACTTCATAAGAGCACTGGTAGCCAGTTCTGACCAGGCTGGAAACCTGGGCGCCAGCAACACAAAGAAGGTTTCCGACCAGTAGGCCCTCCGGTATATCCATGGTTGGTACGGCCTGGCGCACAAAGACACGCCGCCGGGTTTGGCGGCCTACATGCGAACTCCTCGACTTTGCTTCCGGCCGTGGGCGCTATCTACCAGCAGGCAAATCCTGTCTGGGCGAGAGTGTGGTTGTGGCAAGCGTTGCTAGCGGTTTTTTATCCAGTCCTGTGCTGCCCTGGCCAGTTCCTCAGCTTTGGTTTTGGCCTGCTCGGCGGCTTGCTGAGCCTGCTCGCCCAGGCTCCGGAGCTGGTCGGGGATGCCGTCGCCGTCTTTGTCCAGGTTAGCCTTGAGTTCATCGAACTTGGTTTTAGCTTGTTCGGCAGCTTGTTTGGCCTGGTTCATAATCCCCTCGAGCCTATCGGGTACGCCATCGGCGTCCTGATCGAGGTTGGCCTTAACTTCATTGAATTTGGCTTCGGCCTGCTTGAGCGCACTGTCCGCAGCCTCGCGGGCTTTGTGGGCAAGTTCTCTGAAATCCATAATGCTACCTCCGCTTACCATCCTAGCACCCAGGCGTGGCGCGGGTATGAAGCCCAGGAATCCGGCTGCCGGGGCCTGCTTCTTCTCGATGTGGATCGTCCTGCTGGTGCACGGAGCTGGCATAAGGTCGAGGGTCGAGGGTTTAGGGTCGAGGGTCAAGGGTCGGGGGATCGTCCTAGTGACGCAAGGAGCCTGCTCAGTCCTGAAGGGGATCGTCCTACTGGTGCACGGAGCTTGCTCCGTCCCGAAGGGGATCGTCCTACTGGTGCACGGAGCTTGCTCCGTCCCGAAGGGGATCGTCCCCCGCCCAGTTCCGGGCTCGCTCCACCGCCTTTTTCCAGCCCCGGTAGAGCCGCTGCCGCTCTTCTGCGGGCATGGCCGGCTCAAAGCGCTTCTGCGCAGCCCAGCGCCCGGCAATCTGCTCCTTGCTCAGCACCCCTGCCCCTACCCCCGCCAGGTAAGCCGCTCCCAGCGCGGTGGTCTCGGTGACCTGAGGCCGCGCCACCGGAGTACCCAGGATGTCCGACTGTAACTGCATCAGCAGGTTGTTGATACTCGCACCCCCATCCACCCGCAGCTCGGAAAGTTGCAGCCCGGCGTCGGCCTCCATGGCCTCGAGCAGATCCCGGCTCTGGTAGGCAATGGCCTCGAGGGCGGCCCTGGCAATGTGGGCTGCGCTGGTGCCCCGGGTCAGGCCCACCATGGTCCCGCGGGCATAGGCATCCCAGTAAGGCGCACCCAAACCTACAAAAGCCGGAACCAGATACATCCCTTCGGTAGACCTGACTTTGCTGGCCAGGCTCTCCACCTCGCTCGAGTTTTGAATGATGCCCAGGCCATCCCGCAGCCACTGCACCACAGCACCGGCAACAAACACCGAGCCTTCCAGGGCATACTCGGCCTTCTCCCCCTCCAGTTGCCAGGCTATGGTGGTCAAAAGACCGTGCCGCGAGGTCACCTGCTCCTGGCCGGTGTTCATCAGCATGAAACAGCCGGTGCCATAGGTGTTTTTGGCCATACCGGGCCTAAAGCAGGCCTGCCCAAACAGCGCGGCCTGCTGGTCGCCCGCCACCCCAGCAATTGGTATGGCCGCCCCAAACAACTCGGGCACGGTTTTGCCATAGATGCTAGCCGAGGGCAGCACTTTGGGCAAAACTGCCCTGGGAATGCTCAGAACGCCCAGCAACTGCTCGTCCCAGCGCAGGGTATGCAGGCTCAATAGCAGAGTCCGCGAAGCGTTGGACACATCGGTAGCGTGCACCTGGCCGCCGGTCAGGTTGAAGATCAGCCAGCTATCCACCGTACCAAAGCACAGCTCACCCTTCCCGGCCCGCTCCCGCAGCCCTGGTACACTGTCCAGCAGCCACTTTATCTTGGTTCCGGAAAAGTAGGCGTCCAGCACCAGCCCGGTTTTCTGCCGAAATACGCCTTCGTAACCCCCTTTGTGCAAATCGTCGCAGATGGAGGCAGTGCGGCGGTCTTGCCAGACGATGGCCCGGTGCACCGGCCTGCCGGTAGCCCGTTCCCACAGCACGGTGGTCTCGCGCTGGTTGGTAATACCAATGGCCACGATCTCGGCTGGCTGCACCCCGGCCTGCCGGATGGCCTCGCGGGCCACCTGGAGCTGTGACCGCCAGATCTCCATAGGATCGTGCTCGACCCAGCCCGGCTGGGGAAAGTGCTGCATAAACTCCTGCTGGGCCATGGCCTGGGGCTGGCCCTCCAGGTCAAACACAATGGCCCGGCTGCTGGTGGTTCCCTGGTCGAGGGCAAGGATGTAGGGCATGGATTCCTCCGTGCCCTAATTCTATCGTGATTATCGGTATTTTCTGCTTCCGACACCGGGCTAAGCTTTCCAGTGCTCTGTCGCCGCCACACCAAGCCCGGCTTACAGCCGGTAAACGCGCCTATCATAGCCCTTAGCGGCACGCACTGCTGCTTCACACAACATCACTGCAACTCGAGCCTCTCCTCAAAAAAGAGGGTTCGCGGTGAGTGCATGGGGGTGTGTTTACAAGTGGGCTGGGCCATTGCGATGGCTGTGCGTACCGCACCCTACAAACTAGGACTAGGACTGGAAACTATAGGCTGGCAGCAGGCGGAAAGGGGGTGTCCCGATAAAACTGTTTTCCAGCCCTGCTGGGCACTTTTTGCCAATGGGTTTTTCTGGGGGGGGGGGGGGGTGCAGTGGCCAAGAGTTTTGGCATGTTCAATTGAGAGCTAAAGGAACAAATGAGGATATAAAATTGACACTGTTCGTTGTCCAAGACAGCGAAAACCGATCGCTACGTAAGGCCTGGCGTCTGCTCAACAACGCTCTCCCAAACCTCTGGCTGTGGCTGGCTTATTCCGAGGTTCCTAGGACCACCAACTCCCTTGAGGGCGGAATGGAATAATCCCTCCAATCCTCGGCCACTCGATCCCCTAATCTATCAACGCCCCGATGGAGTAGGCTCTTTCATTTCTGGTTATGCTGTTGTCCTGTCCATCAAGCGCCTTTTACACCGCCACTCTGGGCTTAACCCTTATCGTCAGAAACTCGCTATCGCCTGGTGGATATTCTTCCGAAATAACCCCTGAGAATATCCTCAATACTTCCTTTAACTCCTAAATAATAAACAATGCGTCGCCCAGGCTGTAGAAGCGGTACTGTTCCGCCACCGCAGTCCGGTAGGAATGCATCATCAGATCGTGCCCCATAAAGGCCGAGACCAGCATCAGCAGGGTGGACTTGGGCAGGTGAAAGTTGGTGATGAGTGCGTCCACTACGTTGTATTTGAACCCCGGGCGGATATAGAGCTGGGTCTCGCCCACACCTGCACTAATGGCTTTTGATTCGGGGCTGTAGGCCGTCTCGAGCGTCCGCACCACGGTGGTCCCCACCGCAATCAGCCGCCGCCCCTGGTCTCTGGCGTGGTTGAGGGCCTGGGCGGTCTGGGCCGAGACCTCGTAGGGCTCCAGATGCATCAGGTGTTTGCCTGGGTCGTGGTGAACAGGCTTAAAGGTACCTGGCCCTACATGCAGGGTAACGTAGTGCATCTCGACCCCCAGGGCCCGAATTTTGTCCATCAGTTCTGGGGTAAAGTGTAGCCCTGCCGTAGGCGCCGCTACCGAGCCGGGGGTTTTAGCGTACACCGTCTGGTAGCGCTCCGGGTCTACCGAGGCGTGAATATAGGGTGGCAAGGGGGTTTTTCCGATGTATTCCAGATGCTCCCATACATCCCCCGTAAAACGCAGCACCCGGATGCCATCTGCTCCCACTGCCTCCACCGTGGCCTCTAAGCCATCGGCAAAAGTTAGCCTGGACCCCACCCTGGCCCGCCTGGCCGGCCTCAGCATGGCCTCCCATACTTCCCCCGGCCCTGCCACAGGGCCGCCACCCTTAGCAAGGGAATAGGGGGGAAGTTCCCGTACTAGCAAAACCTCGAGGGGGGTTCCCTGGGGGTTGGTGGCAAAGGTGCGGGCTGGAATCACCTTACTCTGGTTGAGCACCATCACATCGCCAGGTCTAAGGTACTCGGTCAGCTCACGAAAAATCCGGTGTTCAATTAAGCCGGTTTTGCGGTCAATTACCATCAAGCGAGACGAATCGCGGGGCTCGGCGCCGCTCTGGGCGATGAGTTTCGGGGGAAGGTGGTAGTCGAAGTCCTCGAGGGTCATGGCTTTTCCCTATTCACCGCGGGGCATCAAGGTCCGTTCCCGCTCTTTGTTGGGCACGAAAGCGTTTTCGATCTCGGGCAGGTGGATGAAGCGGTCTACGGCGTCAATTAGCCTTTGCGAGGTGGTTTCTTTGAAGGCAATCACCTCGACCCGAATGCCGCGCTCCATTAGCACTTCCACAATCTCCACAAAGTCGCCGTCGCCGCTGCCCAGCACTACCACGTCCAGGGTGTGCATCAGGCGCACCATGTCGGCCGCGATGCCCATGTCCCAGTTGCCCTCGTAGATGGGCTTGCCCTCGTCGGTGGTCTCCTTGAGGGTCAGGTTCATCCGGCGCACCCGAAAGCCAATAGTGGAGAGTTTGTAAATAAAAGGCCAGGCCGAGGTGTCGTGCTCGCGCTCGACCACATAGGCCGTGGCCCGCACCAGCTGGCGGTTCCCAATGGCATAGCGCATCAGGCTTTCAAAGTTAACGTTTTGCCCGTAGTAGTCGCGGGCCGAGTGGTAAAGGTTCTGCGTGTCTACAAACAGGCCCACGCGCTGATTGGGGCTCCAGCCGGGAACACGGCCAAAAGGGTCATTCATCAAAGCTCCTTCTTAAAATCCTAGATATAAAAACGCGGGACATGCCCAGCTAATTGTATCAGACTACCCCAACGGCCATGGTAAAGCCATCCAGGTGGCAGCGTCGGCCTGGTCTAAACTATGGCTGCAATCCCGCCGCCGGCCAGCCCCAAAAGCTCCTGTAGCAGCTATATTCGCACCAAGGGCTTTGGCCTGCTCCGGCCTGGGGGTATGACCTGGACTCGGCCGGATGTGCATCTGCAGGCAAGAAGATTGGATGGGCGTGTTACACTACCCCCATGATAGCGTTACGAGCGGTTCCTTTTGCCGTGGGAATCGCCCTATCTGCGTTTACGGCCTCGGCCCAGCTAGGCGCAGAGGGCTACTACGCCCAGTGCAGGGCCCTTTACGAACAGGGTGTGCGGGATAGCGCAAGAGTGACCTGTCGGCTTGCGCTGGTAGTCGAACCCAACCACCTACCCAGCATCAAGCTGCTGGGCCGCATTTTTCTGGAAGAAAACAATCCTGCCGCCGCCCAGCCCTTCATTCAGCAGATGGTGCGGCTGGGCCCACAAGACCCCGAAGTGGCTTTGCTGGATGCGCATTTTATGCTTCTGCAGGGTCGTCCGGCCGATGCTCTGGCCCGCCTGCCCCCTGGCCTGGACACCGAAGCCGTATTTTTGCGCGGCTATATCAAAGAAGCTCTGGGTCGTTATGAAGAGGCCTACGCGGCCTTTTTGCGGGTGACCGCTTTGGAACGGGCCCGTCTGGGCGCGGCGCGACTGGCCGAACGGCTTGGTCGTCCGCAAGAAGCCCTGGGTTTGCTGGGTAACAGCCCCCAGGAGGAGCTCGCCCGCGCGCGTCTTCTGTGGCTATCGGGTGACCCCCACGCCGCTGCAGCTACCCTCGAGGACGTTCTACCCCGCCTGGGGCCCCTGGAAGACGACTACACCCGCACCCTGGGTCTGCTGGCCATGGTCTACTACGGCCTGGGCGAGTTCGACAAGGGTTCACTGGTCTTGCGCCAGCTTTCCGCCCGGATGAGTCTGCCCAGCAACCTGCTAAGCAAGGTCTGGCCCTGGCTACTGGTCTTCTTGCTCTACCTGGGACTAGTGCTATATGGCGAGAGCCGCATCGAACCCATGCGTACCGTCGAGATGGGCAGCGAGCGACGCTTTGGCCCTGGCTCCATCCACCTGTGGCTGATTCTGGCCATAGCGCTAGCAGGGCTGGCGGCAGTGGGCATTGGACAGCTTCTGTATCAGAATCTGTTAGCCCTGTTCACCCCAGTCCAGGGCCAGGTAGTGCGTCCAGTCTTCTACTTCCTGCTGGGAGTCTTTGCCCTGCTAATTGCTTACCACAGTTTTAGCCGGGAAGGCATGTTGAATGCTCTTGGGCCGCGCACAAGCTGGGTTGAAGGTATCTGGGCAGGGCCGGTCTTGCTGGCCTTGCTGGTCCTGTACTCCTATATCGCGGCGCCTCTGGGGCTGAGCGGGCTTGGCACCATGTATCCGATCTTCTTCGGCCTGGCCTTTTTGGAAGTGGTGATTCGCGGTCTGGGTTATCCGGTCTTTAAAGAACGCTACAAAGAGCTGAGCGCTTTTATGATTCCGGCCCTTTTCGCCCTCGCGATTCCTGGCCCTACGGTGTTCTTCCTGATGGCTAGCCTCTTCCTGGGCTGGCTTTACCTGCGCACCGGGGGAGCCCTGGCCGGAGCGACTGCCTGGGTAACTGCCGGTTTGATTCTGGCGCTGGTTGCCGACCTACCCTTGACCCGCACTCTGCTGGGAGGTTGAGCTCAGCATGCAACCAGAAACCATCGTTGCGTCGTTCCCCGTCCGCATCTAGGGTGTGCAGATACTCATTCTTTCTAACCCGCTCCTGTATCCAGAAAGCGGCAAAGACTCGGGCATCCCCCTGGGCATTTACCGCCACTTGGTTTGCCTCGCCGCCCTCTCAGACTACCCGCTCACACAGTCCGCACCTCGCAGCTAAAGAGCACGGGCGAAAAATCTTTCGGCTCTTCTGGCCCCGTGTTAGCGGCCGACGCAGCTCGCTATCGGTAAGCAGGCGCTAATGGCAGCAAAAGCCGAGCAACTAGCTCTTCCCAGGTATTTTGCCGCACCTGCGGCTGCGCCCGCTCTCGCATCCGCCACGCTACCTGGTCATCCGCACCAGCTTCCGGCCCTCGCCCTTCCCCCACCCGGTGGCCTAGCACGACCTGAACACCAGCCAGGACTACCTGGAACTGATTGCCACCGAGCGCAACCCGGTCTACGAGCCGTCCCGGTCAAGCAGTCCCAGCGTAGCCGCCAGGTCCAGGGTGCTATCAACAGTTGCCCTTCCAGACGAAATCTCCCTAAACACCGAGCGCTGGGGATTGCTGCGAGCCTGCCTGATGTGAAAGTCTGGAAGATAGCCACCATCAGCACCGCTTGGCTCGCGCAGGATCGGATCTTAACTCGCCACAGATACCGTCGCTCGACAGTTAGCGAGTCAGTTGCATGGGCTTGTTAGGCGCTTTCATGCGGTCTTTCGTTTCGCAATCAGTTCCCTAACGGCCGGAACCAGATCCGTAGGAACCTCCATAATGGTCTGGTCTGGCGCTTCAAATGCGGCTTCATCTTCTGCCACCGCTTCTTCTTCCGATTGGGACTCATAATAGGACAGCACCCGTTTGACACGCTCCTCGTCCCATCCTAGCGGGAATTTACTCTGTTTCACTTCCTCTTCCTCCTTCTTCGACGCCGATAAGCTGTCAAAGGCTTGCCTTTAAGCTCATACGCTGTAATGACAAAAACACTGTTTGGTGCCGGGTCTGGTACGTAGATAACTCGCAAATACCGCCCAACGGAAGTTTGGCCAATTGCAGCCCTGGACCCTTCTTGACCGGGACGGTCCTCGCCCGGACCTCGCAGCACTTCTTCGACTTCGGCTTCAGAGACATCATGGTGGTAAATATGCGGCAACTCCGTTTCAGGATCAATATAGAACCGTACATTCACAATGTATACCCATTATTTCGATTTAAGAGTATTTGGCTCTAACTCTATCACAACTTCGTTCGTCTTGCCACCCTCTCAGACTAACCGTGTGATAAAAAGACAGGGGACCAGCGCATCGGCAGACCAGTTTGTGGGTCATGGAAAAGCTTGTATCAAAGGACCTCGTGTAATGGTAACAGTGATATTGGACAACTTGACCTTTCATTATTCTCCGGCCAATTTGAGAACCGCGGCGCGGGTATGGGGCGATACGCGGAAACGCAGCGCCTGGAGTTGGTCCAGCAGTGGGGAAATCACGGAGATAAGCCCTGCTTTTTTGCATCAATAAGCAAGCCTAGTGGGCCTGTCAGGCGGAGGCCCAGGGTTTGAGCCACACGCTGGGCGAGGTCATCATCAAGCACAACCACAGCCTCACGCATCTCCAATGCCAGCATAAGCACCCCGTCTCGCCCGGTCCCAAGTCGGTTACAAGAGGCGCGGCAAACTCGCTAACAGGGCGACGAATTTCTACCCACTTTAATCCGGCTAAGTCTGGAAGGTTTACACCTAGGGCCTGACCTTCCGCAAGTTCCTTTACCACCGCTGGTGGAACTATTACACGCCCTGCCAGGGCAGGAAGGCAATAACTGCAGCTGATACAGATACTGGATGGGCGAGGTATTGCAGATCAGATCAGGCAAGACGCGTTTCCTTCTGAAGCTGCTCCTCGGTCAGACGAAAGGTATCTATGCCATAATCGGCCAGCCGAGAAAGGAAGACCACCCTGGGCACCCCTGCTATCCGGGCTGCTGCACCAGAGGACAGCCGTCGTAACTCAAAGAGTTTGGCCGCGGCTGCCATGCATAAGGTCGAACCAGCCTCTTCCAAAGGCACCTTCAATGACAACAATGCCTCTTCGGGTATATCCAAAACAATTCTTTGCATGTCACCTCCTTTCAGCTCCCTGGGGTTATTATAGCCCTGAAATGCTGGTAGTAATTGTCACGTCCCCCATCCGCAAAATTCTACTTAAACATCTGGCAGTATGAGCGCTGCATGGGTTCCAGACCCAGATGAGCACAGTGGAAATGATACCGGTAGAGACCTGCCCTGAGCGCGGCGAAGGGGAAGTCGAAGTAGAAGGAACCCGTAACCTGGTTCGCGCAGTTCTGAGGCGCGACCTGCGCTTTGTGCACATCTCCACCGAGTATGTTTTCTGGGGCGTTGTGGGCGGTTACCACCCAGACCACCCGCTGGGGCCGGTGGGAAACTACAGGTGGTTGGTAGTGGGAGGTGGGAAGTAGGAAAACCCCACAACCCTTGGGGCGAGGCCTACAACCCACCCCCCACTACCTCTACGCCAGCCAGGAATACCTCGAGCCCATCACCCCTAAAAGCGCCCTGGCCCTCCAGCACCTGCGCCAGATAGACTGGACAGTTCCATCTCCTACGCTGATTTACCTGCTCCATCCCCTACCTAACCCTGCACATTGCCACCGAGCGCAAGTCGGTGTACGAGCTGGCCAGGCGAAGCAGGCTCGAGGTGCAGCAGTAGAGCAGGCAAGAGACTGGGCTGACAACGCCCGACCAGTCACGCCGGTAGAGGGCGTTCTAGGTAGCGTTGTGCGAATCTGGGGTCTCGCGGGGTTGCGGGGCGATCAGGGCGCAGCCGGCCTTAGCGTAAAATGGGCCTTATGGACTGGCTCGATACTTTAGCTGGGCAGTTGAGCGCTCTGGGGGTCGAGCGGGTCTATCTGTTTGGCTCCCACGCCCGGGGCAGTTCCACCAGCCGCTCCGACCTGGATCTGCTGGTGCTCTGGGAGACCGACCTGCCGCCCTTAGAACGCATTGGTCGGGTGCTGTGGGCCCTGCGGGAGCTGCCGGTGGTGGTAGAGCCGGTGGTGCTTACCCCAAAGGAGTTCCAGGAAAGGCGCGAGCTACCCTTTTTGCGAGGCGTGATGAAGGAGGCCCGGCTCATCTATGAGCGTGGAGAAACAGCGGCGTGAGGCCTGGCGCTGGCTTCGCCAGGCCGAAGATGACCTCGAGGCCGCAGGGACCCTGGAGGCCGCGGGCAAATTTGCCCAGGCCGCTTTCTTTGCCCAGCAAGCTGGCGAGAAAGCCCTCAAGGCGGTCTGGCTCTGGCAGGATGCCGACCCCTGGGGGCATTCTCTGGGGCGGCTGGTGCGCCAGATGCCGGAGGGGGCCCAAGAACGCTTCGCCTCCTTGCTGGAGGCGGCCCTGGCCCTGGACAAGCTCTACATCCCCACCCGCTACCCCGATGCCCTGGCCGAGCTTACCCCTGCCGAGGCTTATACCCAGAGCGAGGCCCGGGCTGCTCTGGCCCAGGCCCAGGCTATTCTAACTGCGGCGGCGGGCTGGCTGAGCGCCAGGGCAGGGGAAGGGTGATCGCGCTACCCCAGTTCAACCTGCAAACCCTCCGGGCTATGCTGCGGCGGTTCTTTAACTGCTCAGCCGCTGCGGGTATACCTGGTTAGTTTAGGAGTATCTTCGTGAACGGCCAAAGACCTCACCCAGATTGACAGCAGGTAGTCCTGGTTCTAAAATGGCTCCAGATAAGATGTGCTTTGGAGGAATTTTTGCCCGTCAACCTATCGGTTAAAAACGCCCCTGATGACCTGGTAGCAAAGCTTCGGGCAAGAGCCAGGCGCCATCATCGCTCCCTCCAAGGCGAGTTGCTGGCCATCCTGGAGGAGGCCGTTGGACCCACCAAGCTCTCCCTGGACGATGCCGAGCGACGTCTGCGGGGCCTCGGTTTCGTAACCGGCGACGATTCTACCGCCTGGGTCCGAGAACTGCGTGAAGCCCGCTAGGGTAGTGGACGCCTCGGTTCTGGCGGCCTGGTCCTTCCGCGAACCCAGAGCAGCGGAAGCCCTGGCCAAGCTGCAAGATTCAGACCTCTACGCGCCCACTCTCCTGGCCTACGAGCTTGCCAGCATTGCCAGAAAGAAAGCTGCGGCAGATCCCCAAAAGCTTGGTCTCCTGGCCGAAGCGCTTCAGATAGCTCTGGCTCTTCCGATCCACTGGATCGAGGTAGACCACATTGCGGTCTTGCGGCTGGCGGTGGCTGTCAACCTCACTACCTACGACGCCAGCTACCTCTATCTGGCTCGGTTACTAGGGGCATCGCTGTCACTTTTGACCAACGCCTAGCGCAAGCAGCGCGGAACCTGGGATAGGCTGCACCTGATGTTGCGATGCGGCGGGTGTTAACTGGTATGAACTTTTCGCCAGCCCCGCGACCTGCCAGCTTTGGCGGGCTATGCTGGAGGGATTCTTTACTGCTCAGCTAGTAGAGTTGCCCTTCGGTAAAGCGTGGGGCTAACGGCCTACTGAAGCAGGCTGACCCTCCAGAACGAGCTGCTCTATGTGCACATCTCCACCGAGTATGTTTTCTGGGGCGTTGTGGGCGGCTACCACCAAGACCACCCGCTGGGGCCGGTGGGTAACTACAGGTAGTTGGTAGTAGGAGGCGGGAAGTAGGAAAACCCCACAACCTTTGGGGTGAAGCCTACAACCCCCTCACGACCTCTACACCAGCCAGCATTACGGGGCTAGAGCTGCCTTGATCGAGCTATTGCCTTGTGAACCCAATCTTCAGTTTGCGCATGTTCACGTGCAAGGTGTGCTACACTGGGTACCATGGAGACGCAAAATGTCACCGTGCGTATGCCCAAGGCCCTGCTCCGCAAGGCCAAACAGGTGGCCGCCGCACGAGGCACCACCCTGACGGCATTGGTGATTGAAGGGCTGGCACGCGCTACCAGTGGTGATGAAGCCTACCGTGAAGCCTTAGCACGGCAACGGGCCTTGATGCAGGCCGGGCATCTGCTGCGCGAGCCCAACCAGCTCTTCCCTCACCGCGACGCCGCACATGAGCGTTAAGTTGGAGTTTGTCGATACCAACGTCCTTCTATATGCTTACGACCACAGCGAACGCATAAAGCAGCGCCAGGCCGAGACGCTTCTAACCGACCTCTGGCAGCGTCGTGCGGGCTGCCTCAGCATCCAGGTGCTGCAAGAGTTCTATGTCAATGCCACGCGCAAGCTATCACGACCGCTAAAGCTAGCTACCGCTAAAGAGATCGTCTGTGACTACTCGCTGTGGATCGTCCATCTGCCTACTACTAACGACCTGCCCTCGGCCA
This sequence comes from Deinococcota bacterium, assembly GCA_041695225.1. GTDB lineage: Bacteria > Deinococcota > Deinococci > Deinococcales > Thermaceae > Meiothermus. The sequence goes on from JBGFRI010000030.1 coordinate 30,441, forward strand.
TCGGCCTGCATGAGCAGTATCAGGTGTCGTTTTGGGACGCCATGATCCTGCAATCCGCGCTCGAGCTCGGCTGTGCCCTGTTATGGTCGGAGGACCTGAACCCCGGCCAGTCTTTTGCCGGGCTTACCGTGCGGAGCCCCTTTTAGCGTGGGGGACGGGGCGAAGGGAGCGCGTGAGTTGCCCGAGCGGGCAGCGGGGTCGGGCGCCGACCACGTCCTGGCCCTGCGGGGTCGGTGAGCAACCTCGAGCCCAGCTTGGGCATGTTGTTAGGATAAAATGCCCCGGTGGGCTGGCTCAAGACCCCAACGGAAGGCCTGGCAGACTGCGAAGGAGCTAGTGCTTGGAGGAAGAGGCAGTGAAGGTGGTGCGGAGGGGAAGGAGGGGAAATAGATGACGACCCTAACGCTCGCTGAAGCCGTTAGAAAGTTTTCTGCGCAGGTAGCGGAAATTCTGAAAGACAGGTATCAGGATAAACTGGTTTCGGTCTGCCTTTTTGGTTCGGCGGCCAGGGGACAGTAGAGAAAGGGGAGCAACATAGATTTCTTGGCAGTGATGACAGAGGCCCACCAGACCTACCCCAAACGGGTCAAAGAGATCATGCTGTTGAGTGAGCGCATCTACCGCATCGGCAGGCTTTTCGAAAGGGCCGAAGATGTGCTAAAGACCCCTGCCGACGCCACCCTCTGGCTCAGGACGCCCAAGCGCTACTTAAGCGGCAGGGCTCCCTTGCAGTACGCCGATTCCGAGGTGGGCGCCCTGGCCGTCGAGCGATTTTTAGGCCGGATCGAGCACGGGGTTGTTAGTTGACCCTTACCGCTACTTGTCCGCCACCCGTGGTCCGGGAACCGCGATCTGTGAACCACCTGCCACGGTCTTTAGGACCAGGCACAACGGAAACAGGATACCCCCGCCCGACCAGGGGCGGTTTTACATGATAGGCACGCCTCAGCCCTATACCATCGGCAGTTCACGTATGCGGACCGACACATCGTCAACGGTGATTGCGGCCCCCGTAGCCAGGCGTGTGCGGACCAGAGGCAAGATCTCGAGGAGTTTTCGGCTGATGGAGGCTGGGTCCGAAGCCTTGAGCCGCAGGGTAAGTAAACTGGGGCGGTTGTGGCCGCCCAGGGCCAGCAGAGCGGAGAAATCGAGGTCCTGGGTGATGAGAGCCCTTCCCTCGCGGCGAGCCAACTCCAGGATCTCGCTGTCCGTTGCGTTCACTGGCAGGCGCTCGGAAACCCGGACCGCGTCCCACCCTGCCTCCCGCAGCGCAACCACGGTCACCGGAGCGATGTTCATGTCGGCCAGGATCGGTACCTCGGGCATACGGGTGGGTCAGCCGGTGGGAACCATGTAGATCTGATCGGAGACGACCCATGCAGCATACTTCATGGCTTGCCGAATGTCCTCCGGCTCCAGTTCCGGGTATGCCTGGAGCACCTCGTCGGGCGTTGCCCCTGCAGCGAGCATCTTGAGGACCACGCTTACGGTAATACGCATCCCGCGGATGGTCGGCTGGCCCAGACAAACATCAGGGGCGATGGTAATCCTGTCAAGCTCCCTCATCGGTCCCCTCCACGAATACCGCTCATACTACACTACCATAGGTCGGACCCCCTAGGTCACGGGAAGCCGGTCTCTGTGACCAATCTTCACTGGGAGCAACACCTCGAGCCCATCACCCATCTACTTCTACTGTTCAGGGCCGAACCTCTGCTCACACGAAAGGCGGCAGAGCACTACTGTTTATGGTTCATTCTTTCAAAAAGGCTCTTATACAACCCGACCACATGCTCCCTTGAATATTCTTTTTCTGCCAGCAGACGAGCACGTCTCCCCATAGCTGTAAGCTGCTCCGGATTGCTTTCTGCCTCCAAGACTGCACTCACAAAGGCGCCGACCTTACCGGGAGGCACTACCCACCCGAGTTCCTTTTCCCGGATAACCAGTGCTAATTCTGAGTTCTCATCGCCCATGCTGATAATTGGCTTGCCGGCAGCCATAATATTGTACGCCCGGCTGGGCACAGAAATACCCAGCATTCCCTTTACCAGTGCCGAAACAGCAACATCGCCCGCATTAAGAAAAGTGTTTTGATCGGATCTGGGCCTCGGGTTTAAGAGGGTAACATTAGTAAGACGATATGCTTTGACCCGATCTTCTAACCATTTTCGCTTGGCCCCTGAACCTATAAAGAGGAAATGTATCCTTGGGTTTTCAGAAAGGATTTTAGCTGCCTCTACTAAAGATTCAATGTCATGTGGATATCCCATATTTCCGGCATATTGAACGACGAACTTATCTTCCAACCGCAGTTCTTTCAAAAGCGGGTTATCTTCACGCCGGCAGGGGGAGATAGAATCAATTTCGGCCCAGTTGGGTATCACATGGACGCGCTCGTGGCCCTGGTTCCCGAGCTTCTGTAAGACCAGCGAACGCATATCTCTGCCCAGCACAACAATATGCTCCGCTGCCCGGTAAAGGTAAAAGTTAAGCCTCTCAAGCAAACGGTAGGCAAGACTAGTTGTCTTGAGCATGCCGGCAACATTCAGCATGTCAGGATACACATCGTCAATTCGCAATACAAACTTTGCACCTTTGAGTTTGCAGGCCAGCCAGACAACAAAAGGAAGCAGGGGAGGGTTAGTAACCACCAATACTAAATCTGACCGGTGGATCGAACCAATCGCCATAAAAAAAGAAGAAAAGCCGATGCTGATAATGTTCAGAAGCCTTAAGCCTAGCTTGTCTTTATTAAATGTTGTTGAATGGTAACGCCGGATACTCACACCATTGTGCATTTCTCTTGCCGGTGCGCGTGTGCCCCGCATGGAATAAGTCGGTTGCGCACAAATGGCCATAACAGAGTAATCTGACGAGAGCCCCTCTGCAATCTTAGTCATGAAATACCCTGTAGCCGATTCTTCGGGGTAATATAACTCAGAAAAGACCAGAATCCGCGGCAAATCTTTCTTGACCATCGGTTACTTCCTTTGGTCTGTTTTCTCTTCATTCCGCACGGCGCTACTCATACCCGGGGAAAAATCTGCCAGGCTTTCAATAATTTCCCAATTATCCCTAAACCATTCGATGTTTTTCATAAAACCATCTCTAAAATCAGTCATCGGACGGTAATTGATTAGCCTCTGGGCCTTTTCAATAGATGCCAATAGCCTTGGCTTGGTGTCCCACTTTCGCTTTGGTTTGTATATCAAATCGGCCTTGTTGTTAGTGGTCTCGTTTACCAGCTTAGCCATCTCCAGAATGCTTATTTCTCTACCTGACGCTAAATTAAAGTTTTGGCCAACTGCCTCAGGGTAGAAGCCGGACTTTACCAGACCCTGCACCAAGTCCAGCACATAGGCAAAATCCCGCGTCTCTTCACCAGTTCCGGTAATTGGTAGTGACTGCCCCTTCATTGCCCAGTAAATAAAATTCGGGATCACATTCCGGTACTGACCGGGAACTTCGCCGGGGCCGTAGGAGTTAAAAAAGCGGCAGTTGACTGTCTGCATGTTGTAGTGATGGGCATAAAAATTACAGTACATTTCTCCGGTCATTTTGTTAACCTGATATGGCGTGGTTAAATGCATGGATATAAAGTCTTCTTTCAGGGGCAGCTGAGGGTAGGAGCCATAAATAGAGCATCCACTTGAGGCGTAAATAAACTTTTCCACACCGCCTAGCCGTGAATATTCCAGCAACTTAATAAGCCCGATGATATCCACTTCAGCCGATATCTCCGGGTAATCAATTGAATTTTGATTGGCAAAAAACGCCGCCAGGTGAAACACCAGGGTGATATCTTCTTTGAAGACCCTCTTTAAATCAACATCACTCCTCACGTCACCTTCAACAAACATGATATTGCTCAGAGGCACCACATTCCAGGGCGTTTTTTGCTTAATGGACGACAAATTGTCTAATATAACAACTTTGCCGCTCCTGCCCACCAATTCAGACAGAGCAATTACCAGATTGCTGCCAATGGCGCCAGCTCCGCCTGTGACCAGGACATTTCTGCCTTCATAATATTTTGTCAATGCCGCTTCCAGGTTCAGTTGCCGCAGATATTCATTGACCCATTTAATTCTCTTTTCGTTGCTGGTAGACATTTGTACCTCCAGGTAGGATGCTCAAATTCTATAAAACCATTTCATCCATTCAACCGTTCTTTTGATCCCCTCGCGGGGAGCGACAACAGGGTTATGTTTTAGGTCACGCGCAGCTTTGGAAAAATCCATCGTTTTGACCTTGGTTGTAAACGGTTCTGCTTCCTTATAGGTCACCAGTGATTCACTAGCGCCGGTAGCCTCTAAGATCAGGTCAGAATATTCCTTTATGTCCATTTCCCACTCTGCCCTGCCCCCGACATTGTAAACCTCGCCCGGAATGAAATTATCAAGTATGTTCGCAAAGGTTCTACAAGTGTCTTCCACATAATCTATTATCCGCTTGTGGCCCCTATAGACTGTATATGGCTTGCCGTGCAAACAACAAAAGATGAATTTAGGAATAAAGCCTCTAAAGGGCGTATACTCTTCGTGCGGGCCATAACAGTTGACAGGGCGCACCCTAACCGTTTCGGTGCCAAACATTTTTGCCGAGTTCAAACACATCAATTCACCAGCCCACTTTGATATGGCGTAGTCGTTCATCTGATAAGTATCTTTTATTCTATTCTCCTCCATTACCGCCTCGGTCATCTCGCCTTCATAATCACCATAGACCTCTGCCGAGGAAAACGAGATCATCCTGAACTTAAGTTTTTCCTGGAGCCGCAAAATGTGCTTTAATCCAATCACGTTGGTCTGCCACAAATTTTCATAATAAGCCTCGCCATTCCATCGGCCGTACTCGGCTGCAAGGTGATAAACATAATCAAACGGCCCATATTCCTCAAAAACCTTTTCTATCTGGCGATAATTTCCTACATCACATCTGACATAATCGTCCCGGTCTGTGTTAGGCAGGTCACAAGCAATAACTTTATGGCCCCTTACTCGCAGTTCATTACACAAATTTGTGCCTATAAAGCCGGCGCCACCGGTCACTAATATTTTCATCTTACTTTTTCCTCTCTTTTAGTTCTTCTGCTGCTTTCACCTAAGACCTCTTCATACATTTTAATCATTTGGTCGGCAACTTTGTCCCAGGTAAACTTTTCAGCTACCAGCCGCCGGCCGTTACTGCCCATCTGTTGCCGCAACTGCGCGTCGCCCAGCAGCTTCTCTATCGCCGTTGCCAATTGGTCTGCTTCCGATTCAATAACCAGCCCGGCTCCGGCCTGAGCCACCTCAGGGAAGTGACACTGGCGAGTGATTATGACCGGAAGGCTCGAGGCCATTGCTTCCAAAATAGCCATGCTAAAACCCTCGGAGTATGAAGGGAGCACAAAAACATCCGCTCCACCCAACGCCGCTAGTTTCTCATACCCGGTCAACATCCCAGCAAAGACCACTTTATCTAAAACACCTTCCGCCTCTAAGATTTTCACAATTTCAGCGCGGTATCCATCCCTATCCGGCCCGACCACCAGCAAAAAAAGCTCGTCTCGCCCCTTAGCCACCTTTCCGAAAGCCCTGGCTAAAATATCAAGCCCCTTTATCGGGTGCAGACGGCCAAGAAAAAGCACCACCTGCTTCCCGACAAGCTGGGGATAAAGTCGCTCCAGTTCCTGGCGAGACGGAAGCGCTTGAAACTCTTCGGCGTTTATTCCGTTTGGGATCATCTTAATCTCGTTATCTATCCCAAAGGCGCGAATGTGTTTAACCTCCTCATCAGTGATCGCATGTAGTGCCGCTGCTTCTTTTAGAACACGCCGCTGGATTAGCGCTGAGTAAATCTTTTTCTTTAATCCCTTATGGTTTATTGCCCACGGCTCTAAGCCCCCGTGAACGGTTACCACGTATGGTATATTTACCTTTTTTGCCGCGTGGTAAGCGGCAAGATGCGGTTGGCTCCATAGTTCGTGGATATGCACCAGGTCAAACTTGGCCACCTCTTGCGCCACTGCCTTGGCTAACTCAGGTGAATAACCAGACCACCAGCGGGCAAAAAACCCTTGCTCAAAAAGCCGTAAATTTACTCCCTTAGGCTGGATAATCTTTGCTTCATCCCCCATCGTCACCGGACAAAACACTGATATCTCTAAACCCTTTTTTGCTAAAGCCTCGCTTAATTCAGTAACAGCTTTTGTGGGGCCTCCCCATTCAGGAGATAGACTGACTACAACATAGAGTATTTTCATCTTTTGCTGCCTCTCCCGCTCATGCCTCCGCTGGTTAGATTGACAATAGACATTTTCATAGCTAGCTTACCTGTGACTTTGTTATACTTCATATCTTTGGCCTTTCGCCTTAATAATGGAATCATATAACTCTTCAATCTTCCGCATTTCATGAACAGCAGTAAAGCGTTCCTCTATCCGTCTTCTTGCTACGTGTCCCATGCTCAGAGCTCTCTCAGGATCTTTAAGGATAGAAAGTACGGCTTGAGCAATTGATTCAGGTTTCGAATCAGGCAGTAGAATTCCAGTTCTGCCATTCTCAACTGCCTCGGGAATTCCACCCACAGCCGTAGCAACAACGGGTTTTGCGCAAGCCATCGCTTCCAAGACAGCCCAAGGCATTCCTTCTGCCTTTGATGGTAGCACAAAGATATCAAAAGCCTTCATTATTTCCGTGATATCACTAACCCAGGGTAAAAATTGAACATTGTTCTCTATGCCCAATTCCTGAACTCGCAGCTGGCAAAGGGCTTTATCTGGCCCCTCTCCCACGATAAGAAGTTTTGTTTTGGGAAATTGTTCTAAAATCAAAGGAAACGCCTCGATCAAAGAATCAACACCTTTCCAATAACCTATGACTCCAAAATAGCCCAGAACAGGCTCTTTTTTTAACAACCGCTCATTGAGAACACCTAAACTACTTCGCCAGGGGAATCTTTCAGATTCCACACCATTGTGAATAATGATAATTTTTTCAGACATTACCTTGAAGTCGCGAACCAAATCATTTCCTGTCTTATTGGAAATTGCAATAAATCTATCTATCTTGTTTTTAACAATCCCATATGCCAACCGGTAAGTTACTTTCTTCCAACCAAGGGCAAAGCTGGGAATTAATCCCCCTTCCAGCGAAGAAATAATGTAAGGCACTTTAGCTATTTTTGCCGCAAAAGTGCCTACTATATCGGCCTGAATAAAAATAGTATGTAAGATCACGGCATCCTTTTTTGTCAGAATTTTTGCCAACTTAACAATCGCTGGAAGACAAAGCGTTTTCAGTTTCGAAAGCTCAGGCATAGAAATAACCTCAATGCCATATTTCTCTAAAGTTTTCACCCGCTCCATATCAGATTCGGTCGGACCAGAAAAAATTAAAGTAACTCTATATTTATTCTTGTCTATGTTCTTTGCCCAGTGAGAGAGATGAACAAAAGTCCCACCCTTATTCTCAAGAGGGGTACAAAGCCATACAATATTCTTCATATTTCGAATATCCTCTCTTTCCTTTTAATTTTCGCAGCTGCGGCTATCAAGCCCATTAAGAGCCAGAGGTTCTTGAGAAGAAGGGCACTGATAAAAAAGCTAGCAACTATTACTGCTATAAAACATATGGTCAAAGCCAATCCAATGTTTCCGCTTGGGTCACTCAGCCCAGCTCTTAGTGTTCTTACGATCATAATGAAAAGTGGTAAGGCGCCTAAAAATCCTAGCCCAACCAGTGCCTCAAGCATACTATTGTGGATAACCCAACCATGCTGCGCTAAAAACCCCCCAAGTCCTACGCCTAAAATCGGATTTGCCAAAAAAGTATTGATGGCCAATCCCCACAATTCAATTCTATGCTCGGCTGCGTCTGGATTCAGAGCAACTATAAAATCAAAAGGCTTTCGTAATACATCAAAGAAGATAGTGCCCACTAATAAAATCATTGAAGTAAACCCGGCAAAAACAACTGGCCATATTTTTTTATTACTGTGCTGCCTTAACCATAAAAAGAACACTGTAACCAATGATGCCGCTAAGCCAACCCATGCGCCTCGGGAATAAGAAAGAACTAATCCGAAGAGGACAAAAGCCGAAAAAACAATATACTTCAATTTGTGGCTTTTACCACGAAGTGCAAAGTAGAGCAATGCCGGCAAGCCAGTAAGAAGAAAAAATGCGTATGCATTCGGATCGAGCCATGTAGAGGTTACTCGAGGTAGTGTCAAAGGTATCCCCGGACCAACAAACTCCCATACATTGCCAACTCCTAAGTTCAAACCCCAAAGACGAAACCCTATCGACTGGATAATTGCAACTGCTGCTGACATAAAAATTGCAAGGCCCAAAAATATCAAAGCCCTGTTCAGTGTCTTGGTGTCTTTTATCAAATTAACGGTTAAAAAATAAGTCAATACGCAACCCATTAGCGTCACGATCTGCCTTACATGAGCAGTGGGGTCAACGGCGACAAATATTGACATAAGCGCCGCGATCATTATCCAAGCAATAAATAGGTAATTTACATCCTTTACCATGCGGACCTTGGAAAAAAGAAACGCCAATGACCAAGCCAACAAAGTGATAACAATCAAAGCATTTGAAGCAGAGATATTCACCGGGCCAAAGTTTATAAAGTGGCTGTCAAAAGGGATAGCCAGTATAATCAAATAAAGTCCAACAGGGGGATGTTTAGAGATGAAAATGATAAACAATAAAATTGCTAGTAACACCAAAAGTGATACCAGACCAAATGGACTTAAGACTACAAGCCAACTTATCGCAAAAGAGAAAGCAAGAAGCAGAAAAACTTGTACAGTGGAGTTAAGAGAAAAGTACCAAGAAACATAGGGTAAGTTTTCGCAATCAAACATGGTTACTCATCGCCTTTTCCTTCAACACTTTTAGGTAGGCTTGCAAAGTTAGTCCTGCCGCTCGATCCCACGTGAATTGTGACAAGACACGCTCCTTGAGGTTCTCGCTAGGGCGCTTGTCCCAAGCCCGTATGATAGCTCTTTCAATGGATTTTTGATCAGCTGGGTCACAGTATTCTGCATCTTCTTCGAAATACTCTCGAGCTGTGCCAACAGAAGTTGAGACTATGCCACATCCAATTGCGGCTGCCTCGAGGCTAGCAAGACCAGGGGTTTCATACCAACTCACAAGTGCGTGGATATGTGCCTTAGAATAGAAAAGAGGCAGTAACTCATGCGTTATCGGTCCAAGAAAAATTATTTGCGAAGAGGATTCTTTCCTGCATTGCCTGTAATAAGCTCTCGATAAGTAACTAGATAGCTCGGCTGGTCCAATTAGCACAAGCGGAACCCCTAAAGCATTGCAAGCTCGCACTAGCTTAAGTGTGTTCTTTCGCGGCGAAATCACTGACACGCTAAGAACATATTTTTGCGGTAATTCGGGATGAATATGGGAATTACACGGGGCTGAAAAAACCATAGTGTCGATTGCGTTAGGTATTACGGTATAGGCCTTGCTTAAGTCGAGGAAGTTTGCTATGGCTGACATCTCACCCTCTGCGTTTGGTAAGAGATGGTCAGCTAGCATGAAACACTTTCGCTCCTGGTCCATGTTTTCATGGGCATTACCCTCCAAGCCACGATAGCGGTAAATTAGTAAAGGGTTTCGCTCTACCTTCCCATCGAGGAGGAACTTTCCAACTGTGCTATGTCGAAGTCTGATAAGCCAATACTCCATAGGACTTAGAAAATCCCTGTATTCGAGGCTGCGAAAGTATTCAACCCTTGGCCAAAAAATAGGTGACACCACGACAGGCAACTTTGCCTGTTTTGCAGCCAGTACTGTAGGAAGACATGCCCCCGAAAAGGCATGAACAAGGTCTACCTGCGTTGGTATATTTCCATCGCATATACGAAGATCGACTTCAATACCGAGTTTTTTTAGAGAATCAGCTGTCTTCCGTGCCTGTGTCCATTGGCCACCACGATCGGTTGATGCAACCATAAGGACTTGTATACGCTTTCCCATCTCAGCCGCTACCTCTTTTTGTCCAAACGCTCGCATATACTGTTAACCAAGGGATACCTTGTCCCTGCGTATTAAAGGCCTTGCCTAGAATTAAATTTCCCAGCCAGTTTAGCAAAGTAGCGCGCCGGCCCGACTTATCGGGGAAAATACTATTTTCTGATGTCAATAAGCCCAGTGGATGAGTTGATGCTTCTGGCAAATCCCCTAAAAAATATTGTCGTAAGCGACGCATAAGACTGTCAAATCGTTCAGCGCTTAACATATAATCTCCACGAAGATCAATATCCACCGTAAGCACGAACTTTCCACCCGGCTTTAGTATTCGCGCTATTTCTGATATGGTTTGCTCGAAATCCGGAACATGCTCCAGGACACTAATGCAATACACTGCATCCTGGCCGTTATCCGGTAGCGGGATGCGGTTGCTGTCTGTTAACTTTACACTCACGCTTCCGGGCGCGCTATCAATCACTTTGGCCGCTGCTGGTATGTCGCGGGCACAAACGGGATCAACATCAACGCAAGTTACATCATAGCCAAGCCGTGCAACGGCAAACGGGAAGAATGTCACTCCACTGCCGATATCCGCAACCGTCAGAAGCCTTTCTTCGGTGATTTCTCGGCGAATCTTTTCCAGATGGTAATAGGCGTATGGATACTCCCAAACCCTGCTCCAGGTATGGAGAGGATCGCGAGGCCATTTATACTCCGGGCTGCGAAACCTTTGTTCGTGCGCAAGAAAGTGGGATTGCTCTTGTTCCAGGCGCTTAAAAAGAACTCGCCATTCTTCGCTCTTTAGGTCGCCTAAGGCAGCGAATCCTGCTCGGTCAAAAAGGTGTTGGCACGCCATCACGTTGTTTCTTTCCATAATAGTCATGTGTGGCCCCTCGATCTCAATTGATAGGTAGCGAACGAAAAAGTCCAGATCGCGTGGGCCAGATATGCTAGCCCCAAACCAGTTATAACGCCAGTTGCGCCGTGCTCAAGCAGCAGAAAAGCAACACCAATATAAATTGCAGCCCAGCCAAGGTTCATCAGCAACCCCAGCCACATGCGGGATACAGCGGCGAGCATGTTGCCTACAGGCACCTGCGCGGCAAGAAGCGCAGCGGTAAATACCGCAATTATGAGCACCATGGAGCCGTTCTGAAAGTCCGGCCCATAGAGTGAAAGAAGCCACGGACTCAATAGCGCAATAGTGGCTGCCGGGAGTAGGGCAACCAGTGCATTGGCTTTAACGGCCAAAACCAGCAGGCGTTTTGAATCGGCATGGTTTTCGGCGGCTATGTAGTCGGTCAGCATCGGCATTACTACTCTACCCGCAACGCTCGGTAAAAACAGGATGGCACTGAACCACTGCATGGCGACACCCAGCAAGGCAATTTCAGCATGGCCGCCAGGTGTATTTGCAAGCATCGCCTGGCAGATCCAGTGAGCCGGCGCCACCAGCGCGCCAGCCAGTAAGGCGGGCAAAGCGAAATCACGTAACACCGGCCATTCCCTTAAACACTCGCGTGGTTCGGGCTTAATTCCGAAACGCTTCATCTCGCGTGAGGCCAGATACAGGCTAATTCCGGCCTGGATCATCGTGCCCGCAACCAGGCCAATAGCCGCGCCGGTTAGACCGTAGCTATGTACCGCCAGCAACATGACCGGCGCACTTATGGCCACACCCAAAACAGTTGCGTTAGCAAGGGTGCGCATCGCTTCCATACCGATGAGCACACTCTTTTGGTAGCCGTCGAGCGTAGCAAAGAAAACGGTAAACGCCGCAATCGAAAGCGGGGCGGCCAGCGCCGGGGTATTAAGCACACCTGAGGCCAGCTGCGGTGAGAACAGTGCTAGCGCACCGGTCATTATCGCACCGAAGAAGAAAACGGTGCGTTGGCTAAGCGCCAGGATGTGCCCCAGACGCCGCGTATCGCGCAGCTTCAGAGCCGCGATGTAGCGGGTGGCGGTTTGTCCAATCCCAAAGCCTGCGAAAACGCCAACCATATTGAGGGTGCTCTGGATCAAAACGAACTGGCCGTAGGTTTCCTTTCCCAACAGACGGACGACGAGAACCAACGTTAGTAGGGTAATACCCTGCGACAAAACGCTCCCTGCAATGCTCCAGCTTGCGCCACTTATAAAGCGTCGTGCCAAGGGCGAACGGAACAGCCGCGCCGGAAGCAACCAGAACCGCCCTTCCTCCACATCCCCTGCCATTATTTCACCACTTTACGCTCTGCCTTGTGAATAGTTAAGGGGTAAGGTGACTTCGGCCACTACAAGTGGGAGTCCCTGCCCGATCAAAGTGAGCAGCGCCTTGCGGGCCAGAACGCTGCCTTTTATCTCGAGCGGTTTGTTCATCCTGATCTCTTTCTAAGTAAGAGCAGCGACGTGGGGGCCTTCTCGGCCGCTTGCTGCGCCATGGAGCAGGTGGTGTCGTGAAACCCGCCTTCGATGTCCCGGCGCGCGGGCTCGAGGTCGTAGCCAGCCTGTTTGAACCAGCGTTCGGCTTCGGCTTTGCGTTTACCTGCCATAGATGAGCTGGGCCTCGTCCATTATGAGTTCGCTGAAGGCGTTGCCGCGCTGCTGCATCTCGGCCAGTTCGTCCGGGGTGTAAACCAGAACGTCGAGGTGGCCGAGCCCTGCGGGGAGGAAGCGTCGGACCTCCTGCAGGCGCTCGGGCTCGTAGGCGCTGAGCGCCGAGATGATGCGGGCATAGGGGGCTGCCATGGTACCTAGTCTACCCCAGGGGTGGCGCTGGTTAGGGTTCACACAGGCTCGCCTGGTCACCGTCTCCTCCTTACCCGGCGCCCTGGCCCTTTGATCGCTCGGCCCCGACCAACTTCCAGCCCTGAGCGCCCGGTTTTTCGCTGCTCGTTTGCCATGCGGCCCCAGAGGTATAACTGTGGCCCGAGGCCACGCGCCACAGTCTATCTGACCCACCAATCGAGTAGTGCCGCGTTTGCACTTTCGCCTTCGGCTCACACCCCCACCTGACCTCCCCTATCGGGGGGTAGGATTTCCCTTATTTTTCCAATGTTGTCTTTCCTCTCCCCTGGGGGGAAATTAGAGCCTGCCCCGCATTTGATACGGGGGTGAGGGTTTAGAAGGGCAGCTTGGATGACCTTCAATAAATTTGAGCAGGCATCTTACGACCTTTCTCCGTCCGATCAAAATCGCTATCGAGGCTTATGATCTCCAAGCCGTATTTTTCGGCAACGACATACTGATAGGCATCGTCAAAATCCAGGCTGAATTGCCGCGCCACCACTGTCAGAGCCTCCATATCCTGAACCGAGAGCCGGAGCAGACGCACGCCACCGGTGACTATGAGGTCATCCACAAATTGCACAAAAGTTTCAAACAGGTTGCGGCGAAAAAGGACAATGCCTACAGAATAGAGCGAGAAGTCAGAGATATGCAGCCTCTCCCTCCGCATTGTTTGCAGAAGTCGTTCGATTTCATCTGCCTTATCCTGATCCAAAAGGAGTTCTAGAAAAATGTTGCTGTCCAGGAGATACATCAGTCCCCCCACCATTCACGAACCTTATGCTGAAGGTCCACCGATGTATATTTATCTCGCAAATCTCGCAACGCTCCCCTCCAGGCAAGCGTCAACTCGCCCTTTTTCTTTACCACTCGCTTCTCCAGCAGGAACTCCACAAAATCTCTTACTTCCTCCTGGAGGTCTGGTGGCAAACGCTCTACTAATTCCCTTAGCGTTGACATACTTTTCAACCTCCTTCCGGTCTATTGAATACCCCCCTACTTTGGCCGCCAGAAAAACATAGTCTTTTTACCGTCTTAAAGAACTCCTCTAGCGCCTGCTGGTTTCTTCAGTCAGGCTCGGCCGATATCCTGCGAATCAGGATAGTATAGCCTGCTTGCTACCGGCCACCAGCAAGTATGACCACTTTCGTTGCTCAGGACTCCTCTTTTAGCTCTGGTCAGCCTGATTAACCCAGTAAAGTTTATAGAAGAAGCGACGAACCTCTTGCAGGCGCTCGGGCTCGTAGGTGCTGAACTCCGCGGCGATGCGGGCATAGGGGGCTGCCATGGGTTCTAGTCTACTTCAGGGGTGGCGCTGGCTAGGGTTCACGGAGGCTCGCCTGGTCACCATCTCGTCCCTGCCGGCGCTGCCTCGCCTCGAGGTTGGTGGCCACCATAGATTAGGTGATGGACTGGTGGGAGACGAGGGTGATTAATCCATACCCAGCACGCGCACGCCGATGCGCTGGAGGGTCTGGAGGATCGCCTTATGGCAGAGGGATGAAAGGGGCCGCATCCTCGGGAGGCAGTTTAACGGACCCGTGACGCAAGAGGAAAGGAGAGGCAGAGGCGGTGGGATGTGCGCCTGAGCGGGTGATAAGCCCCATGATTAGCCGGAAGATGACAGGACTGGCAAGGGGGTGGGCGTTCCGGTGTTATCGCAAAGAGGTACCGCCATGAAGCATGCGTCAATTCACGAACGCCCTCTAATAACTCAAAGATCTTGCCCGCGAACTCGTACCAGGAGCACTGTCCGCTAGTGATAAGCTGATGATATCACTTGTTCATGCCAGTAAGGGCCTCTGCTACCATAATAGGTCGCTTAGTGGACCATTAGTTTATTGAGCACTTTGGGTTTGAAGCGTCACACTCACTTCTCCCAGTTGGGCCAGCCCGCGAACAGAAGCATTCAGAAATTCCACACTCACTGGCTCTCCATCCTCACCGTAGCTCACAATCACCCCTCCCGGCTCTTCGATAGCATCCACTGGTGGGGTATCGCGGAGCACCAGCAGGAGCACATCAGCTTCAGGATCGTATCGAATCCGCATCTTATTCACCCCTCCAATATTTCTGGATTTTGCTTGTCTAGTAGACCGTTAGGATCTTACGCCCTCCTTCGGTGTCCACAAAAGGAACGCGAAGCAAACCACTTCCCCTTCTTCCTTGAGCCACCGACACCCCACGGTCTCCGGCAACGACCTGTTCTGGAGCTGTGAGCAAATGTTCAACTTCTTGACGAGTAATCCTGAGCTTGTGCTCCCACTCCCTCTGGCGATCAGTCGCATGCCTCGTCCAAATGAACTCCACCGCGTCACATCTCCACAGTTGGCAATATGATAACTTATAGGCCCCCGTTTGCAAACGACCCCTACTCACAGGCTTAGCTTCATCCCATCCACTCCTGCGTCCCTGCTACCACGGTCGCTACCCTCACCTTATCGTTGTTTAGCACTCGCTAGCAGCTCATCCGCCGCACTTGGTCCGTAGCATTACTATTGATTACCACGCTACCCTGCTCCAGCATAACTCCCAGCAGGCTTATCCTGCGTCGCTCTGGCCGTTTATCGCCAAAAACACTCGTGCTGCTCTTCTCTGCTAGGACTGCCATTCTCGCTCGCTAGCGGTTCTCTCATTCCTCTAGCTTCCCCTTTCTAACGCTGCCTGGCCAGGCTTCCTTAACTTGTGTATAAATGGTAGCCCCTTGGGGGAGAGGGTTAGAGCCTGCCCCGCACTCGATGCGGGGGTGAGGGTTTAGAAGGGCAGCTTGGATGACGTTCAATATGCCCTCAATGTTGGTAAATACTTCGCTAACCCAGAATCTCAGAACCCTATACCCCTCAGCCTTAAGCCATTCATCGCGGATTTTATCCTGCGGATTGTTGAAATGCTGACTGCCATCTAATTCGACTACAAGCCTGTTTTCGAGGTTTACAAAATCCACCACATATCCGTCAATCGGATGTTGACGACGAAACTTGAAACCTTCCATCTGCCGACCTCTGATGTGCCGCCATAAATACTGCTCTGTATCCGTGGAGTATTTCCTGAGCCTTCTGGCCGCACCGGTCATGCTTATCACACCCCCACCCCTTTCCCTCCCCCTCAAGGGGGAGGGTTTCCCTTATTTTCCCAGAGTTATCTTCCCTCTCCCCTTGAGAATTATCTTCCCTCTCCCTAGGGGGGAGAGGGTTAGGGTGAGGGTGGCAGTCCGTCATAAAACTATTTGACATTACTCGTCCGCCGAATTTTATCAGTTTAACGGCATGTTTCAGAGGAATACCACTCATATGTCTGCTTCATCCCGTCTTCGAGCGAAGTTTTGGCCTCCCAGCCCAGAGCGCGTAGCCTAGAAACGTCCAGCAGCTTTCGCGGTGTGCCGTCCGGCTTATCTGTATTGAATGCTAGTTCGCCTTTCTATTCGACAATCCGTTTTATTTCCGCCAGTTCCCTTCTAGTCAAAATTCCCCGGTGCCAATGTTAATAAAAGCAAATCTGTCTCTGAAAGTATTGAGCATTTTGCTCTGTTGCTGAGCGGACGAACTAAGGTTCCAAACGCTGGGCGGCGCGGTTTTAATATTGTTTTTCATCCGCGATTAGCCCCGCGATCTTGGCAACAAACGCCTTAACTTCCGCTGTCCACGGCAAAATATCCATTACCTCAAATTTCACCAGATCGGCATAATCCGACTTTTGACGGCTATCAAATAGCCTATCATACAGGTGGCCCATGGCTACTTCGACCAGGCCAGGTCTCACTATTTTTTGATGGAAGAGGGATCTGACACCACTATGCTTGGGTGAGGAGTGCCCCTTCATCAACAAGAGGGCTGATACAGCATAAAAACATGCATAGTAGAGACGGTTAACACAGGTATTGGCATGACCGGCATCCAGAAGAAGTTCGGCCTCGCGAATAGACTCATTAGCCCGATCCAGTCGATAATAAACCAGCTTACTTATTTCCTCGTTCATAGAGCGATACCCTCTCGCTCCACGTTCCGGACGAAAGGCATGGCTTGATAGATGGGCGAGTACCAGTCTTCCTTGCCATAGCAGGTAACGGTTAAAACGGCTCCTGTTTCCAGCTCAAGGGGGTACAAGCTCTGGCGTATCCGGTCTTCTAACAGCCAGTTTGCCCTTTCCTTCAGCAGGATTAACAGGTCATAATCAGAGTCCGGCTTTGCATCTCCTCTGGCCCGGGATCCATAAAGAATAACTGTCGCATCGGGAGCAATTGTTTTTACTGCCTCCCGGCAACGTGCAAGCAAAATACTACTATCTGGCGGCCCATCGCCATCATCAACCGTTGGTCGGCTCATTACCCTGCCCCCTTCCTTCTTGGCACGAATTGATAAGTAATCGCTCTTTCTGCTTCTTTTGCACATACCAATCATAAGTCATCTTAATCCCATCCTCCAACGAAGTTTTGGCCTGCCAGCCCAAAGCGCGCGCCCTAAAAACATCCAGCAGCTTTCGCGGTGTGCCGTCTGGCTTATCTGTTTGCTCCCTTCCCGGCGCCCATGACTTAGCGTGCGGCCTTTACGCCGTCGCTCTTTAGGGTGCATCATCCCTCCCGTTCGTGGACTCGCTCCATACCTGGCCTTCTCGCAACACGCGCTCGCGAAACTGCGGCGCGCATCGTGACAGGTCGACGATATCGGCGTCGTAGAGGATGGGCGCTTCGGCCAGGCGTTCGCGCAAGGCCGCGAGCACCTCGGGCGGGAGGGGTGCCTGGGGTAAGACGGCAATGTCAATGTCCGAGCCGTGGGTTGCCTCGCCGCGGGCGAAAGAGCCGTAAAGGAACACCTTGGCCGGGTAGCCTTGCAGCGCGGCCAATACCAGGGTTTTAGCCTCCTCGAGGTCGGGGGGATGGTGAGGCGCGGCTTTGGTGTTGCTCGCTTGGCGGGTGCCTCTAGCTTCCATACCTTAAAGTCTACTCCAGGCCTGGCGCTGGCTAGGGTTCAGGGGGCTCGCCTGGTCACCGTCTCGTCCCTGCCGGCCCTGCCTCTCTTCCAGGTAGGTGGCGACCATAGATTAGGCGATGGACTGGTCGGAATCCATACCCAGACCCGCACGCCGAAGCGCTGGAGGGTCTGGAGGCGGCCTTGATGCCTCGCCTATCGGCCACCGGCAGGACGGGGGCCGAGTCAATGATGATGGCGTCATTCATAGCGCTGGCGCCAGGCGGCTAAGCGCTCGCGCAAGGCCTGGCCCAGGTGTTCGGTGGGGTTGGGCGCCTTCGAAGCTGGGGACGACCTCGAGGCCATGGCAACGGGGCTGCCGGTGGTCACCACCAGCTACGGTCTTGGATCCATCCAGGCCAGGGGGGGTGTGGAGCTCGAGGTGGCCGATGACCCCGGCGCATTTGTGGACAAGGTGGCGGGGCTTTTACGTGATGAGGAAAGACGTAGGAAAATGGGCGCTGCTGCACGACAGTTTGTGATGGACAGGCATAGCTGGGAGGCGGCCGCCAGAAAAATAGAGCTGGTCTATGCCAGCCTGGTCAAGCAATGGGGGGTGTCTTGACCTGCGCCAGGATCTTCCACAAGAGCACTGTGGCAGGCAACGCCGGCAAAACCTCCAGCCGGCAAGGCTTGGCCCGAGATAGGATGGGATGTTCGGCCCTTACAACGTAATCTCTGCATGAGAGGCAAATTTTACTTTAGTTGTAGGGCTTTCCTCAACAACCTCCAACCAGGGTAGCTTCCGGCTTATCAAGTTGGCTGGGCCACAGGGGGCGATCGCTCGGAGCGCCGTAGCAGTACCCGTACCCCCTACCGCTGCTGCCTGTCCTCGAGGCTGGCCACGGGGCCACACACGCACACCGTGGTGCGCTGGAGGGTCTTTAGGATCGCCTTTTGGCAGGGGGATGGAAGGGGCCGCAGCCTCGAGAGGCAGTTTAGCCGACTCGTGACGCAAGAGGAAAGGAGAGGCGGAGGTGGTGTGGTTATGCGCCTACGGATCGAGATAAACGCTCAATCTGCTTCAGACTCGTTTTCCACAAGCCCTGGTAGATGATCTGTAAGCGGGTGATAAACCCGATGGTTTTCCTGTCTGACAACGTGGCATAGGGTGTTGTCCGCTGCAACGAAAAGCCAATCTTGCTCCGCGATCAGGGTAAACGCGGCCAGATGCAGGGCATCAAGGGTGCGCAGGCCCTCGGTCTGGCCGTACTTCCTGATGAGCCGCTCAGCTTCGCTGGCAAGGACTCTCCCTAGAGGTTCAACTTGAAACCTGGGGTACTCCTGGTCAAAGCCCCCGAGGGCGCTCTCGAGCTGGGCCTTGCTCAAACCGCCAGTTCGGTAATGCCGGAAGAGGGCGCTAATGAATTCGATACGGGCAAGTTCCATGATCCAGAGGGTGTTCTGCGGATTCTGGATCAGGGCCGTGACCTGCCTGGTACCTTCTTCTTCGCGAAAGTACTTGACGAGTGCCGAGGTGTCAAAAAACACGTTCATAGGCGCTCTTCACGAGCCATTAACACATCCTCGGAAAGGTCGGTGTGCAAGCCGGCAAGCGCTTTTCTGGTTTTTTCGTAACCTTTGCTTGCTGCTGGGCGAGCTGCTGGAGGCGTCCTCTTGAGCGCGTCGACGACTTGGGTGACGGCGATGAGTTCGGCGGGAGACAGCTGTGCGATCTCTTCGATAAGCCTTTCTTTCAGCGTCATGTGTAACCTCGTTTCACGCCTTCATACGGCAGCGGCGCCGCTCCGGCGTCACGCCGCACGTCGGGTGTACTGGGCGCAGGAGGCCGCCTGGGCGACGGATCTGGCTCGTAGGCCTCGAACGCCGAGACGATGCGGGCATAGGGGGCTGCCATGCCACCAGTCTACAGCAGGCCTGGCGCTGGCTAGGATGCAGGGGGGGGTTGCCTGGTCGCTGTTTCCTCCCTGCCCGGCCCCTAGCTTCTTGATCGCTCGGCCCTGGCCGCCTTCCTGCTCGGCGCACCGTAGCCGTACCCGCTGCCGCCGCTACCTCCCTTCTAGGTTGGTGGCGACAATAGATTAGTCTACGAACTGGTCGGAGACGAGGGGGATTAGTCCATACCCAGCACCCGCACGCCGATGCGCTGGAGGGCCTCGAGGGTGGCTTTCACGCTGCGCCGGTCGGCCTTGTCCAGGCTTACCACCACGCCGGCACAGGAGGGGCGATGGTCAGCGTATCGGCCACCGGCAACACGGGGGCCGAGTCAATGATAATGACCTGGTAGCGCTGGCGCCTGACATCTAAGCGCTCGCGGAAGGCCTGGCCCAAGAGGTCGGTGGCGTTGGGGGCGGCCTCGAAGCTGGGGACGACCTCGAGGCCATGACAGCGGGGCTGCCGGTGGTCACCTCCTACGTTGGCCTAGGGGTCCATCCGGGCCAGGGGATGTGGGGCTCGAGGTGGCCGATGACCCCGGCGCATTTGTGGACAAGGTGGCGGGGCTTCTTCGCGATGAAGAAAAGCGTAGGAAAATGGGTGCTGCTGCGCGGCAGTTTGTGATGGAGAGGCATAGCTGGGAGCAGGCCGCCAGAAAAATAGAACTGATGTACGCCAGCCGGGTCAAGCAGTGGAGTGTCGGAAAATAACCCGATAGCTTAAATGCATAGGTCAGGGGTGAAGATCGCAAGCCAAATGCCCGAATTCTTCGCTGGTGTACTTTCCATGTCGCCCTAGTCCAACCCGAGACCTGTGACCTGGGACTTGAGACCTGAGACATTTTCGAAGAGCGCGTATCGGACAGAAATTACGTCAGTGAACCACTTGACAGGTAATCTTCTATCTCTCTCACATACTGGGGATATAGATTTCCAGCCGTTTTGACCGCCTCGAGCACCAGCACGTGATCCAGCAGGTCATACTCATGCACCAGCCTGTTCCTGAGCCCTGCCGATGGCGCCAGTTTTTCGGCCAGATCGAACGCGAGGATCTTAAGTTCGCCGACTTTTATAAAACTTTCGTAATAGCTATCAGGAGGGGGACTACCGGTCTGGACGATTAAATGAGTGTTTATATCGATAGCCGCCTCGATCAGCTCCTGCAAGAGCCTTTCGGTGGCCTTCCTTTTGTATACGTCCTGGATGTAATCGGCCCTGGACATCCCTTCTATGGGCTTTAGAGCTTTCAGATTCTCGATTATGACGCCCAGTTTCCTCCTGACAATGGCTATTTCCACGGAGTTCATTGAAGTCCTCTCGAGCCCAAGTACCGGGCTATATAGGCTTGCTGGGCATCCCGCAGCTTTTTGGTGTCAAGGTAGCTCCTGACTGCCAGCGAGTAGAAGCTGTTAAAAAGACCCTCTCTCCTTTCGTAGAGCAGCCGCCCGTTGTTCACCGCCGAGTATCTTAGCAGTGGAGAGGCCCGCCTCAGGTCCACCACGTCTACACTGTCGGTCTGCAACAGCTTTGTGACCTGGTTGGTGAGGGAGAGAATATCCACCGGCCCTTCAAAAAGAAAAGCCAGGTCTATATCGCTCCTCTGGTGGGTTCGGCCCGTGGCGGCGGAGCCGAACAGAATGACCAGCTCCAAACCTTCTTCCTGAAACAAAGGGGCCAGCTTATCCTTTATCTCCTCAAAGGACAAAGGGGACGGACTGCTTTTTCTCATACCGGTTCCTCTTTTTAGTCTCACTCTCGGCCTTAGGGTAGATCTAAATCCACATCCCTGATTACCAGCAGGGGGCTATACATAAGCCTAGGATACCCCTTCTGTTATGAGCCAGCGCTCGAGGGCGGAGCCTTGACTGAAGGAGTGACCTGCGCCCCAGGAACTTGAGTTAGACTAAGCCGGGTATGAACGCGTCTACCCTGGTTGTGACCATCAACCCCGCCATTGTGAGGGCTAAAGGCCGCCTCCGGTGGGTGGTTTTCTGTGCCTGGCATGGGCTGGCATGCTGCTGGTGGCGGTGCTTGCTGCCACGAGCCCGGCCAGATACAAGCCGCAGGCGAAACGGGCTGGGTTATGGAAGAATACTGGCAAGCCCAGGGGCAGGCTTGAGGTGGTGACGGTGAGTGAAATCACAAAGCACGCAGTTGACAGGGAAGATAGGGTCTTGGCGGAACTAAAAGCTGCTCTGCAGGGGTTTTTAGGTGAGCGGGTAAGGTTAATTCTCTACGGGTCAAAGGCAAGGGGAGATTATACCATTGAATCCGACACTGACGTCGCGATCATTGTCCAGGGTCTGACCAGGGAACTGAAGAATCAGATTCTAACGATGATTGGCGAAATAGAGATCGCCCATGATACACCCCTTTCTACCCTGGTGCTCTCAAAGAAAGACTTCGAACTCCTCAAAAAACGGGAGAGACGAATAGCCCTGGATATTGAGAGAGAAGGCATACCGCTATGATAACGGAGGCGCTACGTGTCTATCTTCGAGGGACATAGTCAAAGTATGCTTCGGAAGCGAGCAGCCTATGTAGACCTGCTGGAGCAAGCGCTCCCGCAGATTGTGGAGAGACTCTCAGGACTAGAAGGGGTGGAACGGGTAAGCCTATTCGGCTCCCATGCGCAAGGAAAAAGAGATCTCTTCACCGACCTGGACATCCTGGTCATCATGGAGACGGAGCTGGGCTTTATCGAGCGACTAAGGATGCTCTATGGGGTTGTGGCGAGTCCGGTGGACTTGGACCTTCTTTGCTATACCCCGCGGGAATTCCAGGACCTCAAGGGGCAACCATTTTTTCGTCGGATCGCGCAAGAGGAGGTCGTGTTGTATGAGAAGAACCGCCCTTGAGGAGGGGATGCGGTGGCTGGAGCAAGCGGAGGAGGACCAGCGCTGGGCCAAAGACCTGGCAGAACGGGGTGGGTATCATCTGGCTTGTTTCCTGGCCCAGCAGGTGGGAGAGAAGGCGTTGAAGGCGTTCCTCTATGCGCAGGGTGAAGAGATTGTCCTGGGTCACTCCATCGCCCGTCTCGGTCAAAGCGCCTCTCAGTGGGATAGCGAATTTGGCGAGCAGGTGAGGAGGTGGTCTATCCTGGATGGCTTTTATGTGCCAACCCGTTACCCGAACAGCCTGCCCGATAGCATCCCGGCGCGGGTGTACACTCAAGAGGCAGCAGCAGAAGCTGTGCGGCTCTCAGAGGAGATGGTCGACTTCGTTCGCCAATGGTTTTCGCAGAGAGTCCGTCCGGGGGCGAACGGCAAGGGCTGAAAGGATAAGCCACCTGGGTTTGAGATTGGGCCGAAGGAGATAGGGTTATCGAGATACAGGCCGAAGGCGAAGCTGGGCAGGTGGTGGAGGAATACCTAAAAGCCCAAGGGCAGACTAGAGGGAGCGACGATGCCGGAGCCGCCGGGTGCGTGTCTTCTAGAGCAGGAGAGACATCTCGATGACTGAGCTAACCCAGATCAAAACCGTAGACCGCGCGGTGATAGACGAGGTGGTCAGGCGGATTGTGGAGCGTGTTCGGCCCCAGAAGATCATACTTTTTGGGTCGTACGCTTATGGGCGCCCCCATGCCGACAGCGATCTGGATATCCTGGTGGTGATGGAGTCAGAGCTACCACGCTACAAGCGCGCTGTGCCGATATACCGGGCCTTAGCCGGGCTGCTCATCCCCAAAGATGTGCTGGTCTATAGACTGGGTGACGGAGTGGCCGAGGACGGGGGTGATTAATCTATACCCCGCAAGAGATCGAGTCGTGGAGTGAGGTGCCACAGGCCTTTATCACCACCATCCTGCACAGAGGACAGGTGGTGTATGAGAAGAACTAAGGCCGACCTGGTTCGGGGATGGCTGGAAAAAGCCCGAAGAGACCTGCATACCGCAGCAAATCAACTGAATACAGCAGAGCCCTTTGCGGATATTGTTTGCTTCTGAGCCCAACAGGCGGCAGAAAAATACTTAAAGGCCTATTTAGTCTGGCAAGAGATTGAGTTTCCCCGTACCCACGCACTTGAGGATCTGGTGTTACTGGCCTCACAAAAAGAGCCAGATTTTCTGGGCCTCGAGGAGGAGGCGGCTTCGCTTACCCCTTATGCTGTGGAAACTCGTTACCCGGAGTTTGAGGAGCCCTTAGTTGAAGATGCCAGGGAGTCCATCGAGATCGCCAGGAAAGTGGCACACTTTGTCCTGCAAAGATTACCCCAAGAGGCCAGAGGGGGATCAGATGCGGGTTCGATAATGGGTTTTTGAACAACTCCATTTCAAGGCTATATTACTTACTTACCCTGGCTAACGCCCAGACGTTCACCGCAGTGCTAGCAATTAGCTGAACACTCGCCCCGATCATCAGCGCCCATGCGCCGCCTAGAAGGCCATAAGCAGGCACTAGAAAGAGGCACCAGATCAGTGTGCTTAGACTCACCAGGACGAATACGGGTACCTGAATGTGGAACAGCCTTGCAGCCGTCATGCCATAGCCCATGAAGGAAGCCACGTAGGCAAGAGCGGCAGCAATCATGAGCCACACCAGGAGTGTGCTGAAAGCGGCGAATTCAACCCCGTACAGTAGCCTCAGCAAGGGCTCGCCCAGGAGCGCCGCGACGAGCACGCCACCGCCCCCGAGCCCCACGCCTATCGCCACCAGTTTTCCGAGCAGGTTGCGAAATGCGGTAGTGTTACCCGCTGCGTAGAGCTGGGCCAGGCGTGGGCTGGCCGACTGCCCCAGCGCACCGACAACGGTGTTGCCGGCGACCATGAGATAGGCCAGGGCCGCGAAGATACCCAGTTCCCAGGTTCCCAGGTGGCCCTGGATAAAGTAGCTGGGGATATTGGTGCTGAGCGAGATGAGCAGGACAACAAAACCGAGCGGCAGTGCGGTCAAGGCGAGCTTGGCGATCTGTTTGGTCAGCGGGGCATAGGGAAAAGCCTTCTCTGTCGCTCCAAATTCGGTGTGTTGCTTGAGCAGCCGTAAACCACTGGGCGCATCGAACAGCGCCAGAACGGCAGCCCAGACAGCTGCCATGCCTAGTACCGCAGCAGCCAGGCTGCCGGTCGCATAGAGCACCGCGACCACGGCCACCAGCGACAATAACCCGCGTAATATGAGTGACTGCGCGATGCGATCCATGCGCTCGTGCTGTTGCAAGAGACCATAGTAGACGTCACTCATGGATTCCAGCGCCTTGGCCAGACCGACCAGTACGATGACCAGTGCCGCGGTGCTTTGAAAGCCTCCTATATAGACGACGCCTGCGATAACCAGGAGCGCCAGCCCAGTGGTGCTCGTGCGCAAGATCAGATAGTGGCTGAAGGGGTGGGTGCGCTTGGCGTCCGTGGCCAGCACGCTGCGCAATTGAAGGTTGCTGAACATGATGATGGGTGCGGTGATGGCCAGCCCTAGCGCGAACTGCCCGACGGTCTCGGGCGTCCCGAAGTGTGCCAGTGCGACTAGAATTCCCCCCTGCGTCGCGGCATAGATCACGTTGCCGACCAAACTCCATGAGAAGTTCTGCCTCAGGCTGAGGGGGGCAAAGCTCATAATGATTCGCGACTGAATAGTTGATGCCCGTTATGCGACGTAAAGCCTGCTCTCTTTCCCGTCATCCGCGTCAGTTCGCCTTTGCGTTTGCCTGCCACAGATAAGCTGGGCCTCTGCCATGATAAGTTCGCTGAAGCCTTTGCCGCGCTGCTGCATCTTGGCCAGTTCGTCTGGCGTGTAAACCGGGAGGTCGAGGTGGCCGAGCCCTGCGGGGAGGAAGCGTCGGACCTCCTGCAGGCGCTCCAGCATGGGGAGCGTTGTCCGTTTGACCAATATGAGATTTATGTTGTTCAGACTGTCGGCCTCGCCCCTGGCCTGGGAGCCGAAGAGGTAGATGCGCTTGGGCTCGTAGGCGCTTAGCGCAGAGCCGATGCGGGCATAGCGGGCTGCCATGCCATCCAGTCTACACCAACACCACGCGCCGCCCCGGCTAGGGTTCAGAGGGCTCGCCAGGTTGCGGTTTCCTCCCTGCCGGGTCCCTTAGGTTCTTGATCGCTTCGCCGTGGCTGGCTTGTCATTCGGCAGTTGCCGGCTGGGCGCGCCATAGCCATGCCCATAGCCGTAGCCGTACCCGTACCCCCCCTGGCGCCGCTGCCTCTCCTCGAGGTTGGTGGCCACCATACCCAGGACGCGCACGCCGATGCGCTGGAGGGTCTCGAGGGTGGCTTTCACACTGCGCCGGTCGGCCTTGTCCAGGCTTACCACCACCACCACGCCGGTGCAGTGGGGGGCGATGGTCAGCGTATCGGCCACCGGCAGCACGGGGGCCGAGTCAATGATGATGACCTCGTAGCGCTGGCGCCAGGCGTCTAGGCACTCGCGGAAGCCCTGGCCCAGGAGTTCGGTGGGGTTGGGGGGGGGCTTCGAAGCTGGGGATAACCTCGAGGTTTTGGCTGGGGCCTAAGGGGACAGCTACAGGAGCGTCCTCCTGGTAGAAGGTCTCGAGGTAGCTGATCAGAGGGGTGTCGGTCTGGGGGCTCAGGTTGTACTCCTTGCCGAGTACCGGCGCACGCAGGTCGGCGTCGACCAGCAGCGTCTTCTGGCCGTTGCGGGCGAAGCTCTCGGCGAGCGAGAGGGCCACGCTCGACTTACCTTCGGCGCTGGCGCTGCTGGTGACCAGGATGACCCTGGGGTGGGCGTCGGCGGTGGCGAAGAGGAGGTTGGTGCGCAGATAGTTGCTGGCTTCTAGCGGCAGTCGGCGGCCGGTGGACTGGCGGGCGAACTCGGCCAAAATGGGCTGGTTGCTGAGGCGGGCCAGGTCGTCGCTTCCCTTGATGCGGGCATCCAGGCTCTCGCGCAACAGCAGCAGCCCGTAGGTGACAAAAAGGGCCAGTACAAAGGCCAGCGCCGCGTTCAGGGCAGGCCTGGGCGCCACCGGGCGCAGCGGAGCAAGGGCGGGCTCCAAGACCTCCAGGTGGCCCACCGCGCCGTGCCGGAGCACTCTGGCGGTGTTCAGCTCGGCGAGCTGTTGAGCCCGGAGCTGCGTCAGGGAGTTGTATTTGGCTTGTAGATCGCCTCTGAGCGGCGGGGCCCCGAGCATGCGTAGCTGCTGGTCGAGCGCCTGAATCTGGCTCTCGATACTGGCGATGATGGTAGCAAGGTTGCGACCCGCGCGGCCCTGGTCCCACTCCAGGGCGGCCTGGGCCAGGGCGTTGGCGAGGCTGGCGGCGCGCGCGGGGTCGTGGGCGCGCACGTAGATGTGGATCAGGCTGCTGGCGCGGGCGGCTTCTGTGCGAACGGTAAGCTGGCGGCGTATGGCCTCTACCGCCTGGGGGGTGGCCGGCTCGCCGAGGCGGGCAAGGGCAGCCTGCAACAGGCTGGCGCTCAGAATAGCCGAGCGGTAGGCCGAGACGTCAATTGCCGGGGCAGTCACCAGGTTGCCCCCGAAGTTGCGCTCACCCAGCAGGTCGGGCTGACTGACCAGCAAGGTCGCGCGGGCCTGGTAGGTTGGTGCTACGTTGCGGCTCCAGAAGAAACTTACCAGCCCAGCCAGCACAGCAACGGCTAGCGCAAAGGCCAGGCCACGGCGGATGAAGTTGAAAAGGTCTGTGAGCGAAACTTCACTGGTGTCCTGCTCTACCATGTGGTTCTCCCCGGGACTGGTTGCGCGGGCGGGTGGGCGTTGCAACCCCCTGCGCTAACCAAATTCAACCTTGCAATACCGCCACCCCGGTAATTCGGAGCATTTGCGGGGGACAGCCAGGCATCCTGGCATTATACGTTATAATAAAGGTGACAGCTCAGCGCGGGCAATAGGAGACACCCGACGCCGACGTCCTCCTTCTGCTCGCCGACTCGAGTGAGACGTTCCACCATCGCCTGGTCTCTTACAAACCCCTGAGCCTTGGGGTAAGCGTGGAGGTCTTTCCGTACACGGTAGCCGAGGCCCGCCAAGCCCTAATCGAGGGGTGGGGCGTGGTGGGTGTGGCCCTGCGGGAGGGGGTCCTGCTCTTTGTGCGGGACGGGTTTGAAGGCGTGCTCGCAGGGTGGAAGGAAGGGGATTTGATGGTCAGGCATAGGAGGTTGCCAGAAAAATAGACCAGATTTACTCCAGCCTGGTTAGGAATTAGTCTTAATTCGTGTAATCATTACAATATGCCGAGGTCACCGTGAACCAGGTGAAGGGTCTGATGTAAGTTACTGCACTGAGTTCACCTGGCCCTGGTATAGCCGATATTTCGGCAAGGGCGGCACACCCCACGACCCTGGCCGTGGTCTTCGGGAAAGCAGCCCAGAGCATCTCAGCGGAAATTGGGCCTACGAACCTCTTCTGGACTGCTTCGTCGGCCCAAGGTCCTCCTCGCAGTGACGAGGGAGGTGCCTGGGGCCTCGTCGCACTTATGCTCTCCACGCTGTTTTGTTGGGTACGGTCTTTCCTTAGGCTGGTATCAGGATGAAATTTCGGTAATGTTGTAAGGGCTTTAGCGGCCGGTTCCACCTTTACCAAGAGAGCCTGTGCTTAATAACGCAGGTCGCTGCAGGAACTTGGGTTAGACTATTCGCAGAATTTTTGTGTATGTCCACTCTAGTATTGACCAACAACCCCGCCTTCCTGAGGGCTAAAGGCCGCCTCCGGTGGGTGTTGTTCTATGCCTGGCACGGCCTGGGAATGCTACTGATTACGATGCTGGCTGCCTGGGTAGCCTGGGACACCTGGCGTTTTTGGACCCTTTACGAGGGCCAGATTCTGGTACCTGCGGCCCTGCTGGCCTACGGGGTTGCTCTTTTTAGCACCCGCAGGCTTCTGGCGCTGGTGGGCGCCAACGCACTGCTAACCACACTGGTCAGCATCGGTGTGGCCTTTGTGCTCTTGATAACTATTCTGGCCATGGGCCGCTTTTACTACTCGCGCAGTTTCTTGCTTGTGGCTTTTGTCGGGTTTTTTCTGTGGCAGTGGCTGGGCTGGCGCTGGCTGGCGCTGGCCCGGCCCCGAATCGGGCTGATACCCGGTGGGCTGGCCAACAGCCTGCTGGGCCTGAAGGGCGCGGAATGGGTGAGCCTCGAGAGGCCCGGACCGGCATCGGGCCTGGATGGGGTGGCCGCCGATCTGCACATACCTCACCAGGCCGAGTGGGTGCGCTTTATGGCCGAGTGCAGCCTGTACCGGGTCCCCATATACCACGCGGCAGCGGTCTACGAACTGCTCACCGGCAAGGTTTCGCTGCCCCACCACTCCGAAGAGCTGATGGAGGCCATTCAGCTTCCACCGTTTTACCCTACCCTAAAGCGCATGGTAGACCTGGCCGGCGTAGTGCTTTTGCTGCCCCTAATTCTACCAATGGCCGCAGTGTTGGCTGTGCTGATACGGCTGGAATCTGCCGGGCCAGTGCTGTTTTTCCAGGAGCGCGTGGGACAGGGAGGCAGAACCTTCCGCATGGTAAAGTTTCGCAGCATGTACATGCAGGCCGATAACTCGGTGGCCCGATTTGCCGACAATGGCGATGGCCGGGTTACCCGGGTTGGAAAGTGCCTGCGCAAGTTCCGGTTCGACGAGATTCCTCAGCTCTGGAATGTGCTCAAAGGCGAGATGAGCATTGTCGGACCTCGCCCAGAGCAGGTCTGGTTTGCCCGGCAGTTCGAAGCCGAAATTCCTTTTTATGCCTACCGGCACCTGGTTAAGCCTGGCATAACCGGCTGGGCCCAGGTTAATCAGGGCTATGCGGCCAACTCTACCGAGACCCGCGAAAAGCTTGCCTACGACCTCTTTTACATCAAGCACCTGTCGCTGTGGCTCGACACCGCGATTTTACTCAAAACCATCCGAATTGTGCTCACCGGCTTTGGGGCTAGATAGTGGTTCAACTGGTAAAAAAGCACAACCTGTCGCGCATGGCTCTGGGCCTTCCCTTTCTGGCCCTAGCATTCTTCCCCGAGTTCTTTGCCCTGGCAGCTCTGGCAATTGTGCTATATCTGTGGCTGGTAAGGCGAGAGAAACCCCTGTGGCTGGGCTTCTTTATCGCCCAGGCGGTGCTGTGGTCGGCTGCCCACTGGCTGGCCGGCCAGCAGACCGAACCTGCGCCTACCCCCAAAGCGGGGGAAACGGCAGCCCTGCGGAATCTGATTCCTGCGCACGGCTGGGCTGACCTCCACGGCTGGAACCCCCAGGACCAGGCTGGCCCCTGGGCAGTCCGGCAGCCCGATGGCTTCTGGCGTGTAGAACGCCGGCATCCTGCATCTGGCAGGCCGTTTGCAGAGATACGCTCGAGTCAGTTTTACCAGGTTGAAGCAGGCAGTACCCACACCCTGAGCTTCCTTTTCCGCCACGACGGTAGGCAGGTGTCATTCAGTCTCAATTTTTATACCCCTGGCTCTCCCCAGCCGGTTCCGGCCCATATCGCAGACCTGGGGGGCGGTCTTTACCGGGCCTATGCGACCTACCAGGCGCCTGAAGATGGGCAGATACGGGTTCCCAGCCTGGTGAACCTGGAGGGGGACTGGAGCTACCTCGAGATTGGCTATGTCCAGCTCGAGCCTGGCCCGGTGGCCAATGCCTATGTCCCTCACCGGCCCCCGGAGCAAGACTGGCTTAACGGTCTGGGCTGGGCCATCGGCACACCCCTGCTGGCCATGATAATACTGCAAGCTGGGCGCTTTTTGATTGCCGCCCTAGGGCCGGCCCGAGTGGCGTGGTTTCTACTGGCGGGGCTGGCCCTTCATGCTGCTTATGGCCTTTTTCAGTACCTGGCCGACCCCGCTCTGGCCCCAGCCAGGGTGATGGGGCACGATCCCAACCCCAATCACTTTGGACATGCGGGCGTTGCAATGGCTCTGTTGATCGTACTGCTGGCAGGTTTTCGCACTGGAGTCTGGGCGGCAGTGGTGGCGGGCCTGATGGTCTTTCTGTCGGGCAGCAGAACCGCGCTGGTGGGCTGGATGCTGCTGGTAGCGTGGTTTGGCATTGGTTTTGCTCGCAGACTCACCGTCTTTCATCTGGCGCTGGTGGCTCTGGTGGGGGCTATCTTGCTGGGGTCGCAGATGCCCCGCTTTGCCGATTTGGCCGTAAATTTGACCGATCAAACCCGGTGGGTAATCTACTCCACCCTGTGGCAGGGCTTTTTATCGCAGCCCTGGTATGGAATGGGTATTGGCAGCATCCCGGCCTACTTTTTGCTAAACCGCCCCCCGGAGACCCTCGAGATCTATCTTCCTCACGCGCATAATGTGTACATCCAGCTTCTGGCCGAGCTGGGCCTGCTGGGCTTGCTCGGGTTTGTGCTGGTACTGGCTAAGGTGGCGCAGCTTTTCTGGCAGGCCCGGGCCTGGCAAGCATTCCTGGCGCTTGGCATCGTGCTGAGCATGAACCTTTTTGACAACACCCTGTTCTATGCAGGTGTATATTACAGTGTCTGGCTGATGGTAGCAGCGGCACATGTTCAACTTGATAGGATGACAAGATGAACCCGCAGACCCAACCTCCAGCCGACGAGATAACTCTTCGGGAGTTATACCTGCTCTTTAAGAAGTGGAGCCTGACCATTCTGGCAATCGCTCTGGGATCGGCAGTGCTGGCCTTTACGGTAAGCCAGCTACTGCCCCGAACCTACACCAGCCAGGTTGTGGTCAGCCTGAGTCTGGTAGGCCAGCCCAACCAGGGCTTGCGCAGCGATCAAGACTTACGTAACAACCAGGGCTTGCTCCCGGACCAAGTCTTGCTCAACAACCGACCTTCGCTGCCCGGGCTGGCCCAGGGCTTTGTGGATCTACAAAACACCCGGCTAATGGCCGAGAAGCTCGAGGTTGCCGACCCCACCCAGTTTTACAGCGTTCGATTTGACGAAAAGCGCGGACTACTTCTTCTTACAGCCCAGGGCCAGACCGCAGCCGAGGCCAAGGCCCGGGCTGAGCGTATCCTTGTTGTGGCACGCGAATATCTGGAGAATAAGATTGCCGAGGCTGTGCGTTCCAATATTCGTGCCGCCCAGGCCCAGGCCCAGATAAACCTGCGGGCTGCCCAAGACGGGCTTAGGGGCATACAGGCACAGCTTCGGACTGAGCCAGACCTGGTGGCTGTGAACCCAGCCCTGGTTGCTGCACTTGTAGCTCGTGGCAGTGATCCTCAGGCTGTACGACCGGTCAACCCAGCCTTCACCAGCCTTAGCCTCGACGAGTCGCGCCTGCGCTCCCAGATTGCCCAACTCGAGCCCCGCATCAATTTGCTGACTGAATTCTTGCAGCAACCTGAGCGCATCGGTCAGCTAGTGAGCCAGGCTCTGCTGATACAGGTGCTGGTACCACCGGCAGAGCCGCTTGGCCCTACCTCTCCCCGGCCATTGCTTTTTGCGGTTATTGGCGGGGTTTTGGGGCTGTTGCTCGGGGTTCTGTGGGCTTCTGTGGCCGAGGCCATCCGGCCCCGCCAGGCCGAGCTGGTGCGTCAGCCAGCGGTGGCCGAGTCTGCCCGTGAGTGAAGCTACTTAGCGCCACGCGCTGTCGAAAGCCGAAGGTCAAAGGTCTAGAGCATTGCTGGTGGCCTTCGACTTTCGACCTTTGACATTTCTTATTAGCGCTACGCGCTGTCGAAAGCCGAAGGTCAAAGGTCTAAAGCATTAGTAGCAACGGCCCATAAAGTTAAAGTACTCTGTGAGAGGTTGTGGGTCTTTAGTAGTTTTGAGGTGAGTTATGGTCGCGGTTATTCTTTCCGGTGGGGCCGGCACGCGCTTGTGGCCGGTCTCGAGGGAGCTTTACCCCAAACCTTTCATGAAGCTGCCGGATGGGCAGAGTCTGCTGCAAAAAGCTTTTCTGCGTGCGGCCGGAGTAGGGGCTTCTCAGGTGCTCACGGTTATCGGCCAGGAAT
The DNA here is from genome assembly GCA_041695225.1 of Deinococcota bacterium. GTDB lineage: Bacteria > Deinococcota > Deinococci > Deinococcales > Thermaceae > Meiothermus. Next base: position 62,894 of record JBGFRI010000030.1, read on the forward strand.
ACTATTTCGGTGCGGACCACGAGTACCGGGCTCTGGGGCTGCCGGAGGTAGAGACTTCTTTCATTTTGGAACCGCTGCGCCGCAACACCGCGCCGGCCATCGCCATGGCGGCCTTGTGGGTGGCCGAGCAGAACCCCGACCAGGCGATGCTGGTGCTCTCGGCGGACCATCAGATATTGCACCAGGAGGTCTTTGCCCAGGCCGTAGCACACGCCCAGCTGGTTGCCGGGCAAGGGTACCTGGTAACTTTTGGCGTCCGGCCCACCTACCCTGCTACCAATTTTGGCTACATTGAACAGGGAACCCCGCTGAGCGAGTCTGTTTATCGAGTAGCTCGCTTTGTGGAAAAGCCCAGCCGCGATACGGCCCAGAGCTACCTGGAGACCGGGCGGCACTACTGGAATGCCGGCATCTTCTGCTTCAAAGCCGCGGCCTACCTGGAAGCCCTGCAAGAGTTACAGCCGCAGATGTACCAGGCCGTGCTGGACTGCTGGCGTGGCGCCGAAAAGGGTAGGGTCACCTATCTGGATGCCGCCCTGTTCAAAAAAGTGCCCGGCGAGTCGGTGGACTATGCCGTGATGGAGAGGGCCGAGCGAGTAGCGGTGGTGCCCGCCGACCTGGGCTGGAGCGACCTGGGCTCCTGGGATGCCGCCGCCGAGCTGGTGCCCCCCGATGCCCAGGGCAACCGGGTGTTTGGCCAGGCGGTGCTGCTCGAGACCAGCAACACCTTTGTCCAGACCGAAGACCGGCTGGTAGCGGTAATTGCCGCCAACGACCTGGTGATTGTGGATACCCGCGACGCCCTGCTGGTGGCCCGGCGCGACAAGGTGCAGGAGGTGAAAAAGGTGGTAGAACAGCTCGCCCAGCAAAACCACCACACGGTGCTGCGCCACCGCACCATCCAGCGCCCCTGGGGCAGCTATGTGACGCTGGAAGAGACCAGTGGCTTCAAAATTCGGCGGGTGGTGGTCAGGCCCGGTCAGGCCCTCTCTAACCACCTGCACCATCACCGCAGCGAACACTGGACGGTGCTGGCCGGCACGGCCCAGGTCTGGATAGATGGCCGGGTGCAGATGCTAAGGCACGGTGAGTCGGCCAGCGCGCTGGCCGGGGTGGGGCATCAGCTTGTGAACCCGGGGTTGCTGGACCTGGTTCTGATCGAGGTGCAGACCGGGGAGTATCTGGGTGAAGATGACGCCAGACGGCTGGACAGCCATGTTTGATCAAGACTTAGAACGCGTCCCAACAACGCGGTTGGACCCTCCGCAAGCTCCCAACAATGCCCAGCCCCAGGCCCTCGAACGGCTCAGAGCTATCCCAGCGCCAGCGCCCAGAAACAAGTACCCCCAAGGCTAAAGCCGCCTTTTTGCCACCCTCGAGGCGTGGCCAAAGGAGCCTGCCCTGAGCCTTGCCCTGAGCCTGCCGAAGGGTTGCCGAAGGGGAGGCAATCCAGATCGCCGCAGCAGCCAGAGTGCTTTGTGCCCCTCCCTCCTCTTTATTGTCTACCTCTATGCGGAGTTCTTCCTTTATACGACGACGGAGGAGCTACTGGACTGCCCCTGATGGCGGAACGGGGTCTGAGTCCTCGTCATGACGGAAGTGTGGGTACGTCGTCATTGCGAGCGGAGCGAAGCAATCCAGATCACTCCGTCGGCCAATGCTCTTATGATACCCTCCTGGATTGCTTCGTCGGCCTGTGGCCTCCTCACAACGACAACACTAGGGTTAAATGACGCCAGAGGCGCCGTGGCTCGCCACGCTCACACCCCCTCACCCGGCCCCTTTCACAAGGGGAGAGGCGAGTTTCCGAACGCCCTCTAACATTCCGAACATGCAAACCGCCCGATCAGGCTTTCCAGTTCAGCCACACGGCGGCTTACGGCTTCGGCATCGGCGCGGGTCTCGAGGTTAAGCCGCAGCAGCGGTTCGGTGTTGGAAGCGCGCAGGTTGAACCGCCAGTCGGAAAACTCGAGGCTAATGCCGTCGGTGCGGTCGAGCTTTGGGTTTAGTGGTGCGTAGTGGGCCAGCACCTGCTCGATAACCGGCTCCACCGCTTTGACCCGGTAGTTAATCTCCCCACTGCACGGGAAAGCGGCCATGCGCTCGTCTACGAGTTGCGCCAGGGTTCGGCCGGTGCGGCAGAGGTGTTGGGCGATAAGCAGCCAGGGGATCATACCGCTATCGCAGTAGGCAAAATTGCGAAAGTAGTGGTGCGCGCTCATCTCGCCACCATACAGCGCGTCCTCGAGCCGCATACGCTCTTTGATGAAGGCATGGCCGGTCTTGGATTGAACAGGCACCCCACCCGCGGCCTGCACCAGCTGGATGGTGTTCCAGGTCAGGCGCGGGTCGTGGATGACTTTTGCACCCGGGTGTCTGGCCAGCATCACTTCGGCTAGCAGGCCGACCAGGTAATAGCCTTCAATGAAACGGCCGCTGGCGTCAAAGAAAAAGCAGCGGTCGAAATCGCCGTCCCAGGCCATGCCTAAATCGGCGCCGTGTTCGACCACGGCCCGGGCGGTGGTGGCGCGCATTTCAGGCAAGAGGGGGTTGGGTGCGCCGCCCGGAAAGTTGCCGTCGGGGTCGCCCCGAATCAGTATGAGATCAAAGGGCAGATGCTCTTGCAACATACGGATGACTGGGCCTGCGCAGCCGTTGCCAGGGTCGGCTACAATTTTAAGGGGCTTAAGGGCGGCCAGATCCAGGTAGGTCAGCAGATGCGCAATATAGGCAGTTTTATCGGTATCCAGGTACACATTGCCGAGCCGCTCCCCAGAGATAGCGTCTGCAAGGGTGACGGCATCGCGGATAGCAGACAAACCAGTATCGCTGCTAATGGGGCTGGCGCCGTGGCCCACCAGTTTCATCCCGTTGTATCCTTTGGGATTGTGGCTGGCGGTGACCATGATGCCGCCGTCCGTCTGCCGGTGGAAGGTGCCGAAATACACTTCTTCCGTGCCACACAGGCCAATATCGATGACATCGGCGCCGGCCTCGGTGATGCCCTGGACGAGCGCTGCCGACAAAGATGGGCTTTCCAGGCGGGCATCACGACCAACCAGCACTGAACGAGCCCCACGCTGGGCCACAAACGCCCGGCCAATGCGCCAGGCAATTTCTTCATTTAGTTCGTCCGGAACGCGGCCACGAATGTCGTAGGCTTTGAAACAGCTAAGGCCCATGGCTTCATGCTCCCTTTCTGTGACCAGTTTATTGTGACTTTGCTAAACGCGACGCCACAGCTAGTTCACGCGCCATCACATAACGTTGGCTCTGCTTTGAGCGATCTTCGGGTGTTTCATGGGAACGAATCACTCGCCAGCCCACAGCAGGAAATTGTTAGAATCAGATAGGTCGTTCATCATCGATTTTGTGAGTTTACTTATCGCCGCTACATCACAATTTTCAGCCAAACCTCTTGAGCACATTTGACCCAAACTCCTCAATAAATGATGGGCCGGCTAGCCATGCGCCACCCCGCCAAATCTTGACTTTAACTTACTGAAGTAAATCTCCTCAATCGGCTGGTAATCGAAGTATTCCTGCACAACTGCCGCGGTAAACTCTTTCCTGGAGGTAGGGTGCTTGTCCAGCAATATGCGGCCTGATTTTACGATCTGATGTTTAAGATAAGTGGGTGCAGAATTTAAAATGACTATATCAACGCTGCGCCGGGAGAAAGAAGGTGAGGCATTATAAAACTCGGTTTTTAAGATCTCGGTTTCTGTTAGGTTTTCTTTTGCAAGCAGTACCGCTATGTCAATATCGCTGTCGGTTTTCTCAAAAGGGGTATCAAAAGACCCGAACAGATAAAGGGCCACCACCTCGGGCCTTTTCCCAAAATAGCCAGCTATTCTCTCTATTTCCGCTCTCATATCGAGACTCCTATTCCAGCAGCTTAATCCAGACCGCAAATGATACCACTCATTGCTACCACCCCAAGCCTACCCCTTGGCCTTCAGATATTCTTCCACACCCCAGCCACGCTTCGCCTTCCGGCCATACCTCGGGGAGCCCGAGGCAGATGGACCGGTTGCAGTTTTTGGCTCAAAGGAAACCCTCACCCTAAAGAATGAAGCAGGCAAAGCGCCGACCAGTCAAGTGATTATGGTACGCTTTCGGGCCAAACCACCTGCCTCCTGACTCACTATTGCTTTGGGTCTTCGATCACACTTGCACCGGGTTTAACCAACAAAGAGCAAATGAAGAGCCCGGGCTTATGCTCGCCTATTTTCGGTAATTCAGCTAAAGCGATCTTCGTGTGCATCTGGGGAACGACTTTGTAGCCTGTCCAGGGAAGCAATCGCTTGAATTACTAATGGCGTTCATAGTTGAATTTGTAGGCTCACTCATCACCGGCCTGTCAAGTCTACCATGGGGTTCTTAAGTAATACTCCGCCCCCAGCCAAGCCTCGCCATGGATGTGCATCCCCGCCGGGCTTCAGCCGTAACGCCCGCCTGCAGGTGCTTGCGACCTTACTCCTTCAGGTCACTTGAAATCCGGATGACAACCTCTTTCATAGTAGGAATATGCTCTGCGCATACAGTAAATACCGTCTCGGCATCAATGTCAAAGTAGTGATGGGTTATGATATCTCTCATCCCTTTTGCCTTTTTCCAATCCATTTCAGGATAATCTGCCAGTAGCTTGGCGCCGGTGATTTTGTCTAGCTGCTTCAGCGCCTCGCCAATATTGATCAGTTGCATGCAGATGCTGTCGAGTTTCTCAAGGCCACGGTCGTCTTTTGTGAAATCATTGCTCGTTCTTATGCCTTGGAATCTTTTAGATATCTGGTCTAGCGACCAGGTAATATTTTTCAAGATATCTGTGACAAGTTCCTTGTCATACATAAGTTGCATCCCGTTCTATCCTTCGTCTTAGAGCTTCATTCATGCCGTCCCTAAGCCTTACAACATCAACTTTGCAGTCAAAAGCCTCCTCAACCATTTGTTTTATGCCTATCAGGCAAAACAGGTCAGGTTTTTCAAGCTCGACCACAATATCAATATCACTCTCCTCTCGAACCTCACCTCTAGCAAAACTGCCAAAAATACCAATCTTTTTAGCCCCGAACTTTTGTTCAAACTCGTCCCTGTGCCCAGAAATAAAGTTTATGATGTCTTCCCTAGTCATCGTCGCCACCCCAAGCCTACCCCTTGGCCTTCAGATATTCTTCCACACCCCAGCCACGCTTCGCCTTCCGGCCATACCTCGGGGAGCCCGAGGCAGATGGACCGGTTGCAGTTTTTGGCTCAAAGGAAACCCTCACCCTAAAGAATGAAGCAGGCAAAGCGCCGACCAGTCAAGTGATTATGGTACGCTTTCGGGCCAAACCACCTGCCTCCTGACTCACTATTGCTTTGGGTCTTCGATCACACTTGCACCGGGTTTAACCAACAAAGAGCAAATGAAGAGCCCGGGCTTATGCTCGCCTATTTTCGGTAATTCAGCTAAAGCGATCTTCGTGTGCATCTGGGGAACGACTTTTTAGCCTGTCCAGGGCGGCAATCGTTAGGCTCATTACGCGGTGTGGTTGGCCCTGGGCTGGCGGGTGTACCGCTAATCAGGTGAACAGCGATGAGACCGACTCGCCCCGGTGAATTCGCCAGATGGCCTCGGCAAACAGCGGCCCCACGTTGAGTTGTTTGATTTTTTTGCTGGGTGTGGCCTTGTAGAGGCAGGTGTTGGTCGAGGCTACCTCCACAACCGGGCCTTTTTCGATCCGCTCGATAGCGGGCCCCACGTATACCCCGTGGGTGAAGGCTGCCCAGACCGCCTGGGCGCCATTCTGGGTTAGCGAGTCGGCGGCCTGGAGCAGGGTTCCGGCGGTCGAGACCTCGTCGTCTACTACCAGGGCAGTCTTGCCGCGCACATCGCCTACCAGGCCCCTCGAGGTCACCTCGGTATCGGAAAGGCGCTGTTTGTCAATAAAAGCAATGGGCAGGGCCAGGCGGCGCGCCAGCGAGCTGGCCCGCTTGATATCCCCTGCGTCCGGCGCAACCACCACGGCGTTTTCCAGCCGGTCTACCTGGGTAACAAAATAGTTGGCAATCACCGGCTCGGCCGAGAGGTGGTCTACGGGAATTTTGAAGAACCCGTGTACCTGGGCCGAGTGCAGGGTCATGGTTAGCACCCGGTCGGCCCCCGCAGTCTGAATAAGGTCGGCCACCAGCCGGGCGGCAATTGAGATGCGGGGCGCGTCCTTTTTGTCGCTGCGGGCATAGGCGTAATAGGGAATAACTGCCGTAACCCGGGCGGCGCTGCTGCTCTTGGCAGCGTCAATCATCAAAAGCAGTTCTACCAGGTGATCCTGCACCGGAGGGGTGAGTGACTGGATGATAAAGATATCGCCCTCGCGCAGGCTTTGTTCATAGCGCACGAACAGGCAGTCGTTGGCAAAGCGCTCGGTCACGCACTTGCCCAACGGAACCCCTAAATTTTCTGCCACTTCGTTTGCCAGGCTCAGGTTGGACTGTCCACTAAACAGCATCAGGGGTCGTTCCATCGCCTGAAAGCATACAACTAATAGAGTACTGCGGGTTACTCCATCTCCTGAAAGCATACAGCTAAAGAACATCGGAGGTTACTCCACCTCCTGAAACCATACGGCTAAAGAGCATCGGGGGTCGCTCCATCGCCTGAAACCATACAACGCCGGAAGCTGTCGGCCAAAGACTCGAAGGCCAAAAAACCTGGATTGTATCAGTTGCGGTATGGATAGTTGGTTTTCGGGTACTTTGAACAGACTCCTCATCCCACACCGGAAAGACGGTACAGGATTAGCAGGCCGGTACGGCGTGAGTGTTAGAAGGCCACAGGTATCTCTCGTCGGTTTGACCCTCTGGCAGAGCTACGGCTTACGTAAAAATGTTCTTAGGTGTAAATGATTGTCCAGTCACTCCACAAGGTCGTTGTCATTCTGAACGGAGCCTTGGCGTAGTGAAGAATCCAATGCGCTGTGCTGCGTGTTACGCAATTACCATTACAGCGCACCAGATTCTTCGGCCAAGGCGGCCTCAGAATGACAAGCTCTGTTTTCGATACGTTGCCGATCACGAAACTACCCTTTCCTGTGTGCGCCCCAGGCCCCTCCTTTGGCACTGGAAGGTGGCCCCTGGGCCGACGAAGCAATCGGCTCGATGACGGCGTGGCCGGGGATGGGGATGATTAATCCATCCAGGAGGAGCTTGCGAGCCCATTAGCCGCCGGGGTGATCTGGATTGCTTCGCGCTCTGCGCTCGCAAAGACGAAAAACCCATTCCATCTTTAAGCAGGCGCAGACCAACGAAGGAGTTCACCAACCTCCTTTAGAAATGGGCGCGAGGGGGGATTGATCGTCCTGCCCGCTTCAGGATGACGCTTGGCTACTACAGGGGATTTAGCTCAGTCTGGGTGACCGTGGTCACCTCGGGGCCGGAGTTGTGCAGGTAGACATTAATTTCGCTGCGGATGCCAAATGGGCCGGGATAAACCCCCGGCTCGATGGTAAAGGCCAGGCCGGGGATCAGGGGGCGGGTGTCGTGGGTCTCGAGGTCATCCAGATGGGTTCCGTTGCCGTGGGTGGCCGAAAAGCCCAGGTGGTGGCCGGTCCGGTGCAGGATGAAGGCGCCCATTCCGGCCTGCTCAATTACCTGCCGGGCCGCTCGATCCAGCTCGTAGCCTCTGGGCACGCGGTTCTGGGTGCAGGCCTGGCGGCAGAGCTTTAGGGCCGCCTCCCGCGCATCCCGCACCACCCTCCAGGCAGTCTGTACCTGATCGGGCACCTCCCAGCCGGCCATCCAGGTCACATCGGCATAGGGGCCCTGGGGCTCCTTGCACCACAGGTCCAGGAGCATCACCTGGCCCCGCTCCAAGCGAGTCTCTCCTGCGGTGTGGTGGGGGTTGGCGGCACTGGGGCCATAGGCCACCATGGCCGCATGGTCGAAGACCAGGCCCTTTGAAGTGAGCACCTTGCTAATCTGGGCCTGTACCTCGAGCTCAGTGGGGGGGCCATCCAGCCGCGCGCGCACAAACTCCAGGGCGTGTTCCAGCGCTGCTGCAATGCCCGCCGCCGCCCGCTTGTGCGAGGCCAGGGCTGCTTTATCCCAGGTCTGGAACTGCAACAAGACCTCTGCCGAAGAGACCACCTCGAGCCCCATTCCCCGCAGCAGCTCCAGGGTTCCGGCATCAATCCGCGACAGGTAGGGAATACCCCCGCCCGGATGGTATTCCATGGCAATGCGCCCCAGCGGGGCCACATGGGTTTGCAGGGCCTGGGCGAAATGTTCCCAGCTAAAGAAGACCACCTTTTGGCCCGGCAGGTCGGGAAAGCTGGTTTTCTCGATGGCGTGGACGATCAGGACCGGCTCGCCCTGGGCTGGTATCAGATAGGCAAAGCGGCGGCTGAGCATGCGGCCTTGCAGCCCCAGGGCCTCGAGGGCCAGCACATTGCTACCCTGAAAACTGTAGAGCAACCAGCCGGCAATGCGGGCTTCCTGCAGGGCCTGCTGGGCTTTGGCGATGTCCATATGTTCATACTAACGGGTGGGGGAGCTAGCGGGCAGGGCGAGGACTTTCAGGATGGCAAATAGCTCATAGCTTATGTCGGATAGCCAAAAGCGGACGCGCTATCGGCTATGTGCTATCGGCTATCAGCTTCAGGTGTTCCCCAGCCCGCAGGGTGGTACTCACCGCTTCAACCACGGCCGTGCGCCCGCTTACGTTTGTCCCGGCACCTGGTGCTAATCTTGAGATTGGAGGTTTCTTGTGGTTCAGGAGCAGACTGCCCTTTCCATTACGCCTTTGGCGGCGGAACGCGCCAGGGAAATTCTAAACCGATACAACAAACCCGAGGCGGCTATTCGGGTTTTTATCAAGTCTGGTGGCTGTAGTGGCTACCAGTACGGCATGGCGGTAGACGAGCGGGAGCTCGAGGGCGATACCACCGTAGAAATGCTGGGCGTGCGGCTGGTAGTGGATCGGATGTCCCTGCCCCTGCTAGCAGGCTCCCAGGTGGACTGGGTGGAAAACCTGATGGGAGGTGGCTTCAGCGTTAATAACCCTCAGGCCACTTCGTCTTGTGGGTGTGGGCACTCTTTCCGCACCGATGGGTCCAGCGCCCCCGATGGCGAAGGCAGCGGCGGCTGTGGTAGCCGCTAAGGCGAAATTTGCCTTTTGATATTCCTCTGCCGTAAGCAGAACCCGGGCCATTGACAAATATTGTAGTTTAGTTTACAAATCGGCGTTTTGATGGGCCTCAACATCCACCAACAGGTGGATGTTGTTCTGTGACCAGGTCCGATTTGTGCCCTCTGCTGGCAAAAAACTCCCCAAACAATTACTGCATCGGCCCGCAGCCTGTTCAAGCTCGTGTTTGACGGCTATGGCCAGATAGCTATAATGGTAGCGGCAAAATGCCACTGCAATAAAATGGTTCTGCTTAGCCGCAGAATCGCAAAAGGAGGCTAGATGAAGCGATTTAGTAAACTGGTTGCACTTGGTCTAAGTCTGTTGACCAGCGCAGCCCTGGCCGGCCCGGCTGACAACAGCCTGGTGGTCGGTACCTCGCAGGAACCTCGCGTGCTGGGAGGGGATTTTCTCAATGTGATCTCCAACCAGTCTATCAAGGTAGAGATCGAGAATTATCTGTTTGCTCCTCTGATGACGCTGGGCCTGGACTCCCAGCCTATTCCCGTTCTGGTTACCGAGGTGCCCACCCTGGCCAACCGCAGGGTGCGGGTTACCGATGTGGGTGCGGGCAAGCGCCGTGTTGAGATTGATCTGACCCTCAGGCCCAACCTGCGCTGGTCTGACGGCGACGCTCTCGATACCGACGACGTGGCTTTCTTTGTGGAGGTGGCCAAGGCCAAGGGAATGGCCCTCAACAACCCCGACTTCTGGGATCGTCTGAGCCTGCGCGTGCGCGACCGGCAGAACTTCACCGTTACCTTTGAGCCGGCTTACTACTACGACATTACCGTCTCCTTAGCCGGAAACTTCACTGCGCCCTCGCACATCATGCGTGCCGAGTGGGAACGGGTCAAAGCTGCCGCCGCCCCTCTCAACCCCGATCGCGATGCCCAGCGCCTGAACGAGCTGTACCGTAACTTCTTCCAGCAGTTCAGCTCCAATGCTGCCATCAACCGGGGTAGAATGGTCTTTAGTGGGCCCTTCCGCGCTACGCGCTGGGTTCCTAACAGCACCATCGAGATGGTTCGCAACCCCCACTTTAACGCCATCGTGCCCGAGGGTGGCCACGAACGCTACGTTCAGCGCGTGGTTTACCGCATTATCCAGAATACCAACTCGCTTTTGGTAGCCATCATGGGTGGTGGAATTGATGCTACCTCGGCAGTTGGTATTTCGGCAGACCAGGCCCGCAGCAGGCAGCTCCTTACCCGTGCCCCGGGGCGTTTTGATGTCTGGGCCGTGCCGGGCGCTATCTGGGAGCACATTGACATCAACAAGTTCACCAACGTTCAGCGGGTGCGCGACCTTACCCTGGACGACCGCCGTACCCGCCAGGCCCTGCTCTATGCCATCAACCGCGACGCCTGGGTGCAGGCCTTCTTTGGCGGTACCGAGCCGGTCTCGCATACCTGGATTGCCCCAACCAACCCCCTGTTTAGCGATGCCATTAGAAGATACCCCCACAACCCGGCCCGCGCGCGCGAACTGCTGGCCGCCGTAGGCTGGCGCCCCGGCCCCGATGGCATCTTGCAGCGCACTGTGGAAGGCCGCACCGTTCGCTTCGAGATGGAGTTTGTGACCACTGCCGGCAATGCCATCCGCGAGCGCACCCAGCAGCTCTTTATCGAGCAGTGGCGCCAGGTGGGAATTGCCGTGCGTGCTGCCAATGCCCCCAGCGCGGTGGTCTTCGCCGACGACTTTATCCAGCGCGGCGAGGAAGGGCGCTGGCTGTTCTTCATGTTCGCCTGGGTTAGCGGTCTGTCCGAAGATGGCAACCTGTTCCAGTTCCGTAATCTGAATACCGGCGCCCAACTGGTGCCTACTCGCGAGAACAACTTTGCCGGGCAGAACATCGGAAACTGGCGCAACGAAGAGTTTGACCGGCTGACCAGCCAGGGCGCCATTGAGTTCGACGAAGCCCGCCGTAGACAGCTCTTTGCCCGCGCCCAGCAGATCTGGGCCGAAGAACTGCCAGCCCTACCGCTGCGCTTCCGCTCCAACTTCATAGTGGTACGCAGCGGCCTGGTGAACTACGTCACCTCTGCATATGCAGGCGGCAACGGCAACCCTGGGTGGAACGCCTGGGAGATTGGCTGGACCGCCCGTGGTGCGGTGCGCCGCCACGACCAGGCCCAAGCTGGTGGGGTAGCCATCCGCTAAGGCCGCTTTACTTTCAACAAACCAGGGGGTCACCCCCTGGTTTTTCCATAACAGGAGCTAGTGGTAGTTCCGAAAGATGCCGACAGATGGCGCCAATCCTGCCCCCGGTAATTCGGTCGCCTCGAGGACTTCCACTTACCCCCTTCGAGGTGCTCCCTTCGACATACCCAGGGCAAGCGGGGTTAGTCCACGAGGGGAGCGGGAGTAAGAGCCGGTGAGATTCTTCGTCGCTACGCTCCTCAGAATGACAGAGAAGGGCTCCTCAGAATCACAGAGGAAGGTTAATCAGAGTGAGGCTAATCAAAGTGGCAGAGGAAAGCGCCCACAGAATGACAGAGGAATGCGCCCAGGTCGTAGTATGGTGCTGTGAGTGAAGAGATAGAGTCGGTGCCAGGCCACAGGCTGGCAGCAGGGGGAGGCAAGGATGATACGAAAGCTGATGGGGTTGATAGTGTTGGGGGGTCTGGCCCTGGCTGGCCCCGAGGACAACAGTCTGGTAATCGGAGCGGCGCAGGAGCCTAGGGTACTGGCGGGGGATGTGGTCAATGTCATCTCGAACCAGTCCATCAAGTTTGAGATCGAAAACTTTCTGTTTGCGCCCATGCTTCAGACCAACCGCGACCTCGAGCTCATTCCCGTGGTAGCCACCGAGGTGCCCACGGTGCAAAATGGCCGGGTGCGCTTTAGCAATATTCGCCCTGGGGTGCGCCGGCTCGAGATTGACTACACCATCCGCCCCGAGGCAGTCTGGTCGGATGGGCGCGCCATCACTACCGAGGACGTGGCGCTGTGGTTCGAGATCGGGCAGACCCGGGGGGTTGCCTCGACGCTGGTAGACTTTTTTGAGCGGTCCAGTCTGCGCGTGCGTGACGCGCGAAACTTTACGGTTACCCTCGAGCCAGCCTACTTTTACGACCTGGAGGTACACCGGGCCTTTTATGCCCCCAACCACATCATGCGGACCGAGTGGGACCGGGCCAAAGAGGCCGCCGCCCGCACCACCGAGGCCGCGCGCCAGGCCGAGATATTCCGCAATTTCTTCAACCAGTTTTCTAACCCGCAGTTTCTCAATTCCGGGCGCATGGTTTACTCCGGGGCATTCACCCTCACCCGCTGGGTTCCGGGAAGCAGCCTGGAAATGCGGCGCAACCCGCGCTTCTGGATCAAACCCCCAGGGGGCGAGGAAAGGTATGTGCAGCGGGTGGTTTACCGCTTCATCCAGAACACCAACTCGCTGCTGGTGGCCATTCTGGGGGGCGGGATTGATGCAGGTTCCAGCGTCTCCATCACCTTCGACCAGGGCATCAGTCCCCAGCTGGTAAACCGGGCGCAGGGCCGTTTTGAACTCTGGTCGGTGCCCACGCCTTTCTTCGAGCATATCGAGATCAATCAGTTCACCAACGTGCAGCAGGTGCGCGACCTCCAGCTCCACGACCCCCGCACCCGCCAGGCCTTGACCCTGGCCATGAACCGCGAAGGAATCGTGCGTTCCTTTTTCAATAATTTCTACAGCGTGGCCCACACCTGGGTCTCGCCGCAGAACCCCATGATCAATCCTAATGTCACCCGCTACCCCTTCAACCCAGATCGGGCCCGGCAGCTCCTGGCCGAACTGGGCTGGCGGCCCGGCCCGGATGGAATTCTGCAGCGCAGCGTGGATGGCCGGACGGTGCGATTCGAGCTGGAGTGGGCTACCACCTCGGGTAATGTTGTGCGCGAGCGCATCCAGCAGTTTGTGGCAGAAAACTACCGCCAGGTGGGCATTGCAGTGCGAATCAGAAATGCTCCCAGCGCAGTGGTGCTGGGGGCGCCGTTTCGCTCGAGGGCGCAGGAAGGAACCTGGACAGGCTTTCTGCAGTTTGCCTTCAGCATGGGCCAGGCCGACGATGGGGTACGCTCGGGCTGCCGAGACGACGAGGGCCGGGTCATTCACATCCCCACCCGGGAGAACGGCTTTAGGGGGCTCAACTTTGGCGGCTGGTGCAACGAAGAGTTCGACCGCCTGCGCAACCAGGCCGTAGTGGAATTCGACGCCAACCGGCGCAGACAGACCTTCGCCCGGATGCAGGAGATCTGGGCCAGCGAAGTGGCCATGATACCCCTCTACTTTGTCTCCGATGTGCGGGTTTTCCGGGTTGGCCTGCTCAACTATGTCTCCTCGACCTTTGCCAGCTCGGCCTACCCCACCATCGAGCCCTGGCTCATCGGCTGGCGGCAGCGCGGGGCGCAGCAGGTCTACGACCAGGCCAGGTACGCCCAGCGCATCCGGTAGCGGTGGCTTCCCCAACCCCTTCTAAGCTAGAAGGGGTTGTTTCGCTTTCCCGGCCGACACATTGTCGGCCGGTTCTCTGGCCGCCCCTGTGCGCATCATCCACCGTTCGGTGGATGATCAAAATTAGAAGCGACTAGAACCAAAAACGGTCAAGAGACAGTAATATAGTCGGGTGTTTGCTTATACACTCCGCCGAGTGCTGCAAATGATCCCGTTGTTGTTTGCGGCTTCAGTAGTCATCTTTACCTTGCTGGCCCTACAGCCCGGAGACCCTCTGGACGAACTGCGGCAGCAGAACCCTCGCCTTACTGCCGAACAGTTCGAGCAGCTTCGCCGGGCCCACGGCCTTGACCAGCCCATATATGTGCGCTACTTCAAGTGGCTTGGAAGGGCTATCCAGGGAGACTTTGGTCAGTCCCGCACCTATGCCTCGCCCGCCGGGCAGTTTGTCTTTGAGCAGCGTCTGCCGCGCACTTTGATTCTCTCGGGTGCGGCCCTGCTCCTGGCCTTGCTGGTGGCCATTCCGGTGGGCATCTTCTCGGCAGTGCGGCAGTATAGCCGGGCTGATTATGCCATTACTTTTATGTCCTTTGTGGGGTTTTCAATGCCAGTCTTTTTTTTGGGCATCCTGCTGCTGTTTACCTTTGCGGTCTGGCTGCCGGAACAAATACAGGGGTTCCCGCGTTTTCCGGTGCAGAGCGTCTCTGACTTCCAGTGGGTGCAGGTACTCGAGGGGCAGATCACCTTTTTCCAGTACATTGGCGACTGGGCCTTCAAGTTAGTACTGCCGGTGCTAACCCTCTCGACCATCCAGATGGCGGCCTGGACCCGCTATATGCGGGCTAGCCTGCTCGAGGTCTTAAACCAGGACTACATACGCACCGCCCGCGCAAAAGGGCTGGGCGAGCGTATTGTGCTCTACAAACACGCCCTGCGCAATGCCCTGATCCCGCTGGTAACCCTGGTGGGTCTGGCAATTCCGGGGGTATTTGGCGGGGCGGTAATCACTGAGACTATCTTCTCGTATCCCGGTATGGGCCGGGCAATCTTCGACTCGCTGATTGAAAAAGACTATAACGTGGCCATGGCAGCCCTGGCCTTTCTGGCCTTACTGACAGCCACCTTCAACCTGGTGGCCGATCTGATGTATGCGGTGGTAGATCCGCGTATCCGTTATAGTTAGGGGGTTGTATGGCCGCCGTTGCAGCAAAATCTTCCCAAAAAACCCAGTCCACCCTGGCTCTGGCCTGGAGACGCTTCAGAAAACACAAAGCCGCCATGGTCTCGCTGGGCGTGGTGATCTCCCTGGTGCTGATGGCAGTTTTTGCCCCCTGGATTGCACCCCATAGCCCGACTGCCCAGCCTACCGGCGACGACCTGGCCGCCTACTTTTTCCAGGGACCCTCGGCGCAGCACTGGCTGGGCACCGACGACCTGGGCCGCGATGTCCTTTCGCGCCTGATCTATGGCGCCCAGATCTCACTGCTGGTGGGGTTTATCGCCGCTTTTGCGGCGGCCCTGATTGGCACCACCCTAGGCGTGCTGGCCGGCTACTACTCGGGCCGGCCGCTGCGTTTCTACGCCGGCCCATTTGCTAAGGGTTCAGGCGGCTTTAGACCCCTGCCTTTTGCAGTCTGGCGGGTTGTCTCCTGGCTGCTGCTGTTTTTGCTGCTGTATCTGGCCGCCGACCTGGCCTGGCAGCTCTCCGGAACAAATGTACAAGCGCTGTTTGCCGGCGCGGTGACCCTGAACAATGTCCTGTCGCTGCTGGGCTTAGCCCTGGTCTGGGGCCTGGTGCTGTTTGGTGTGTTCTGGGGGTTGTTCGGCCAGAACCGAATTGACCTGGATGTGATCATCTCGCGCTTTATGGACTTTATGCTCACCATCCCCGAGCTGCCGCTGTTGCTGGTGCTCTCGGCCCTGCTCCGAGATACCCAGGGGGTGGTAGGGCAGTGGGCCAACCAGGTTTTTGGCGAGGCGGCCTCGGTCTTCATTATCATTACCATTATTGTGCTGTTTGGCTGGATAGGAACCGGCCGCCTGATGCGGGGGGCGGTGTTGAGCCTGCGCGAGCAGGAGTTCACCACTGCCGCCCAGGCCCTCGGTGCTGGTGAGGCGCGCATTATGTTCCGGCATCTGGTACCCAACACCCTGGCCCCGCTGATCGTGAACGCCACCCTGGCTGTCGGGGGCGCGATACTGACCGAGGCGGCCCTCTCGTTCCTGGGTTTTGGCATCCAGCCGCCCGTAGCCACCTGGGGTAACATGCTGACCCGGGCCCAGGAGTACATTTTTACTGCCCCCTGGCTGGCGCTGGCGCCGGGCTTCATGATCTTTATCACCGTGCTGGCCTTCAACTACCTGGGGGATGGTCTGCGGGACGCGCTCGATCCGCGTAGCAGGCTGTAAGCGAATGTCGCAGGTCGCAAGTCTCAGGTCCAGGGTCGGCTGGGCTGGGAGTGTCTAGAGCCTCCCCAAAGATTGCTGGTTTTTTACTTTCGGACTTCAACTCCATCACACCCAGCGCGTGCTGCGCGATGGTTTGAAAACCTCGCCGATCTTACGAGCCAGTTAGCCTCAGGCCCTTGGCGAAGCAGTCTAGGGCCGCTCACCGAGCCAGGCACCGCTTGTTCTTGTTGCGGGCTTATGGCAATTGACCAGGGGGTCTATGGCGCCTGGTAGTCTGCTCCTTGCACCGATAAATGAGTATTGGTGGCTTGCGGGGAAATCTAACGGTGCCTGGGCCGGGCTGATTGTATTGTACTGAAATGCGCGCTGTGCTGGTAACCAGCTTGTTGGTCTTGATGCCGGTGGTTTCTGCACAAGAGACCTCGGCCTTCGGGGTAGCCTGGGAGTGTACGGTTCCAGAAGAAAATGTGCTCTGTCTGGATGCCTCGAGCCTGCTACAGTTTGGCCTGCGCCGTGATGGGGCCAGACCTGCCGAGCCGGGACTGGCTTTTGGCGCAGGGTTGCAGGTGCAGACCCGGCAAGAAGGGGTTGAGGTACGAGCCAGCCTGGCCCTGTGGTACGAGGCGGTGATGCAGCTAGGGCTGCTGGAGGCCTACACCCAGATGGACTTTGGGGAGTTTGGCCTGAGCCTGGGTAAACGCCGCGATTATAGCGGCCCCTGGGACGATACCCTGATGGGGCGGGATGGGCGATGGGGAGTTTTTGCTGGCTATACTCCCGCCGAGATACCCTGGCTGGGTGTTGAAATGGCCTACCTGCCCAGTGCGGGAATGAGGGGTGGGCAGGCCTTTGTGGGTAGCCGGCTTTACATCTTCCGGCTGGGAGCCTTTGTGGAAGTGGTGCAGGCTTCCGGGGGTCTGGGTGCGCTGGAGCCTTCCATAAGGGTTAATCCCAGGCTGGGGCTGCAAGGGCAGCAGGTAGAGGTTTTCTGGCAGCAAGACCGGGGTTTCTGGAGCACTGCCTCCATACCGCTGCCCCTGGGGCAGGCCCTGGGTCATGTGTTAAAGCCTCCCTTCGACGCCCAGACCCAGGCCTGGATACACGCGTTAGACCAGGGCCGGGTTGAGTGGTTACTGTGGTGGAACCCGGCATGGGAGTACCTGGGTGAGGGTAGCCCTTTCCGGCCCGAGCGACGTTTAGAAGCCTGGCTGCAGGAGCCGCGCAAACTGCTGGTCGGGGTAGCCTACAACTGGAACGACCAGATGCGCCTGGGAATAGACCTTTCCAGAGCTCCGGTAGAGGCAGTGCGCCTGTACCTGCAGGTTTACTGGCGGTAGGGCTGGTAGCCGGCGCGTACAAAGTAAAGGCCCTGCGCCGGCGCCGTAGCCCCAGCATTCTGACGGTCTCTGCTTTTGAGCAGGGCGCTAAAGGAGCTCGAGTCGCGCTTGCCCAACCCTACCTCGACCAGCGTACCCACCATGCTGCGCACCTGCCCGCGCAAAAAGCCCGAACCCACAAACTCAATCCAGATCTCCCGCCCGCCCTCGCTGGGCCACACTTCCAGATGGGTGCGGTAGATCTGCCGCACGGTAGCACGCTCTTCTTTGACGGCAAAGGCCCTGAAGTCGTGGGTACCCGCCAGGTATTCCAGCGCATGTCGCATGGGAATCAGGTTGAGAGACTGGGGAATCCACCAGACCCTGTGGCGGTCCAGGGCTGGGGGCATCCGGCGTTGGGCAATACGGTAGCGGTACTCGCGCCAGTAGCAGCTCTTGCGGGCATGAAAGTCGCGGGATACCTCCTGGGCAGCCACGGCCCGAACATCCGGAGGTAGCAGGCTGTTGAGGGCGTGGGGAATTTTTTCGGTGGGGATGCTGTCTTCGGTATCGTAGTGGATGGGCATGGCCAGCGCATGTACGCCGGCGTCGGTGCGGCCGCAGGCCCAGATTTTGGGCCTTGCGCCGGGAATCTTGTCCAGAGCGGCCTCGAGCACCTGCTGCACGGTTCGCACTGGCCTGGCCCGGGGGAGTTTCCCCTCGGTGGCAGAGGGGACTAAAGGCAGAGGGTTAGCCCGGACCTGGGTCTGAAGTCCGGCGAAATGGGTTCCGTCGTACTCGAGGGTTACCAGGATGCGCCGCATCCGGGGAACGGATTCAGATAACGATTCAGAGCCTTCCAAAACGAAAACTATTCTATCGCGGCGCTGAGTGTTTATACTGGGGCCAAAACAAACACCGGGGGCTTATAGGGTCGAGAGTCAAGAGCAGAAAGCCTGCAATCTTCAGGGAGGCTCGAGCCTCTCCCGGCCCAGTCTGACCCTAGACCCTAGACCTGCGACCCGGGTCTTGCGACCCGTGACCTGCGACCTGCGACCATGGCCGATAGCTGATAGCCAATAGCTGATAGCTTTTGGCCTGAGACCTTCGACCCTCGACCCTCGACCCTCGACCTGAATTGCGTTACCGATACCACTAACACGGCTTTTCTGCGCCTTTGCGGGCGTAGTAGTACCAGTTGAGCGCCACGTTCAGAGCATAGAAGATGGCCGCGCCGATAAAGAAGGCTATAGCCGAGCCGGTGCTGGCAATTGCCGCTCCCATCAGCACCGAGACCACAAAGGGGCCGTAGGCGGCAATGGCTGCGGTCCAGCCGATAACCCCTCCCGCTTTGCGCGGCTCGAAGATCATGGGCATCTGCTTGAAGGTGCTGGCGTTGCCAATTCCGGCGAAGAAGAAGAGCAGCAGCATAAAGGTCACAAACCAGGGAAAGTCTGCCAGCGAGTCGGGGCGCAGGAAAAAGGTCACCCCAATAGCCGAGAACAAGAGACCCAGACCGCTGATCTGGGTCCAGAACGCCCCACCGTGGCGGTCGGTGAGCGGTCCCGCCACGATCCGGCTAAGCGAGCCTACCAGCGGCCCCAGGAAAGCAAAGGCTAGCGGGTCGGGGGCGCCCTCAAAGCCGCCGTAGGCAGTCTTGATCAGCAGGGGGAAGGTGGCGGAGAAGCCGGTAAACGAGCTCAGGGTCATGATGTAGAGGCTGGTCTGGAACCAGGTGTGTTTGTCGCGGAAAATATCGAACTGCTCGGCCAGATTGGCCCGGATGGGCACGCTTTTGAGCAGATTCCAGGCCAGGAGCGACCCCAGCAGTACAAAGGGAACATAGATCAGCAGTGCGTTTTGTAGCCAGACCGGGGTGCTCACTCCGGCCCGGGTGAGGGTCTGGGGGTCGCCCAGCAGCGGGCCCAACAAAGCGAAACCGATAATCCAGGGGGTGACGAACTGCACCACCGACACCCCAAAGTTGCCCAGGCCGGCCTGCAGGGCCAGTGCAGTGCCCACCAGCCTGCGCGGGAAAAAGTAGCTGGTGCTGGGCATAAAACCCGAGAAGTTGCCGCCGCCAACCCCAGCCAAAAAGGCCAGCAACATTAGCACCCAGTAGGGGGTATCAACATTCTGCACCGCCCAGGCCCAGCCCAGCAGGGGAATGAGCAGCAGCAGATTGGAGAACGTTACCAGGTGCCGTGTGCCCACGACCGGGGGTAGGAAGGCCCAGATAATGCGCAGGGTTCCACCGGCCAGGCCGGGCATGGCGGCCAGCCAGAAGAGCTGGCTGGTAGTAAGCTCGAAGCCTACCTGCGGAAGCCGCACTACCAGGGCGCTGACCACGAACCAGGTGATAAAGCACAGGGTCAGGCTGAAGGTGGTGACCCAGAGGGTTCGCCAGGCCAGCGCCTTTCCGGCGCTCTCCCAGAACTCGGGGTTCTCGGGCTCCCAGCGCGATAGCCAGGTTTTTGGATCTTGGTGTTTTGATGGGTTCACAGAAAACTCCTTGGTGTGCTGCAACAAAGCGCGGGAAAACTAGCCCATAACAACCGCGAACTGGTAACATCTGCCCATAATTCCACCGGCTACTGGTTCTCGCCAGGGGGTGGGTCGAACCTGCCCTTTAGCTCGGGAGCAGCCTTGTTGAGCATCGAGAGCACGGTCAGGTGCATCCAGATCAAACAAATTGCGGTGAGCACAAACACCACTGCAAAGGTCATCTGGGGCAGACCGGTCAGAGCCTCGGCATAGGCAAACAGCGGGGGTAAGAAGAAGCCGCCCAGGGCCCCGAGCATACCCACCAGGCCGGTAACCGTGCCCACATTTTTGGGATAGTATTCCGGGATGTACTTGATGTTGGCGGCCTTGCCGATGCCCTGTGCTGTGCCCATCAGAAAGATGAGCACGGTAAACGACCAGACGGTCATGGTGTAGTGCATTACTTCACGCATACCACCAGCCTCGTTGGGCAGATACAGCACAATGTGTCCGTCGGGCATCATGAGGATGCCGCTGGTGAAAAGCATGCCCCCCCAGGTCCAGTACATCACCCTTCTGGCCCCAAACCGGTCCGAGAGCCAGCCCCCAACCGGCCGCATGAGCGAGGAAGGGAGAATGAAAAACAGGGTCAAGAGAGCCGCCTGGTATAGTGGTAGCCCAAAAACGTCTACAAAATACCGGGGCAGCCAGCCCGCCAGCGCCACATAGGCCCCCAGGGTTACCACGTAGTAAAGGCTAAAGCGCCAGACCCGCAGTTCTTTTAGCGGGGCTAGCATCTCGGATAGGGGCTGGCCTGCGGCAGGCTTGCGGTCAACTCGAGGGCTCAAGAACCATACCGCCACTCCCATCAAGAGTAATAGCACCCCATACATGAAAGGCAGAAAGCGCCAGTCGCCGGGAATGGCCCCACCCAGAAAACCTGCCGCGGGCACTGCGGCAATAAGCGCGGGGCCAATAAACTTGGTCACCGAGGCGCCCACATTGCCCGCACCAAAGAAGCCCATGGCATAGCCTTGCTGATGGCGGGGAAACCAGGCGGCGTTCCAGGCCGTGCCCACGCTAAAGGCGTTGCCCGCGAATCCCACCAGAAAGGCATAGAAGAGCAGCATGGGGAAGCTGGTGGCATAGGCTACCAGGAAGGCCGGAATAGCGGTAAGGAAGAGCATTGAGGTGAATACGATTTTGCCCCCATAGCGGTCGGCCAGTATTCCCGCCACCAGGCGCCAGATGGCCCCGTTGAGGATGGCCCCAGCAATCAGCCAGCTCAGCTGCACGGTGGAGAGACCAAACTCCTCCCGAATTGGCACGCCCAGTACCCCGAACATGGTCCAGACTGCAAACATCAGGGTGAAGCCGATGAACGACAGGGTAAGCACCCGGACACGCGCACCGCGTTCGGCATCCTGAACGGGGTGGTTAGTCTGTACCACGGGAGGTCCTACTCTCCGGCAGACCGGGCTCTGCTTTCGCAACCGAGGAGGGAGCAGCCTGGGGCCGGTTTTTCTTGATCCAGACCACGATCTGCCAGGGCCGCCACAGGTAGCCGATGGGCAGGGTTACGATGTGAATTAACCGGGTAAATGGGAAGACCGCCACCAGCACCCAGAAACTAAGGACATGTAGCTGGATCCAGATGGGCAGGTCGGCTAAAAGCTCGGGCCGGGGGTTCAGGGTGAAGATGGACCACAGGTAGGGGGTTAGCACCGAAGGAAACCAGTAGGAGCCGAAGCGCGACATCACCGCAGTCAGAATGCCCGTCACCACCGAGACCCCTAGCAGCAGCAGCACCAGTAGATCGGTGGGATATGTTACCGCCAGAATTCGACGGTTCGAGAGGCGTCGGTAGGCCAGAATGGCCAGGCCCCCCAGGGTCCACAAGGCCAGTATCAGGCCGGTGATTTCCAGCAGAAACAGCCTTACTGGCACCGAGTTCCACCACAGTAGCCCTTGCGGAAGCAGGATGGCCATGAGGTGCAGTAGCAGAATGGCCAGCAGCCCCCAGTGGAAGGGAACGGAGCCAAAGTAGAGTAGCTTGCGCTCCAGAATCTGGCTCGAGAGGCTCGAGACACTGAAGGGCCGGTTCCTCATGCGCTGAAAGCCGACGATGATCAAGAGCGCCAGCGCCACATAGGGGAAAATTTGAAAAAGCAAGACATTCCAGTTCACTTGTGACCTCCTTTCCAGAAAGGAAGCTGACTGAACAGCGAGCCTAGCACTGTGGGGGATGGCGCCGGGGTGCTGGCAGGGGGTTTGGCATAGGGCCGGACCGCCCCCTGGGTGGCTTCGAGCAAGTACAGGTAGGGGTTCTTGGGCTCGAGGGTTCTGAGGGTATGTGCAATCTGCTGCAACGCCGGCGCCAGCAGCCCGAGTAGCTCGGGTAGAGGCTCTTCGGCTTTGGCGAGGTAGCGCAGTACCGGAATCAGGTGGTCGGGAAGCTCGCCCTGGCTATCCACTCCCAGCCGGGCATACTCGGCGTTCAGCTCGGCCATGAAGCGCCCCCGCCGGTAGTCTTCGCCGTAGACGGCATAACCCAGATTGGGTGCGGTGAGCGGGGTCAGGTCCAGGGTGCGGGTGTGTAGCTCTTCCCGCTCGGCCAGTCTGAGCCCAGAGGTGGCTTGCAGAAAGCGCTCGAGCAAAGGTTTGCCGGGGGAGCCCGGCAGGGCAATGACCCGCTCCCACAGCGCATTGGTAGAGCCAGGGCTGGGGTACTGATAGGCCAGCGCAAGGGTTTCCAAAGCTTCTTTCATGGCTACTTCCCCCTTACCGGCAGCTCGATGAACCCCACCCCGGTCTCGCCCTTGTGGGCCAGGGGGTCGTTCCAGGCCTCCACTGCCATCTCGCGGTGATAAGGCGGTACCACAAAGCGCTCCTGCAGGGTGGGCTTGGCAGTGAGCCGGTAGATGGCCTCGAGCTCCTCGGGGCTGCTGCCGGCCGCCTCCACAATCTTCAGGGTGGCGGCGTCAATGCTGCCTTCCACACTCTGGCGGCGCTTGTAGATCCTCACCGCCAGCAGCTTGCGCAGGATGGGCTTGATGACCTCCACGTTGCCCGCCGCAAACAGGTTGGCCAGGTACTCTAGCGGCAGGCGGGCTTTTTCCAGGTGGTCAAACAGCTCGAAATCTACTCTGTCGGGCGGGAGCTCGAGCTTGAACAGCCCATTCTCGATGGTGCTGACCATGGGCGATAGCGGCGGGATGTAAAACAGCATGGCCATGGTGCGGTACTCGGGGTGTAGCGGCAGGGCCAGTTTCCAGACCTTGACGAACCGGTACACCGGCGAGTCCTGCGCGGCCTTGAGCCAGTCATCGCCCAGGCCACTGGCCCTGGCGGCGGCAATTACCGCGGGGTTAAAGGGGTCCAGAATCGCGTCTAGCTGGGCTCGCACCAGATCTCTGGTCTCGGCATTCGCCGCGGAAGCAATTTTGTCGGCGTCGTAGAGGATAACGCCCAGGTAGCGGATGCGGCCCACGCAGGAGTGGAAGCAGGCCGGGGCCTGGCCGGTCTCGAGGCGGGGGAAGCAGAGGATGCACTTCTCGCTCTTGCCGGTAGCCCAGTTGTAGTAGACCTTCTTGTAGGGGCAGGCCGAAACACACATCCGCCAGCCCTTACACTTGTTTTCGTTGACCAGCACCACCCCGTCCTCGGCCCGCTTGTAGATGGCCCCGCTCGGGCAGGCCGCCACGCAGGAGGGGTTCAGGCAGTGGTTGCAGATGCGCGGCATATAGTTGAAGGCCACCCGCTCGATCTCGGCCATCTGGGCCTGGATCTCCGGCGCCACGCCCTGCCAGTTGGGGTCGTTGCTGGCGTAGAGGTTGCTTCCGCCCAGGTCGTCGTCCCAGTTGGGGCCCGAAGTAATTTCCATGGGCAGGCCGGTAATCATCGAGATCGGGCGGGCTACTGGCTGGTCGTCGCCTTCGGGGGCGCTAAAGAGGTGCTGGTAGTCGAAGGTAAAGGGCTCGTAGTAGTCGTCTAGTTCCGGCAGGGCGGGGTTGTAGAACAGGTTGGTCAGGCCCGCTACCCGGGAGTGCAGTCTGAGCCTGAGCTGGCCGTTCTTTTTCTCCCAGCCACCCCCGAAGCGCTCCTGGTCTTCCCAGCCGGTGGGGTAGCCGGTTCCAGGCCGGGTCTCGACGTTGTTCCACCACATATACTCGGTGCCCTTGCGGTCGGTCCAGAGGTTCTTGCAGGCCACCGAGCAGGTGTGGCACCCGATGCATTTATCCAGGTGGAAAGCCATTGAAACGTGTGCGCGTATGTTCATAAATCTCCTTCGGAGATGTCAAAGGTCTATGGTCGAAAGTCAAAGGTCGAAGGTCTAAGGTCGGTGGACAATGTGTAGTGGCTTTTGACGTTCGACTTTCGACATCCTTACCACTGCGGCTCCTCTATGCGCCGGACGTAGACGAAAGTATCGCGGTTTACCCCGACCGGCCCCCAGTAGTTGAAGGCGTAGGTGAACTGGGCGTAACCACCAGACATCAAGACCGGCTTCAACCGGGCCCGGGTGATGGAGTTGTTCATTCCGGCCCGCTTGCCGCGCAGAGGAGACTTGGGAATGCTCACGGTGCGCTCGGTGGCGTGGTAGACAAAAACTGTGCCACTGGGAATGCGGGCCGAGACAATGCAGCGCTGTACGAAGACCCCATTGTCGTTAAACAGCTCCACCCAGTCGTTGTCGCGGATGCCCATCTGCCTGGCATCCTTGTCATTCAGCCAGACCGGGTAACTGCCGCGCGACAGGGTCATCATCCGGTGGTTGTCGGAGTAGGTGGAATGGATGCTCCACTTGCCGTGGGGGGTGATGTAGTTCAGCAGCTTGCCCTGGGCCTCGGCTCTGGTAATCTCGGTCTCTAAGAGCATGGAGTGGTCGGGGCGGGGCTTGTAGGTGGGCAGGTGCTCGCCCCAGTGCAGGTAGTTGGGGTGGTCTAAGTAAAAGTGCTGCCGCCCCGAAAGGGTGCGCCAGGGGATCAAGCGCTCCACGTTCAGGGTAAAGGGGCTGTAGGCCCGGCCCTGGTTGATGATGGCGCTCCAGGTGGGGGTGGTGAGCTGGCGGCGGGGCTGGGCCACAATGTCGGCGAAGCTGATCCGGGTGTCGCGCACCGGCTCTGCCAGGTCGGTGAGCTTTTGGCCGGTCTTCTTTTCCTCGTCTTTGAATGCGCGGTAGGCCAGCTCGCCGTTGGATACCGGGTCGAGGTAGAGAATGGCTTCGGCAACATGCTGGGCGTCTTCGAGGCTGGGGTAGGTGGCGCCGCCAAACGTACGGCCTTGCTTGTGGCGCAGGTCGTTGTAAAAGTCGGCAGCCTGGATGGTCAGGCCGTGCATTCCCACGCCGTTTTTCTCTATTGAGTCACCGAGCGAGATCATCTTCTGATAAACCAGCGGGTACTGCCGCTCGACCACCCGGAACTTGGGCATGGTCTTGCCGGGGATGGGGGCCACCTCGCCTTTCTTCCAGTCGCGGTCGTCGGGCTGGGCCAGCTCGTCAATGGTGTCGTGCTGCAGCGGGATCATCACCACGTCTTTGACCGGGGCGGCCAGGTGAAGCTGGGCCAGCTCGGAGAACTTTTGCGCCACTGCCTTGAAAATGTCCCAGTCGCTCAGGGTCTCCCACAAGGGTGGCACCGCAGCCTGCATGGGATTGATGTAGGTATGCAGGTCGGTGGTGTTGATATCGGTTTTTTCGTACCAGGAGGCAGTGGGTAGCACGATGTCGGAGTAAAGCGCGCTGGTGTCCATGCGGAAGTTGATGTTTACCACCAGGTCGAGCTTGCCCTGAGGGGCCTCTTTGCGGTACCTGACTTCCGAGACATGCCCGCCCGCCTGCTCGGGGGCCACAGCATTGGTATGGGTACCCAGGTAGTGCTTGAGGAAGTACTCGTGCCCCTTGGAGCTGGTGCCAATGGCGTTGCCGCGCCAGATGAACCAGGCTCTGGGCCAGTTGCTTGGCGCATCGGGGTCGTCAATGGCGAACTCGAGCTTCCCCTCCTGGAGCTGCTGGACCACATACTGGGTGATCTCCTGATCGGTGCTGGCCCCGGCCTGCTGGGCTTCTCTGGCAACCTCGAGGCTAGACTTGTTGAACTGCGGGAAAAACGGTAGCCAGCCCTTGCGCACGGCCCGGGCCTGGTGGTCAATGGTATGGTCGGTCTCTTTTGCGGTGGTCTTGTCGTAGTCCTTGTAGCCCCGCTCGTAGCGCCACTGGTCGGAGTGCACGTAATGGAAGCTGGGGGTGTTCTGCTGGCGGGCCGGGTAGCCCCAGTCCCCCGCAAAGGCAATGGGCCCCCAGCTAGCCTGGTTGGCCAGCTTCTCCTGCCCCACGTAGTGGGCCAGCCCGCCGCCGTTTACCCCCACTGCCCCGGTGAGCATCAGGGCCACAATGCCGGCGCGGTAGAGCAGGTTGTTGTGGTACCAGTGGTTGGCCCCAGCCCCGATGATGATCAGGTTTTTGCCGCCGGTTTTCTCGCCGTTCTCGGCCCACTCACGGGCATAGCGGATCAGGGTCTCGCGGTGGATGCCGGTGTACTGTTCCTGCCAGGCCGGGGTATAGGCCCCTACCTCGTCGTAGCTCTGAGGGTAGTCGCCGCCCAGGCCCCGGTCTACGCCGAACTGGGCCATCAGCAGGTCAAAAACGGTGGTGACGGCAACCTGCTGCCCATCTTTGGTATTGAGCTTTTTGACCGGTACGCCGCGCCGGGTTTTCTTATCCGCCCCAAAGTCGTCGAACTCGAGCCCCACTACCTCGTCCGGGCTGTCACGGAAGCTTAGCAGGGGGCTGATCGCCTCGCCGGTCTTGGCGTCCTTGTGCTCTAAGTTCCACCTGCCCTTTTCGCTCTGCCAGCGGAAGCCGATGGTGCCACCGGGCATCTTGGGGGAGTTGCTGGTCTCATCCCAGACCAAAAACTTCCAGTCGCCGTGCTCCTGCTCGGCGTAATTGCTTAGCCGGCTGGCCCGCAGGTACCGGCCCGGTCTGCCGTCTTTCAACTCGACCAGGATCGGGCTGTCGGTATACCGATTCAGGTAGTCCACAAAGTAGGGAACCTGCTTCAGCAGGTAGAACTCCTTTAAGATCACGTGGTTTACCGACATCCAGAAGGCCCCGTCCTGGCCGGGGTTAATCGGCAGCCACCAGTCGGCGTACTTGGCCACCTGACTGAAGTCGGGGGAAAAAACCGTGAACTTGGCCCCGGCGTAGCGGCCCTCGGCGATGTAATGGGTGTCGGGAGTGCGGGTCATGTTGAGGTTCGAGCCCACCACCGCTATAAAGCGGGCGTTGTACCAGTCGGCGGCCTCGTGCACATCGGTCTGCTCGCCCCAGATCTCCGGAGAAGCGTTGGGCAGGTCGCAGTACCAGTCATAAAAGCTCATCGGCACTCCGCCCAACAGGCTCAGGAAACGGGAGCCTGCCGCATAGCTGATCTGCGACATGGCCGGGATGGGGCTAAAGCCGATGATCCGGTCGGGGCCATGCTGCTCGATGGTATGCACCAGCGAGGCCGCGATGATCTCCAGCGCTTCGTCCCAGCTAAAACGGCGGTAGCCGCCCTTGCCGCGTGCGCGCTGCCAGCGCCGGCGTTTTTCGGGGTCGTTTACCAGGCTTCTCCAGGCTTCTACTGGATCGGCGTACTGCTCCCTGGTGGTGCGCCAGAGGTCAATCAAGGCCCCGCGTACATACGGATACTTGACCCGGATGGGGCTGTAAAGATACCAGGAGTAGCTCACCCCGCGCTGACAGCCCCTGGGGGTGATGTCGGGCAGGGCAGGGTCAATGGCTGGGTAGTCGGTGGCCTGGAGCTCCCAGGTTACTATCCCGTCCTTAACAAAAACCTCCCAGCTACAAGAGCCGGTGCAGTTGACCCCGTGGGTGGTGCGCACCCGTTTGTCGTGGGCAAAGCGGTTTCTATAAAACTCCTCCCACTGGCGCTCGCTGGGCGATTCTTGTTCTTTGATCCAGTTGCTCATGTCTTCCTCCTACGAATCCGCTCGGCTAAGCCCTGGCGGCGGTTGATCCAGACCAGGTACATCACCCCAAACAGCACCACCAGCCCAACCAGCCCAGGAAACAACATGCGGGCCGTGTCTACTCGGTTGGGGTTAGCGGGCGGGCCGGCTGCGGTCTGGGCAAAAAAAGCAGTGAGGGCATCAATTTCCCCCGGCGTAAGCAGTTTGCCCCGGTAGCTCTCACGCATAACCGGAAAGGCCGCCACATTGCTCAGAACCCCCCGCACACCAGCCTCTCCCAGGCGGGCGTGCAGCCGGGTCAGATCGGTGCCCAGGTTGCCTCCGTCCATCAGGCCAATGTGGCCGGCGGTGTGGCAGGCCATGCAGGGCGCGCCGCCTTGCTCGAAGCGTTGCTGACCTATAAACAAGGCCCGGCCTCTGGCTGCCAGAACGGGGTCGGCCGGTACTGCGGGAGCGGGCTCGGGCTGTACTATGGGGGGAGGGGGGGGAGGCTCGACTCCGGCCATTATCCGAAGATAGGCTGCAATGGCCCTGGCATCGGCTTGGCCGACGTGCGGCATGGGGGGCATTGCGACACCAGGAGCAGTAAAGCCCTCGCGAATCACCCGGATTACATGGGCTTCGTCCAGTATTCTGGGGTTGTCTGGCAAGGGTTTGGTAAACCCAGGAAGACCCTGTCCCCTGGGGCCATGGCAGCCCGCACAGTGCTGTCCAAAGAGCGCTGCTCCGTCTAGAGCCAGAGCCAGACCCATTAGAGTCGCCAGGCCCACCAACATTTTTTTCATGCCTACCTCCTCGGTTCTTGATGCCTTTCTAACCAGGACAAAAGCTCATTCAGGCCATAGAAAGGGTGTTCGACGCCGCTGCGCGCATCCTTAATCCGGCCCTCCCACTGGCCCGTCCCGTCCGGCCATAAGAGCACCAGGTAGACCGGTGTCCTGGCCGGGGGGAGGTTTCTTTGCACAGGCTCCTGTCCCATGTATCCATAGCTTTCTCCCGGGTGCTTACACCCCGCTTACAAGGTTGGGACATTTGCACCACCCGAACCGCCTAAGCTGTTGCTAAAAAAGGTAAGGAGGGTTTTTGAATCAGGTTCGCTGGCAAATAGACTCAGACGGTCGGGTTATCGCCTGGGGGGCTAGCGCGGCTACCTTTTTTCAACTTCCATCCGAACAGGCGCTAGGGAAATCCTGCGGTGAGATAGTACGGGGCACCGATAGCTTTGGGCGCCCCTTGTGTGTGCGCTGCCCGGTGCAGCGTGAGATCAGGTACGGGGCTTATCAGGCCAGCACGGCCATATCGGTTGGGGGCAGGCGCCTGACCTGCCAGGGCTACGCCAATGAAAGCATTCATCTCGAGCTCAAGCCCGAAAGTCAGCGAGATAGCAGCGAGGTACTGGCCTCGCTCTCCTGGGCGGTGCGAAAACTTATGAGTGAGCCGGGCCGCTTCTTTCAGACCTTGCAGGTCTTCCTGGCGGGCATGCGCAAGAGCCTGGAGATGGAAGTCGCCGAGCTGTTTCTGGCCGACCCGCAGGAGCGCTACCTGGTGCTCACTGCCCACGACGGGGTTCACCGCCAGGCCTTTATGGAACGACCGTGGTTTGCCTGGGGCGAGGGTTACCCAGGGCTGGTAGCCCTAAGGCACCAGGTCCTGGTTACCCACGATCTGGCGTCGGATAGCCGCTATCTGCGGCAAAAAGTCAAAAAGCTGGGCTACAAAACCTATGTCTGCTATCCGCTAAAGCTGCCCCAGGGGCTAATTGGCGTGCTCAATCTGGCCAGCCGCGACCCGGCAGTGGACCACGAAGCCCTGCTGGACCAGCTGACCCTGGTGGGGCCGATGCTGGCTGCATCGCTCTACACGGTGCTAACCCGGCTGGGCGAGAAGGGCCTGCTCTCGATTACTCAGGCGGTATGGCGGGGCGCCGAGCTCGAGGGTATCGAGGCCTTTCTCTCGCAGGCCAGGGCCCTTAGCGGGGCTTCGGGTGTGCGGCTGGTACTGCGGGATGGCCGTACCCTGACCCATTCGACAGGCTCAGGGCAGGCCCATTCGACAGGCTCAGGCTTCGCCCTGAGCGGAGCGAAGGGGCAGGCCCAGGGTCGTTGTGAGGTTCCGGAATGCGAGTATGTGCAGCCTGGTGCACAGAGCTTGCTCCGTCCCGAGGGGGATCGTCCCCTGTGCCCAGTCTGGCAGGGTAAGGTGCAGGGGGTGAGGATTGGGCTGGAGCCCTGTCCCCTCACCGAGGCCGGGCGGCCCCGCTACTGTTTACCACTCTGGTCTGGTGGGCAGGTGGTGGGGGTGCAGCAGTTTCATTTTGCCCGGCTACCCCAGCCCCCCAGCCAGGCGGTTGTGCCCATCTTCTGGCTTCAGCGTCTGGGGGCCGAGGCTCTCTGGCCCCATCCGCACCAACCCGACAGAGTATTACCCTGGATCGAGATTCACACCCTGGGCGGCTTACAGGTACGGCGGGCCGGCGAACTCCTGAGCCCCAAAGCCTTCGGACGCCGCCAGAGCCTGACCCTGCTCAAACTGCTTATTGCTCACCGGGGCCAGACCCTGGCCAAAGAAGAACTATGCGAGCGCCTGTGGCCAGGAGAAGACCCCAGCGAGACCCAGGGCCGCCTGCATGTCCTCATTCACGGCCTGCGCCAGGCCCTCGAGGCCGACCCGGCCAAACCGCAGATTGTGCTTCGTGAGGGGGAGGGCTACCGTTTTGCCCCCCAGGTTCAGTATTTTCTGGATGTGGAGCGCTTCGAAGAGCTTTTGCACCAGGGCGATGGCCTGGAGGGTGCCGCTGCCCTGGAAGCCTACCGCCAGGCCCTGGCCCTGTACAAAGGCGACTTCCTGGCCGACGAGCCCTATGCCGACTGGGCCGAACTCGAGCGCTCTTATCTGCGTGAGCGGGCGGTGGGGGCGTTGTTTCGCATGGCCACCATAGCCCTGGGACTGGGGATGCCGCGCGAAGCTCTGGAAGCCTACCGCCGTATCCTGACCCTCGACTCCTGGCGCGAGGAAGCCTACGCCGAACTGATACAGATTTTGGTGACCCTGGGGCAAGAACCTGAAGCCCGCAGCCTGTTCCAGCAGTACCGGCTTCGGATGGAGCGCGAGGGCTTACCGGTCTCGAGCCAGCTTGCTCAGATGGCGCGGATTAGCACATGAGCCAGCAAGTTTTAGACAGTGCTGACATTCTGCGCCGTAGCCCGTTGTTTGAAGAACTGGAGGAGGCCGATCTCCAGGCGCTGGCCCGGCAAGCGCACCACCGCTGTCTGCCCAAGGGCCAGACCCTGTTTTTGCAAGGCGATCCGGTGCAGTATCTTCATCTGGTTACATCTGGCCTTATCAAGGTCTATCGCCCCGACCCCAAAGGCCAGAGGCAGGTGGTGCTTCACCTGGAGGGGCCATACCGGCTGGTAGCAGCGGTAGCGCTGTTTCTGGAGAAGCCACGCTATCCGGCTTCGGCAGAGGCGCTGGAAAACTCGGCCCTGCTAGCCATACCCCGGGAGACCTTTTTCCATCTGGTGGACTCGCGCCCGCCCGTGGCCCGGGCCATGATCCGCTTTTTAGCCAGGCGGCAGGCTCAGCTGGTGCATCTGCTAGACCGGCTGGTCTTTCACCAGGTTGGGGCAAGGCTGGCGGAGTATCTGCTCACGCGTCACCTGGCCGAGGGCGAAGGCTTCCGCCTGCCCACCAACCCCGAGCTAGCCGCCATTCTGGGCAGTGTGCCCGAGCCGGTGAGCCGCAAGCTGGGGCAGTTTTTCCGCCAGGGCCTGATCGAGATGAAAGAGCGGCGGGTCTGGGTTCGGGACCAGGCCGGGCTACGGGCGCTGGCCGAAAAGTGAGTGCCAGACTGTCTTTCTCAGGCGGGGCGGCAGACCGCAGTGAGCTTTGCGAGACTTTACCTGGCGCCCGGCAAGGTTTCAAGCGCTCATTTTGCCGTCTACACCATGCCTACGGGTTTCTTTGCTTCCGCTCCTCGGCCATCTGGACTAGCTGCTCTTTGGTAAACACCCGTCTGCTCATGGCATCGGTTAATTACGTCAAGCTTCGGCCACTTCATTGTCCAGTCTATAGGCAAAGGTCGCCACTGCGGCCACCTGCATCAACCCCGAGGCCACCAGCACTGGCCGCAGGCTCTCGTTGCCGCTATAGAGCAGCCAGGGTTCGGCTACCAGCCGCAAGACCAGCCCAGCGTTAAGCAAAACGTAGGTCGCCGCCTCGAGCCCCTCCTGCCGGATCTGCCCCGGCCTGGGCATCATCCAGAAGGCCACCCCCATCGCCATGCATAAGAAGAAAGCCACCCCCGCGTGCAGGTGGGTGGTCTTGAAGTAAGCGATCAGGCCCGGCCAGAGATAAAAAGCAGTGCCGGTGAGCACGGCATAGAACAGATAGAACAGACTGCTGCGGACGAAGAGGAACTGATAAAACGACATAACCTGTGAACCCTTTTCAATCGCTGACCAGCTCAAAAGCCTGGTCTGGGCGTAGTCGGTCAGAGAGACTGACAATCCTGGGGTGGCGCTTGTGGGGGGCGATGGTGTGGACGTCCAGGGTCTGGCCGATCTGCATAAGGTTCCTCCAGGTATCAGGTTGCTCCGCAGGAGGGCCTGGTGCCATGACCCAAGTCATGGCGGGAGCTTTAGCGGTTGCTTAGGCTGGAGCCTAGCCTGGCTGAGTCTCGCGGATAGCCAGGACTAAAGCTGGTGAAACGAGATCCGTCGGGCGCTAGGCTGGGCCTTATGCCTTCAGAGTCTCGAGCTACCATGGGTAATGACTTACTAGGAGCACCATGACCCAGACCTATGTTTATATCTCCGACCTTGCCGCCGAGGCCCCGGTGCCTCCCGGTGGCATCCTGAGCCGCACCCTCCACAGCGCGGGTGGCGGCAAAATTGTACTTTTTGCTTTCGATGCCGGGCAGAAACTTTCCGAACATACTGCTTCACGTCCGGCCATACTGCATATTCTCTCGGGGCATGGGCGCATAAAACTGGGTGACGATGAACGAGAAGCCAGACCCGGAACCTGGGTCTACATGCCCGCGGGCCTGGTGCACGCACTACAGACCGAGAGTCCGCTCACCATGCTGCTGACCTTGCTGCCCAAGGAGTAGGGTTTCGCGCAAGAGTGAGTATTGCCAGAGTTTCATCAGAAGGGGTAAGACCTGCTTGCAGTATGCTGTCAACCGCTAATTTTCGGCCAGCCCATGAGTGGAATCTTAGCCCTTACTATGAGATGCTCCAGGCCTCTCCTTCGTCGTTGCGAGGAGGCCCCAGGCAGGCGAAGCAATCCAGGAGGGCTCCAGAGCGCTCTGGCCGCCGAGGTGATCTGGATTCCTTCCCCTTCGGCAAGCTCAGGGCAGGCTCCTTCGGCTACGCCTCAGGGTCGCAAAGACGGTTTCTGTGCGCATTAGCTTGTTTTGGAACTTGAAAAACACCTGTTGACAGTGTACTAGTCCTGCGTTGGCGCTAGAATATGGGAGCAAAGTAATGGCTACACAACCCACCGGCGTTCGCGTACCGCTCAAAACCATTGCCCTGCCCAACGAGCACGGCGGCTGGGGTTTTACCCTCGAGCCCATCCTGCTGGGCATGCTGATAGCACCGAGCTGGGCCGGGCTAGGCCTGGGGGTTTTTGCGCTGGCGGCCTTCTTTACCCGTCATCCTCTCAAGCTGTGGTTGGCTGATGTGCGCAAGGGCAGGTCATTCCCGCGCACCCCCGTTGCCCGGAATGTTGCCCTGCTCTACGCCAGCCTTGGGCTGGCGGGTCTGCTGCTCACCACCCTGATGGCTCAGGGCCTTTTTTGGCTGCCGCTGGTTCTGGTCCTACCGCTAATGGGCTTACAGCTCTGGTTCGATGCCCACAACCAGGGGCGCAATCTGCTGCCCGAGATTGCGGGCGCTGTGGCGATGGGAGCAGTAGCGGCGGGAATCGCTCTGGCAGCAGGGATGAGCACCCCAATAGCTTTTGGGCTATGGCTGGTACTGGCCACACGCTCTCTGGCAGCGATCTACTATGCACGGGCCCAGGTTCGCCGGGCCAGGGGAGAGCCGGTAAGGGTGTCAACGGTCTACTTGGTGGCGACGCTGGCCACTGCGGGGCTGGCGCTTGGGGCCTGGCTAGATCTGGCGCCCTGGCTAAGTGTAGCTGCGCTGGCTACCCTGTTTCCGCTATCGCTGTATACCTTCCGCAAGCCCCCACAGCCCGCTAAAGTGGTGGGCTGGACGCAGATGGCCCTGGGGCTTCTGGTGGTGTTGGCCACGGTGCTGGGCACCAAAGCTGGCTGGTAAAGCAAAATTGTCAAATACTTCCCCTGGGTCGCCAGGTGAGGGGGCTTTAGAGAGCAGACCACACCAGACGATCTGCATCGGGCAGGCACAACCCCAGTGTTTCAGTGCAAAGGCTGGCTGGCGGCTGGCCCCGGCTGGACAGAAAACAGCCTGCGGTTTTCGGGCCAGAACAACCAGACCAGCCCCAGAAAGGGCTGAACCAGGGGCATAAAGCCATAATCAATACCAAAGCTGTGCCAGACTGTGCGACCAATTACCTCGGGCATGATAATACTCAGTGTGCCCACCACCAGTACCCCGGCCATCTCGAAGGATAGGGCCGCCACCGAGACCCACCAGGCCCAGGGTTTGCGTATTACGAAAGCTACCGTTGCCACTAGATAAACCCCTGCGGCCACCGCCGAGAGCGCCGGGGCAAAAAAATCGGTTACGCCAGGCTTGAAAAAAAGCTGATAAATTGAGCGAGCCCCCGCCGAGACGGCCAGCAGGGGATAGGAAACCGCCAGAATTTGCCCAATGACCCGCATCGCAGTAGGCGTCAAAAGTCTCTGCATTGTTTCAAGTCTACTCCCCCGAGAACACATCGAATAATTACCCCAAGTAAAGATGTCACAGGTCGCAGGTCTTTTGGCTTGTGACTTGCGACTCGCGACCTGAGACATCGTAAGCCTGGCTCGAGGTTCACCCGGCTCTGCCGGGCCCTAACCAGTGTTGCGCAGCCCGGCGGCGATACCCAGCAGCGAGAGCATCAAAGCGCGTTCGAGGCCGGTGCGCTCGGGGGCTTCGGGTGGGGTGCGGCGGTAGCGTTCCAGGAGTTCCACCTGCACCAGCGAGATGGGGTCTACATAGGGATTGCGCAGCTCGGTCTGGCGGGCCAGCACCGGGTGCAAGAATAGCAGGGTGTTCTGGAAGGTCTGCTGCAGAATTTCCCTGGTTTTCTCGAAAGCAGCTGCGATGGAGGGGAAGAAACGCGTGGCTAGATCGGGGCTGACCAGGCGCAGGTACTCGCGGGCAATGGTCAGGTCGGCCTTGGCTAAAGCGATGGCGGCGCTGTCGAGGGTGGTGGCAAAGAAAGGCCAGTGGGCAAACATCTCCTGGCGCAGGCCCAGCGGAATTTCTTCTAGCGCCTCGGCCAGACCATACCAACCGGGGATTAGTAGCCGAACTTGCGTCCAGGACATCACCCAAGGAATAGCCCGCAGGTCTTTGATATCGCGCACCCGGCCCGAGCGATAAACCGGACGACTGGCGATATTGAGGGCGCCAATCTCGCGGATGGGGGTGAGCTGTTCGTAAAACTCGAAAAAGCCCGGGCGCGACAAGAGCTCGCGGTAGACCTCGGTGGAGCGACGCGCAGCGGCGGCAATAGCCTCGCGCCAGCTGGCACTAAGGGGCTCGGCCTGCCCGTACCGATCGCGGGCCGAGGCCAGGGCCAGGTGGTAGAGCAGCTGCTCGAGGCTCCGGTAGGCCAGGTCGGGGTGGGCATAGCGGTCGGCCAGCGCCTCGCCCTGCTCGGTCAGGCGCATCCGGCTGCCCAGCGTGCCCGGAGGCAGGCTAGCGATGGCCCGCCCCGCGGTGCCGCCACCACGGGCGGTGGAGGTGCCGCGCCCGTGGAAATAGGTAACCTGAACCCCTCGGCTGTCTGCAGCGGCGGTAATGGCCTCCTGGGCCTGGTATAGCGCCCAGTTGGCGGCCAGGTAGCCGGCGTCCTTGTTGGAGTCGGAGTAGCCAAGCATGACCTCGAGGCCACCCCGGCCCCGCACCTGGGCCCCAAAGACGGGGTTGTCCAGCAGACTTGCTACCACCGCCGGCGCATTTTGCAGGTCGCTTAGCGTCTCAAATAGCGGCACCACATCAAACGGCAGGGCCCGTCCTGGGCGGTATAGCCCCACCTCTCTTGCCAGCAGCATCACCTCCAGCAGGTCGCTAGCGTGGTGGGTCATCGAGACCACGTGCGCCCCACGGGACTTCCAGTTACGCAGGGCGTCCAATGCAGTCTGCAGGGTCCGGGTCTGGGGGCGGTAGCCTACCGGGGCCAGGGGTCTGGCAGTAGCCAGCTCCTGCGTCAGGAGGGCTTCTCTTTGCAGGGGTTCCAGGGCCAGATAATGCTGGTGTACCCCTGCAATTTTGAGCAGCTCCGCCGCCGCTTCGCTCAAAGCCCGCGACTCCTCACGCAGATCCAGGCTCACCAGATCCAGGCCAAAGGCCTGGGCATTCAGGCGCAATGGGCGCACGCAGGCCCTGGCGATCTCGTCCAATCCGAGCTGCTTCAGGCTGCGCTCGGCCTTGGCCAGATCGCCCACAAACTCCTCCGTTCCGCTGTAGCCCGGGCCCGGCTGCTCACCCAGCAAGGAGCGCAGCCGGTAGCGCAGCCCCATGCCAAACCTGCGGTAGGGCTCGCTCTGGAATCGCTCGGGAAGCTGCAGGCGCCTGGCATAGTCTTCCAGGGCCAGCCGCATTTCGCGGGTAATGGTGATCCGGTCATCGCTAAGCGAAAGGTCGCGAATCAGGCTGTCCACATCCTCCACAAACTTACGAATTGCGGTCTCGCGGGCATAGTTCTGCGCCCAGGCGGTTACTTCTGGCAGCACGTTGGGGTTGCCATCGCGGTCGCCGCCAATCCAGCTACGAAACACCAGCGGGGGCGAAAGGTCGGGGCGCTGGCCGTAATGGGCCTCCACCGCCTTCTCTAGCCCATCTACCAGCCGCGGGACTGCCTGCCAGAGGGTGTAGGTGGTGTAAAAAAGGCCCCCTTTTACCTCGTCTTCTACACTGGGGCGGGACTTGCGCAGCTCGGAGGTACCCCACAGCAGCATCACCCGGGGCGCCAGGGCCGACTCCTGGCCGTGCTCGAGCAGTTTCTCAATCTCGCTGATGTGATACCGCTGGGTACGGCGGCGGGTCTCGGTGGGGTGGGCGGTAAAGGTCAGGTGCAGCCGCAGCCGCGAGAGCACCTCCACGGCCTGCTCGTAGCTCAAACCCCGGGACTTAAGCTGCCCGACCAGGGCCAGAAACGATTCACTGCGAGGGGAGCTAGGGGTGCTATTTTTCTCGCGCTCGCGGTTGACCCGTACCCGGTGGCGTTCCTCGGCCAGATTGACCAGGTGAAGATACGTCGAAAAGGCCCGGATCATATTTTCGGCCTCAGATAGCGATAGGCCGCGTACAACGGCCAGAAGCTGCCCATGGGCGGCCTCGGTATAGCTCTGCCGCAGGGTTTTGGTAAGCTCGCGCACCTGTTCTTCTAGTTCAAATATGCGCTGGCCCGAAAGGACGCGGATAGCCTTCCCCAAAGCCCGCCCCAGCAGATCTACTTCGCGCTTGAGCTGTTCAAAGAGCCTATCCTCGCCCATCCAGCGACAGTGTATCGGAAGCAGGACTACTGCCCAAATGGTCCAAGCCCAGAAAGGCTACGACGCCTCTGGCCAGACCTGTCTTTGCATGGGTGGCGCCAGAGGGACAGCCCGAAGATGTACCCAGAACGGGCTGCCTGGCTTATTTTCGAGGAGAGAGTGGGCTAGTGAGTGGCGCAGGTTCTCCCAATCGGGTAAATCTAGGTGAACGGGAGAGGAACCATGAACCATCGGAAACTGCTCTGTGCCGCGCTGCTTGTTTTGCTAGCCGGCTTGACACTGGCCCAGAGCGCCCAGTACGTCATCGAGGGACGGGTGAGCTATGCCGCTAGCTACAACTTGGGCCGCTGGGAGGGTACCAACACCAGTGTGCGCGGTGTGGTGCGCTGGAACCCAGAGACCGGCGAGGCCACGGGCCAGGTCTGCGTGGATCTGGGCCGCTTTGACTCGGGCAACATTCTGCGCGACGCCGATGCTCGAGGGGTTTTTGATGTCAACAGGTTTCCCCAAAGCTGCCTCGACGTAGATGGCCTGACCCAGACGGGCAACGAGGCGGTGCTCAGCGGCGCCCTGGAAATTAGTGGAACCCGCCGGCCGATGCGCATTGTTGGCAGACTGACCCGCGAGGGCAGCTCTTTTCGCTTTCAAGGGGGTTTCAACACCAGTTTTTCCGAGTGGAACCTGCGGCCGCCTGGCTTCTTGTTCTTACGGGTAAACGACCCGGTCGAGGTTCGGCTGGATGCGCGGGCTACTTTGCGCTAGCTGAACTTCACCCCCTCCCCATGACCGGTAACTCCTGATAGCAGCGAAGTTTGACCATCGTTCGGGCCAAAACACATAACGCAGGCTCTCAGAGCACGCTGGTTTTGTTGGCAAAAGTCGCAAGGGAATGCTATACTTGCAAGGCTGCCGAGTTTGAAGTCCTGTCGCACAGGCACTCAGGCCGCAGATTCAGGAGCAGATAATGGCCAAGATGAAGACCCATAAGGGCGCCAAAGGCCGTGTGAAGATCACGGCTACAGGCAAGGTTGTTGGCAAAAAACCGGGAAAGCGCCACCTCAACTGGCACAAGTCGGGCAGCAGCCGGCGTCAAAAAGGGCGCGACTTTACCTTCCCCAAAGGCGAAGAACGACGTGTCCATCAGCTAATGCCCTACGACGTATAAGGAGAGGTGATACTGAATGCCACGCGTAAAGACCGGGGTAGTCCGCCGCCGTAAACACAAAGCCATCCTCAAACGCGCTAAAGGCTTTTATGCCCTGCGCTCCAAGAGCGTTCGCAAGGCCCGCGAAACCCTTTTCAGCGGGGCCATGCGTTCTTTTAACGACCGCCGCAAGCGCAAGGGCGATATGCGCCGCATGTGGATTGTGCGTATCAATGCCGCCGTTCGTCAACATGGTCTGAGTTACAGCGTGTTCATGCATGGCCTCAGAAAAGCCGGCATCGAACTTGACCGCAAGATTCTGGCCGACCTGGCAGTGCGCCAGCCCGAGGCCTTCGCCGAGCTGGTGGGCAAGGCCAGGGCCTAGATCAGACCAAAAGCCGCTTGAATTTCGTCTGGTACTGCCTTAGGGCGTCGGCGAAAGGGGTCAACCCATACCCAGTCGGTCTGGCACTCCACCAGCAAAACCCCCTCACGCACAACCTGGTTGTGGCGGGTGGCTCTGAAGCCCCGAAAGGATACAATCTCGGTGCTGACCTCGAGTTCATCGCCCAGGAGGGCCGGACGGTGGTAGGTGATGGTATGGCGGTACACCACCGGGACCACCCCCAGTTCCCGCAGGCGCTCCAGACCCATCCCCACCCTTTCGGCATGTGCCCTCACACACTCCTCGATATAACGTAGGTAGACAGAGTTGTTTACGTGTTGCAGTCCATCAATCTCGCTTTCGACGACTACGATGCGGTGGCTATAACGCCGTCGGGGCTCCATCTCAGACAGTATATCTTTTATGAAGCGTCTCAAGTCTCAAGTCTCAGGCCTCAGGTCTTTTTGGCTTGCGACCTGCGACCTGCGTCATTCAACGAGTCGATAGTCAACAGTCCATAGCCGATAGCCCATAGCTAATAGGTTTTGACCTGCTAGCCGAGACCATGGCCGATAGCTAATAGCTGATAGCCGGTAGCTTTTGACCTTCGACCTTCGACCTGCGACATTTTTGCATGAAGCGTCAGCCCCCGCTTCATGCTCCGGGGTCCCTCAGGACGGATGGGCAACTCTTGACCATCAGGGCCAGGCATACCCCGGGCCAAACGGTAGCAGTGTTTTCTGTATACTGCTACCGCAGCACTGAACTGGCGACAAAGCCTTCGCTCCAGCTTTAGCCGGTGATCCTGGTCAGACCGGTAAGGCCTGCTACAGGGAACAGGCTCATTCTCTCTACTGCCCTTGTCCCAGCGAATACCCGGGCTGGCCATCGAAGTTGTAGAGGTGTTCGGTCTTGACAAAGTCCATGCCGGCGGCGGCAAGTCGGCCCAACAGCTCCACGATGTCGTGATGATTGGGAGGTCCATTTTGGGCCATGAACCGCACGCGCCAGTGATCGGTGCGGAAGGTCTCGGGGAAGCCGCCGGGCCATACCTTCACACCCCGGTTGGTGATGAGCGCCAGCTTGAGTCTGCTGGTGGAAAGGGGCTCGAGCAGACCGGCTAACTGCTCAGGCTCGTTGTCCCGCCAGTTAAAAAACACGTCAATCCCAACCAGTTCTTTGTGTGCTGGTTTGGGGTTTCTGATCATCAGTGGCACCATGGGCTCTTTGCTGGCTACGCCAAACCTGGCCGGTCGCAGGCGCTCAGGCATCTGGCCCAGTCGCCCGATAACGGCCTGGGCAAACTCTGCGGTACCCACCTTTTTTTCGCTCACCCGGTCGTCGTAGATGTCGGGGGTGTGGATACCATCTTCCAGGGTTCTGAGCCAGGCGTTTTTGATTCGGGCGGCGGCCTCGGGCTGACCAATATGCACCAGCATCAGGATGGCGCCCTGCAAAAGCCCAGAAGGGTTGGCAATCCCTTTTCCGGCAATATCTGGCGCACTCCCGTGTACAGCCTCGAACATGGCGCAGTCGTCGCCCACATTGGCCGAACCGGCCAGCCCAACCGAACCTGCTACCTCGGCAGCAATGTCTGAAAGAATATCGCCGTAAAGGTTAGGCGCCAGGATCACATCGAAGCGCTCGGGAATATCCGCCAGGCGGGCTGCGCCAATGTCCACGATCATGTGTTCCTTGATCAGGGTGGGATACTCGGCCCCAATTTCATCGAACATCTTATGAAATAGCCCATCGGTGATCTTCAAGATGTTGTCTTTGGAGATGCAGGTGACCCGTCTGCGTCCGTTGCGCCGGGCAAACTCGAGCGCATAGCGCACGATGCGCTCGGTACCGGGTTTGGAGATCAGCTTGAGGGCCATGGTGACCTCTTCGGTCTGCTGGTACTCGATGCCCGCGTAGAGGTCTTCTTCGTTCTCGCGCACTATCACCAGGTCAATAGATTTGTGTTTGGTGGTGACAAAAGGCTCGTAGCTTTGTACTGGCCGGATGTTTGCGTACAGGCCCAGGGTTTTGCGTACTGTCACATTTAGGCTCTTGTAACCCCCACCCTGGGGGGTGCTAATGGGGCTCTTCAAAAACACCTTAGTGCGACGCAGACTTTCCCAGGAACTGTCCTCGATGCCGCTGGAATGCCCGCGTAGGTAGACATCTTCGCCAATTTCAATAATCTCGGGCTTTAGCGCTGCCCCTCCTGCCTCGAGAATTTGCAGCACCGCCCGCATGATCTCCGGGCCAATGCCATCGCCAAAAGCGACTGTGATGGGTGTTTTGCTCATATCTTCTCCTCGCACCAGCGAACCTCTACATCAGTCTAAGTTGCCCCTGAGTAAAAAGCCGCATTTTCACTATGCAATGATTACGTACTGGGCGCAATTCCCAGATGATAGTCGGTCACACTCACTCCATCATAATAACGTCGGCTTCTCAACCCACACAACCAAGCCACCCAGGCCCTACCTAAAGAAAGGGTAGTTTCGTGGTTGGAGACACTGTGCAAACAGGGGCTACCATTACCAGGAGACTGCGGGTTCCTCTGGTCGCTAAGGAGATGCCCTTAGGCTAACGAAGCAATCGTCGGGTGACGGAGTGGCCGAGGCTTGTCCTGAGCCTTGCCCTGAGCCCGTCGAAGGGGCAGTTGAAGGGATGGGGATGGTTAATCTGTGCAGGAAGGGGTCATGAGCCCATTAGCCGCCGGAGTGATCTGGATTGCTTCCCCTATGGCTAGGCCAGGGGGCCTGTCCAGAATGGAGTTGATGGGGCTCAATGGCGAAAAAATCCGTTCCTGCGGTCACTGTGAGGCCGACCTTGCCATCGAGTCCGACCTCATCCGAAAGTGGTTGCGCTGTGGGCCGCGTCGAGCATCGAAATATTCGCTTATCCAGACTCGGCACAAGTGCTGTACTACCCTGGCTTTTTGGTCCTGAGAGCCTGACCTGAGTTAGCCGAAGGCTTATCCAAATTCAGCATGGCTCCGCCTTGCGGTCCGATGGTAAGAGTGGTTAGGCTCAAAACCCATATGCGCGGGCCTGGGCGGCATCCATCCCGGTCACGCCCTCCACCGCCGAATAGCTTATAGTGATCTGAACAGGGCCTGCCCTGAGCCGCCGAAAGCGTGGCGGCCCGACTCTGACTCACTATACTCTGACTCACTATGTGGACTGCAGCACTCATGTGGTGTTTTACCTCAGGCAGCCTGGGGCCACCCGTTACTTTTCAGCCGCAAAGCCCTTGTGCTATGGGAGAGAGACTGTGAGCGATAAGCGGGGCTTACTCGAGCACATTTCTCCTGGCTTGATGGGCTATCTGCTGGGATTTTTGCCGCAAGACGACCCCCTGGCCGAAAGCGTGCCTGGTGGGTTGTTGAATCCCGAGCTGGTGGAGCGACTTAAAAACGACACCTTTTGCGGTTATGCCCTGGCCCGGTTCGCGGGTGAGGAGCGCGGCTGGATGGTCTTCTACCGGGGGCGGCTGCTGGAGGCCTGGCGGCAGACAACCTATGGCCACCTTTCTGGCACGGCGGCCTATAGGGCCTTGCAGCGGGAGTTCGGCATGGGGACGCTATCCATATATCGCCTCCAGCCCGACGACCTGCCCCCGGTGGTGGCCCTGACCCAAGGGTTGCGCCGCATGATCGGGGCGACGGCTGGTAGCCTGGAAGTGGTGGATCTGGTGGACTCCCTGGTGCAGGAGCAGTTTACCGGCGCGCTGGTGTTCGAGGATGGTCTGGGCGGTCAGGCCTGGTTTCTTGCGCGTGGAAGGTTTCTATTTGGCGAAAAGATGCCCAGCAAGTTTTCCGAGGGCCGCTTACACCTGGTGCAGGCCCCTAGCAAGGCGCCTCCCGACTTACTCGAGCTAGCCCGCCTAGAAGACCTGGAGCACCGCCATGCCCGACTGGCGGTGGTCTGGAATGCCGCCCAGGAGGTACTGACCGAGTATATGGGGCGCGGGGCGCCCTTGGCCCTTGAACGCCTGCGCAACATTTACCCCAGCGATGAGCCCGCTGCCCTCGAGAATGCCCTGCGTCGCTGGATGACCGAAAGCTTAGAACCCAATGCCGCGGTGCTTTTTGACCGGATGCTGCGCCCAACCCGGTAGGGTTCTGATTGGCAGAGATCGCCAGGTATTGCGACAGAGAACGTATGATAGCGGGGTCTATGGCAATCTACACGTTGCTAGGGCTGCTCTGGCTGGTCTGGCTAGGAGGTTTGCTCGGCGATAGCTTTGTACGCAGTCTGGCAGTCAGTTTATCTAACTTTGTAGGGGCTTATGCGGTCTGGCAAACTGCCGCCCGCTCACCTGCTATTGTGCGCCGCGCCCTAAGGGGTCTGGCAGCAGGATTGTTTTTGTTGGGGCTTGGCGATCTGCTCTTGACCTACCAGATAGCGACTGGCCTGGATACAGTTACTCCGCGGGAGGGAATTTACCTGATCGGGGTGGCCCTTTTTCTGCTTATGGGCACCCTCCTTCCCTTCAGCATGGAGCGCCAGGGGCTATATTACCTGGGGTTTACTCAGCGCCTGGTTTTGGTTGCCCTGCTCGGCGGCGCCCTGCTTTCGGCCCTCACCACCCTCATCCGCCCGCTAAGTGTAATCGAGCTGACTTATGCCGGGACGGCTTTCTACCTGACCCTGCTGTTTGCCCAGCAGATTCCTGTGCTGGCCGGGGGCCGCATCGAGCGCCATCTGCGCGGGATGGTGTGGGCGCTGGTTCTGGGTAGTCTGGGCCGAGTGGTCTCGGTGCTGGGCGGCGTACCGCCCATGCTGTGGTCTATCGTGATCTACGACGTCCTCTGGCTTTCGGCCATGAGCGTCTTGTTGCTGGCC
Source organism: Deinococcota bacterium (assembly GCA_041695225.1). GTDB lineage: Bacteria > Deinococcota > Deinococci > Deinococcales > Thermaceae > Meiothermus. The sequence goes on from JBGFRI010000030.1 coordinate 106,697, forward strand.
GCAGACCGGAGCCAGGCGCCCAGAAATCTCTAGCCTGACCGGTCTGTAGGCGCAGGGTGGCCAGGGGCAGGGCCTCGGCGACCTCATGGGCCAGCAAGCCGGTCTTGGCTGCCAGATCGCCTGCCAGCCCGTGCAGGTAGACGCCCAGCCGGGCTGCATCCCAGGCCGAGACTCCGGCAGCCAGGAGGGCGGCAATTACACCCGCCAGTACATCACCCGTGCCGCCGGTAGCCATGCTGGGGTTGCCGGTAGGGTTGACCGCCAGAACTGGTTCAGCCGAAGGTGTGTCGGCTGGTAGCATGGCCAGCACACTGGGGCCGCCCTTGAGCACCACCACCAGGCCAGGGTAGCTCCTGGCCAGGGTCTGGGCGGCCTTTAGGGGAAAGCGGGCAACCTGCTCGCTGGGCAGTCCCAGGAGCCTGCTGGCCTCGCCCGGGTGGGGGGTTAGCACGGCAGGAAGCCCTGCCTGGGCATAGGCCTGTAGCACCTGGTGGTGCAGTGCATCGGCGTCTAGCACCGTGGGTAGCCTTAGTCCCAACACCGCCAGGGCTGCCGGGACACCTCCCTCGCCCGACCCCATTCCTACTGCTGCGGCCTCGGCCCGGGCAGCTTGCAGACCAGCAGTCTTCCACTCGAGCAAAGGCAGGCGCACGGCCTCGAGGGGCGGCTCTACCCCAGACTGGGCAGGATAGGCCACCGTGACCAGCCCGGCCCCGGCCCGGTAGGCCCCCAGGGCGGCCAGGCTGGGTGCGCCGGTATAACTGCCCTGCCCTCCTACCACCAGCACCCGCCCCACCGAACCTTTGTGGGAATCGCCAGGGCGGGCAGGGAGTAACCGGCGCATAGCTGGCTGGCACAAGAGCTCAGGCAAGTCGGGGTTTTTTAGCGCCTGGGGGGGCATCCCTATGGAGTCGAGCAGAATTTGTCCACAAGCCGCACGGTGGGGGTAAAACAGATGCTCGTTTTTCAGGCCTGCCAGGGCAATGGTCAGGTCGGCCTGGATGTGGGGGGAGTAGGGCAGGCCAGAGGGGAGGTCTACCGACACCACCGGAAGCCCGGAGTGGTTAATTCCCTCGACCAGTTCAGCAAAGAAGCCTTCCAGTGGCCCTTTCAACCCGGTCCCGAATAACGCGTCCAGAATCACAGTATGCCCTTCGGGCTTCCAGGCGGTCAGGGGGTAAATTTCCAAGCCATGCGCCAGCAAGGCCTCACGCGCCAGGGCAGCATCGCCTTGCTGGCCCTCGGCAGCGTAAACCCTCACACTATGACCCCAGTGTGCCAGCCAGCGGGCCGCTGCCAGGCCATCTCCGCCGTTGTTGCCTTTGCCGCATAGCACACTAATTTGGCGGCCCCCAAAGTATCGCAGCAGCCACCTGGCAGACTGCCTTCCAGCGCTGTCCATCAGTATCAGACTAGGATAGCCCAGGGCGGCGACCCTGTCATCGGCTTCACGCATGGCTTGAGCGGTAAAAAGTCGCATCTTGCAGGTGGGAGGTCGCGGGTCTGGAGTCTCAGGTCGCAGGTCTAGGGTCGAGGGCTGAGGGTCGAAAGCCAGGCAGGTCCGATCTGTGCCCTGCGATGGCTGGCTTTCAACTGGGCCAGGCCAGCGCATCGCGAGGTGGTCGAAGGGTGATCGGAGGAAACGCCGTTGAGGCATTAGAAGACACATCACCCTGTCACGCAGAAGCCCACCAGGCCCGTCTACCCACTCCTATTCTACGAAGCCCAGGCCTGGGCGTACACTTAGGGCGTGAGTGCTCAGAGAACTGCCAAGCAGCGCCTATCTGCTGCCAAGCGGGTAGCGGTACTTACCGGAGCCGGTATATCCAAGCCCTCGGGAATCCCTACCTTCCGCGATGCAGCGGGCCTGTGGAAAGATTTTGATATAGAGGAGTACGCAACACCCAGCGCCTATGCCCGCAACCCCCAAAAGGTCTGGGACTGGTACGCCTGGCGCTACAAAAGCGTTTTGCAGGCCGAGCCCAACCGGGCCCACCGGCTCTTGACACAGTTAGAAGAGCGTGTGGGCCAGGGCTTTTTGCTAGTTACCCAGAACGTGGACGGCCTGCATACTAAAGCCGGTTCAAGGCGTGTGCTCGAGCTCCACGGCAACATTAGCAGGGCTCGGTGTGAGGGCTGTGGAGAACGCTTCCCTCTGCCAGACCCAGCGGGCTTTGTTCCTCCGCCGCTGTGCTCTGGCTGTGGTAGCCGGGGCCGCCCGGATGTGGTCTGGTTTGGCGAGATGCTGCCTCCGGGCGTTTTTGAGCAGGCCGAGCGGGCCTTTGCCCAGGCCCAGGTAGCTGTGATAATTGGAACCAGCGCCGAGGTGGAGCCTGCTGCCAGCCTGGGGAGGCTGGCCGGTCTGGCTGGGGGCTATCTGATCGAAGTTAACCCCGAACCCACGCCGCTTTCCTACTTGGCAGACTGCTCGCTGCGGATGGGGGCGGTGGAAGGAATGGAGGCCTTGCTGGGGGGTGGGGACGACCTGAGCCGACGCTGACGCGAATAGTCGTAGATAATCCAGACGATTAGACTGGTCAGGGCCAGCGCCGAAACCACCAGCAAGAACGGCCCTAGCCGAGAGAAATCGGCCCCCAGCCAGGCCACTACCAGGGCTACAGGGGCGGCTCCTGCCGAGGTAGCCAGCAGAAACTTCAGGGGGTGCATTCTGACCAGCCCCGCCACGAAATTCACACTGTCGGTGGGAACCAAAAACGACAGCCGCAGGGCGATGACTGCCCAGGGGCCATAGCGCTGCACCGGCTGCTCTATTTTGAGCCGCATCTTTTCGCTCACAAAGCGGTCTACCACCATCGGGCCAAGCGCTCGAGCGATGCTGTAACCCACCATGGCCGCAATAATGGCCCCAACCCAGCCCAGAATCCCTCCCACCACCGGCCCAAAGGCCAGTACCGAGATCAGCATTACCAGGGTCATGGGTACTACCGATATCAGGGTCTGGGCAATCATCAGGCCGATGATGCTCAAAGGGCCAAACCAGCCCAGGCTGGCTACCCAGGACTGGAGGGCCTGCTGGTTGCCGCTGGCAATAAGGGTATAGATGCGCTTTATTTGCTGCTGAAACTCTGGGATTAGAAAATACGCGCCGAAGAGCAGGCCCAGCAGCAGTAGCAAGGCCAGTAGTATAGGCAGAATCGGCAGCGATCTGAATACCAACAGACGTTCCATGCCGGCTTCTAGATTAGCACAACGGAAGAGCAATATCTCGGTTTTGCGCACATTTCCCCGTGCCCAGGCTGCAAATGGTAGTCAAGTGGACCGCAACCCAGGGCGTATCCTTAAGCTGTTATGAGCCTGCGCGAACGGGTTTTCTCCCTCCACACCCCAGAACAGGTAGATGCCTTTCTAAAGTCGCAGGTCTCAGGTCGAAGGACGAAGGTCAAAAGCTGAAGACTAAAGCAGCAGACTTCGTTGAGGGGTTATACCAAACCCGGCTCCCTTCAGGTCATGGGTACCTGGCGGATCAGGCGGCTTTCAATGCGCCCGAGAATTTCCTGCAGGCTGTGTCCGGTGATGGTCAGGCCGTGGTTTTTAAGGCCCACCACTGCCCGGCTGGGATCGGGGGCCTGGCGAACTTTTTCCGCTACGGCATCGGCGAGCTGATATGTGCCGCAGGGGTAGTTGAACTGGGTAGAGGAGATACTGTCCATCCAGGCGTGGATGTGCAGGATGGCCCCAACCTGGGGGTGTTCGCGGTAGATCATCCAGTGCTCGATGGCATCTACGCTGACCCGACGTGGCTCTACCCCCGGCGGAACCGAGAGCAGCATAGCGTTTTCTTCGGCCAGGTAATCCGTAACCATCAGGATATCGCGCCCAATTTCCTGCAGGTTGGCCTTGTCTACCCCACTGGCCGACATCCAGAAACGGCGCTGGTCCTTCCGCACTGAGAGGTTGCCATAAGAAAGCCCGCCAATCCCATACAGCCGCTTGACATGGCGGAGGTCTTCGGGAGCCAGAATGTTTTCGATAGGGAAGGGTGCGGGCAGCAGGTTCCACTCGGCCAGCTTCTGGCCGGCGGCGCGCAGGCTCTGGCTCAGCTCGTCGCCCTGCCAGAGCTCGGGCTCGAGGTCTGGCTCAAAGCGGTTATCCACCACCAGCACCGAGGAGGCGATGGGGTCAATCCGCTCGAAAAGCCTCTCGACAAACTGGGGGCCTTCGGGCTCGTGGTACTGCCCGAGCTCGAGGGTCAGGAAGTAGGCCCCCTGGCCGGGGACATAGACCACCAGCATGTTGGAAAGCGCCTTGACTAGGTAAACATAGAGCCCCGCGATGGGGTCGGCGGGCATCTGGGGAAGCTCGAGGAACGAGATCACCATGGTGGCCTGGGCCTTGCGCCGGAAGGGGAGGGGCTTGTCGGCCCGGATAAAGTTCAGCACGGCCTTGGGGTTCCCCGAGGCAGCTTCGAAACGGTAGCCCCTGGCCTGCAAGACCCGGGGTAGCTGGTCAAACAGGGCCGCCAGGCCAGGGGTGGGCTGGCCCGAGGTGGTGAAGGTGGGGTTGTGTGCAGCTAGAATAGGGCTTGGCAAGCTTTGGGTCTGGATCATTAGGAAACCCTCCGGGTCAGGTGAAACGAGACGCAGAACGCAGTGCTAATGGACCGCTCCGCATGTCATCGCAACGTATTCTACACCCCCGTGTAGACTGGTAGCGCCTATGGAGCTCAAAGGACTAATTCTGTCGGGGGGCAAGGGCACCCGCCTGCGACCCCTTACCCACACCAGGGCTAAGCAGCTGATTCCCATTGCTGGCAAACCCAATCTGTTTTATGCCCTAGAAGATCTGCTGGAAGCAGGCATCCGGCAGATTGGGGTAATCTTGAGCCCCGAGACCGGCGACGAGGTGAGAGCAGCTTTGGGCGATGGCAGCCGCTGGGGTGTACGGCTCACCTACATCGTGCAAGAAGCGCCGCTGGGTATTGCCCACGCCGTCAAGACCGCCCAGCCCTTTCTAGGTGATAGCCCTTTCGTGCTATACCTGGGCGACAACCTGCTCTCGGGGGGTATCAGGCACCTGGTGTCAGAGTACTATCAGGCCCAGCCCGAGGCCATCGTGCTGCTGACCCCAGTGGAAGACGCCAGAGCATTTGGGGTAGCGGTGCTCAACGAAACGGGGCAGGTGGTAAGGCTGGTGGAAAAACCCCAACAGCCCCCTTCCAACCTGGCCCTGGTGGGGGTGTATCTGTTTGGCCCGGCGATCCACCAGGTGATTGCCCGGCTAACGCCCTCGAGGCGTGGCGAGTACGAGATTACCGAGGCCATCCAGGGTCTGCTGGACCAGGGGCAGCGGGTGCTGGCCCACCAGGTGCGGGGCTACTGGAAAGACACCGGCAAGCCCGACGACCTGCTCGATGCCAACCGGCTGGCCCTCTCGAGCCTGACCCGGCGGGTGGAAGGAGAGCTGGTGGAGTCGCAGGTGGTGGGTGAGGTGGTGGTGGAGGCCGGGGCCAGAATTGTTCGCAGCACCGTGCGGGGCCCGGCCTTTATCGGGGCCGGAGCACTGGTGGAGGATGGCTTTATTGGCCCCTATACCTCGGTGGGCCGGGATGCCCGGGTGATTTCAAGCGAGGTAGAGTACTCCATCCTGATGGATGAAGCCCAGGTCACGGCCCTGCCCTACCGGCTTGATAGCAGCATCCTGGGGCAGGGGGTGGTGGTGGATGGTAACGGCAACGCCCGTCGCCACACCCTACAGCTGTTTTTGGGAGACCGCAGTCGGGTTAGGCTATAAAAATTGTCGAAAGTCGAAGTCGAAGGTCAAGGGTCGAAGGGGCCTGCCGTGAGGAACAAATGTTCAGGAGTGCAGCGCCTTTGTAGCACGGCTGTACGATTAGTTCAGCCCAAAACATACTTACGGATGCCTCGAAGCGGCCCGTAACACTCGGCATCCGATTTGCAGCCTTCGTTCACAGCCAGTCCCTGAAGAAATCCCGGACACTTTTCAGGGCCTGGATAAAGCGATCTATGTCCTCCGGCGTAGTGTAGACATAAAAGCTGGCCCTGGCTGTAGCAGCCACACCCAGTTTGCGGTGCAGGGGTTGAGCGCAGTGGTGTCCGGCCCTTAGTGCGATACCCTGCTGATCCAGGGCGGTCGCTACGTCGTGGGCATGGATCTTGCCCAGAACAAAAGGAACTACCCCGCCTCGGTCTAGTCCCCTGGGGCCGAAGGTGTGAATCTCGGGCAGCTCCTCATCCAGGCGCTTCAGGGCGTAGGAGACCAGCTTTAGCTCGTGTTGCCAAACTTTGTCCATACCAAGGCTCATCAGGTATTCTGCTGCCGCGGCCAGCCCGATAACCTCTGCTACTGCGGGGGTACCGGCCTCGAGGCGCTGTGGGGGCTGGGCATAGGTGGAGTGGTCAACATACACCTCCCGAATCATGCTACCCCCGCCCAGAAACGGGGCCAGCGTCTCCAGAACCTCGTAGCGCCCCCAGAGCACACTGGCCCCAGTCGGCCCGCACATCTTGTGCCCTGAAAAAGCATAGAAATCGGCCCCAAGCTCCCTCACCCTGACCGGCATGTGGGGGGCCGACTGCGCTCCATCCACTACCATCAACGCCCCTACCGCCTTAGCCGCCTGGGCAATTCGAGCCACCGGATTGACCGTTCCCAGCACATTGGAAACATGGGTTACGCTGACCAGTCTGACCCGCTCGGTCAGCAGTGTATCCAGAGCTTCCAATTCCAGGCGGCCATCACTTCCCAGCGGGATGGCCTTAATTTTGGCCCCAGTTCGCTGGCAGACCAGGTGCCAGGGTACCAGGTTGGCGTGGTGCTCCATCTCGGTGAGCAGGATTTCATCTCCAGGCCGCAAGTTTTGCAGGCCCCAGGCATAGGCCACCAGATTGAGGGCCTCGGTAGTGTTTCGCACGAAAATAATCTCGCGCTCGCCACCCCCGATAAAGCGGGCCAGGGTACGGCGGGCGTTCTCGTAAGCTTCGGTGGCCTGTACGGAAAGGGTATAAGCTCCCCGATGAATGCTGGCATTCAGCTCGCGGTAGTAGCGAGAAACTGCCTCAATGACCACCTCGGGCTTCTGGCTGGTGGCCGCAGAGTTGAGATAGACCAGATCGGGATGATGGGTAAGGAGCGGAAAATCCCGGCGAATCACCTGGGGTGTGACGATGGCCATGCGCCCAGATTAGCCTATTTTTGGCGGTAAGTTTAGGAGAAAAGGTTCATTTTCGAGGTCCAGGCCGGTAGGGTCAGCATCTTAGCCGACAACATCATGTAATAAAGCCTCTCATTCCGAAGCTTTGCCTACTGAGGAACCTGATGTGCTCCAATGGAAAAATCGCAGATGACTGCCTAATCTATCGGATTTTGGCGTCAACAAGCTCTTATGTTGACCCTGACAGTTCAAGCATGATCGGCCAGTGCGTAAGGCTATCGATAAGTATCTCAGCGTGGTCCTGCGTCAAGCCTCGGTTATGAAAGATGGCGGCTCTGTAGAATGGTTGGACCTGTGCCAAGCCGTATCCTAAACGCAGCTATCCCCACCCTGACAGCATCCCTTGGCTGGCTTTCTGGCTCTCCAAATCTGAAGAAGGGCGCTCTAAGTGGGGCTCGAGCCCAAGGGGCTGGTTTCCGCCTGCTAAGAAAGAACTTATAATGGCCTACGTTAAAAAAGGGGTGCCAATCCCTAACATCGGAGGTAAGAGTGAACCTACACGAATATCAGGCCAAAGACATCCTCGCCAGGTACGGCATCCCGGTTCCGCCGGGTAAGGTTGCCTTTACTGCTGATGAGGCCAAGCAGATTGCCACCCAGTACGGTGACCTGGTGGTGATCAAAGCCCAGGTGCATACCGGCGGACGGGGCAAGGCCGGGGGGGTAAAACTCGCCCGAAGCCCCGAGGAAGCCAGAGAAAAAGCAGCTCAGATACTGGGCTTGAATATCAAGGGCTTCATTACCAAAAAGGTACTGGTAGCCAAGGGCATCAACATTGCAAAGGAGTATTACGCGGGCATGATTCTGGACCGGGTTACCCAGCGGGTGGTACTGATGCTCTCAAAAGAAGGTGGCGTGGATATTGAGGAGGTGGCCGCTACCCGCCCCGATGCCCTGATAAAGTATCCCATTAACCCCCAGACCGGCCTGCGCCCGTTCGAGGCGCGCGAGCTGGTCAAGCGGGCGGGCATGGAGGGCAACCTCAACAAGCTGGCCGATCTGCTGGTCAAGCTGTATCAGGCCTATGTAGGTATTGATGCCTCCACGGCAGAGATCAACCCCCTGGTCATTACCGATACCGGTGAGGTGGTGGCGGCCGATGCCAAAATTGTGCTAGACGACAATGCTCTGTACCGCCACCCCGACCTCACCCCACTGCGCGAGTTCGAGGCCGAGCACCCCCTCGAGGTCGAAGCCTCCAACTACGGCTTCAGCTATGTCAAGCTCGACGGCAGCGTGGGCGTAATTGGCAACGGCGCCGGGCTGGTGATGTACACCCTCGACCTGGTGCAGCGAACCGGGGGCAAAGCCGCCAACTTCCTGGACATTGGTGGTGGGGCCAAGGCCGATATTGTCTACAACGCCCTAAAGGTGGTGCTGAAGGACCCCGACGTCAAAGGAGTTTTCATCAACATTTTTGGCGGCATCACCCGCGCCGATGAGGTAGCCAAAGGGGTGATCCGGGCCATGGACGAGGGAATCCTGACCAAACCGGTAGCCATGCGGGTGGCCGGAACTGCCGAAGACGAGGCCAAAGAGCTGCTAAAAGGCCGCCCGGTATACATGTATCCCACCTCGGTAGAGGCTGCCAAAGCCATTATCTCTATGACAGGAGGTGCTCAGTGAGCATTCTGGTAGACAAGAACACCAAGGTCGTGGTCCAGGGCCTCACCGGGCGTGAAGGGGCCTTCCACGCCGAGGCCATGATCAAAGCCGGTACCAAGGTGGTTGCTGGCGTCACTCCGGGCAAGGGGGGGCAGAGTATGCTGGGCGTGCCGGTCTACGATACCGTCAAAGAGGCAGTGGCAAGCCACCCGATAGATGCCTCGATCATCTTTGTGCCGGCGCCGGGTGCGGCCGATGCTGCCCTGGAAGCCGCAAATGCAGGTGTTTCTTTGGTGGTGCTAATTACTGAAGGCATTCCCACCATGGACATGGTAAAGGCAGTAGCAGAAATAAAAGCGCTGGGTAGTGTGCGGCTAATTGGTGGCAACTGCCCTGGTCTGATTACCCCCGACGAATGCAAGCTGGGAATCATGCCCGCCAGCGTCTTCAAGAAGGGCCGTGTGGGGCTGGTTTCCCGTTCTGGCACCGTCACCTACGAGACTGCCAAAGCCCTTTCAGATGCCGGGTATGGCATCTCGACCTGTGTAGGTATAGGCGGCGACCCCATCATCGGCAGCACATTCAAAGATCTGCTACCCATGTTCAACGACGACCCCGACACCCACGCAGTGGTGGTTTGCGGCGAAATTGGCGGCTCGGATGAAGAAGATGCCGCTGCATACATCAAAGAGCACATGACCAAGCCGGTAGTTGGCTTTATCGGGGGACGTAGTGCTCCCAAAGGAAAGAAGATGGGTCATGCCGGCGCCATCATCATGGGCAATGTGGGTACACCTGAAAGTAAACTGGCCGCCTTTGCCGATGCCTCGGTGCCAGTAGCGGAGACCATTGACGAGATTGTGGAGCTCGTGCGGGCCAAATTGGGCTAGTCTAAACCGCGCCCACCTAGGGCGACTGCACAAGTCGCCCAATTCTGACCATTTCTGGCGCGATAACCTCCCTGCGCTTGTACATTGAGCCTGTCGAAGGGTTGTCGTAAGAAACGCAATTACCGTGACATGGTGATTGTCTGTGGGCGTTCGCACGAAGCCGAGTTCAGCTAGACCATCCGCCATGGCTGGCTCCTAACCTGAAGTTCCCAAAGCTGGGCAAAAAGTCTCTGCTGTCCCGAAGAGGCCACATCCCTCTTTGGTCCCGTCTTCGTCCTGGCTACGTCCTTTCGGTATGCAGATGGCCTCCCCGTCTCGAGGCACAGCCGTTGTAACAGGCGATTGGTGGTGATGCGCGGGAGATGTGACCCCTGCTAAATGGGTACGCTCAGGCGCCGTTCAGAGCCGCCATTACCTGTCCCAGGTATCACTTTCTCCGCGTTCATCGCCAGGAACTTCTGTCTATCTTCCGATTAGGGTCCCGGCATAAACTCGAGGTGCAAATTTCTAAGTTCCCCGAGCTCCGTTATCTAGCACTGGCTGGGGTAGAGTGGCTTTTGTGAGCCCCGTGCTACCGCTGGGAAAGCCCGTATAGATTTAGCGTGAACTACAAGTTTGTATTAACGGCCTTGACTAAGGTCCTGTCTGGGAGCACCATGGAAACTAGATGATCGAGACCGGGCGCCTGAGCATTATCAACCCACCCAGACCTGGCCCCCAGTTCACCCCTGAGCTACTGGCGGCGCTAGCCAGACGGGTGACGCTCACGGGCGAACGCAGTTTTCAGACCGTTTACTCCCCCCTTACGGGTGGAGCTTTGGGCGCCATTCCAGTCTGCGAACCAGGGGATGTGGCCGAGGCAGTCCGGCAAGCCAGGTCTGCCCAGGCTGCCTGGGCCAGGCTGGGTGCCAGAGACCGTGCTCGTATTATGCTGCGCTTTCACGACCTGCTCTTAGATCGCCAGGCCGAAATTCTCGACCTGGTACAGTACGAGACCGGCAAGGCCCGCCGCGATGCCCAGGAAGAACTGCTAGACGCGGCTATTGTGGCCCAGTTTTACGCCACCCGCAGCCCTGGCTGGCTGCGCCCCCGGCGTACTGGCGGAACCTTTGTGGGCCTGACCCAGACCTGGGAGTACCGGCATCCGGTGGGAGTAGTGGGGGTGATTGCGCCCTGGAACTACCCGCTGGTACTGGCGCTGAGCGAGCCCATCCCGGCCTTGATGGCCGGCAACGCCGTGGTGCTCAAGCCCGACCCCCAGACCTCTTTTACTGCCCTGTGGGCTCTGGACCTGTTAGAAGAAGCTGGCCTGCCCTCCAAGCTTTTCCAGATAGTAACTGGCGGCGCGGAGGTGGGCGCAGCGCTGGTAGACTCGGCAGATTTCATCGCCCTCACCGGCAGCACCCCCACCGGGCGCAAGGTGGCCCGCCAGGCGGGTGAGCGACTAATTGGAGTGAGTTTGGAGCTAGGCGGCAAAAACCCCATGCTGGTGCTGGAGGATGCTAACCTGCAGGCCGCCCTCGAGGGGGCCATTCGCGGTGCCTTTGCCAACGCTGGGCAGCTTTGCGTGGCGATTGAAAGCATCTACATCCATGAAAATTTGTTCGATCGCTTTGCCCAGCTTTTTGCTGAAAGAGCCTCTGCCTTACGCCTGGGGGCTACCCTCGACCACCGCTCGCAGATGGGCTCGCTGAGCGTGCAGCGGCAGTTCGATATCGTAAAGGCTCACGTAGACGACGCCATTGCCAAAGGCGCAAAAGTGCTGGCCGGGGGCAGGCCCCGGCCCGACCTGGGGCCGCTATTTTTCGAGCCCACAGTCCTGACCGGGGTCACGCCCGATATGCTGGTTTGTAGCCAGGAAACCTTTGGCCCGGTGGTTAGTCTGTACAGGTTTGGCGACCTCGAGCAGGTGCTCAGCCTGATCAATCAGAGCGAGTATGGCCTGAATGCCAGCGTCTGGACCCGAAACCTGCGCAAAGGGCGGGAGGTAGCTTCGCGCATCCAGGCCGGAACAGTCAACATCAACGAGAGTTATGCAGCGGCCTGGGCCTCGATGGATGCGACCATGGGAGGGTTCAAGGCTTCGGGGCTGGGCCGGCGTCACGGCAAAGAGGGGCTTTACCGTTTTACCGAGCTGCAGACCATCGCCATCGAGCGACTGGTTTCCCTGTCTGGCCCGACCTGGCTTCCCCGAGGCTGGTACGGGTGGGTGGTGGTAGTGGCCCTCAAGGCTTTTAAGTGGCTCTCCCGCCTGTGGTACCGGGTATAGATCCGCAGTTTCACTGCCATGATGGGGTGGGGTTTGGCTTGCGCTAAGATTGTCGAAACAGTAAGCCAAAGCCTCAGCCTCGAAGCAGCCCAAGCCGATAGCTGATAGCTTTTGACCTGAGACCAGAGACCTGCGACATTCAATGAGTCGATAGTCAATAGTCGATAGCTGATAGTCAATAGCTGATAGCCGATGGCCTTTGACCCTCGACCCTCGACTTTAGACCTTCGACTAACTTCCTGGTAAGGTTTTGCTAATGCTCCCGGCCCGCTCTGCGCCTGGGGATAGGCGAGGTTATCGAAACGAGGTGAGCCATGCGTACAGCCCAGGTTTTACAGGCCCAGGTTTTACAGGCTAGATTCATGCCGACGCCACCCGGTTTCGAGGCTAGGCCCTCGGTAGCCCATATCGTCGGAGATGAGATTCTGGTCGAGCTTAGCGATAGTGGAGGTGAGGGCTGTGCCTGAACCACGGGCATTTCTGGCCAGTCAGCTCGAGGTTTCCGACCTGCGCAACCCTTGTGATGCGAGCCGCCTTCCCTTTCGCAGCACTGCCGAACTACAGCCCCTGTGGGAGCTACCGGGACAGAAGCGGGCTTCCGGTGCGATTCAGTTTGGCCTGGGGATCCGCCGTGAGGGCTTCAACATGTATGCGCTGGGGCCGGTGGGGATTGGTAAGCATAGCCTGGTACTGCACTTTACCAAGCAGCAGGCTGCCCAAGACCCAGTTGCCTCCGACTGGGTATATGTCCACAATTTTTCCGAGCCCTATAAGCCTAAGGCCCTATCGCTTCCCGCTGGGCGGGGTGGAAAGTTCAAAGCCGATATGCAACGCCTGGTGGAAGAGATACGGGTCTCTATACCCGCGGCCTTCGAGAGCGAAGACTACCGTGCTCGGCGGCAGATTATCGACGACGAGCTAAAGCAAAAACAACAGGCTGTCTTCGATGCCATTCAAAAAGAGGCGCATCTGCAGGGTATCGCGATTATCCGTACCCCCCTGGGTATGGGGCTGGCCCCAGTGCAGGACAAGGAAATCATTTCACCAGAGGCCTTTGAAAAGCTACCCGAGCCCGAGCAAAAGCGCTTGCAGAACGCCATGGAACTGTTACACGGCAAGCTCCAGGCCATACTGCAGCAGGCCCCCCAGTGGGAGAGTGAACGGCGCGAGAAAATCCGCCAGCTCAACCGCGAGGTAGCCCACTACGCAATTGGACATTTGCTGAACGGTGTGCGCAAACACTACCGCGATCTGCCCGGGGTGCAGGAGCACCTGCAGATGGTCGAACAAGACCTGATTGAAAATGCCGGGCAGTTCCTGGCCGCGCACGGCGAGCAGGAAAACCCGCTCGAGGTAGCGCTGGGCAAGGGGTTCTCCGATAGCCGCACCTTCGATCGCTACCGGGTCAACCTGCTGGTAGACCAGTCAGGCTGCCAGGGCGCCCCGGTGATAGAAGAAGACTATCCTTCGCTGCAAAACCTGGTGGGCCGTATCGAGTATCGCGCGCAACTGGGCAACCTGGTCACCGACTTCTCCCTGATTCGGGCAGGGGCTTTGCATCGGGCGAATGGTGGCTACCTGGTGCTGGACGTAAGGCGCATCCTACAGCAGCCCTACGCCTGGGAGGAGCTCAAACGGGCCCTGCGAAGTAAGGAGATCCAGATTCGCTCGGTAATGGATGTGCTGGGCTCATCCAGCACGGTTACCCTGCAACCCCAGCCGATTCCCGTACAGGTCAAAGTGATCCTGATTGGCGACCGCTTGCTCTACTACTTGCTGTCCACCTACGACCCCGATTTCCTGGAGCTATTCAAGGTAGCCGCCGACTTTGAAGATACGCTTGACCGCAGTGCTGAAGGAGAACTTGCCCTGGCCCGGCTGATGGCCTGGCTGGTTCAGCACGAGCAGCTGCGCCCACTCGAGGCTGAGGCGGTGGCGAAGGTTATTGAGCATGGTTCGCGACTGGCCGCGGACTCACAGAAGGTCTCGGCGGCGCTCGAGACCCTGCTCGACCTGTTGCGCGAGGGCGATTACTGGGCAGCCCAGGCTGGCAACTCCACCATTACCGCCCGCGACATTGAACACACCATAGAGCAGCAGACTTACCGGGCCAGCCGGGTCAAGGAGCGCTTGCAGGAGCAGGTGCGGCGGGGGACCCTGCTGGTGGATACCGCTGGCGCCAGGGTGGGACAGATTAACGGACTCTCAATTTTGCGCCTGGGAAGCTATAGCTTTGGCCACCCCAGCCGCATCACCGCACGGGTGCGGCTGGGCAAGGGCGAGGTGGTGGATATCGAGCGCGAGGTGGAGATGGGCGGCCCCCTGCACTCCAAAGGGGTGCTGATTCTGGCAGGGTTTTTGGGCGAACGCTACGCCCGCGAGCGCCCACTCTCGCTCTCGGTTAGTCTGGTCTTTGAGCAGTCCTATAGCGAGGTAGAGGGGGATAGCGCCTCGATGGCAGAGCTGTGCGCGGTGCTCTCGGCCCTAACCCAGGTGCCCATCCGCCAGGGAATCGCCATTACCGGCTCGGTCAACCAGCACGGGCAGGCCCAGCCGATCGGGGGTGTGAACGAAAAAATTGAGGGGTTCTTCGAGGTTTGCCGCGATGCCGGGCTAACCGGCGAACAAGGGGTGATCATTCCCCGGCCCAACGTCAAGCACCTGATGCTGCGGCAGGAAGTGCTGGAGGCCGTGACCGCGGGGCGGTTCCGGGTCTGGGCGGTGGAGACCGTAGACCAGGCGCTGGCAATTCTTACCGGCCTCGAGGCCGGAGAACGCGACGCCGATGGGCGTTTCCCCGAGGGTAGCCTGAACGCCAGAGTAGAGGCCCAGCTGGCCGCCTTTACCGAGCAGGCGCGGGCTTTTGCCGCTCCAACGGAAAGAGGTAATGTATGAAGCAGATCCGCCGGGTGGTTCTGGCCCAGGATGTGACCAGCCGCGATACCCAGACCATCGTGGCGGCAGTAGAGCTGGCTGCCAGGCTGAGGGTGCAGGTGCTGGGCCTTTTCCTGGAAGATCCTGGCCTGTTGCGCTGGGCCAGTCTGCCGGTGGCCCGGCAGGTCAGCCCCTGGGGCAGCGGCCTGGATCGGGAGCGATTTGCCGATCAGCTACGAATCCTTACCACCCAGGCCCAGGCCCAGCTTGAAGAGGTCGCCCGGCGCCTGGGCGTACCCTGGCAGGCGCAGGTGCTGCGCGGAGCCCTGCAGGAACTGGCCCACGAGACCTCCGACGACCTCTGGATCATCGGTACGACCAGCCGGGTCATGGACTTAGAGGTGCAGTCGTTCTCGCTGCTGCGCCCGGCTTTGCTACAGGCTGCCAGGCTAGTTCTGTTACTGCCACGCAGCACCGCTTTCCAGCGGCCGCTGGTGGTGTTGCACGATCAGTCGGCCAGTCTTGCGGCCAGCATCGAGCCCGTTCTGGAGGCTGCGCTGGGCCTGACCCAGACGCCCGCCCAGCCGCTGAGCGTTTTGATGATCGGAGACCGGACCGAACTGGCTGCCATGGTGCAGGCTTGGCAGGCTAAGCGGAATGTCCTGGTGCGGCCCATCCATCTGAGCTGGGCCGGCATCGAGGAGCTGGCCAGAGTTGCGGCCCTGGTCGGCTGTGATGTCCTGGTGGTCGGCGCCGATTTGCCGTTGCTGGCAGGGGAGGGCTTTGAGCTTCATGACGAGGCACCGGGTCAACCACCATCTATTACTCAAACCTGGTCTTTGCTCGAGCGCTTGCTGGCGACCATTCGGCTGCCGGTGCTGGTGGTGCAGTAGGGCTGCGGCCAGAAGAGGGCATCCGCGTGCGGCTAAAAGCGGAGCAGTTTTTTGTGCGCGCTGGCGCAGAGGCCAGAAACATGCGGCCCGTCGCAAGCAATACCCTGAGCGTGTCAGATACCGCAGCTCCAGACGTTTTCCCGACGGCTCACAACAGGATCTGGGTGGCCCGCTTGACTTCGTCCAACTGGGCCGGTGGGAAGCGAGGTGGCCCCATTCCAATAAACGTTCAGAGGCGGTGGGTTGTTTGTGCTGAAGGCTGACAAACCCCCCTTGGCAGTGTTGCCGCAGGGCGCTACCGTGAGAGAATAAGCAGGTGGGTCGGCAAAGGCTTTCGGTCTTCCGTCTTTAAGAGTCTTTTTCACCCGGAAAGTCCGTTGAGGCACTTGTTTGACCTGAAAAACTGTAGTGGCAGGACCGGTAGTAAAGATACAGAGACCGCGAGAGCGGTGCAAGGAGGAGCCATGTATAGCCGCATTCTAATCTGAAGTTCCTTTCACTGAAAGCACGCAAATGTTGATCTGAACAGGAGAACAGGCATAGCCGGGCGAAATAGTGTACCCACGTAACAGCATCGTATAACTTGACAACAACGTCTGTGTGGC